>JAZLLW010000013.1:0-28023 GCA_045598305.1 Acutalibacteraceae bacterium
CTTATTTCGTCGTTGTTTAATTTTCAAGGTGCGCTGCACTCCCTCGTGAGTGCCTTGATAATATACCACACCCCTCTCCCTCTTGTCAACATCTTTTTTTATCTTTTTTATCCCTTTTATCAACTTATCCCGGTGTGCCATCATTTTGAAATATCAAAGACGGATATATAAATGATATCCGCCTTCATAATTTTCTATTTATCGTCATCGGAATCAAGTCCCGCAATGTCGTAACGACTTTTGAAAACGTACCCGTTACCCGAAAGAACATCTATATCGGACAACGCCTCTCCTATTCCCATTGCAACGCAATTTACCGGTTCAACCGAAGTTCTGACTTTAATGTTAAGTTTATCGGTAAACATTTTATCAATGCTTCTCAGCTTTGCACCGCCGCCCGTCAGATAAATACCGTTCTCCAGAATATCAGCCGCCAGATCGGGAGTTGCCTCTTCAAGAACTCTTTTTACTCCGGCGATTATCATCTCAAGCTGCGGGCGCATAGCAAGGTAAACCTCTGTGGAAGAAACTTCAAAGCTAACAGGCATATTATTGAGGTAATTTTTGCCTTTAACCGTCATACCGAGCTCAACATCGCGAAGAATAGCCGAACCGATTTTTGTTTTAAGCAGTTCCGCAGTTTTTTCACCGATAATAATATCTCTCTCTCTTCTGAGCTGTCGTATAATCGCTTCGTTTAAAGAATCTCCGCCGACTTTTACCGATTCCGAGATAGAAATACAGCCCATGGTAATGACAGCTATATCGGTTGATCCTCCACCGATATCAATCACCAGCACCCCTTTATGCTTATCTGCGCCTACGCCCGCTCCCAATGCGGCAGCAAGAGTTTCTTCAATTAAGCAGGCCTTTGCGGCACCGGATGCAGTAATTAAATCAAGCATGGTTCTTCTCTCAAGGTCGGTAACCGAATTTGGCACACTCATGATTACATTCGGCTTAAAAACAGCATTTCTGCAAACCTTTGCAAGAAGGTAAGTAAGCATCTGTTTTGCTGCGGTAAAGTCAGATACCATTCCGTTTTCAACGGGTCTTACGGTAGTAAAGCCTTCGGGACATTTTTCATATAGTTCGTATGCCTTTGAACCTATTCCCGCTATCTTACCGTCATTATCATACGCAATCATGGAAGGTTCGTTCAGAACAACACCTTTTCCTTCAACAAATATGATAATCGATGACGTACCGAAATCAACGCCGATATTTGTACCGAACATTATTTATCACCTTGTTTCTTAGTCAATGCCGTTGTAATACAATAAACGGCTTTCGCATCATAGAGCCAAAGCATTTTGGCACATTCATTTAATGTTTCACCGGACGTTGATATATCGTCACAGAGAAGAATAGTTTTACCCTTTATTTCATTTGGATTATCACAATCAAAAGCCCCTGTAAGATTACCGCGGCGCATATAGTAATTCATCCCGTGTTGATTATCGGTTTCGTATATTTTCCTGAGAACGTCCTTCTTGTATTCTATGCCTGTTCTCCTTGAAATAATATCCGCAAGAACAGAGCATTGATTATATCCGCGTTTCAGAAGCGACTCCTTACTGATAGGAACTTCGGTTATATAATCAAATCTGACACCGGCAAATTCTTTATGTATTGTTTTCGCCATTTCAAAGGCAAAAGCATCAGCACCGGTTTTAGTCTTTCTGAATTTATATCTGTGAATACCATTACGAACGTTACCCTCAAAATAAAAAGGAGCAGCCAGTGCCGTGAAATAATTAGATGATTTTTTGCATGTGCAGATTTTCTTTTCTCTGCCGCAATTACTGCATATTTCTCCAGTTATCCTCGGGAGATTCCTTTTGCAGTCATCGCACATCAATTCATCTGCAAATATAAATCTGTCGCAATAAGCACAATGCTTGGGAAATAACGTAGTCAAACGCCAATCCGTAATCTTTTTCAAATTTAATCACCAAGCAAAATAAAATTTTTCAGAGCAGAGTAACGTCTCTGTTTTTTGTTATTTTCAATCATTTTTTTAACCGTTGACTGATTTCCGACAAGAATAATGAGTTTCCTTGCTCTGGTAACAGCTGTATATAACAAGTTTCTATATTCAAGATACGGATTTATACCCGTAACGGGAATAATTACAACGGGAAACTCATTGCCTTGACTTTTATGAACGGTAATTGCGTAAGCGTGCTCAATATCCTTACTGCATTCAAAAGGAACGACAGCCAATCGGTTATCATCAAATCTGATAATCAAATTGAGATTTGTTTCATCAATGTCCTCAAGGATACCGATATCTCCGTTAAAAATGCCGGTACCGTCTCTGTCGGCAGAAGTCCACATAATGTCATAACTGTTTTTCGTCATCATCAATTTATCGCCAACACGGAATATTCGTGAGCCAAATTCATGTTGAAGACGATTATTTGACCCGGGATTTATACTTTGCTGAAGTAACTTATTTATGTTTTCGGTACCGGTCTCACCTTTTCTTGAAGGACAGAGTACCTGAATATCGTCAGTAGGCGAATAGCCGTATGCAGAAGGAAGTCTTGTAAAACAAAGCTCCCGTATTGTTTCCGCTGCATCCGAGGGGGTGGGTCGGTTCAAAAAGAAGAAATCTTTATCAACCGCAGACAAATCCGGCATTTCCCCTTCGACAATGGAATGCGCGTTTTTGATTATTAAGCTTTCCATTGCCTGACGGAAAACTTCTTTCAATTCAACAACAGATATTCGCTTTGAATCAATCAAATCGTGAAGAACATTTCCGGCTCCGACAGGAGGAAGCTGATCGCTGTCACCTACCATAACAAGGCGGCATCCGATGGGAAGGGCGTCAAGAAGATTCGAAAATAACACTACGTCAACCATTGATAATTCATCAACGATTACGGCCTGAGCCGAAATAGGATTTCGTCTGTTTCTCTGGAAAACAGGTTTATCGTTTTTATCCCATTCAACCTCAAGCAAGCGATGGATAGTCATTGCATCCTTTCCCGTCAGCTCGCTCATTCTTTTTGCAGCCCTGCCGGTAGGAGCGGTCAAGGCGACCTCATACCCCAGAGTTTCAAAAACTTTTAGTATTCCTCTTAATGTTGTGGTTTTGCCGGTACCGGGTCCTCCCGTAAGAATAAGTATACCTTTTTCAACGGCAAGACGTATAGCAAGGCGCTGTTTCTCATTGTAGAGGACACCACCGATAAGTTCAGCTTTTTCTATTTGCTCATCGATATTATCATAACATTTTCCGGCATATTTCTCAATAAACAATATCTGAGAAGCTGCTGATTTTTCCGCTTCATACATTTCGGGAAGAAAAACGAAATCTCTGCCGAACACATTATCTTGAATAATACGCTTCTGTTCAAGAAGATTATCAACGCTGATTTCAAATTCATCATCCGAGCACCCCAGCAATTCATTACACGGATCTTTCAGCTGATTTCTGGGGATGCAGGTATGACCGTTATTCAGGTTATGTCTGATAACGAATACTATTCCTTCCTCAAGTCTGTATTCAGACAAAGGAAGGTTTGAGTGACATCGTGCAATACTGTCTACTCTGTCAAAATCAATACCTATACCGCTGTTACAAACTATATACGGATTTCTTTCGACTATATCAAGTGAATTTTTACCGAACTTATTAAACACCTTCATTGCTTCGTTGGCGTTGAAGCCGAATTTTTCAAGCCTTATCAAAGCATCTCTTTCGGCAGAAAGAAGTTTGAATTCGTTTGAGATTTCTTTCGCTCTTTGCTTGGTAATACCTTTAATGGAAGCAAGACGGTCAGGCGTATTTTCTATTACATCAAACGAGTCACTGCCGAAAAGAGAAATAATTTTTTGTGCAGTACGCTCCCTTACTCCCTTAATAATACCCGAAGATAAAAATGAAAGCATTTCTTCGGCCGTTTCGGGCACGCTCCCGACGGACGATTCAATTTTGAATTGTTTGCCGTATACAGGATTATTTACCCAAGTTCCGATGAGAGTCAGCTTTTCATCGACATATACGTTACCGAGAATACCCGTGGCAGTAAAAGAGCCACCGTCACTTGAAAAATCAAGGACAGTGAAGCCGTTTTCTATATTCCGATATGTGATGGAGTCCACCACTACATTCAGGGTAATGTATTCATCCATAGTCTGTAGCAGAAAGCGGCGGGAAAATAACCGCTGAAATAAATAAAAATTGTGAGAAGGCTTGTAAGCCGAGTTCTGTCATTTAAGGCAATCATCTGTCTGCGACTTTCATTGCTGAAAGACTTATAGCCACCTTTCGGAGTATCGTCGAGCAAACGCAGGGATTACTCCCACCTCCGGTCGGTGTTGCTTCGGATAGGGTTTGCAGGGCCATACGGTTCCCCGTATGCCGGTGAGCTCTTACCTCGCCTTTCCACCCTTACCGGTGTATACCGGCGGTATATCTCTGTTGCACTTTCCCTAAGGTCACCCTCGGCGGCCGTTAGCCGTTATCCTGCTCTGTGAAGCTCGGACTTTCCTCACACATAAGTGCGCGACTGCCCGGCCTTCTCACATCACAACATTTTATATCATTTGCAAACTGTTGTCAAATAATTATTTAAGCATATCGAGCAGCCCTTGCTCGTCAATTATTTTTATACCGAGTTCAACAGCTTTAGTAAGTTTTGAACCTGCAGCGTCACCTGCAACAACAAGCGAAGTCTTCTTGCTTACCGAACCGGCGCATTTACCGCCGTTTTTTTCAATAAGTTCGGTTACTTCTTTTCTGCCGAGTGAAGATAAAGTTCCCGTAACCACCACCGTAAGTCCCGAAAGCTTATCCGTAATGTCCTCGGACTTGAAGGCATTCATATTCACACCGCCGGTTATCAGATCGTCAAGAGACTTTTTGCCGAAAGCGGATGAGAAAAATTCCTTAATGCAAAGGGCAGTCGTTTCTCCGATATCGTCAATAGCGGTCAGCTCTGCCTCAGAGGCGGAAATGAGCTGAGGAATTGAATCAAAGTGTTTCATGATATCCTTTGCGGTCTGTTTACCTACATTTCTTATACCCAGAGCCGTAAGCACTTTATACGCGTCATTTGACTTCGATTTTTCTATTGCTTCAAGAATCTTATCTGTATTTTTTTCTTTTCCTATAATACCCTTCTCAATAAGTTCGTCTCTGTAATTCTTTAAGCCGTAAATGTCGGCGTATCCGTTAAGATAACCCTCTTTAACAAGAGATTCAACTATGGTTTCGCCGAGTCCCACAATATTCATACAGTCAAGGGAGGCAAAATATGCAATAGTCCTTGTCAACTGAGCACGGCACATAGGATTAACACATCTGATATCTGCCGTATCTTCTTCCCTAACAAGCTTTTCAAAACAAACCGGACATCTTTCGGGAGATACAAATATACTTTCCGGTTCTGTAACACAGCCGTTGATTTTGGGAATAATTTCACCGCTTTTGAATAGTTTGTATGAACCTCCGATGCCTATTTTCATGGAATTGATGTAATCCTGATTATGAAGCGTTGCCCTTGAAACGGAAGTGCCGCAAAGGCGAGCCGGCTTTCCCGTTTCTTTATCATGGAAAACACCTGTAAAAGTAAGTTTCCCGGTACGTCCGACATCGACAAGAATATCATCAATTACTACTATTCTTTCCTCAGGAGGATACTTATAAGCAATATGCCCGCTGGAGTATTTGCTGCCGGCAGGGAAATCATCTCTGTATTTAATATCATCAATCTTTATTACAGCCCCGTCAATGTCATAAGGAAGTGTGCTACGCATTTCGCCGATCATATCAATAACAGAAATGACTTCGTCGCCGGTTTTACATTTTTTACCGAAAACAACAGGAACGCCTGCCGAAGAAAGTATATCCATTCCGCCTATATGACTCGTCGTAAGTTCATCGGGTCCCTGCTGAACGTTAAATACGAACATTCTAAGACCCCGCTCCTTTGTTACTGTCGGGTCAAGTTGTCTTAAAGTGCCGGCCGCGAGATTTCTGGGATTTGCGGCAGTCTTTTTTCCGTTCTGCTCCTGCAAAGCGTTATACTTTTCAAAATCTTCGTGGCTCATATACACTTCACCGCGAAGCTGAAGAGAATCATAGGGCAGGTCAATTATTTTCCTGCAGTCGGGAATAACCATTGCATTGGCGGTAACGTCTTCACCGATAATACCGTCCCCACGAGTCTCACATAAAACGAGATGAAGCTTACCGTCCGCTTTCTTTTCATAACGAAGGGTCGCGGAAAGGCCGTCAATTTTTGTTTCAACCGAAAAAGTGCAATCGGGATGGAGAGCATGTACCTTTTCAACCCACGCAGATACTTCTTCTTTACTGAACACATCTTCAATAGAGAGCATGGGAACGTCATGAGTAATTTTTACTCCCGCTTCCCTTTTTGCAACGCCGCCGATTTTTTGTGTGGGTGAATCTGGTGTGACCCAATCGGGATGTTCTTTTTCAGCTTCTTTAAGCTGCTGCATCATCATATCATATTCAAAGTCACTGATTTCCGTCTCATCATTATTATAATAAATATTCATATGATAATTCACAGTCTGAATCAATGAATAATATTCAAGTTCTGTCATACGAAACACCTCATTGATATTATATGATATTTCAGTTTTAAAGTCAAAAGAAATATATAGACAAGGATGTCATTTTGCACAAAAAAACAACATTATTTTCGGCTTGACTATTTATGTCCGATTTGTAATAATAAAGTAAATATTAAATAAGGAGATATAAAAATGGACTTATCAAAGATTATTGAAAAGAAATCCGGATATGCAAGATATATGTACCAGGAAATCAGGCATATCTGCACAAAGTTTGAGAAAAGAGATCCCGGCTCAAACGGTGAACTTCAAGCATGCGAATACATGGGCGACGTAATGAAAAGACTCGGCTGTGACAGAGTAGAAGTAGAAGAATTCAAAGAAAATCCCAAATCATTCTACGGATGGATTATTTTCACTATATCCTTTGTCCTTGCCGCAATAGCTCTTTTCTTCATCAGTATATTCTTCGGAGGCGCAAAATTTCTTCCTTTTATCGGCGCCGTACTTATTATTTTAGGTCTTGCACTTGCTCTCCTTCAGTTTGGCCTCTATAAAAAGACAATCGACTTTGTTTTTCCCGAAAAGACAGGCCACAATGTTACCGCTTACAAAAAACCCACAGGCGAAGTAAAGAGAAGAATCGTTTTCAACGGTCACCCCGATGCTGCGTGGGAATGGCCCGTTAACTACGCTCTCGGCGGCGTTGGTTTCGAAGGTCACGCAATCCTTTGTGCTCTCGGTGCTATATATTATCTTGTCCTTTCAATAATCACGGCAATCACAGCCATCACCGGCGGCGATTTCGCAAAAATAAAGACCGCAGGTCTTTGGGGACTTCTGTTTATTCCCTTCCTTGTTGGACTTTACTTCATGGTTAACTACAGAAGAGTCGTTGACGGTGCTAACGATAACCTTTCCGGATGCTATATGGGTATCGCAATTCTCAAGGCACTTGCAGATGAACAGATTGAACTTGAAAACACCGAAATCTGCGTATGCCTTACAGGTTCGGAAGAAGCAGGTCTTCGCGGTTCAAAAGCATGGTGCGAAGCACATCCTGATGAGTGGAAAGACGTTCCCACCTTCATTTATTCATACGATACAATTTACGATCCTAAATATCTGCTTGTAAACTATCGTGACCTTAATGCAACAGTCAAAGCCGATAAAGACGTTTCCGATTTATTTATGGAATCAGCTAAGGAGCTCGGTGTTGTATGCAACAAGGGTATGGTTCCTCCCCTCGGCGGTGCAACCGATAACGCGGCATTCTCTCAGGCAGGTCTTAGATCAACAGGTATTACAGGACTTAACCACAAACTTGAAAGCTACTATCATACCAGAAAAGATACATGGAGCAACATGAACCTTGACGGTCTTGCAGATTGCTTCGCAGTATCAGTCAAAGTCCTTGAAAAGTTTGATAACGGTGCAAAGCAGTAATTTTAATTACAAATATTCCCAATATTACAAAAAGACCTCTCCGCTCGGAGAGGTCTTTGAATTTTATTATAAGCCGGTTTTTTCGGAAATATACTTCCTTGCAAGGCATGCATATTCATAAGGATTAGCCTTAGCGGGATCCTGCTCTGCTTCTACAACAACCCAGCCCTCGTAATCTGCTTCGGAAAGTATATCAAATACGGGAGTAAAATCAAAATCTCCGTCACCGGGAACGGTAAATGCGCCTGCTCTGACACAATCAAGGAAGCTCCAGCCCTTTTCTTTACCTTCTGCAATTACGCCAAGTCTTGTGCTCTTAAGATGAACGTGTTTTACTCTCTTAACATACTTTTTAAGAACGCCGATTGCATCCTCACCGCTGAAAGCAAGATGACCCGTATCATAAAGAAGATATACAAGGTCAGGATCGGTAATTTCCATCAGCTTATCAATTTCCGCTTCTGTCTGAACGCCCGTTCCCATATGATGATGAACGGTAAAAAACATACCTTTTTCTTTTGCAAGACGGCCCATTTCGTTAAAGCCCTTTGCTATAAGTGCCCATTGCTCGTCAGTATAAACGGGCTTGTCACCGAAAATTGACTTGCTTGTGCCCTGAATTGAATTTCCCTGCTCAGATGCACCTATTACTTTTGCACCAAGATCATAAAGAAAATCTCTGTGTTTAATGAACGCTTCAATAGTAGCATCATAACCCTCGGAAAGAAGAAGAGATGAAAACCACGCATTACAGATGCGAAGTCCTCTGACATCAAGCTTATGCTTAAGTATCTCAACGTCTTTAGGATACTTATTACCGATTTCGCTGCCTTTGAATCCGCTGAGTGCCATTTCGGAAATGCACTGTTCAAAAGTATTCTCCGCTCCAAGGTCGGGAAGATCATCGTTTGTCCATGCGATAGGAGCAATTGCAAGTGAAACTTTATCTTTATTAAGCATATTTATTCCTCCGGATTTATATTATCAATACAATCTTGCCTTTTTGATATTTGCCTGCATATCTTCGTATGCAGTTTTTACCGTATCGCTTTCGGAAACCTCTGCAACGCCTACACGCCACCAAGCATCGTATCCGTCGCTCATACTCTTATGAGCAACCTTTATATCAAACAGGCATGAAACGGATTGCTTGAGTGAATCTTCAAGGGCGGCTTTCAGTTCTTCAACATTTGTACATCTGTAAGCTTTACAACCGTAGCCTTCGGCAATCTTTGCAAAATCAATGGGAACGATATCACCGTCAAGCATACCGGTTTCGGGATTCCTTGCAAGGAATCTGGTACAATAAGTATCAGTGCCCTGATTATTCTGAAGATTTTCAATACATCCCCAACCGCTGTTATCAAAGAGCATTACATTAATCTTAAGGTTTTCCATAACGGCCGTATAAAGCTCACTGTGAAGCATAAGGAAAGAACCATCACCGCACATAGTATATACTTCTTTATCGGGGCATGCAATCTTTACTCCGAGAGCACCGCAAATTTCATAACCCATACAAGAGAAGCCGTATTCCATATTGTAAGTACCGGGCTTTGTGCTTCTCCAAAGTCTCTGCATACATCCGGGAAGAGAACCGGCTGAACCGACGGCAATTGCATCCTCGGCAATAAATTTATTGATTTCGCCGAGAGCTCTTGTCTGTGAAAGACCGTTTTCAAGTTCTATGCTGTAATTGCGGTCAACCTCAGCAATATATTCATCCTTTATCGCCTTGATTTCGTCACCCCATTCGGTAGTATAACCGTCAATGGCATCAGTAAGTTTTTCAAGCGTAACCTTTGCATCGGCAACAACTGCGGCAGCATCCATTTTAAGAGCATCAAAAGAGCTTACATTAATAGAAAGCATCTTTACGCCCTTCTTTTGGAAGAGCCACTTTGACGAGGTCGTAAAGTCGGTAAGTCTTGTGCCCGCACAGATAATAAGATCTGCCTTTTTGGCAAGTTTATTTGCAGCAGCGCCGCCGGTAACACCTATACCGCCTACGTTAAGAGGAAGATTCCAGGGAATATTACCCTTACCTGCCTGAGTTTCGGTAATGGGAATATTATATTTCTCGGCAAATTTAACTGCTGCATCATCTGCCTCCGAATACGTACAGCCACCGCCAACGATAAGAATGGGATTTTTTGCTTCTCTGATCATATCAATTGCCATTGCGAGTTCGCGGTCAGTAGGAATTCTTCTGTCCATATACCATACTCTCTTGGCAAGGAAATAATCCGGATAATCAAAAGCTTCGCCTTCAACGTCCTGGGGCATTGCGAGGCAAACTGCACCCGTTTCGGCAGGATCGGTAAGGACCCTCATAGCATTGAGACAAGCGGTCATAAGCTGTTCGGGCCTGACGATTCTGTCCCAATATTTAGTAACTGCCTTGAAAGCATCGTTTGCTGTAGTTGCGTATGAGGTCGGCTGCTCTACCTGCTGAAGTACGGGGTCGGGCTGACGGCAGGCGAACGTATCACCGGGAAGAAGCAAAAGAGGTATTCTGTTTGCCGTTGCTGTACCGGCAGCAGTAACCATATTAAGCGCACCGGGACCTATTGAAGAAGTGCAGGCAATAATCTTACGGCGATGCATCTGCTTTGCGTAAGCAGTAGCTGCCTGAGCCATGCCCTGCTCGTTATGACCCTGATAGAATTTCAGGTTATGTCCTCCCTGTTCAAGTGCCTGACCGAGTCCTACGACACAGCCGTGGCCGAAAATACCGAAAATACCGTCAACAAATTTGGATTCAATACCGTCAAAGCAGACATACTGATTGTCGAGGAACCTGACAAGTGCCTGAGACATTGTAAGCTTCATATAATCTACCCTTTCAATTTATTATCACTAAACAAAATCACTTTTGTTATGATATTTGATTTTATCACAAAGAATTACATTATTCCACTTTTTATGAGAAAAAATTATTCTTCACCGTACATTCTCTTACACTCTCCGGGATAATCACTTACGTAATCTCCCGACCTTACCATATAGGTAACGGGATGCCATATATCGTTCTCGTCATAATCAACTACTCTGCCGCCTCTTATATCATCATCACAATATCCGTCATAAGACAGACCACCGTCCATGGCAAGAGTAATATTGCAATAAGAACCGGAGAAATCATTGATGTGGTCATGACCACAGATGAGCATATTGACTTCTTCCCTTTCAACAAGAGCATTAAAAAGCCCGGAATTGAAAGGACCGCATCCGACAGATTCTCTTCTGATTCCCTCATACCTTGTCTGCGCAGTATTTTTATAAAGAGTGATAAATTCGGGAATCGGAATATGAAAGAACATCAAGCCCGGAATTTTTTTACCCGCATATATATTGAGTTCTTCAGAGGATTGCCAATACCACATTATCTGGCTGAAACGAGGCATATCATATCCGCTGTAAGGGTAAAGTGGATCGGGAAGCTTAAAAAACCACGGGTCGCTGTTCAGTTTATGCTCTCTGATATAATCGTTCATAGAATCATGAGAATCAAGAGCCCATATATTGAGAGCAATTTCATTCCCTGCGGTATTATACACGGGTAATACGTAATTTGCAGTTCCGTCTATATAATCGGGGCCGTGCTTTGAAAGACAGTTAGGATGAGAAGCGTAGACGGGAAACTGAGATTCGTTATCAAGTCCTCTCTCGTCATCATGATTTCCGAAAGCGTGTGCCCATGGAATATTTCTTTTTTCAATCGGAGATACAATGTCTGAAAGAAATCGGGAAAAGTTATCTATACCGTCAACCGCGTCCTTCCAGCCAACGTCGCCGTTCAGTAAAACCACGTCAGGTTTAACACCGTCAAGAATTGCATTCATGTCTCTGATAAGACGGGTATCATAGTTTTTTATTCCGTGAATATCGGACAAAACAAGAACTCTGAATTTACCATTCCTGAATTTTAATACTCGTTTTGTATAAAGATTATCTTCAAGTCTGCTCATATCTACCTCTGAATCAGCCGAGAATTTCTTTTACAAAAGACGTTGCTTTTTCTTCATATTTGATCGGATCAACCCAATGGCTTTCCGTATGTCCGGCACCGTCAATGATAAGCAGATCCTTCTTTTCGTTTGAACATGCCTCATACAGTTCTTTTCCCATTCGAGTAGGAACAAACAAATC
This sequence comes from Acutalibacteraceae bacterium, assembly GCA_045598305.1. Lineage (GTDB taxonomy): Bacteria > Bacillota > Clostridia > Oscillospirales > Acutalibacteraceae > CAG-177. Next base: position 12,157 of record JAZLLW010000013.1, read on the forward strand.
ATTTCCTCCATGAATAAAAAGAATGGGAACCTTGGCATACTTAACGCTTTCAAGAGGATTGGGATCATTAAAGCTATAACCGTTTACAATCTTATTAACAATGTTTCCGGTGTAAAGGAACGGGAAATCGGGAAGATGAGCGACCTCGTTTAACCCGTATTTAAGTTCATCACGGCATGATGTATATCCGCAGTCAGCAACAGTACACTTTACGTTTGAAGGAAGCTCCTCACTTCCGCTCATCATCATAACGGTCGCACTGCCCATTGAAATACCGTGAAGCACAAATCTTATATCATCACCGAATTCCTTTTTAAGAAACTCAAGCCATTCAAGAGTATCCTTTCTTTCATGATAACCGAAACCTATCCATTTACCTTCGCTCTTACCGTGACAGCGATGATCAACAAGGAACACATTGTATCCGCAATCATGCCAGAATTTGGCTTTAAGTGAATAATCGCCGTAACCGCTGCTGGTGTATCCATGACAGCAAACTACGTAAACGTCTGATTTTTCATCGGCAGGAAAAAGGTAACCGTGAAGCTTAAGCCCCTCTGAATTTATCATATCGTATTCAACGGGCTTTACCGAATTAAACCAGTCTCTGTTTTCTTCAACCTTGGACTGAACCTTATGCTCTTCTTCACCGCCATTATCTTTTACGAACTTTTTGGTCATTATTTTTGAAACCTTCGGAAATATAAGCGGCTTATGATACATAACTTCTTCAACAAGGAAAATACTGAGTACGGCAGTCGTTCCCAATGTCGCTGTGGATGCACCTATTGCTAATTTAGCTGCCTTATTCATTTGATTATACTCCTTCAATTAAAAATTCAATGTAAGCACTTTGACAATATACTGAATAACAGTACCGAAAATCTTACCGAAGTTTTCCTGATAGAAATTATAATCAACTCCGGGATTAAGAATTACGGGTTCTGTGTTTTCTCCCAGTCCTTTATCTTTGAGAAGCTGAAGAAAATGTCTGGCTAGTTCAACATTTCCCTTTGAATTGGGGTGTACACAGTCATCTGCGATGAGTTCGGTATTATGAGTTATAACCGAGCTTGCATCAAAGATTATTATATCGTCGTGTTCTTCGCAAAGCTTATTGATATTAGCATTGATACGATCAACTGCCTTGATAAACGGAATATGACCGAGTCCTCTCCATGCACAATAGATATTGTTGATAACGAGAACTGCATCGGGATTTAATTCTCTGATAATATCATAAATCTTAAGATAATCCTGATACATATCAAGAGCAATATCATCAAGCTGCTTATTATTGACACCAAAAATCGCTCCGATTGTAATTAAAACAACATCGTCATTTGCAAGATAATTATTTGATCCTATACATAAGTTGATAATATCAGCTTCAGAAATACTGTTTCTGATAAGCTGGTTATTTTCAAGTTTATAAAGCAAATCCTTGGTATCATTGGCAACCTTTGCATAATTGCAATAATTATACCCGTTTGTATCGGCAACAATTCTGCCATAAGCCGCTTCATCTTCGTTTGCAACGCCGTAACCTTCTGCGATGGAATCGCCGATTACCACAAAATTAAGCTTTTCGTTAACATTATCATCTGCAGATGCAAAGCAGAAAGCAAACGATGTCAGTATCAGAAAGCAAAGAATTATCGCCAAAATTGATTTTAGAATTTTCATTTTTTTAATCCCCTTTTATCATCAAAAAATCCTTTCCTATAAAGGAAAAACGTGGCAACAATTGATACTGCGGCAACAACAAACACCATAATGGCAACGCTGGTAGTAAGCTGAGGGAAGACAAGGAAAAGTAAAATTCCCAGTACGAGAGGTATTATTGATGCCTTGGGATTATCCATGGCATATTTTACACCGAGAGCACCGAACATAGCGGGAATTACAGTTTTAAAAGCAGGTAACAAAACAGGATTTTCAAGAATGGGAGCAAGCGGAATTATAAGCATTACTCCGACTGCAAGCACAAGAGTGGTGGTGATTGCACTGGTTGCAATTGAAATAGTAGAAACGATTTCGTTTTCCTTTGTGCCTACTTCCGTACCTGCCATTTTGCGAGAATTCATGGCACACGGAACCTTAAGATTAGAGAGATTACCGGTAATAAAGCCGAGATATGTACCGCCTGTACCTAAAAGAGGTGCGTAAGCAAATAACTCACCGAGTCCCGAAGGGATATCCATAAGCAAAACGGGAATAAAAACTTTCCAGAATTCGGGATTATCAAAAGCGGGAAGGGTTTTAAAAATAACGCAGATACCACCCGGTATGCCTATCATTACAAAAATCATAACAGCGGTCCAGAATCTGCCGGTTCTGTGCATTTTATCTTCATAAGACATTTCGGAATTTTTCAACTTAACCCCTCCTTACTCTACAAACGTTGAAAGCGTGGGGAATATAAACTGTCCGCCTACAGCGGCAGCCATTCCCAACAGCATACTGAATGCAAAAGCATAGTTATCAAGCCATGCCGCTTTTTTCTTTTTTATTATCCATGTGAAGAAAATCATAAATCCGGCAGAAACAACAGCCGCAACTACGAACAAAATATTTGAAGGTCTTATTTCGCCCGAATCAAGAGTCATCGTTCTTAGTTTACCGAAAGCATCACCAATGTAAGCGGCAACCATTCCCATAAATCCGGCACAAAAAATAACATCCGTTAGTTTGCTGTCCTTTGTTGCAACGGCAGTCATCTTTTTCTGATAGGATTTATACAAAAACAGAATAAAAAATGAGGTCGTCATAACGCCGAGAGTCATGGCAAAAGCAATGGAAGCAAATGCTTTACCGTCCATCAATTCACTCGGCAGTTCGCCAAGTCCGAGACCTTTGGCAACGTTATTTGCAGTTGGTCCTTCATATTGTAGTGAACCGACTACTGAAAGACGAGCCCAGGGAAGAGGAACGCCCAGTGAAGGTGCAAGTGCAAGAACACCGATAAGAATCGCGACCGAAGGCAAAAAAGTAAAAGTTGCACTGGAAATAATTACTTTTTTCAGTTTATTCATATCCATGCCGCTTCGTTTACCTTCATTCCATGCACGTATAAGAAAAAGAAATGCCTGAAACAAAACCAAAGCGATAATAGCGGCAACAAGCAAATACATTTTTGAAGAATTTGCCTGTTCAAGAAAATCAGCCATACGTTAACTCCTCTCAAATTACAGATAACTGTGATATTTTTCATTATAATATTTAAGTCTAATTAAGTCAATAATCCCAAAAAGAAAAAGCTCCGCATAAGCGGAGCAAATTCGTTAATTTACTTAACCAAAGAAGCGAGAACAGCAGTAAACAAACCTTTGAGGAAAGGAGTAAGATTCAAGCCCGACGGGACAGCTACCGCACTGTCGGGAACACTGAAAGAAATGTTCTCAAAATAAGTATTCTGGGTTGAAAGAGTTCTTGCGTCGTAAACGTTAAGAAGCTTAAGTGTATCCCCCTCATAGCAGAATTTACTTGTTACCTGTGCTCTGTCGTTATATTCCTCAATATAATATGTTTTACCGTTTACCTCACCGGTGTAACTTTTCTGATAATCAAGAACAGCAAAGGTAATACCGCTTACTTTATTGAGAAGAGTCCAGACATCAAGATCAGTAAATCCGAGTGAATCAATCTGAACGTAGAAAAAAGGAAGCAGAGGTAAGTATGCATACACCGTACCGTCTTTAACTATAACTCTTGCCGAAAGAAAACCGGTTTTATATTCATACGCAACAGTATTTCCCTTAATTGTAACGGTATCGGTAGAAGCACCGAGAAAAGTATTTCCGGCTGTAAATGTTACGGACACTTCCTTGCCGTTTTCAATGGAATTTATAAGTGTCTCAGTTTTGGTATCAGCGGCAAAGGCACATACACAAACATAAAAAGCAAAAATAACGGCCAAAATAATCGCGAGGATTTTCTTAACAGTTTTCATAATAATTCCTCCTTTATTAAATTTGATTATACTCTTTTCATCATAATAAATCAACAGTCATAAAACGCAATTTGTCGGTATGCAGATACTATATGATTGACAAAAAATGAGAATTGTTATTTAATTATACAGAGGTGACGAATATGAACAAATCACAAAAAAGTAAGCTTCTTGTTCTGATTGCCGGAATTGTACTTGCATGTTTAATTATTACCGGAGCTATATTCGGCATAAAAGCAATTATAAACAAATCGGGAAATAATGACGGCAAAGTTGAAAAAGCATCACATAAAACGTTAAAGCTTCTTGAAGAAAACGCAGAAAAGCTTCGTAAAGGTTCGGAAGAATTCTATAACGATCCCGAATGCAAATATGACTACCCAGCCGGTCAGTTTCTTATTGTAGAAGTTAGCGGCGAAGGAAAACTGGTTATAACTGCCAGCGGTTTCAATGCCGATGCTCTGGATGAGATAATAAAAAAATATGATATTGAAGTCGGTGCAGACATTGGCTTAACCGCCAAAGCATATATTGTCAGTTTTGACAATGATAACAACGTCAAAATCAAAAAATCCGAAGAAGATAAACTGAAAGACGACATTACTACAACCGAAGAAGACAGCATAAGTGTAAACGAAGAAAGAATTAAAAAAGTCAAATCAGCGGCAGATATATATCTTGAAATATTGAAGAAGTATCTGAAAGCCAACGATATTACCGAAATCAAGGGCTCAATCTACATTTACACAAATTACAGGACCAAAAAGCTTGAAGTATATCCCATAGTCATCGGATTAACCGACGAACAGCTTGAAGAAATCTATAACTCAACTGCCGAAAAGATTTCATTTGACGAAAAAATAGGTTTCTCAAAACAGGGATACAGAATAGATATAGACAATACGGATATCACTATGAAAATAACGGAAGAACGCGAGGTATAATCAAAGCATTATGAGCAATTTTGAAATAAGAAATGACAACTTTTATCTTGACAATAAACCGTTCAGAATAATTGCCGGTGCAATACATTATTTCCGTGTTCCCCGTGAATACTGGAAGGACAGACTTGTAAAGCTCAAGGCATGCGGCTTCAATACTGTAGAAACTTATATCGCATGGAATATGCACGAAAAGAAGGAAAGCGAATTTGACTATTCGGATATGCTTGACGTTGAAGCATTTCTCTCTGAAGCTCAAGAACTCGGATTATATGCAATAGTACGTCCCGGTCCTTACATCTGCTCGGAATGGGATTTCGGAGGGCTTCCCTGGTGGCTTCTGAAAAACGACAGTATGCATCTGCGCTGTATGGACAGCGACTATCTCAAAGCAGTAGACAGATTCTTTGACAACATAATCCCGAGAATTGCAAAGCATCAAATATCAAACGGCGGAAACGTTATACTGGTGCAGGTTGAAAATGAATACGGCAGTTACGGCGACGACAGCGAGTATATAAGGTACCTTGCAAAAGGGCTTAAAGACAGAGGAATAGAAACACCTCTGTTCACTTCCGACGGCACCTGTTACCAAATGCTTACCGGAGGAACAATACCCGAGATTCATAAAACCGCCAACTTCGGCTCAAGAGCAAAAGAACAGTTTGAGAATCTCAGAAAGTATCAACCCGATGGTCCTCTTATGTGCACCGAATACTGGAACGGTTGGTTTGACCACTGGGAGGAAGCTCACCACAAAAGATCTCCCAAAGAAGCAGCGGAAAATCTGGATGAAATTCTTTCTCTCGGTGCAAGCGTTTCAACATATATGTTCCACGGAGGAACCAATTTCGGATATATGAACGGGGCAAACGAATACGATTGCTATGAGTCCACCGTATCCAGTTACGATGACGATGCTCCGGTCAACGAAAGCGGTGAGCTTACAGAGAAATACTATCTGTTCAGAGACGTTATATCAAAATATTCGTCTATACCGGATATTGAATTACCTGCTCCGATTACAAAAAAGAAATACGGTAAATTCACATTCTCCGAATCGGCAATGCTTTTTGATAATCTTGACAATCTTTCAGATTCAATTGAGCTGACAAATCCCGTTCCGATGGAAAAGCTTAATCAGGGCTACGGATATATACTGTATAAATCATCAGTCAAAGGCCCGAGAGAAGAGCAGGATATCAGATTACAGGACGTTCACGACAGAGGATATATATACAAGGACAGAAAACTTCTCGGAATACAGTACCGGAACGATAAAGAAAACAAAGTTCGTGCTTCCTTTAGCAAGGAAGGAAATGAATTAACGGTTATCGTAGAAAATATGGGACGCGTTAATTACGGAGCACATCTGAAGGATTCCAAAGGAATTACCTACGGAATAGGTCTCGGAAATAATTTTATATTCCATTGGCATGCATACCCTCTTCCCTTTGATAATATTGAAAAAGCAGTTTTCAATACTCAAGTAAACAAATTCGACGGCGAGCCGGTAATACTCAAAACGGAAATAAATATTGATGAGTGTCACGACACCTTCATCAAACTTCCGGGATTCAAAAAAGGAATAATTATTCTTAACGGAAGAGTCCTTTCAAGATACTGGGAAAAAGGACCGCAGAAATCAGCTTACATACCCGCTCCTTTCCTGAAAAAAGGCAAAAACGAAATAGCCGTTGTAGAGTTTGAAGGATTCGACAGCCCCGAATTTATACTTGACGACAAAGAAGATATAGGATAAAAAAATCACCCCGAAGCAGTATCTGCTTCGGGGTGATACATTCTTTTATTCTTCCGATGAGCTTGAGGTAAACGTCTCTTCCTCGGTTTTGCTTTCAAGTACTTCTTCGTTTAATTTTTCGCCGACCATAATCCTGTTAAACTCATCCGCCTCAATCTTTTCTTTTGCAAGAAGAGCATTGGCGACATCGTGAAGCTTATCAATATGTTCGGTAAGAATAGTATTTGTTCTGTTATACGCTTCGGTAATCAGTCTCTCTACTTCATCGTCAATCTCAGCGGCAACCTTTTCCGAATAATTACGGACGTGATTAAAGTCTTTGCCAAGGAAAACTTCCTGATTTTCTTCACCAAACGCAATGGGACCGAGTTTTTCACTCATACCGTATTTGGTAACCATATCTCTTGCAATTGATGTTGCTCTCTGAATATCGTTTGAAGCACCGGTGGAAATATCACCTAAAATGATTGCCTCGGCAACACGACCGCCGAGAAGACCGACCAGACTGTCAAGCATTTCATTCCTTGAAGAGATGTTATCATCTTCGGTAGGTCTGTGGAGCGTATATCCTCCTGCCATACCTCTGGGAATAATTGAAATCTGATGTACAGGGTCAACGTTATCAAGATAAAACGAAGACACCGCATGTCCCGCTTCGTGATAAGCCGTAAGCTTTCTTTTCTTTGCACTTACCTTATGTGATTTCTTTTCCGAGCCCATCTGAACCTTAAGAGCCGCTTCGTCAATTTCAAGCATTGTAATTGACATTTTGCCTGCTCTTGCAGCCAGAAGAGCGGCCTCATTCAGAAGATTTTCAAGATCTGCGCCGGTAAATCCGATGGTAGCATGAGAAATACTTTCGAAGTCAACATCGGGAGCGAGCGGCTTATTTCTGGCGTGAACCTTAAGGATTTCCACCCTACCCTTGCTGTCGGGATAATTAACGGTAACCTGTCTGTCAAAACGACCCGGACGTAAAAGTGCAGGGTCAAGAATATCAGGTCTGTTTGTAGCGGCAATAACTATAACGCCTTCATTTTCGCCAAAGCCGTCCATTTCAACAAGGAGCTGATTCAATGTCTGTTCGCGTTCATCATGACCGCCGCCCATTCCTGCGCCTCTGTGACGACCTACGGCATCAATTTCATCAATAAATATGATAGCAGGTGCGTTCTTCTTTGCCTGATCAAACAGGTCACGTACTCTTGATGCACCAACACCAACGTACATTTCAACAAAATCGGAACCGGATATTGAAAGGAAAGGAACTCCCGCCTCTCCGGCTACGGCTCTTGCAAGTAAAGTTTTACCTGTACCCGGAGGGCCTACAAGAAGAACACCCTTGGGGATTTTAGCTCCAAGCTTGTCAAACTTTGTCTTATCCTTAAGATACTCAACGATTTCGGCAAGGTCTTCCTTTTCTTCTTCGGCACCTGCAACATCGTCGAAAGTAGTCTTCCTTTTTTCGTCATTGCCTTTTTTGACTCTTGCTCTTCCGAAAGATAACGTCTTGTTATTTTCGTTATTGATGCTTTGACTCATCTTCTTGAACATATAATAAAGAATAAAGCCCATCACGCCGAAAATTACGATTGTGGGGATAATCTGAACAAGGAGCGAATTAGATGTACCCGGGATAAGGTCGTACTTTATACGGTCTTTTTCGTTTTTTTGTAAGGAATTATACTCCATTACTTTTTCGTTGACATCATCAACGAAAATATTAACGTTGGGGACATTATAAGAATGAATATTATCCTTCTTTTCTCCCCTGACATGATATCTGAGCAAGCCGGAGCCGAGATTCAGCTCGTATTGATCGATCTTATTGCTCTCAAACAAAGCAACTATCTCGGAATAATTCAGTTTTTCCTTATTCTTATAGTCAGTATAGTACGACATACCCAATATAATAATAAGGGGAATAATTACATACGGAAGAAATGTTAGAAATCTTCTCTTTTTGGGTGTATTATTATTTTCAGTATTCAATTATCAATTCTCCTCGGAATAAATTTCTTCTTTAAGCACGCCGATATAGGGAACGTTTCTGTAGAACTCCGAATAATCAAGGCCGTAGCCGACCACAAATTCATCGGGAACTTCTGCGCCGGAATAATCAGCAAAAAGATCAACTGCCCTTCTTGAAGGCTTATCCAGTAAAGTACAGATTTTGATACTTGCAGGATTTCTGTCAATAAGAAGAGACCTAACGTAATTAAGAGTACGTCCGGTATCAAGAATATCTTCTACAAGAAGAATATCATAGTCCTGAACGTTAATATCAAGGTCCTTGACAATCTTTACAACGCCGTTACTTTTTGTGCCGTCACCATAAGACGAAACACACATAAAATCTATCTTACAGGGAACGGTAATTGCTCTCATAAGGTCAGCCATAAAAACAACCGAGCCCTTCAAAATACTTACAAGCAGAAGATTTTTGCCTTTATAATCCCTGCTTATTTCAGTGCCTAATCGATTTACGGTATCTTTCAGAAATTCCTCACTGTAAAATACCTTTTCAATATCCTCAAACATATTTATTTCCCCTTTTTTATCTCTATTTTCAATACATAAGTTGTATCTTTGCTTACATCATAATAAGATTCCGTACCGCATCCGAATGCGCATACAAGCCGGCCGTCATCGGAAATGACGGGAAGAGAATCTCTGATTTCGGGAGCTATTCCTTTTTCATTCATAAGCTTACGAAGCGGTTTGGTAACATTTCTGTAAGATAACTTAATAGCATCTCCCGTTTCTCTTGCCCTTGCTTTCAATTGCCCGCATATTCTATCACAGTCAATGTAAAAAATCGACATGTCTTCTGAAACTTTTTGTAAACTTTTTTGATTATTTTCAAAAGGTACTCTTTCAATGGTAATCACATAGTCGCCGAAATTATTCACGCCCATATTCAAAGCAACAGGTTCCGTTCTTTTATATTCTTCAAAAGAGGGAAACTCAAGCATACCGTTTCTCGTCCTTGCAAATCTGCCGAGAGGAAGCTGAACAGCCATTCCTCTGCCGTTGAACGAATAGTCGTTAAGCGCATTAAGTACGGATATAACACATTCGGTTTCAATATCGGCGTTGATTTCATAGGTAAGTATCATCATCAAAGCCCGTTTAAGAATAGGCAGAGGCGAAGAAATCAACGTGTCAATGTCATAGCCGTACTTTATATGTGAATCATTTACAAGTTTAACGGAACAGTCAAGCAAAAATGCCTCATCCTCATTCAGAGTATCAATGCACCTCAGAGCCGTTTTCTCCAGTCGGCTATTTATCTGCTTTAACTGAGGAATGACGTTATGCCTTATTCTGTTTCTTGAATATCCGACATCATCGTTACTTTTATCTGTAACAAATGAAATGCCGTTTTGCTGACAATACAGAAGAATGTCATCTTTTGAGCATTCTATCAAAGGCCTGATAACGTTTCCCCTAACCGGAGGAATAGAACATAAGCCCTTTAACCCGCTACCTCTCGTAAAATTAAACAGAAACGTTTCAATGCGATCGTTCAGGTTATGTGCAGTCGCGATCTTACCGTCATGGCAGACAGATGCAAAAAAATCATATCTGATTTTTCTTCCGGCGTCTTCAAGAGACAAACCTTTTTCGTCTGCATAACGTCTGACATCTGCCTTCAACACATGGAGTTTAATGCCTAGCTTATCACATACTTCACGAACAAATTTTTCATCATTATCCGACTCTGCGCCTCTGAGAGAATGATTAACATGAGCTGCCTCAATGCTGAAGCATATTTCTTTTTTCAGTTCATTCAGCGAATAGAGCAAAGACATTGAATCGCTCCCGCCGGATAATGCCACAAGTACCTTGTCTCCCACTTCAATCATATTGAATTTACGGATTGTTGATTCAACTTTACGCTTCATTGTGTACCCTGTCAATGGATATAAATTTGGTATGTTCGCCATCCCATGCAAAATCAACCTGACCTACGGAACCGTGTCTGTTTTTTACAACAAGTACAGAAACTTTATTTATTTCATCGTTATGAGATTCCGGGTTGCTGTTGTCATCATCTTTTTCTCCCTTGTAATAATCCTCTCTGTAAAGCATCATTACTATATCGGCATCCTGTTCAATTGAACCGGATTCACGAAGATCGGCAAGCTGGGGCTTATGAGATTTTCCTCTGACCTCGGTGCCTCTTGAGAGCTGACAGCAGCAGATAACTGGGATATTAAGGTCCTTGGCCATATTTTTAAGACTTCTTGTAATTTCACTTACTTCATTTACACGGTTTTCCGCTTTGATACTGCTGTGAATGAGACCGAGATAGTCAATGATTACGCATTCTACTCCTCCGAGGCGTCTGATTTTAGCTTTCATTTCGGGTACCGTAATGGAGGAAGTATCGTCAAAATACAGTTCCGCATCGTGAAGTAAATTTGCCGCAGTACCGATACTCACAAATTCATCGGAAGCAAGCTGACCGGTTCTCATTTTACTGCTGGAAACCAGAGCTTCGGTTGCAAGCACTCTCGAAGCAAGCTGTTCCTTAGTCATCTCAAGAGAAAACATAAGCGTTTTTCTTTTTGCAATCAACGATACGTTTCTGGCAATATTCAAAGCAAAGCTTGTTTTACCCATAGCAGGTCTTGCACCGACGATAATAAGGTCGGAACGATTAAGACCCGTAAGAATATTATCAAGCTCTGAAAAACCGGTTGTATAGCCCTTGTATTGATCGCTGTTTTCGCCGGTAAGCAGACTGAGTCTGGTATATACGTCATTCATTATCAGGTCATGAAGCTTTGAAGGACCGTCATTAGTTTTACCGTTTCTTAAATTGTAGATTTTTTGCTCGGCGTTATCAAGCAGCTCGTTTGCCGTCATTTCCTGATCAACACAGCCCTTGATAGTTTCTTCGGAAAATGCAATCAGCGAGCGAAGATAATACTTCTCTTTTACTATCTTTGCATACTGTTCAACATTTTCGGTTGAAGGAACGTTCTGTGATAACTCAAATAAATATTTTTTGCCGGAAGCATTATCAAATATATCGTGCTCCGTAAGATAATTCAGAACAACAATAGGGTCAATCGGTTTACCGATATTATCAAAATATATCATAGCGGTAAAAATATCACTATGCTGTTTCTGATAAAACATTTCGGGCTTCAGATGAATGGCAACATCGTGCAGACAGGACGGATCGACAAGAATGCTCCCGAGAACCGCCTGCTCGGCATCAATGCTCCACGGCATCTGGATATTATCGTAATTCTGTAAAACGTTATCCATTATTATTCACCGACAAATACAAATAATTTGGCTGATATTCCGTTATATAATTTCACTTCAACGGGATAAGTACCGAAAACCTTAATATCGTCAACTTCAACCTTTTTCTTATCAATCTGCACCTTAAAAGTGTCCGATATTGCACCGGCTACGTCTTTTGAGGTAACAGAGCCGAAAAGCTTACCGTTTGCACCTGCTTTTGCCTTGATTTTAACGGTCTGGCCAGAAATTTTTTCGGCAACTGCCTTGGCATTGGCAATTTCCACATCAATCTTGTGTTTCTCGGAAGCTTCTCTGTTTTTTAGTTCACTCATTGCCTGAGAATTTGCCTCAGTTGCAAGTTTATGAGGAAAAAGATAATTGCGGACATATCCGTCGGATGCATTAACAAGCTGACCCTTTTTACCGAGTCCTTTTACATCCTCTAAAAGTACAACCTTCATACTGTTACTCCTTAATTTTATCTATTTCTGCAAGAAGCATCTGCTTCGCAGAGTTAATATCAACTGTATCAAGCTGACACGCAGCCATAGTTTGATGACCGCCGCCGCCCATCGCTTCCATAATCAACTGAACGTTAATTTCGCCCATGCTGCGTGACGAAATGCAAATTCTGTCATTCTCTCTGTATATGACAAACGAAGCAAGAACATTGCTTGAGTTCAGCAATTCATCGGCTGCCTGAGAGGCAATTATACGGGGATTTACCGTACTTTCATCGACATACGCCACTGCACAGTCATTATAAATCTGTGCATTTATCAGCACTTTATTTTTCAATTTGTTGCTCTCAAGAGAGTTTTCGAAATATCTCTTGATTTTTATTGTATCCGCTCCGCATTTACGAAGATAGGCCGCTGCCTCAAAAGTACGGACACCGGAATTAACAATAAAGTTTTTAGTATCAAGCATAATGCCCGATAAAATCGCTCCGGCAAGTACAGAGGGTAGTTTAACATCGGGAATCATATACTGAAGCAGCTCCGAAACCATTTCGCAAGTGGAGGATGCTCCCGGGTTATGTAAAAACAAAGCATCCGAAACATCAGCGGAAGGGTCAAGGCGGTGATGGTCAATAATAATCTTACGCTCTGCCCTGTTGAATAATACGGGATAATCAGCAATAGCGGATTTATGTGAATCGCAGAGGATCAGCAAAGTGTCAATGTTGAATACCTCTTTAATCTTATCCTCCGTTGCAAGGTAATCCGAATATTCAGATGCATTGATATCCCTGATAAGCGGTTGAGATAAAGTGTTTTTTCCGTTTATCAGAAGATAAGCTTCTTTACCGAGATTTCTGCAAGCAAAAGTCATGGCAAAAGCACTTCCGACGGAATCAAAATCCGATCTCGTGTGTCCCATTACAACAACATTTTTACATTCGGCAAGCTCATTAACTATCTGCGATGACCATATTCTTGATTTTACCTTATACTTTCTTTCGGCACTCTTGGACACACCACCGAAGAATACATAATCATTTTTCTCCTTAAGCGTTACCTGATCACCGCCGCGGTCAAGAGAAATATCAAGGGCTTTTCTTGCTTCCTTCTCGGCAGAAAGAATGCTGTCGCCGTAAGCGGCACCGATTGACAAAGTGATATTGACGGGTCTGTCTTTATATTTGTAATTTCTGACCTCATCAATAACGGAAAATTTACCGTCGATCATCAGATTAACATTACTCTTTTCGGTAATGATAATAAACCGATCGTCACTGATTCGTTTAAGGACCGAATTATTACTATCCGCCCATGTGTCAAGCATGCTTTCAATATCGCTTTTAATTTCCGCCTTTTCGCTGTCGCGATGTATTTCGTCATTTCCGTCAATATTATCGGTTTCAATGATAAGTACGTAAGGAATACTGCAATTGTATTTTTCTTCAATAGTCTTAAGCCGTGTGTTATCAATAAAGCAATAATCTGTATATTCTCTGCCATTGGCATAAAAATTGAGCGTCATCACTGAGTAATATTTATCGTTACACTTTATGCCAACGGAATGTTTTTTTGTATCAGCATCACCGATAATCGAGCGAATATTGCTCGACTGAGAAATATCTTCTTCAAAAATGTTATCAATAAAATCGGCATTTGACCATATTATTTTTCCGCAGTCATCACAAACGGCAACAGGAAAAGGAAGAGAAGTCAGGGCCTTACTGTCGGTATAATCAAGAGATTTGGCGGCGGATTGTAAAATATTCCTGAAATTCTTCTTATTAACTGCAATACGAATTATCCCGTAAATAAGAAGAAGTCCGAAAACAATCGCCTCAGCGGCAGCAAGCCGCCGACCGTCATAAATAACGACAGTCAATAAAGCAAATACAGCGGCCGCCAATGCCGTAACTCCGATGAATAATCCGTCGAAGTAAGAACCTTTAGTCTTCATTTATACCTCCATAATAATGGGTAACACCATGGGACTTCTTTTAGTCTGCTCATAAACAAACTTTGAAACGGCGTCCCTGACCTTGCCTTTTATTGCTCCGATATCCGTAACATTGCCGTAATAACAGTTTTCAAGGGCTTTTTCGGCAACCTTACGGGCATTTTCAATAAGTTCCTCGGATTCCTTAACATAGACGAATCCGCGTGAAACGACCTCAGGACCTGAAAGGAGCTGCATCGTTTCATAATCAACAGACGCGGTAACAACGATAATTCCGTCTTCACCGAGATGTTTTCTGTCTTTCAGGACAACTGAACCGACGTCACCGACACCCGAGCCGTCAACAAAGACTTTGCCCGCCGTAACGGGAGTGCCGGCTTTTATTGCTCTGTCGGTAATTTCGGCAACATATCCGTTATCAGCTATAAAAATATTGTCTTTATCAATACCCATAGCTTCAGCGAGACCGGCATGCTTCCTCAAGTGTTTTTGCTCACCGTGAACGGGAATGAAATACTTAGGCTTGACAAGTCCCATCATAAGCTTAAGCTCTTCCTGGCATGCATGACCGGATACGTGTACGTCGTACATTTTTTCGTAAATAACGGTTGCACCGAGTTTCATAAGTTCATTTACAACGTTACCTACGGTTTTTTCGTTTCCGGGAATAGGAGTTGCGGAAATTATTACGTAATCGTCAGGTCTGATTTCGACTTTCCTATGATCGGAAAATGCCATTCTCGTAAGAGCAGACATAGGTTCACCCTGGCTGCCGGTTGTAACGATTACGAGCTGCTCAGGTTGATAATCCTTAATGAGATCTGCGTTAATAAGGACGTTTTCGGGAATATTAAGATATCCGAGAGAAGCAGACACGTTAACAACATTTTCAAGAGAGCGGCCAATCATGGCAACCTTTCTGCCAAGTGAATGTGCAACATTTATTATCTGCTGGACTCTGTGAATATTTGAAGCAAACGTAGCAACAATTATCCTGTTTTTGCCCGCTTTTCGGAAAAGAACTTCGAAGCTGTCTCCTACCTTACGTTCACTTTCGGTGAATCCAGGACGTTCTGCATTGGTTGAATCCGAAAGAAGTGCAAGCACACCCTCATCACCAAGCTGTGAAAACCTGGCAAGGTCAATCATACCGCCATCAATCGGAGTGGAGTCAATTTTAAAGTCACCGGTCTGAATAACAGTACCTGTTTCACATTTGACGGCAAGTGCAATAGCATCGGGGATTGAATGATTTACATGAATTGCTTCAACAGTAAACTTGCCGAGCGAAAATACATCACCGGGTTCAATGGTCTTAAGACTGCAATTTGTAAGGCCGTGCTCCTTAAGTTTCATCTGAATAAGACCGATAGTAAGTCTTGTGGCATATATCGGCATATTACACGTTTTAAGCAGATAAGCAAGTCCGCCGATATGGTCCTCATGACCGTGAGTAATTACAATACCCTTGATTTTGTCTGCATTCTTTTCAACAAAACTGAAATCGGGAATTACAAGGTCTACACCTG
>JAZLLW010000014.1:0-22915 GCA_045598305.1 Acutalibacteraceae bacterium
GGTTCAATCAACAAGAATTACAAGAAGCTGGGTGCAATGATTCCCGCCTTCATGCTCAGAGAAACAATCTGGATGTTCTTCTGGGGTATCAGAAGCGTAATTCCCGAAGAAATGCGTAACGAAGCCATTGACTACGGTGAATGGAAAAACGGTTACAGAAACGAAGGACTCACCGGCGTTGCCAAAGACCTTCCCAAGAAGCTCATCAGCACCTTCGGCAACACAGTCAAGGCAATTATCCTTGAAAAAGCCGGTTACGTTGAAGGCGCAGGATTCGGCGGACAGTCCGAAAAGACAGAATTTTCACTCTTCTGGATGTGCACCATTCTTCCCGTTATCACCGGTATCCTTTCAATCATTCCCAAGCTCTTCTATGACCTTAACGGTGAAAAGAAAGACAGAATGTACCGTGAGCTTTACGAAAGAAGAAAAGCAATTGCCGCTCAGCAGGACAGTTTCAATACCGAGGACAACAATGCTCAGCAGGAAGCATAGTAAAATATCAAAAAGAGGTCTGAATAGACCTCTTTTTTCTTGACTTTAATCCGCTATGGGATTAAAATTTCATGGGGGTACAGTATGGAAGAAATATTGAAAAAAGAAATATTTTACATAAGACACGCAGAACCCGACCCGAATAATCGGGCTGACAGAAGTCACTGTGACATAGACCTGACGAAAAAGGGTGAAGCTCAGGCAAAGCTTGCGGCGGAAAGATTCAGAGGAAAAGAATTCAACTATGTTTTCTCAAGTCCCCTAATCAGATGCCTTAAAACTGCTGTTGCGGTTGCAAATGTACTGAGAACTCACCCCAAAATAATCATTATTCCTGAACTGATTGAAAACGGTTCTCTTCCCGATTACAAGGGAGTTGATATGGAATATCTGAGCAGATACTATGATAATCTGGTACTTTGCAGTGAAAAACTTTACGAATTTCCTAACGGTGAGAATGAATCTCATGAAGTAAACATTGAGCGCGCCGAAATCATTACCGCATGGATGAAGGAAAAGCTTCAATACGGCGAAAAAGCTCTTGTATTCTGTCACGGCTCATTTGGAAATTACTTTATACCTGCGGCGGTGGGCATGAAGCAGGGAGATTACATACTCAGTCTCTCACATACATCTGTTACAAAAATCAAGTACACATCAGACGGAAAGCAGAGAATATCCTTTATGAACGATATTTCTCACCTCCGTTCCCTGTTGCCTGATTATGAATTTGATACATAAGGAGATATACTATGGCATTCAACGGATTCAAGTTCAGCGATGAACTGCTCAACTACGACGTTTTCCCGAAGGTACTCGTTAAGGACAAGGCAGCGAAAATTCATATTCGTCCTTTGGGTCCGAGAGACATTTTTGAAAGCGGAAAAACCTACAAATATCTTATCTGCGGTCTTGAAACCGGAAGGCCCTCGGATTATCCCGCTACCGGCGATTACAAGGAATTCTCAGCCGTATGCAACGATGAAGGCGGATTTACGATAAAGCATACGTTCACAAAAGAACAGATGCATTTCATACGTTTCCTCGATGACGAGGGCAAGAGAATCATCCAGTTTCCCGTTTACTGTGTAGATAAAGACCTCGCCGGCAGATGGCCTCTCAGAGGCGATTTGCATATGCACACAAAGCGTTCCGACGGCAGGCAGGCACCTGCAGTCGTATGCGCAAATTACCGCAGACACGGTCTTGACTTTATGGTGGTATCCGACCATAACAGATATTACCCCTCACTTGAGGCCATTGACACATATAAAGACGTTAAAATCGGTCTGACCATCGTTCCCGGTGAGGAAGTACATATGCCGAAGGTAAACGGTCAGAGAAGCGATTTTCACGTTGTCAACTTCGGAGGCGAGTACAGTGTAAACGCTCTTACCGACGGACCTCAGACCGAGGAAAAAGGCACGAGAAAGGAATTCCGTTCACTTAACGGTGAATGCCCCGACTTTATGCCTCTTGCACAGTGGGAAGAAAAAATACAGGCACTTGCCGATAAAATTGACGTTCCCGATGACGTGGATAAAATTCCCGCAGCGGTATGCAAATGGATTTTTGATGAAATCCGCAAGGCAAACGGACTCGGTATATTCCCCCATCCCACTTGGATAAACGACGTTTATCACGTTCCCAATGCCTTTGTCAAATATATGACAGATAACAGAGTTTTTGATGCATTTGAGGTGTTGGGCGGCGAAAACTATTTTGAACATAACGGCTTCCAGACAATCAAATATTATGAGGATAAGGCAAAAGGTATTAACTATCCCGTAGTAGGCAGTACCGACAGTCACTCATCATACGATTCAAACAGAAACGCATTTATATGCTCTACAATGGTATTCTCACCCGAAAACGAGAGGAAAGCCCTTATCAAATCAATCAAGGATTTCTATTCGGTCGCAATCGACACAATCAACGAGGACTTCCGTCTTGTAGGTGATAACAGACTTGCAAGATACACCTGCTTCCTGCTGAAGGAATACTTCCCTCTCCACGACGAGCTTTGCCGTGAGGAAGGCAGACTTATGAAGCAGTATGCAACAGGCACAGAGGAAGAAAAGAAAGAGGCAGCCGCTCTGCTTGATATTATCGGCGGCAGAGTACAGAAGCACAGAGAAAAATATTTTGATTTTTAACCGATAAACATAAATTCGCCCCGAACTCATACACGAGCCCGGGGCGAATACTTTATTTTTTGAGTATTCCCTGATTTATTGAAGTCTCTACTATTCCCGTAACGACCTTCCATAATTCGGGAGAGGTTTCGCGTATGATATCCATTCTTTTAAGTACCTGTGCGGATGAAACGTCTCCCTCCTTCCAGGTATGACCGTCGGTCAGGAAATTATGGATAAGTGGCTGAAGTCGGTCACAGACATTGGCGCACCTTGATTCCTTCGTTTCCTTCGCTTCAAATTCATCCCAGAGTGCTCTTATTTCATCCCTTTGGTCATCGGGAAGCATACCGAAAAGCTTATCTGCCGCTTCAAGTTCGCGCTGCTGTTTATCAATCTTCCCTTTTTCGTCATAAGCAAAGGTATCGCCTGCGTATACTTCAACAAGGTCGTGAACAAGACCGATTTTCATAACCTTATTTACGTCAATATCGTCACTGCAGTATTCATTCAGAAGCATTCCGTAAAGAGCAAAATGCCATGAATGCTCCGCATCATTTTCACGTCTTGATTTATCCACAAGAACGGTCCTACGAAAGACCTGCTTCATCTTATCAATCTCAACAAGAAATTCAAGCTGCTTTTTAAGGCGGTCGTTATCAAGAAAATTAAAGTTATTCATACAGATTCCTTATTTCAAAAGTTTAGACCTGAGTTTTCTTGCGGATTTAGCGGCTTTGGTTGCCCAATTAACAAACATAAAGCCGAAATTATCCATAATCAGATCCGCTTCACCCATAAATTCCATATAATCCTCAACAAAGCCCTTTTTGAATTTGTAGATACCGTGCAGAGGATTGTTTTCATCGGGATAGCCGCCTCTGAAATCATACCAGTTACATCCCTCCTCAATTGCCCATTTGATACAGGACCACTGAACAAGATAGGTAGGCATCAGATTGCGGTGAGAATTTGAGCTTGCTCCGTAAACATACCAGACTTTATCGCCGACATGAACGTCAAGAGCCCCTGCAAGAAGCTCGTCCTCGTAATATGCAAAATAGATTCTTGCATCCTCTCCGAAGGCGTCCATGATTCTTTCAAAATATTCGGTGCTTCTGATTGCAAAATTATCTCTTTCACCCGTTAAAAGCATAAGGTCATGAAACTGATCGCAAGCTTCTTTGCCTTTTACTTCCATTCGGATGCCTTTGCGCTCCGCAAGACGGGTGTTATATCTTGTCTTGGAATGGAAGCCGTTGATTACTTCCTCCTCGGTTTTTCCTTCAAGAGGAAGGCGGAAAATATATCTTGCCTGCACAGTATCAAATCCCGCTCCGTGCTCTCTGAACGTAAATCCGAGAGATTTAAGCAAATCAATGTATTCTGTGTTTGAAGCAAGAGTATCGGTATCAATTTTGAAGGTATACGCCTTATTTTTCTTTCCGTATTCGGAAACAGCCGTGATAAGCTCCGTAACGGTTTCTTTATCGGTAAGGTCACACACAGGGCCTCTGGGCGCATACATCATTCTGAAGGGTGTATACGGTATTTTACGGATAAGTACACCGCAGACTCCTTTGATATTGCCGCTGTCGTCACGGCAGATAAAGCCCGTCCAATCCCATTCTTTCTTGACTTTACCCCACATTGAGGTCTGCATCATATGTCCTTTCGGTACGGATTTTACGTATTCATCAAACTCAGCCGCATCCGGAATTTTTACTGTTTCAATGCTCATTTATAATAACTCCTTTGCTCTTTCAATAAGAGCGGATTTTTCGTTTTTGATTTTGCCGTCCATTACCTCGTCCAGCAGAGTTTCAAGGGTACTGCCGAGAGTATGTGACGCTTCAAATCCCAGTTTCAGCAAATCCCTGCCGTCAACGGCAAGGTCTTTTATCGCAAAGCAGGGTTCATCCCTGACGATTTCATCAAATATTTTCTTTCCCGTTTCGTTTGTTTCGAGTGCTTCGGCAAGAAAAACCGGATTCTGTGCTCTTAAATCCGCTTCTCTGACGTCAAACAGCTTTTTGACTGTATCAAGCCCGAGAGTACCGATATAGCGCTTATACGTCTTTCTGGTTATTTCGTGGGGAAGAAAGCCGTGATACTTTACGAGATTGACCACTTCCCGTCTGAAGCTGTTGGAAGATTTGAATCTGCGCAGTATTTCATCGGCAATTCCGGCACTTACGGCGGCATGGTCATAAAAGTGGTCTACGCCGTTTTCGTCCTCAGATTTCACCCGCGGTTTTCCGCTGTCATGAAGCAGCATCGCCATACGCATTGCTCCGTCGGGATTTATATTTTCAAGAGCGGTTATCGAATGCTCCCATACATCATAAATATGTCTTTCGTGATGCTGCTCACAGCCCTTCATAGACGAAAGCTCGGGCATGATAAAGAAGAACACTTCGCTGAATTCTCTGAGTATTTTTCCTGCGTTTATTCCGCATAACAGCTTGATAAGCTCCGATAATATTCTCTCCTCGGATATATATTCAAGTAACGTGAAATTTCTTCTTATGCTGTCAGCGGTGCCTTTCTCTATGTCAAATCCGAGAACAGAAGCAAATCTCAATGCTCTCATAATTCTGAGAGCATCCTCATTGAACCTCACATCCGGGTCACCCACACAGCGGACAAGATTTGTTTTAATATCCTCAAGGCCGTTGAATTCGTTTACTATACCTTTATCCGGATGATAGGCAAGGGCGTTGCAGGTAAAGTCACGGCGTGACAAATCTTCAAGAATATTGTCGGTAAATTCCACCTTGTCGGGTCTGCGTCTGTCGGAATAGTCGCCCTCCGTCCTGTAAGTGGTGATTTCAAGCGGCATTGAATCCAGAAGGACCGTCACCGTTCCGTGCTTTATGCCCGTTTCAATCAAGCGGTAAAATGCAAATATTTTTTCTGTTTCTTCGGGCTTTGCAGATGTGGTTATATCCCAGTCATGAGGGATTTTTCCCATCACCAGGTCTCTGACGGCACCGCCTACGACATAGGCGGAGTAGCCCGCTTCATAAAGCAGACTGATTGCCTTATTGACCTGTGACGGAATTGAATAAAGCATAATTACTCCCAATTTTTCCACACATCGGGGCAATATCCGACAGTTGAAAGCTTACCGTTTCTGACAATAGGTGTTTTGAGAAGCTCACCGCATTCAAGAATTTTTTCAATCTTTGCCTCTTCACCGGCAAGATATTTTATGAAGCTCTTCTCATAATATTTTGATTTTTCGTTGATAATATCTTCAAGAGAATCCACATTGGCAAGAACGGAATTGAGTTCGCCCTTGCTCAGATTTCTCTGTGACAAATCAATGAACTGAAACTTAACACCGCGTTCCTTGAAATATCTCTGTGCTTTCTTTGTATCAAAGCATTTGTTTGTACCGAAAATCTGAATATTCATATCAATATGCCTCAAACTGACTTATAGTTGCAAAGCATCTCGCTTTTTTGATTTTCAACCTAAAGTATCTTGCCCTGACCTCTTTGAATCTGCATATACGTTTATGACCTATTACGGTACCCTTTGAAAGTGATTTCCACTTTCCGCCTATCTGAACAAAAAGCTCAAATTCCTCTATCTGCTGACCGGTCCTGATATGCTCGCCCAAAACGATTTTGTCAATGTCATATTCATCACCCAGATCAAGTACAAGCTCCGCACCTTCGGGCTCGTCACCGGAATGCCAATAGGATTCCGGATCGTAGTTAAGGATATGCTGACCGGTGTGTTCCTCATCAAGATGACGGTTATCGGTCATTATTGAATCCTCCGCAAGGTTTTCGTTGAAATCTATTTCAAGCTGAGCACCGAGTGCAAGAAGAGTCTCAACATCCTTTTCATGAATCTTACCGTTAGGCATAGGGGGAATATTGAGAAGGAAGGATGCGTTTGCTCCGACCGATGAATAGTATATATCAATAAGCTTGGAAAGCGGCTTGACGGTATAGATATCGGACTCGTGATAAAACCATCCGCTGCGGATTGATACGTCAACCTCTGCGGGATACCAGATAAGCTTGCTGCAGCTTTTTATCTGCTTTCTGCTGCCTATGTCAAGCTGGGTGGGATTGATTGTCCTCGGGGGCTTTGACATATCCTGCTGACTCTGTGCGGCAATAAGCTCCTGATTTGAATAATAGTAAGGAACTACACTCCACTCACTTCTGCGGCAGACACCTGCCTCATTACCGCACCAGCGTACGTCGGGGCCGCTGATATTGATAGTGGCATCCGGCTGAAGCTTCCTGATAACTTCATAATATCTGTTCCAATCGTAATCCTGCTTTTTACCGTTTTTACCCTCACCGCAGGCACCGTCAAACCATACGCAGAAAAGCTCACCGTAATTTGTAAGCAGCTCGGTCAGCTGATTTACAAAATAGTCATCATAGGGCTTTCCTTTACCGTATGTTTCCTCGTGTCTGTCCCAGGGGGAAAGATATATACCGAACTTAAGACCGAATTCTTTACACGCCGCGGCACACTCGGCAACCACGTCGCCTTTTCCGTCTCTCCATTTGCTCGATTTTACACAATGATCGGTATATTTGCTGGGCCAGAGGCAGAATCCGTCATGATGCTTCGCGGTAAGAATCATACCTCTCATACCGGAAAGCTTGCAAAGCTTTGCCCATTGACGGCAGTCAAGCTCCGTGGGATTAAAAAGCTCCGGGTCCTCGTTGCCGTTTCCCCATTCGGAATCGGTAAAAGTATTGATACCGAAATGTATAAATGAATAAAACTCCGTTTCCTGCCATTTAAGCTGTCTTTCGGAAGGAACTATTGAAGCCGCATACTTGATATAATCGGGAGTTTTTGACATAATGTTAACATCTCCTGAAACCGCATATTTTGTATATCATATCATCTTTTCGACTATGTTTCAACTAAATCTTGACATTATTATTGAATTCTTATAATATTAGCATTATGAGGTGATAAAAATGAAATATTGCAAATATGTAAATATAAAGCAGGGCTCCGCCTCCACTCACAGATTCAGTAACGGAAACACCCTGCCTCTTGTGCAGCTGCCTTTCGGAATGGCCGCATTCGCGCCCCAGACAAGCGACGGAAATCTGAGATGGTACTATCATCCTCAAGACCGCGCTCTTGAGGGCATTCGTCTTACTCATCAGCCGTCTCCCTGGATTGCCGACTACGGTGCAGTCTGCTTCCTGCCTCAGATAAATCCTCTTAAAGCCGAGGGCGAGGACAGATGGTCGGGATTCAGACCCGAAGATACGATTCTGTCCCCGTACTATCTCAAATATGATTTACTTCGTTCAAAGTCAAGAATCGAGCTTTCCCCTACCGAAAGATGTGCAAAAATCAGAGTAACCTTCAACGGAAGCGGTGACAGGTTCTTTTCATGTCTGCCCGTTACCGGAAAATACACCTATAAGTACAACGAAAAGAAAAACTCCGTCTATCTTACGGCAGATAACTGTGCAGGAGGAGACCATCATAATTTCCGCGAATACGTGGTAGTACGCTTCCCCGAAGGCAGTGTGATAAACACCTTTACACAAAGAGCAGACAGGAACGCGCGCGAGGGCGTTTCAGTATCAGGGAACGATACAGCCATTCACGTTCGGCTAAAGGACAGTATAACCGAAATTGCAATAGGCGTTTCCTATCTGTCATTCAGTCAGGCGGAGTATTCCATTGACAAAGAAATCGGCAGCAGATCATTTGATACAATAAAGGATGAAGCCGAAGCAATCTGGGAGGAATATCTCGGCAGAGTAAAAATCACTCCCAAGGACAATAAGCAGATGAAAACCTTCTGCTCATGTATGTACCGTGCATTCCTCTATCCCCACAGATGCTCCGAAATCGCTCCCGACGGAAAGGAATATCATTATTCACCGTATGACGGTAAGAAATATGAAGGTGTCAGGTTTACCGATAACGGATTCTGGGACACCTACCGCACCGTATATCCCTTCTTTTCGCTTGTTGCAAAGGACGAGCTACGCCTTATGATACATTCTTTTATAAATGATTACCGTGAATGCGGCTGGCTTCCCAGATGGATTTCCATAGGCGAACGCGGATGTATGCCGAGTACACTCATTGACGCAGTAATCTGCGATGCAGCCGTAAAGGGAGTCATTGATAAGGACGACCTTGAAACAGCACTTGAGGGAATGCTGAAACATGCAACCAAAGAATCTGCTTTCCCGCGCTACGGCAGAAACGGTGCTCAAGCATACTGCAAGCTGGGCTACGTTCCCTATGACCTTCAAAAGGAAAGCGTTAATCTCACTCAGGACGCCGCATACGGTGACTGGTGCATTGCCGAAATCGCCAAGCTTCTCGGCAAAAAGAGCATTGAATCCGAATACAGAAAAAGAGCAAAGAACTATAAAAATCTGTTTGACAAGAAAACCGGATTTATGAGGCCGAAGGACAGCAGCGGAAAATTCCGTAAGGATTTCACTCCCGACGGCTGGGGCAGAGATTACACCGAGGGCAGTGCATGGCAGAATTCATTTGCTGTGCCTCACGATATGGAAGGACTTGCAAAGCTTTACGGCGGCAAAGATAAGCTGATCGAGAAAATTGACGAGCTTTTCGCCGCGAAGCCAGATTACACGATAATAGGTTACAGCTGTGAAATACACGAAATCACCGAAATGGCTGCCGCAGATTTCGGACAGTGTGCAATTTCAAACCAGCCGAGTTTCCATATTCCGTATATTTATTCCGAACTCGGAGAGGTTGAAAAATCCGCATATTGGGTTGAAAAGCTCTGTAACGAGGCCTTCTCATACGAGGATAACGGATTCCCCGGTGATGAAGATAACGGCTCTATGGCTCTGTGGTACATATTCGGAATTCTGGGATTTTATCCCTTCTGTCCCGGCAAAAAGGAATTTGTCAAGGGAAAGAAGCAAGTTATCAGAGCGGAAATCCTCGGTAAAGAAATCGACGTTGATAAATTTGAAGGAAACAAGATTCCATACGAATCGCTTATCTGAAATATGAAAAAGAACGTACTGAATAAAAAAACATATCCGCCAAAATGCGAATACTGTCAGAAGGGAAAGGTTTCTCCCGACGGAGAGACCGTTCTGTGCAAAAAGAAAGGAATAGTTGAGAGGGATTATTCATGCAGGTCATACAAATATGACGTGCTCAAACGCAAGCCGCTGCGTCAGCCCGTTGTGGAGGACGTTAACCCTCAGGACTTTGAAATCTGATATGGAAACAAAAAAATTATTTGTATGTGATACTCTTCCCACCGACAACTGCCACGCGACGACCGTCCTTCCTCTTGAAGACGGCAGAGTAATCTGCGCATGGTTCGGCGGTTCAAAGGAAGGCAAAGACGACGTTGATATCTGGTACGCCGTAAAAGACGGCGAAAAATTCGGAAAGCCCGTGGTAATGAGCAGGGAAAAGGACGTTCCTCACTGGAATCCCGTACTCTTTGACCACAAAAACGGCAATATTTCACTTTTCTTCAAGGTAGGAAAGAAAATACCCTACTGGAGAACGTTCAGGGCAATAAGTACGGATAACGGAAGCACTTTTTCAAAGCCGGAAGAGCTCGTAAAGGGCGACAGAAGCGGCGGAAGAGGTCCCGTTAAAAATAAATGTCTTCGTCTTTCGTCCGGAAGAGTGCTTGCGCCTGCTTCTACGGAGCATACCGGCTGGATTTGCTTCGTTGACATTTCCGACGATGACGGAATGACCTGGAGAAAAAGCAAAAGAATAAAAACGGAATACTGCCCTCCTCTGATGAATTCTCTCAACGGTCATTCAAAAAACAAGATACCCATGATTCAACCCACTCTCTGGGAAAGCGAGCCCGGCAAGATCCACATGCTGACACGCACCGCAGTAGGCAGAATTTACAGAAGCGACAGCGAAGATTACGGTGAAACATGGTGTGAGGCGTACCCCACCGATTTACCCAACAACAACAGCGGTATTGACCTTGTGAAAGTACCGGACGGCAGAATATATCTGCTTTCAAATCCCGTGAGCGAAAACTGGGGTGAACGTTCCCCCCTCACGCTTTCCCTTTCAAAGGATAACGGAAAAACCTTTGAAACGGCGCTTACACTTGAGGAAGAGAATAAGGACAGCGAGTTCTCCTATCCCGCGATTGTGTACAAAAACGGTACTCTTCACATTTCGTACACCTGGGAAAGAAAAAATGTTGCTTACTGGGAAATAAAAATATAACAAAAAGGGCTTTCCGCTTTGATAAACGGAAAGCTCTTTACTTTGTATAAATTACTTTACTTTGTGCCGAAAATTCTGTCGCCTGCGTCACCAAGACCGGGGCAGATGTATGCCGTGGAGTTCAGTTCACGGTCAAGATTACCGATAATAATCTGAACATCGGGATGAGCTTCGTGAAGCTTTTTAAGTCCTTCGGGAGCAGCGATAATGCACATAAACTTAATGTTTTTACCGCCCTTTTTCTTAATCTGATCGATTGCATCGCAGGCGGAACCGCCGGTTGCAAGCATAGGATCAAGAACGATAATCGTGCGCTCCTCAATGGGATTGGGTAATTTGCAGTAGTAAGGAACGGGCTCGTGTGTCGTTTCGTCACGATACATACCTATATGACCTACCTTTGCGGTGGGGCAAAGTGAAAGAACGCCGGGAACCATACCGAGACCTGCACGGAGAATTGGAACGATTGCAAGCTTACGGCCCTGAATCATGGGAGTGATGCAAGTTTCAATGGGGGTATCAATCTCCACGTCCTCTGTGGGAAGGTCTGCAAGCGCCTCATATCCCTCAAGCATGGCAATTTCTTCAACAAGCTTGCGGAATTCATTCGTGCCGGTATTCTTATCTCTGAGCAATGAAATCTTATGCTTGATAAGAGGGTGAGTCATAATAATAACGTTATCCATAAAATCTATACCTCCGGAATTATATTTATTATTCAGCAGAATCCTCTTTCTTTTCTTCCGTAACGGCTTCTGCGGAGTCGTTATTCGCTTTCATCTCGGCGGGATCATTGGGATTTTCTTCCTTGATTTCCTGACCGAATCTTTCCTCTATTTCGGAAATCTGATTGATTCTTCTCAGATGTCTTTCTTCGCCCGAGAATTTAGTATCAAGGAACAGGTCAACGAGCTCGATTGCTTTTCTGTCGGACACTACTCTTCCGCCGAGGCAAAGTACGTTTGCATCGTTATGGAGTCTTGTGGCTTCTGCCGAAAATCTGTCTGAGCAGCAGCAAGCTCTGACACCCTTGACCTTATTTGCGGCGATTGAGATACCTACACCGGTACCGCAGAAAAGAAGGCCCTTTTCAAATTTGCCGCCGACAACGGCTCTACCTACTTTTTCGGCATATACCGCATAATCAGCGGATTCATCGGAAAAGCATCCGAAATCCACATATTCGATTTCTCTTTCCTCAAGATGTGCCTTAATTGCCTGCTTAAGTTCAAATCCTGCATGGTCACTGCCTATTGCTATCATTTTGTTACCTCCGGTTTTATTATTATCTCACATCAGTTTCTTATTTTCAATTCTCTTTCCGCCTGAGGCGGTCTGAGATAAGTCGGCATCAAGAGAGCAGAATCGCCGAATTCACCGTGGGCAAAGGCGGCAAGGCCCGTGCCGTATGCTCTCTGATATCTGCGATTTTCGTCGGGAAGAATTACATTTTCCGCTTCCTTACCGAAAGCATTATAGCAGAGCATCGCTCCGTCACCGCAAAGATATATTTTTGAATTTATTCTCAAAAGCTTTGTCTTAAGGTCATCTACCGACATTGCATCATCATCGGTAATCCTGATTACGGTACCGTCTTTGACTTCAAACAATGCGGTATACACCTGATTGCACCTTGCATCCATAAGCGAGCATACGGTGCAGTTTTCGTCTCTGAAATTATAAGCCATACTTTCAAGCGTTGAAATACCCGCACAGGGCAGATTGTTTTTGAATGCCAGCCCCTTGACGGCGGCTACTCCGATACGTATACCGGTAAATGAGCCGGGGCCACGGTTCACCGCAAGAGCGTCAATATCCGCCATTGAGAGATTTGCCTGAGCCAGTACATTATCCGTCATGGGCATCAGGGTACAGCTGTGTGTCAGAGCAGTATTTACAAAGCATTCACTGATAAGTCTGCCATCCTCAAGCACGGCAACACTTGCAGACTTTGCAGACGAATCAACAGCAAGTAATTTCAACATCGTCACATCCGTCTATTCTGATAATTCTTTCGTTTTCCCTATCTGTCTTCTGGATACGGATATGTACACAGTCCTCCGGGAGAATCGTCTCAATATTTTCGCTCCACTCAATGATGAGGGAAGCTCCCGTATCAAGGTAATCAAAATACCCCGTTGAATAAAGGTCATCCCAGCCGGAAATTCTGTACATATCAAAATGATAAAGGGATATCTTTCCCGAATGGTACTCGTTTACGAGAGCAAAAGTCGGACTGCTTACGTCACACGAAATGCCCATCCCTTTTGCAAAGCCCCTTGTAAAAGCGGTTTTACCCGCTCCCAGATCACCGAAAAGAGCAACCACGGAGCCATAGGGCAGATTGTGTCCAAGATTATATCCTATTTTCTCCGTCGCAAAAGCAGAATCGGAAACAACAGTTTTCATAAAAAATTCACCAAAAAATATTATAACACAGTTATATTTCCATTTCAATATATTATCCTTGAAAAAATCCCTTACTCCTCACGGAATAAGGGATTCTGGTGATCCATCGGGGATTCGAACCCCGGACACCTTGATTAAAAGTCAAGTGCTCTACCTACTGAGCTAATGAATCATATATGTTTTGGCGCTCCAATATAATATATGATTACAACCCACTTGTCAAGCATTTTTTATATTTTTTTGATTTACCCGGAAAATTACTATTGACAATCACTGATTATTATGCTAATATTCATAGGCACTTGGATGTGCGGGTGTAGTTCAATGGCTAGAATTCCAGCCTTCCAAGCTGGTTGTGTGGGTTCGATTCCCATCACCCGCTCCATAAAAATGCGCTTTTAGCTCAGCTGGATAGAGCAACTGCCTTCTAAGCAGTAGGTCGAGGGTTCGAATCCCCCAAAGCGTGCCAATAAAACCGTTTTTTGTCTTTAGGCAAAAGACGGTTTTTTGAGTATTATGAAGCAACCATTCCGCTCGGATGATGCAAAATATTTATTTACTCACAGAGGATAATAAAGATGAACTATAAAATCATTGATAAGGAAAAATACTACCGGAAGGGTGTATACCGTCACTTTTCCGAAGACTGCAAATGCTCAACGTCCATGACGGCGAGAATTGACGTTACGGAATTAGTTGACTGCTCAAAAAAGAGCGGTACAAAGTTTTATATCAACTTTCTGTATATTCTCTCAAAGGTTTTGAATTCACGTGAGGATTACAGAATGGGATATATCTGGCAGAAGGATGAGCTCATCTGTTATGACGTGATAAATCCCACACAGTATATTTTCCATGAAGATACAGAGACCTGCACTCCCGTATATTCGGTTTATTATGAGGACTATGAAAAATTCTATACCGCCGCTTTACGGGACGTTGAAGAAGCAAAAAAGACGAGAGACTATATGCTGGATACGTCAAACCATCCCAACTGGTTTGACGCATCGTTTATATCGTGGCTCTCGTATGATTCGCTGAATATTGAGCTTCCGGACGGATATCTGTTTTTTGCACCGATAATAAACTGGGGAAAATACAGAGAAGAAAACGGCAGACTCGTTATGCCGGTAACCGTTCGCATGAATCACGCAATCGCCGACGGCTATCTGATTGCCAACGTATTTCGTCTGCTGGAACAGGAAATAAAAAAATTTGTTCCGTAAAATAAAATAACATCTTCCCGAACGGTATTTTTGTTCTGACAATTGTACGATTTTGTCAGATTGAAGTTATATTAAGCAGTTTTTTATAACTGAGATCCATACCGATTGCACCGAGAGGAGC
Organism: Acutalibacteraceae bacterium; assembly: GCA_045598305.1. Classification (GTDB taxonomy): domain Bacteria; phylum Bacillota; class Clostridia; order Oscillospirales; family Acutalibacteraceae; genus CAG-177. Next base: position 14,607 of record JAZLLW010000014.1, read on the forward strand.
GGTTATAAGAATTGAAAGAACAGCCACGGAAAGTACGATTTTTCCGCATGGCAATCCCAACGACAAAGGCACCGACCCGATTGCCGCCTGGACCGTAGCTTTGGGAAGGTAAGCGATAACGCAATATAATTTTTCTTTTCTGTTCAGATTTGTCCCTATAAGGCAGATGATTACGCCAAAAGAACGAAAAGCCAATGCAAGCAGAATCATTGCAATCGCTTTAATTCCGGCATCAAGAGTATAACGGATATCTACCGCTGCTCCGACCAGAACGAATAATATTATCTCTGCGGCAAGCCATAAACGACCGTATTTCTGCGACAAATCCGAGGATACTTCCTTTCGGGTCCGCATCTGAATAACACATGCCATACTCATAACCGCAAGAAGTCCCGATACAGATACAATTCCCTCAAGCCGCGTTTCAATTGCCATTAACAGAAAAGCCGAGCCGAGAGTAATGATTACTTTATTGCTCTGACGTATTGAATCGCCATGATTATGAGCAAATTCAAATATAACGGAAAGCACAAAGCCGATTACCGCTCCGGCGAATATTCCCAGCAGAATTGATACGGGGATATTAACAAAATCCGTAATTTTTGCAGTGCCTCCCTGTGCCATACTTACAAAGGTTGAAAATAAGACGATAACGAAAACATCGTCAAGGGACGCACCTGCAAGAATCAGTTGTGGAATCTGTTTATCCGTTCCGTACTTTTCCTCCATCAGACTTACCATTCTCGGCACCACCACTGCAGGTGAGACCGCACCAAGGACCGCTCCCATAACAGCCGCTTCAAGAATTGTAACGTTAAGCATTCCCGGAGCAAAAGCGATAAACGCACCGATTTCGAAAAGAGCCGGTAAAAATGACATCAGAACGGCAGGCCTGCCGACCTTTTTCAAATCCGAAATATTCAGTGAAAGCCCTGCTTTTATCAATATTATTATGAGAGCAATCTGCCGCAAATCGGAAGAAATTCCCAGTATTTTCGGGTCAAGGAAATTCAGCACAAAAGGTCCGAGCACAATGCCGGTCAAAAGCATACCGATAATACGGGGAAGCCGTATCCTACGACAAACAAAAGCCATTGAGAGGCCCACGAGAAAAATAAGAGCCAGTGATGTAAGCATAAATACCTCCAGAACCTTGTTGCAGGGTAAGAAAAAAGCCGATACCTCTGCACAAAATAAAGCAGAAGTCATCAGCTGAAAAAGCGTTTCAGGTTTCCCTCGGGAGAACTTCATTCCCTTGGGTTAATTATATACGACAAAGTGCATTTGTCAAGTATAATATGTTATTATGTCTTCACAAAGTCATATATATGACAGTTGAATATCATAAAATATAATGATATAATCGAGACAGAATAAATCACTATCTGAAAGGAGTCTCATCATGCCCGTTTTATTTCAAAAAATACTCGCAGCATATCTCACCGTAGTCACCTTCTTTGCAGGAATATTCGGAATTGAGCTTTATCCCATAAAGGACTATGCTCCACCAGAAGGCGGAGCTCAGTCATTGGAAAAGGATGCTCTTTTTGAAGAATATACTCTGCCCGAATTTTCGGCAGGCAAGCTTCTGGGCATATACGAAAGCTCTGACAAAACCATTATCGGAAGATACGAAGAAACGGACGAAGCGGATTTTACCGCTTACGTTGACGCTCTGGTCTCGGAGGGCTTCAGAATTTATGACTCAAACGAGATAGAAAGCAATAAATTCGCAACTCTCATCAAAGACGAAACCGGAGTTTACGTTTCTCGGTTTGCCAACACAAAGACAATGAGAATCATTGCTGAACCGCTCGGCGGACTTTGTCCTCTCGAAGACAATACCGAAGGTGAATATGAAACACTTATCACGGGAATGAAGGGCGAGACATCCGTAGCAAATGAAGGAATGGGATTTATCATCCGCCTCAAGGACGGTTCATTCTGTATCATCGACGGAGGAATGGGCGACGCCGACCATGTTGACTCGGATAAGCTGATGGGCATTCTCAATGCACAGAAGCCGGAAGGCACAGAAAAGCCCGTAATTGCCGCCTGGATCTTCACGCACTGCCACGGCGACCACATCGGTGTTTTCGGCTGTTTCTCAATTGACCATCACAATGACGTAGAAATTGAAAATATATATTTCAATTTTCCCAAGGATGAAGAAATAAGGAAATCCGACTCAACGTATATGCTGGATGATTCCATTTACAGATTCACTCAGTTCAGAAAGAATCTTACCGAATATTACAACGACGTACCTGTCGTCAAGCTTCATTCCGGCAACCGTTTTCAGGTGAGAAACGCTTCCTTTGAGGTGCTTTACGCGTACGACGACCTCTATCCCCTCACCATCATTGATGGCGGTATGAACGAAGATTCACTGCTGATGAAGATGACCGTTGAAGGACAGACGGTTCTGTGGACGGGTGACATTGCATTTAATGCGACCGACCTTGTTCTGTGGGAATATGACGAAGCGCTTAAAGCGGATTTCCTGCAGATGGCACATCACGGTCTCAACGGCACAAAGCCCTTCTATTCACGTGTCTGCCCGAAGTACGCATTCTTACCCGTCTGGGACGAAGCAGTCACGAGAATGCTGTCAAAGAATCAGAATTTACTGCTTATTGAAAACAAGGATTTCAGGCAGATGTTCATCACCTGCTACGGCACGTGGACTATCGCAATGCCTTATAATACGATTCCCGAGGCAAAGGACAGAGTACCCGTTGCGGGAACAAAATATCCCTCATACCCCACTCTTCTGGGACAGTAAAAATCAAACGAGGCAAGGAGTTTATTACTCTTTGCCTCGCTTTTTTATTTTATTGTCGGGAATTTTCCGAAAATCTTTTCAATAAGCTCCGCATATTCCTTATACGGCTGTTTATTTTCAAGGCATCTGCAGGTATCAAGGAAGCTCGAATAATACCATTTCAGTTCGGAGGGATTGCTCTGATTGAATCTTGACCAGAATCCCTCTCCCAATTCCGCATAATCTCTGCTTAGATCTCTCAGATTGGCAAGCTTATCGGAAAGAGCAATAATTTTAATATCGTCATCAGTACATTTGCTCAGGTGGTCAATTGTTTCCTGCTTGCGGATTTTCCATGTTTCGACCTCGGGAGTACCCTCTCTCTTATTTTCACTTTCGTTGGCAACGAGATAAGCCACTCTTTCACCGAAAAGCTCCGTAAGCGTATTTTTATCCGTGCCGGTATCCTCAATGGTATCATGAAGGAATGCTGCCGCAACCACCCTGTCGTCATCCGTCATTGCCGCGGCAATAACGCCGGTTTCAAGAGGATGTACAATATACGGAATTTCGGTTCCCTTGCGTTTTTATGTCTTATGAGCATCTGTGGCAAATACTATCGCCTTATTGATCAAATCCGAATTCATAACAGAACTGCCCCTTTCAAAATAATTATACCAAAAATCAAAAGCTTATGCAATTATCACTGCTCTGTTACAATAGCATATCACAAGCCGTTTTCGGTCGCACGGGAAGCGACAAATCGGTTATTTATGTATAAACCAGATGAGAAGATAACCCGTTATGACTGCCGAAAGGGTAAAGGGAACACCGTATTTCATAAAAGTCGTGGATTTAACCTTATATCCCTCTTTTCGCAGAATACCTATACCTGCAATATTTGCACTGGCTCCGATGGGGGTAAGATTTCCTCCGAGAGTAGCTCCGCAGAGAAGACCGTAGTAAAGAAGCTTCGGCTCTACGCAAGCACCCTGAGCAATAACCGGAACGAGTGCAAGCATGGTAGCTGTATAAGGAATATTATCAATAAATGCCGAAAGAATAACACTCATCCATACTATCAGAGAATAAACGGCAAATGCCGAGCCGTTTCCCACCGAAGCAATCTTATTACCTATGTAATCAATTACACCGGCGTTTTTAACTCCTCCGATAACTATGAAAAGAGCCGTTAGAAGAACTATGGTATAAAAATCTATTTCCCTGATTGAATTGATAACTTTTTCTTTGTTCTTTTTGAAAAGCAATTCTCTAATAATACCGATCACAAAGAAAAGGACACAGATTATACCGTTGGTTACATCCGGCTTATAAAAAGCACCCTCGGCGGCAGAATCCTTGTAAGGAATAAACGAAACGACAATAAGGCAGACAACCGTTCCCGCAAGAAGAAAAGCCGGAAAATAGTCGTCAACTTTTGTTCTTCCCGAAAATTCAATACGTTGGTTGTCTTTTCTGAACATAAAGAGAATAATAAGAGCACTTACCGCGGCACCTGCTTCAACTACCCAGAACATACCGGCTTTTCCGTCGTCAAAAAAGAAATCGGAAAAATCAAGACTTGCCGCCTTGGCAAGCAATATTGAGGTAGTATCACCCACAAGTGTTGCCGCACCCTGCAGGTTTGAAGAAACGGCAATACATATAATCGAGGGTACGGGAGAAATATTGAGGCGCTTACAGAACGCCAGAGCTACGGGTGCAATCATCAGCACCGTTGCCACATTGTCCACGAATGCGGAAACTATACCCGCAAATAGCGATAATGATACAACGACCCATTTTACCGACGGCATACGGGAAATCAGTATATCACTCATAAGCTGCGGCATTTTAGACTCGATGAAGAGATACACGGTACCCATAGTGCCCGCAATCATCATAATGACGTTCCAGTCAACTTCCTTTACCGCCTCAAGAGGGGTAAAAGAAAAATCGCCTAAGGTTCCCGGGGCGACCATCTGAACAATACCCATTGTGATAAAGATAAGGGCACTTGCAACAGCTATATGAGGGCGTAGCTTCTGGAACGCCATCATAAGAACGTAGGTCACCGCAAAAAGAATCAAGGCAATAACAGTAATTTTTTCCATTGTTGATCAGCTCCTGTTGAGTATTTGGGGTTTTTCGATTACTCAATCGGGATGGAGGTCAAAAAACAGAATCCCTAAGGATTCTGTCCGATTTCATACAATATTCATGCAGAAATACAATCCCTCCAAATAGAACCGACGGTTCTATGACAGACTCCACCTCTTTTTGGGATTGCACAAGTATTATACAGGAAGATGCGATTCAAGTCAATACCAATAAAAAAGCCGAAGCTTTCGAATGAAAGCTCCGAAATCTGGTGCCGGTGGCGGGGGTCGAACCCGCACGGTGTTGCCACCGACGGATTTTGAGTCCGTTACGTCTGCCAATTCCATCACACCGGCTTATATCTGCGTTTGCTATTATAACCGAGGTCCCGGCAAAAATCAAGAAGAATTTACAATATGAAAGGAACGGGAGTTTAATCCCGTTCCCGAAAAGCCGATGAAATAAAATCAGAAATATCTTTCACAGTATTCAAAGAGTAATCCGGAATATTTCTTTGCGGCAGGGGTAATATGATTGAGCTTAAGACCGTGTCCCGAAATGCGATAGAAAACAAAATCGTAATCCGCACCCGCCTCTTTGAAGGCGTTGATAATGGACTCTCTGTTGCCTGCGGGGACAACCACGTCAAGGGCACCGTATCCGAAAAGCGACGGAACGCTGTCACCCGTGACGTATGAAACGGGAGAAACGTATGATATTATTTCATCCTCCCTGCCCTCCTCTGTAAACTGTTTCACGATTTCTTTACCCGCAAGTGAACGCGCAAGCGAAGGGCCGGACGCTCCCCAGGCCTCCGTACTGAAATCGGAAGGGCCTACCCTGTTTGCCGTGAAAGCAATTTCAACGGGGCTTTCATCCGCTCTTGAATAAGAATACATCATCGCAAGATGAGCACCGGAGGAATAACCGGAAGGAGCAACCTTTGTGATATTGATACCTTTCCCTGCTGCAAATTCCTTAACTTTTGCGATGGCAAGGCCGATTTCGTCAAGGACAGTATCAATCGCATAGCTTTCCTCGGTTTCACCCGAGCGAAGCGTAAAGCTCATTGTTACGGCAATATATCCCCTTGCAGCCGCCTCTATACAGTCCGCCGCCTTATCCTCTTTATTTCCGGTTGCCCATGAACCGCCGTGGATAAACAGCAGAAAGCCGTTTTCTTCCCTTTCATAAGCCGCCTTGGGGATATAAACGTCAAGCACGTTTCTCTCGCTCACCTGCGAATAAACTATATCGGAGTACACCTCGTAATCCGTACTGTAATAGCCGATTCCGAGGAACGAGCCGATAACGGTAACAAGCGTCATGTAAAAAGCCAAAATTTTGTCAAGCATTTTCATTTTCTCCTTTACGGCACGCCATTTTTTCATTGCGTCCGTTGTAATTATAATAGCACCGTAAGTAGCGTATTGTAAACAGAATATTATGTAAACAGCACATAAATTATCAACCGCTGTGTCTTATATTTCTCAATCGGCAAAACGATGATTTTTACCAAATTGACAAACATATAAAACTGTGATATTTTAAGTTGTTCACGTTCGTATCCGATATGATAAGGGAGAGATATATATGAAAATTATTGCATTTTTTGAAAGCATCATCATTGCTTTATCCGTGTTTTTCGGAAGCTTATTCAACCTGCCCGATAAAAACGTTGAAAAGCTGAAAGAAAACTGCGGCGGTTTTATTTACGGCGTCTGTCATCCCAACGAAAATTATGAAATGCTCAGCGAAGCCGGTCTGAAATGGGTCAGATTTGACATACCCTGCCCCTTTGACAAGGACGGAAATATAAGGCAGTCATACGAGGATTTCAAAGAAAGGTGCAGAGGATACACCGAAAGAGGATTCAAGGTTATGGCAGTCACTCCATACCCCAGAGATCTGATTTCCGATATGGGCTACAATCCCGTTGAGGATATTGAGAGGACAAAGAAAGTGGCAGTTTTCCTCTACAACGACCTCAAGGATATTACGGGCGGATTCCAGATTACAAATGAGATGGGTCTTGTCGGATTCATGTCTCCGCTTACAATCGAGCAGGCCGCTCTTTATATAGGCATTCAGCTTGAAGCAATAAGCGAAGTCAAGGATGAAAGCTTCCCCATAGGATACAATTCAGCAGATCTGATTCAGGTCAGCAAAGAGCTTCATAAACTTATGAAGCCCTACCTCAAATATTGCGATTACGTGGGAATTGATCTTTACACGGGTAACCAGGGAAGCGCCAAAGCAAGCGATTACAGTAAAAAAGTAAAAACATTATACAGAATGACCGGAAAGCCCATCATTGTTGAAGAGTTCGGATTCTGGAGTGCGGGTGGTCCCAAGTCAGCGGAAGAAAAAGCGGAAATCCTCGGAATCTACGGATATTCCACGCAGGAACAGGCAATAGCAGACGGAGAAAACTTCATCAACAAGCTCCCCTCCCTTTTCAGAAATACGCTGAAAGTTGAACATCCCGATGAAGAAGAAAAATGGGCCGAACTGGTTTTCACGGATTATTCAAGCCATTTCTACGGTGAGACATCCGCGGAAACGATAAACAATATTCCTCATACTCCCGACGGTCAGGCGGAATATTATAAAGAAGTCATGACGGAGCTTCGTAAGCAGAACTGCCTTGCCGGTATGATAATCTACTGCTGTCAGGATATGGAAAAGTGCTGGGTCTGCGGACACAGCTGGTGTCCGTTTGAAACAAAATGGGGTATCTTCACCATTGACGGAATACCCAAGCCCGCATACTATGCAGTCAAAGAGATAATAAATAACGACAAATAAGACAAAAAATGAGTACGGAAAACCACCGTACTCATTTTTGATTATTTTGTAAACGTCACATAAAGCATTGAGCCGCTTTCTATTTTATCGGGAAGCGTGATTTCAACCCATTCGCAGTTTTCATTTACCGTGAAGCATTTATCAACGGTGTACTCACCTGCATCAATTCTGAGCTTTCTGTCTCTCTTTTCGGAAACGTTTGAAATAAGCATCGCCGCTTCACCGTTATCACCCTTTGCGGCAACGGCATACATATCCTTGCGAAGCTTATTCTTTATTTTAACCTGATTGCCCATTTCATAAAGCTGACCGAAAGCGTAGAAGCCGTAATAAGCAGATGACGGTTTGCCTCCCTTGAGGAACATTCCGCCGTGAAGAGCTCCCGTGGCGATTCCGCAGTAGTAGTACGCCGAGTCGAGTCCCTCATTCTGGAACATACAAAGCATTGACGTCTGATTTGCACCGTAGCGGCGGTCAATCTGATCGTTTTCGGTAGGATTGTAATTCCATTCGTCGCAGATTACTTCCGCATCGCCGTATCCCGCCTCTTCAAGATTATCGTTTACGTATTTTATCCATCGTGTGTTTACTTCGGTTGTCGTATAGCTGTGCCAGCTGAAAAAGTCCATGGGCGGTT
>JAZLLW010000015.1:0-63385 GCA_045598305.1 Acutalibacteraceae bacterium
AAGACCCCTCATGGACTATGAGGTTGATAGGCTGCATGTGTAAGCGTAGTGATACGTTCAGCTTGGCAGTACTAATAGGTCGAGGGCTTGACCATATCTTAATCCCTATTCATGTCACTTCCTTTGTTCAGTTTTCAGGGTACGACAATAACACGGATTGTTCGCGACTGTCCGTTTCGTTTAGTCAGAAGCTGTATGGCTTCTGATATTTTTTTTGTCTTTTTTCCTCTCTGCGTTCCCTTTAACACGGTTAATTTCGCCTCATAGCCGCCATCTTCTTCGTTGCCCTCAATCGGAATACACAAAGTATTCCTCATTCGGTCGCCTTGCATCTGACTACTCTGAGACAAAATGTACCTCGTGTTTAAGTTCACTCCGCTTGGCTGGATGTTTTACTGATCAGCTTAATCTTCGTTTCATAGCAGCCATCTGCTTCGTTGCCCTCAATCGGTCGCAAAATACTCAACGGTTATCCGTTATAATTCTTCTCTTACTCCCCTCTTGAAATTATTGCGGATTGGTATTATTATGGAATAAATAATTATAAGGAGAAGTATTATGAATTATATCAAGACAGATAAAGCACCCGGTGCAATCGGACCCTATTCCCAGGCAATAACCGCCAACGGTTTCCTTTTTACTTCAGGTCAGATTCCCATTAACCCCGCAACGGGAAACGTTGATGCCGTTACTATCGCCGAGCAGGCACATCAGTCCTGCAAAAATCTTGCCGCAGTTTGCAAAGCGGCAGGAACTTCTCTTGATAAGGCGGTAAAGACGACCTGCTTCCTTGCGGATATGTCCAACTTTGCCGCATTCAACGAAGTTTATGCTCAGTATTTTACCTGCAATCCCGCCCGCTCCTGCGTTGCGGTCAAAGCACTTCCCAAGGGCGTACTTTGTGAAATTGAGCTTGTAGCAGAGTTATAATTCACATTTAATCAAAACGGAGAAATTATGGGAAACGTTGTTGCGATAGGCGGCGGCTTTGATATTGAGCCCGCCCATGAATGGAAGCTTGCCCGTTATCTGTATTCTCTGACGGGCAAGGAACATCCGAATTACCTTTATATGCCCTCGGGATTTGGCGGATACGGTGAAAAATACATTGATAAGCAGTTCGCACTCGGTTGTGAAATTGATATTTTGCAGTATTTCGGCGATTCTCAGGCAGAGATGGCTGAAAAAATCAGATGGGCGGATATTATCTTTATGCCCGGCGGGAATTCCACCTTCCCGATTCATATTTGCAAAAAGAAGGAAGCAGATAAGTATCTGCGCGAGGTCTTTGATGAAAAAGAAACCGTCCTTTCGGGCAAATGTGCCGGCGCAATGTTTTGGTTTGAAGAAAGCTATGACAATGACGGCCCCGACGACAGTTTTGAATTTATCAAACCCCTGGGCTTTATCCCCTACTGTATGTGTCCCCATTTTGACAGCCCCGAGTGGATGCCGTTTGAGGACCTTGCAAAGACGAGAAAGCTGTCAAGCATTGCCATTGACAACGGTGCCGCAATCAGCTTTTTAGGAGATAAAAGAGAAATCTTTACCGTATCCGGAAAAGAAAAAGTCTATCTCTTTGATGCAAAAAACAGCTACAAAAAGATTGACTTAACCGTGGATAATGAAACGCTTGCTTTACTGTGAATATAAACAGACCGCCGAAAAGGAGCTTTCCCCTTTTCGGCGGTCTTTTTGTATGATTATTCGGGTATGGTGACAAAGTATCCCTTGGTCGTCATTGTTTCAACTTCTGCTACTCTTGGAACGGAGGTTCTGCCCTCAACATCTGTTACCGGCTGCAGCTGAGTTGCTTTGTCAATTTTATCCAGCTCGGCAAAGGTCATATTATAGCTTTTCATCAGATAATCCGCTGTTGCCTTTGCTCCGATATTGAAGCAGTATCTGTAACCGATGATATTGGTTTCAACGTAACCGCTTTCATATATTCTGAGGTATTTAGTTGAGACGTTCAGCTCGTTGATGCTTACGGCGATTGTCAAATATCTTCCGCTCGGTTCCGTCTGAACGTTTGGTGCGTTTTTGCCGGATTTCAGCATAGCCGACACGTCGTTGGGAGAAACGGGCATATCAACTCTCTCGCCCAGACTTCTGATTCTTTCATAGGTGACTGTGTTATCCCAGTCAAGGTCCCCCATCATCTGTGCGAGAGTGGTGGGCTGATAGCTGCCGTTCATATATGCGACGGGATAGTCAAGCAAAGGGAATTTTACACCGATTACGAAATCCGTTCCGAAGCCCTGAAGCGATACGATATCGGCGGATTGAGTGAATTCCTTATCCAGATTGTCCGTTGCCTTCAGCGTAACGTTCTTTTTTAATACAGACGGACTTCTGAAATTGTATCGGCTTTCGTAACGGTCACCCGTATAAACGTATTCTTTTCCGTTGTAATTTACAACGTTGAATCTTGACGGCAGAGACCATTTGCTCCAGCTGTCATCCTTATAGAATGCGGTTTCCGCGGCTGTTGTGGAAATTGACGGGAGTTTTCCCTTGTCCGGGTAGGAATATGCTGCGCCGGAGCGGTTCTGTTCGGTTTTTTCGTCCGTCAGAAGAACTGTTGTATTGTCTTTAATATAGAATTTATTGCCCTGTTCATCGGCGAAAACGTTGCTTTCGCCTTCTACCTTACGGGCAACGGCGGTTTCAGTCTCACCGTTCTCATCGGTGAAGCTGACGACAACTGTGTTGTTTTCGTCGGTATTTCCTGCAACGGAAATCTTAACACGGTCATTTCGCATTATTTTTATACCCACCGCACAGCCGATTATAACGATAAGCGACGCTGCTGCTGCGATAAACGGCTTGATATTTATGCCCGCGGTATGCTTTTCGGGGATTTCGGGCGTTATTTCTGTTTCGGATATCTCTTTTTTCAGTTCGTCCCATTTGTCGGGTACGGAATTATATGCTTTTTCTTTAAGCGATTTTTCGAGCTTACTTTTCATTCTGCTCACCTCCGGAATAAATTTTGCCCAGCTTTTTTATTGCGTTATTGTAGGTCCAGAATACCGTGCCTTTCGGCAGATTCAGTTCCTTTGCGGTCTGAGTGAGAGTCATATCGCCGAAAAGTCTCAGCATAACAATATCACGTTCTTTTTTGTTAAGGGAATCAAGCATTCCGAGAGCCGTAAGTCTGGCATCGGAGCGGTCGGCATATTCTGTTTTATCCGCAATGTTTTCCGCTTCGTCTATGGGCAGATTTATCCTGTTTCGCCTTGACAGGTCTATCACCTTGTTTTTGGCGATTGTAAAAATCCAGCTTGAACCCTTCTCGGAGGCACCGAACGATGCCGAACTGCGCATAACGGAGATAAAAGTATCCTGCATGACGTCCTCTGCGGTATCCGGATTACCGGTCAGACGCAGTGCATAAAAATACACGGGCTTGCTCATTCCTTTATAGAGGGATTCCAGAGCGTCCATATCTCCAAGGGCAATTTTTTTAATCAGAGTGTTGATTTCGTGATTTGTCATTCTCTCACCTCCTTCGCATATCATAACGGAGCAAAACCGAAAAGTATTTGAATTTATTTTAATTTATCACAAATAATTTTTGCGGTCAATTATATTGAAAAAACCGACGGAAATGAGTATAATAGGGGTGCGTTGTATCCTTACGGAACAGCAGCAGGAGGAATTTGATATGAAAGAATCAACAAAGAAAGCAGTAGGACTCGGTCTGCTTACCGCAGTTGTCGTTGTTTTGCAGATGTCGGCGGTTGTTATCAGATTCGGAGTCTTCCAGATTTCCCTTGTTCTCATTCCGATAGTAGTCGGTGCGGCATTATACGGAATAAGCGCGGGAGCGTGGCTCGGATTGGCTTTTGGAGCGGTTGTTCTGCTCAACGGAGATGCCACGGCATTTTTTGCAATATCCGTCCCGGGGACGATAATCACCGTTCTCGTCAAGGGCATGACGGCAGGTCTGTTATCGGCGCTCGTCTATAAACTGATTGAATCAAAAAGCAGGACGGCTGCCTGTTTCGGCGCGGCATTTACCGCACCCGTAGTCAATACGGGGGTGTTCGTTTTGGGCTGCCGTATATTCTTCTTTGATACGCTCAGGGAATGGGCGTCCGGCGCGGGATATGAATCCGTATGGAAATATATTCTGATTGCTTTCATCGGAGGTAATTTCCTTATTGAGCTCGCGGTAAATATGATACTGAGCCCCGCGGTGGTCAGAGTGATTGACCTCGGAAAAAGAAAGCATTTAGGAGGATAATATTATATGAAATCAAAAAAGGCGATAACAACGGTGACTGCGGCGGTATTTTGCATATTGCTGACGGCGATTATGTCGGGATGCGGTAAAACCGAAGCCCCGAAGCCCGATTCGGAAAAAGCCGTTACCTCCTCAACCCAAACCGAAACGGAAAAGAAAACGGCCGGAGAGGTCACGGTTATGGGCGAGGGGAACACGGTATTTGATTTTTCGGTCGTTGATGCGGACGGCAGGCAGACGGATTTTGAAATCCGTACCGATAAGGCCACCGTGGGAGATGCCCTTCAGGAGCTGGGACTTATTGACGGCGACGAAGGTCAGTACGGGCTTTACGTCAAGACCGTCAACGGCGTTACCTGTGATTATGATAAAGACGGAAAATACTGGGCATTCTATATTGACGGAGAGTATGCTTCCACGGGAGCGGACGCCGCGGATATAGTACCCGGCTCGGTATATTCCTTCAAAGCGGAATAAAGGAGAAATAATATGAAAAAGATGTTCAGATCAGTTGTTGCGATACTGCTTTCACTTATGCTTGTCGCAGGTACGCTTTGCCTCTCGTCCTTTGCAGAGGATGAAACCGTTAAGTTTGCCATTACGTCGGATACTCACATTGATGACGTCCCCGAAACACTTGAAGTGAATTTTCCCGAGAGCAACCTTTATTTCCATGCGGACGGTTCAGGTAATCTTTACGCCGAGTCCACCGCAATTACAAGACAGTTCCTTTACGATGCCGCGGATAACGGCGCTCAGTTCATTCTTATTTGCGGTGACCTTACAAGGTCAGGCAAGGAGGAACAGCATCTCAGAATCGCTCAGATGTTCAGGTCCTTTACGGAGGAAACCGAAATCCCCGTTTACGTAATCCCCGGCAATCACGATTATTTCAACAGCAAGCCCGATGATTTCAAGAAGTATTACGCAGAATTCGGCTATGACAATGCGCTTGTTGTCGACGACAAGACCGCATCGTATACCGCTGATATTCCCGGCAATTTCAGACTTATCGGTGTTGACTCCACCGAGCCCGGCAAGGACGGTGACGGTATTGACGGCAGACTTCTCAAGTGGATAGAAGTACAGGTCGGGCAGGCAAAGAAGGACGGAAAAGAAATCATCTATATGATGCATCATCCTCTTCTTGAGCATCTCTTCCTGGGCAGAATAATCATGAAGGACTTCATCGTCAGCAATACCGACTATATGGCAGAGAAATTCTGTGATATGGGTATCAAAATGGTATTTACCGGCCACGAGCACGGCAACGATGTTGCTTCCTTTACGGGCAGGAAGGGCGATACCGTTTATGACGTGCTTACGACAGCCCTTACCGCATATCCTCTTGAATACCGTATGGCGACCTATAACGGCGAAGAGTATAAATTTGAAATCAACGGCATTGACCAGTGCGATTTTGATTCACTTATAGACGGATATAATGACGAGCAGCTTGCTCTTATGGAAAGCGATTATCAGGAATATGCAAGAGGATGCTTCAGATATGCAGTTGAAAAGAAAATCCTCAAGTATACCAGCCCCGACTTTATCAAGGATAAGCTGAAAGTTACGGACGGCATACTGGCAGACGTGGTTGATGACCTTATGAGTCTTGTGGTTGAAGCCCTTGACATGCCTCTTTACGATAACGGCGAGGGAGTCAGCATTCAGTCGCTTGCAGAGAGCAAGGGCGTTACCATTCCCGATTCCGAATACAGAACGCTCTGTGACCTTGCCTCGGCTGTGGTAGCCATGCACTATTACGGCGACGAAAATATGCCCAGCAGCTCCACTCCCGAATGTGAAATCCTTGTAAAAGGTCTCAACACGGGACTTGAATACATCCTTTCAAATTGCGGTGACGGTCTGAATGTACTCAATATGATTGCCGCGGACGCTTTCGGCGAGAACAGCAGCGAAGCAAAGCAGCTTTCAAAGTGGTTTACCGCAGTTAAATTCGGCAAAGAGGATTCATATAAAATCGCAGGTCAGGTGCTCTATCCCCTGCTTGATAATTTCACCTTTGACAAGGCACCTGCCGACAGAGAGCTCACCATTAAGGTAAATCAGGATAAGACCGCAATCACCTTCGCTGATTGGATCAAAGCAATCTTCAGATATATTTTTAATCTGTTCAGAGGCGTATTTTATCTGAAATAATTTACGGGTTAATTAAGGGCCATCCTGCGGGATGGCCTATTGATTTTTACAGAGAGAGTATCTCAATAACAGCAAAGCAATTGTTTGCCCACACACTTTGTTGACAATAAATTGTTGACATTCACGGCATGATGGGATATCCTTGAAAAAATATTTATTGTTGCCGTAAGAGATTAGGAGCAGAGAATATGAACTTTTTTCGGGAGGTATAACCGCCTCCCTTTGATTTTTTATTCAGTTTTCAGTTATTGTGCAAAATCTGTCTATTTGATTGATGTTCAAAAATATGGTATAAATAATGAATAAACATCTTTATTGCTATACGCGGAGGAAAATTTTATGAAAATGACAAAGAAACTGTTTTCACTCCTGCTCTGCGCCGTTATGGTGCTGGGCTCGGTTGCCGTCGGCAGTGTAACAGCAGCCGCGGAAACCATAGACAGCGGCTCCTGCGGAGTGAACGTTACCTGGTCTCTCTCCGGCGACGGCGTGCTGACGATTTCGGGAAAGGAAAAAATGAATGATGTGGGACCTGAGGGTGCTATCTGGCATCTCAGGGGATATTCTGATTTGATAAAATCAGTAGTTATAAAAGAGGGTGTAACAAGCGTCGGAACTAACGCGTTTTATAATTGCACAAATCTTACGGACATATCTCTCCCCGACAGTATTACGGCCGTCAGAACAGACGCGTTTTTCGGCACCGATTATTATAACAATGAGGCAAACTGGAAGGATGGCGCCCTCTACGTCGGTAACCATCTCATAAAATGCGTTACCGATGCAACGGAATTTGCCGTAAAAGAAGGCACAAAAACAATTGCAGGCAGTGCGTTTGCCAATTGCGGTCTTACAAGCGTGATTCTTCCCGAAGGTATTACAAGAATCGATGATCATGCGTTTTTTGATTGCAAAAATCTTACAAATCCAATCATTCCCGACAGCGTTACAGGCATCGGTAATTATGCATTTTACGGCACGGGTTATTATAAAAATGAGGCAAATTGGGAAAACGGAGTCCTCTATATCGGCAACAATCTCATAAAATGCAATACCGACGCAATGGAATATAGCGTAAAAGAAGGTACAAAGATAATTGCAGACTATGCATTTGAGGAACGCCGAGATCTCACGAGCGTAAATATTCCCGACAGTGTTACAAGTATCGGTGAAGACGCATTTGCGCTTTGTCATAGTCTGAAAAGCATAAATATTCCCGGGAGTGTTACAAGAATCGATGGTCATGCGTTTTTGGAATGCATATCTCTTACAAGTGTAACCATTTCCGACGGTGTTAAAAGCATCGGTAATTATGCATTTTCACGGTGTAGCAATCTCAAAAGTATTTCTCTTCCCGCCGGCGTTGACTGCATAGAAACCGGAGCATTTAACAGTTGCTTCGGACTGACAGACGTTTATTATGGCGGAACGAAAGAACAAAGCGAAGAAATTGAAATCCGGAATGAAAACGAATGCCTGACTGATGCCGACTGGCATTTTCACACCCACTCAATGAGCAGGACTCAGGCGAAGGACGCCACCTGTACCGAAGACGGTAACAACGAATATTACACCTGCTCAACCTGCAACAAGGTATTCAAGGACATTGAAGGTAAAAACAAAACAACAGTTGAAGCAGAAACCATTAAGGCGGGTCACGATTACGTAAATCACGAGGCAAAAGCACCCACCTGCGAAGAAGTGGGATGGGAAGCATATCAGACCTGCTCAAGATGTGATTACACTACGTATAAAGAGATAAAGGCACTTGGCCACTCCTTTACAAACTACGTTTACAACAATGACGAAACCTTTGACGAAGACGGAACGGAAACAGCGAAATGTGACCTCTGTGACAAAACGGATACAAGAGTAAAAGTGGGTTCAAGATATCAGCTCAGACTGACAATCAAGGGTTACAAGCCCACACTTGACGTGGATTACTATTCAACCGTTACCTTCAACTGTGAAGATGAAATCCCCGAGGGATATACAATCAAGTGGTCAAACGGTCAGACCGGCGAAACCTGTACCGTTAAAAAGCTTGAAACCGAAACAAAGATTTCCTGCTGGCTTGAAAAAGACGGAGAAAAGATTGACTCCTCAGAAAGTGACGAAGTAACCGTCAACGTAAACGACGGATTCTTTGCAAAGATTGTTGCCTTTATCCGCAATATTTTCGGCTTGCTTCCCAAGTACGTTGACTTCGTTAAAATGAATTTCTTTAACAGTCTTCCCGTTATTTCCTGCTGACAACCTCATAAAATATAAGAACTGCCGTTCCTTAGGGTATGGCAGTTTGCTTTTGTTTTTACTTTCGGTGTTTTTCCCTTTGCAGAGGTCACAGATTCCGCGTCCTGCAACAGAAAAAACAGCACCCGATACGGATGCTGTCCTTTGGTGGTCGTTACAGGACTTGAACCGCGTCCTCACAAGCTCCGTATCGTTCGCACCTGCATTCGCAGGTTCTCATTCACTGCGCTGCTCGTCCTTTTCCCCTACAAGACTTGTCTTGTAGGGGACCCCTTTTGCAGAGGTCACAGATTCTGCGTCCTGCAACAGAAAAAACAGCACCCGATACGGATGCTGTCCTTTGGTGGTCGTTACAGGACTTGAACCTGTGACCTCCCGCACGTCAAGCGGATGCGCTACCAGCTGCGCTAAACGACCGAATATTATGATGTTTTGGGTTGTGCTTCTCTGAAGCTTTTATCTTTTGAGCCGCTGCGCTTCCGGTTACAACATAGTCGCACTGTTCACCTTAGTTCACATTGCTCCTTGTTGTGCCCAACCGCTCCGTCTCGCTTCATCCGCCACAGGCGGCGCTCGACTCTGCGTTCCAGCTGCGCTAAACGACCGAATATTGTGTTCGTCAAACTCAATTCATTTGACTGTGTAATTATATATTATGATGTTCTTTTTGTCAAGGATATATTTATTTTGTTATTATCATCACTCGGTATAGGCAGGAATTATGCAGGGCGGTATCATCTGATGCCGCCCTATACTGTCATTCATGGCGAAAACGGGATTTTTGATTTCGGTTTATTTGATTCTTTCCTCATCGCAGGAGCATTTCTGCGGTTATATTTCGTTACGACCGTTTTCGGGTGAAGTTTTATTTGCTTATAATGAATATATCTTGATTTATCGTTAAGTAAATGATAAGATTACTATGTATACATAAAATTCAAAAGAGGGGATGATTTGTTTGAAGAGATTCAAAAAGGCGCTCAGCGTTTTGCTGACAATCTCAATGCTTTTCGGCTTTTCGGCGTTTCCGGTTGACGCAGTTGACAAAGTGGAATTCAGCGCGGATATGTCGAGAGTTTTGCAGAGCGGCTACTATGTTGTTGACGGAATGTTTATGTTTTACGGCGACGACACAAACGTTAACGGTCTTGAAATCGCGGCGGGGGCAACCGTTTGCATCGAAATCACAGAGGGCTCAGTTCTTACCGTTCAAGGCAGAGATGCCTACGGAACAGCGGGTGCAGGCGCGGGTATTTACGTGCCCGTGGACTCGACCCTTATCGTCAGGGGCAGCGGTACTCTGAAGGCAACGGGCGGCAATGCGGCAAACGGCAAGGACGGTTATGACGGCGGAGACGGTCAGTCAAGAATAAACGGCAGCGATGAAGCACGCGGCGGCGCAGGCGGTATGGGCGGCAATGGCGGCGGCGGCGCAGGCGCGGGTATCGGCGGTATGGGCGGCAAAGGCGGTATGGGCGGTATCGGCGGCTTCGGTGCTCACGTCAAGGATGAGGATGATTACTATTGGTTTTACGACGGTAACCCCGGTCAGTACGGCGAAGCAGGCGGAAGCGGCGTATCCATGGGTACAGTTATTCTGAATTCCGACGTTGACTTTGATATTAACGGCGGTAAAGCCGGTAAGGACGGCGAAAGCGGAAAGTTCGGAAAGCACAGTCTCTACGATGCCACAGGCACGTTGTATGATTACAGCTACGGTGCAGGCGGCGGCGCAGGCGGCGGCGGAAAAGGTGGAAATGCCGCAGTATCTGTTGGCGGCGGCGGTGCAGGCGGTATGGGCGCAGGCGGCGGCGGAGGCGGCGGCGCAATGTGCAACGACTTTACAAGCGCACCCGGTGCAGGTGACGACCCCCACAGCGAAGCGGGAAGCGGCTGCGGCGGCGGATACGACAAACAAGGAAATCTCGTTCAGCCGACGACAATGTATTGGGATGAAGGGGTTAATATACACGGCGGTATGGCGGGCTGGTATTCCGGTTCGGGTGTCAACGGCAAAAACGGAAAATTTGCAGTTCACACCCATGATTTCAGCAATGACTGGTCATATAACGAAACAACGCACTGGCACATCTGCACTGCCGATGACTGCGATATAGCTCTTGCACCCGGTATTGATTATTCAAACTGCGGTGAATCCGGTGCGGCATACGGCGAGCATCAGTGGTCAGAAGGCAAGTGCTCTGTCTGCGGCTTTGACGGCTTCATGATCGACGAAAACAACATTGCCGTGAAATATTGCGGCCCCGGCGGTGATATCACCGTTCCCGACGGAGTTGTCTGCATCGACTCAAACGTTCTTCAGGGCGGTACCGTTACCGGCGTTACGCTCTCAACAAGTGTTATTGTTGTGGATGAAGAAGCTTTCAGCGGCGCCGAATTACTTTCAAAGCTTGATCTGAGTACCGTTATGGTAATCGGTGATTCTGCGTTTGAGGGATGTGCCTCACTCGACAATGTAAGAATTCCCTCTTCGGTGATTTCAATAGGCGAAGAGGCGTTCAAAAACTGCAATTCCCTCACGACCATTACGGTTGAATGGACTAATGCCGAAGAAATCATTATACCTCCTGAGGATGCATTTGCCGGTATCACAGAAAATCAGATAACCTTAAGAGTTCCCGTAGGCACGGCTGACCTTTACAAAGAGGTGAACGTGTGGAGAAATTTCAATATAGTTGACGACCACGATCACAGCTTTGACGGGACATGGAAATATAATTATTACAACCACTGGCATCCCTGCAAGGAGCCCGGCTGTTCAATAAAGGATTATTCGTCCTGTGATATTGATGAAGCTGCTTACGGCAGACATAACTGGCAGGATGATGCCTGTACGGAATGCGGATACGTCTGCCCTCATATCTGGAGTGACGGTAAGTGTACTATCTGCGGAAAAGAATGTATCCACACCTGGAAAAACGGCAGATGTACGACCTGCTATATCAAGTGTGCTCATGACTGGCAGAACGCGGTATGCACAAACTGCGGTTTTGACGGTTTCGTCATCAATGACACGGTGCTTGAAGAATACAGCGGCCCTCTTGAGGAAGTAACCGTACCCGAAACCGTAACCAAAATCGGTTATCATGCGTTCAAACAGTCCTCTGCCAAAAAGGTAATTCTGCCCGAAACCGTGACTGCTCTTGATAAGCAGGCCTTTGAGGACAACAGACTGCTTGAAGAAATATTCATCCCCGAATCGGTCAGAGAAATGAGCGTAAGCGCTTTCAGCGGTTGTATTAAGCTTAAAAGTGTTAAGATTCCTGGTCAGGTCCGGTTGATAGATATCAACATGTTCAGAGAATGTGAGTCCCTTGAATCGGTTACCATTCCCCGAAAAGTTGAATATATTTTCGATCACGCGTTCCTTTCCTGTGAATCGCTTAAAGATATATATGTAGATTGGATTGATGCCGATGCCTTCCCTATGGTTGACGATATGGCATTTGCGCATGTTGATATTTCATCAGTAAGACTTCACGTTCCCGAGGGCAAGGGCGGTATATATGAAAAAGATGCATTCTGGGGTCAGTTTATAGTAGCAGATCCGCTTGACGAGGCGAAAACGGATGCACTTGATGCGATTGAGCAAGCAAAAGCCGGCTGTATCTCCGAGGAAGCGGCTTCGATTTTCAGCTCAGCAATTACTCAGATTAAGTCTGCCGAAACGGTGGCTGAGGTCAATGACATAAAGCAGAATGCTCTTTCCGCTGCGGGGATTGCCGACGGAAACCTGCTTTCGGCTTGGAATACGGCTGCTGATGAACTGAGCAAAATCAAAGAGGGCTATCAGTCCGATGCCGCAAAGACGGTTATTGACAATGGCATAAAAACAATAAAAGGCACTTTGTCGGTCAACGGCGTAGCCGAAGCACTCAACAGCGTGAAAAAAGAGGCCGCCGTGCTCGAAAATGCTCTTTCGGACGCAAAGTTTGATGCAAAAGAAAAGCTTGAAAATGCTAAATCAAGGCTTGTCAGCGAGGACTATATCGCATCGGTTGATGACGCACTCGGCAAGGTTGAAAATGCGACTGGTGTTGAAAGTGTAAGCGAATACGAAGTCGAAGGTCTGACCGCATTTGAAAATGCGATTGCCGATGCAAAGAAAAAAGCCGTTGATAAAATATCTTCGGGGCTTGAGGATGCATCCGGGACCTCCGCGGTGATAGCCGACCTTGCGGAAAAAGCGATTGATATCTGTGAAACCGAGCAGGATATCATTGATTTGACGGAAAGCTTTTCTTCCGCAATAACGGCTCAGCAGGCAAAGGAAGAAGCTATTGAAAGACTCAGTGAAACGGCTGATGAATGTGTTTCGGATGAGGCGAAGGAAATACTGTCTGCCGCCGCTCCGAAGATTATCGGAGCAACCGACGCCGATAGTGTGAACGCCGTGCTCAATAATGCACTTGATGCGGCCGAAGAAGCCGAAAGGGCTCTTTCTGAGGCGAAAGCTCAGGCAAAGGAAGAATTGGCGGATGCAAAGGCAAGCGCCGTTTCCGAGGAAGCGAAACTCGTCTGTGACAATGCAGAAGCGACTGTTGATTCCGCGACGTCCGTCGATGCGGTCGGTAAAGTAAAAACAGCCGTACTCAATGATATGGCGGCTGCCGATAATGCGCTTGAGAACGCAAAGGTGCAGGCAAAATCCGCCGTTGACAAAGCACTCGGCGGTGAGCCCACCGGAAAGGCAAAGGATGCCGCCGCAAAGGCAAAGTCCGAAATCGACAAGGCAGACAGCGTAAGCAAGGTAAAAGTCGCACAGACCGAAGGAGAGAAGAATGTTGCCGAGGGTCAGAAAATCTGTGATTACTGCGGCAAGGAGCATAAAAATATCTTTGATAATATTGCCTGCTTCTTCATAAAACTGTTCAGCAGGATTACAAGCTTGTTTTCGGGCAATAAAACAGACGGTTATGAATACTCTGTATAAAATGAGAACTTAATCTTCAATCAGAGAGAAGCACTCGCTTGCGGGTGCTTCTTTTTTATTTATTTGTTAATAAATACTTGATACTTGCGTAAAATTCTGTCATAATATATGCTGTATGATTATGATAATGGCTGAATGTTTGTTTTCGGCAGAAGGAGTTATATTTTGGATAATCAGGAAATGAATATTGCTCTTGCAAAGCTTCTCTTCCCCGATATTGACAAGACACCGGATTATTATGAGGAGCTTTATCCCGCAAGAGATTTACCCGAGGGAGCAAGAGTTACCCGTTTCGCCCCCTCACCCACAGGATATCTTCACATCGGCGGACTTTTCGGAGCCCTTGTCGACGTGCTTACCGCAAGAGTTTCGGGCGGTAAGGCGTATCTGAGAATTGAAGATACGGATAAAAAGAGAGAAATTGACGACGGCGTTTCTGCCATTACGGACGGTCTTTCCGCTTTCGGCGTTGAATTTGATGAGGGCGTGACCGGATTTAATACGGAATCGGGAAAATACGGTCCCTATACCCAGAGCCGCAGAGTTGAGATTTATCAGACGATAGCAAAATCTCTCGTTGAGAGAGGACTTGCTTATCCCTGCTTCTGTACCGCAGACGAGCTTTCCGCTTTACGTGAAAAGCAGGAGGCGGAGGGCGCACTCATCAGAGGATATTTCGGAAAGTATGCAAAGTGCCGCAATCTTTCCCTTGACGAAATCAAGGCAAATCTTGATGCGGGAAAGCCCTGGGTGCTCCGTTTCCGTTCAGACGGCAGTGATGATAAGAGAATTACCTTTGAGGACGTTATCAGAGGAAAAATTGAAATGCCCGAGAATACCATTGACGAGGTCCTGCTTAAATCCGACGGCATTCCCACCTATCATTTTGCCCACGTTTGCGACGACCATTTCATGCACACAACCCACGTAATCAGAGGCGAGGAATGGATTTCATCCGTTCCCAAGCATATAGCCCTCTTCAAGGCGTGCGGATATAAAGTACCCAAGTTCGCCCACACCCCTCAGGTAATGAAGATTGACGAGGAAACGGGTGAAAAGAGAAAGCTTTCAAAGAGGAAAGACCCCGAAGCCGCAGTAAGCTACTTTGTGGTTGAGGGCTTCCCCAAGGAAAGTCTCATAGAATACCTGCTCACTCTTATCAGCTCCGGCTTTGAGGACTGGCGCAGAGCAAATCCCGATGCCGCCGCAATGGATTATCCGTTCAATCTTAAGAAGATGAGCAACAGCGGCTGTCTGTTTGACCTCGTAAAGCTCAACGACGTGAGCAAAAACGTTATCTGTCACATGAGCGCTTCAACGGTTTATGACAGAGTTGCCGCATGGGCAAAGGAATATGACGCGGAATTTTATAATGCGATTTCCGCCGATTCCGCAAGGACGACGGCAATTCTCAACATTGACAGAGAAAATCCCAAGCCCCGCAAGGATATTGCGAAGTGGAACGAGGTAAAGGACTACATCTCATATTTCTATCCTCAGTTCTATCAGAAGGATTACACCCTCCCCGAAAATATCGGTAAAGAGGATGCAGAGGCAATCCTCAAAAAGTATGCGGATGTCTTTTCCCTTGATGACGACAAGGATATGTGGTTCCAAAAAATCAAGGATATCTGCGAGCCCCTGGGCTTCACTCCCAACGTCAAGGAATATAAACAGAATCCCGATGCCTTCAAGGGTCACGTGGGCGACGTTTCAACGGTAATAAGAATCGCTCTGACCTCAAGAAGGAATACTCCCGACCTTTACTCAATCATGCAGCTTCTGGGCACCGATGAAATCAGAGCACGCCTTGCTGATGCAGCCGCAAATCTCAAGTAAATTCTCTTTTCCGAAAGGATATGTTACCAATGGAAGAACTTAACACTACATCAAATTTTATTCATGATTTTATAGATGAGGACCTTGCCGCAGGCGTAAATACCCGTGTACAGACAAGATTTCCTCCCGAGCCCAACGGCTATCTTCATATCGGTCATGCAAAGGCAATCTGCATTGACTTTTCCACAGCCGAAAAGTACGGCGGCGAATGCAATCTCCGTCTTGACGACACGAACCCCTCAAAAGAGGATGTTGAATACGTAGATGCAATCAAGGAAGATATCGAATGGCTCGGCTATAAGTGGAATAAATGCCTTTACGCTTCAAGCTACTTTGATTTCATTTATGAGTGTGCAATCAAGCTTATCAAAAAGGGCAAGGCATACGTCTGCGACCTTACCGCCGACGAAATCAGGGAATACAGAGGCACTCTCACCGAGCCCGGCAAAAACAGCCCTTACAGAGAGCGCTCGATAGAAGAAAACCTCGATCTCTTTGAGAGAATGACAAAGGGTGAATTCAAGGACGGCGAAAAGACGCTCAGAGCAAAAATAGATATGTCCTCGCCCAATATCAATATGCGCGACCCCGTAATTTACAGAATCGCTCACGTTAATCATCATCAGACGGGAAACAAGTGGTGCGTATATCCCATGTACGACTTTGCTCATCCTCTGTCGGATGCAAGAGAGGGTGTAACCTATTCGCTCTGCTCACTTGAATTTGAAAATCACAGACCTCTCTACGACTGGTTTATCAATGAAATCGGCTTTGAAGAGCCCCCCAGACAGATTGAGTTTGCCCGTCTTAACATCAACTACTGTGTGACCAGCAAGAGAAAATGTCTTGAAATGGTCAAAACGGGAATCGTTGACGGCTGGGACGACCCCAGAATGGTTACCCTCTGCGGTATGAGAAGAAGGGGATATCCTGCCGAGGCAATCAGAGAATTCGTCAACAAGATAGGCGTTTCAAAGGCATACAGCGTAGTGGATTACGGTCTGCTCGAATCCTGCGTAAGAGACGTGCTCAATGCCAATGCACCCAGAGCAATGGCAGTCCTCAATCCTCTTAAGGTGATTATTGACAATTATCCAGAGGGAAAGACGGAGGACGTTGAGGTTGAAAATAACCCCGATAAGCCTGAGCTCGGCAAGAGAATCGTCAAATTCTCAAGAGAAATCTTCGTTGAGAGAGAAGACTTTATGGCTGAGCCCGTCAAGAAGTATTTCCGCCTTTATCCCGGCAACGAGGTGCGCCTCAAGGGAGCATATTACGTAACCTGCACCGGCTACGATACAGACGGCGAGGGCAACGTTACCTGCCTTCACTGCACCTATGACCCCGAAACGAAGGGCGGCGATTCACCCGACGGCAGAAAGGTCAAGGGTACGATTCACTGGGTAAGCGCGGTTGACAGCTTCAACGCCGAAATCCGTCTTTATGACAGACTTTTCAATGCGGAAAATCCCGCAGGCGACGAAACCGTCAATTACCTTGACAACCTTAATCCCGATTCGCTTAAAATTCTTGATAACTGCCTTATTGAGGGCGCACTCAGGAACGCAAAGCCCGGGGACACCTTCCAGTTTATGAGAAACGGTTACTTCTGCGTTGACAAGAAGTCAACCGATGATAAGATTATTTTCAACCGTACCGTGGCGCTCAACTCATCCTGGAAATAAGATTCAAGGAAGGTAAGTTTATGAAATATGTATATCGATGTATAAACGCATTGCTGGGAGCAGCCGCAATCGCAGCCGCATTCTTTGTGGATTTCTTCAGAATAGAGCTTTCGTTTACCGATAATGCCTGGGATCTTATCTCCAAGGTCGGTAATATCTTTGCCGCAAAAAAGCAGG
Organism: Acutalibacteraceae bacterium; assembly: GCA_045598305.1. Lineage (GTDB taxonomy): Bacteria > Bacillota > Clostridia > Oscillospirales > Acutalibacteraceae > CAG-177. The sequence continues at coordinate 17,324 of JAZLLW010000015.1, forward strand.
CAGACCCTCTCCCAAGCGGCGGAGTGGGATTACTTGAAGATTTTTCAATCAAAAGAATTATCGACCTTCTTACCGGGAAAGACCCTCTTTCAACTCTGTTTGGGGATACCGATTTTTCCTGGCCCGTGATTTTCAATCCCATAAGAAACCGGCTCATCCTCTTTGTTGTACTGTTCGGCCTGATGCTTGTTGCCGCCCTTTTCGTTATCGTGTGGTCAATTTGCAGCAACAGAAGAATGCCCATTTTTGTTGCGGGCGTTCTCGGTGTAATCTTCACGATCGGTATGATGCAAGTTTTCAGACAGTGGGCAGCTCCTCTCTGTGACGGTACTATCAACGTAGCCGGATGGATTTCACAGAAGATTTTCGGTACGTCCGATGCGGTAAGCGGAGTATTGAATACCGTTCTTCAGGGACTTGTGGGAGTTGCTATTGAAAATATCTTCACCTTCAATATCGCTCTTTGCGGTCTTCAGAACGCAATGATTATCGTTTTCAGCTGCATTGCAGTATGGTCTGCAATTTTCTGGCTCGTTGACGTCGGCGATGCACAGGTGAAGGAAGAGAAGGAAGCATATAAGGAATACAGAGCTTCCCTTAAAGCAGTGAAAAAGGCAAAGAAGGAAACGGAAAATGCCCGCAGAGAGCTTTCCGAAGCGGAGAGCAGGGGCGAAACCGAAACCCTCGAGCTTTCCGAAAAACTCAGAGAAACCGAAAAAGCTTACGAGAAGGTAAAAAAGGAAACAGATAAAATTTTTGAAAAAACAGCGGACGGCAAGGCAAAAATCCGCAGAGAAATGAAGAAAGCGGAGAAAGCAAAGGAAGCCGCGAGGCAGGTAAAGGAAACAGAGTAAAAATACGGGGTGAAGGAAAACTTCACCCTTTTTTACAAGGAAGAGACGATATGAAAAATATTTCTTTCAGTAATGTAAAAATCGGCGGATTCTGGGGCAAGAGAATAGAAACGAACAGAATCGCTACCCTTACAACCGTCTATGACAGATTTAAGGAAACCGGCAGATTTGACGCCGTTGCCTGCAACTGGAAAGAGGGAATGCCCAACAAGCCCCATATTTTCTGGGATTCAGATATTGCCAAGTGGATTGAAGCGGCGGCATACAGTATCAGATACACTCCCGATAAGGAGCTGGAAAGAAAGATAGATGAAACCGTTGATCTGATTGCCGCAAATCAGACCGAGGACGGCTACTTCAACAGCTATTACCTTTCCGTTGAGCCGGAAAACAGATTTACAAACAGAGATAATCACGAGCTTTACTGCGCGGGTCATCTCACGGAGGCCGCTATCGCCTATTATGAGGCGACGGGAAAGGATAAGTTCCTCAAGGTCATGTGCAGATACATTGACCTGATTGAAAGAATCTTCAAAGATGAGGATTCCGCCGCATTCTGCACTCCCGGACACGAGGAAATAGAGCTGGCACTGGTCAGACTTTACGACTGCACGGGAGAGAAGCGCTATCTTGAGCTTTCCCGCCATTTCATTGAGAAGAGAGGCAGATGTGAAAAGGACCTTAACTGCAGGAACTGGTGCGGGTCGGATTACGACCAGAGCGAGGTGCCCGTCAGGGAGCAGAAGGATGCTCACGGTCACAGCGTAAGAGCCGCTTATCTTTACTGCGGTATGGCAGACGTAGCCGCAAGGACGAAAGACAAATCTCTCTTTGATGCCTGCGACACAATATTTGATAACATAATAAACAAAAGAATGTATATCACCGGCGGTATCGGTTCCTCCTCTCACGGAGAGACGTTTGCCGATGACTACGTGCTTCCCAACGATGTGGCTTATTCCGAAACCTGCGCATCCATTGCTCTGGCACTTTTTGCCCGCAGGATGAGTGCAATGTGTCCGGATTCAAAGTATGCGGATGCCGCGGAGAGAGCGATGTATAACGGCATACCTGCAGGCGTATCTCTTGACGGTCATGCCTTCTTCTATGTCAATCCTCTTGAAATCAACGTAGAAAGACACAACGTCAGGAAAAAGTTTTATGAAAGCCGTGAGAACCTGCTCACCGAAAGAATTGAGGTGTTCGGCTGCTCATGCTGTCCTCCGAATCTTGCAAGATTTGTTGCTTCCGTCGGCGATTTTCTCTATACGCTTGATGAAAATACGCTTTACATCCATCACTATATGGAGAGCGAAGCCGAGTTTGACGGTATCAGAGTCGTTCAGCAGACAAGATATCCCTGCGAGGGCGGTGTCAGAATCACCGTAAGCGGTATGAAGGGAAAGACCGTGGCAGTACGTATTCCCGGCTGGACAAAATACGTTTCCCTCAACGGCGAAAAGCTTGACGCAAGAGTTGAAAAGGGCTATGCCTATATTGATATTACAAAGGATGAACAGCTCCTTGATTTCTGGTTTGAAATGAAGGCGCGCCTCGCGGCATCCAATCCTCTTGTTGACGGCAACGTCGGCAGAGCCGCTCTTTGCAGAGGCCCCGTGGTTTACTGCGCGGAGAGTGTTCTCAACGATGCGGTCAGGCTGAATAATATTACCCTTGACCGCAATCTTTCGGCAGGGCTGATATTCAACGAAGAGGTCGGTACCTATGAAGCAAGGGTAAAGGGTTACGTTGACAAGCCCGAAGACGCGCTTTATTTTGATCTGGACTGTGCAGAAACCGAAGAAAAGGAAATAACGATGTTGCCCTATTATGCCTATGCCAATCACGGCGAAAGCGATATGCTTGTGTGGTTCAGGGTAACCGATAAATAACCGGAGGAAAAAATATGCTTAAAATCAGGACCGAAGACAGAAGGTTTGTTGACGCCGCAGGCAGACAGCGTATTTTCAACGGCGTGAATCTCTGCGATAAAGGCAACAATGAAAACGGCGAAAAGAAAAAGCAGTATGCGGTTCCCTTTGATGAAAAGGTGATTTCGGCACTTGCGGACGACGGCTTTACAATCATAAGACTGGGTCTTACCTGGGATGCGGTAGAGCCCCATCCTGGATGCTATGACGAGGCATACCTTGACAGAGTTGAAAAGGTTGCCGACCTCTGCGAAAAATACGGCATTTATTTCTATCTTGATATGCATCAGGATTTGTATTACGGTGAAAAGGACCTTGCAGGTGACGGTGCGCCGAAGTGGGCATGCCTTACAGGCGGTGCAAAATTCAGTCCCCCGAAGCTTGTATGGGCAGAGGGCTATTTCTGGGGCAAGGCGACCCAGAGGTCCTTTGACGCTTTCTGGAATAACGAAACCGTATTCGGTGCTCCTCTTCAGACCTGGTACCGGAATATGTGGAAGCACGTGGCGGAAAGATTTGCCGACCACCCCGCACTTTTCGGCTTTGACGTAATGAACGAGCCCTACCCCGGCACCGCGGGAGGAAAGGTGTTCCGCAAGCTTATCGTCTCGGTGGCGAAAACCGTCATAACCGATAAGAGAGCCCCCATCCCCTTCCTTGCAAAGCAGCTTTTCACGGGCAATGCCATCAGATGCCTTGAGCCCTTTGCGGATTACAGTCTGCTCAGAAAGGTAACGAGTGTCGGCGATAAGCTGATTGAGGACTTTGACAAAAATAAATATTCACCCTTTATCAACGGCGTTGCGCAGGCAATCCGTGAGGTAACCTCAAACGGTATTATCATGATGGAAAATTCATATTACTCAAATATGGGTATTCCCTACACCTGCCCTCCCGTTACGGTAAACGGCAAGAGGGAGGAGCAGCTTTGCTTTGCTCCCCACGCATACGACCTTATGGTTGACACTCCCGAATACAAATACGCCAGCAACACCCGTGTAGGCGGTATATTTGACGAGCACAGAAGAAGCCAGGAGCGTCTTGACGTTCCTCTGCTTGTAGGCGAATGGGGCGGTCAGAGTGAGGGTACGGAGTGGCTTGACCATATTGAGTATCTTCTTGATAAATTTGACGGCTATCAGTGGGGCAATACCTATTGGGTATATTATGACGGTCTGCTTGAAAATCCAATTATGAGAGACCTTGTACGTACCTCGCCCATGGCTGTTACGGGTACGATAGATTCCTACGGCTATGACAGAGAAAAGAAAATCTTTACCCTTGAATATACCCAGGATAAGGAGTTTGACCTGCCCACCGAAATTTATCTTCACGCCGAGCCGAAAAAAATAACCGCAGACGGCGAATACACCGCAGACGGTAAGATCCTGAAGTTGAAAACAGGCACGGGAAAGCATAAGATAGCAATTGAATATTAAATAAACAAAAAACCGGCCGTCTGAAGACGGTCGGTTTTGCGTTACATCTTTGAGTAAGTCTTCGTTTCAAGTGAATCCGCAAGCTTTTTGTTGATGTCGTCAAATTTTTCCCTGCCGACGTCAACGATTTCTTTTGTCTTGCAGTACATACAGCTTTTGAGGTCGCTTCCCTTGAAATATCCGCTGACGGAGTTTTTGCACGTATCGTTGAAAAATCCGTCAAAGGGGAGCTTATCCGAAAGAATGATTGAGGGGGTTTTAGCTTCCTCAAAGGATGAAATCTTATCCTTGAGTGCTTTAACCGTTTCTTTGTCGGTATCGCCGACCGTAAGACCCGCGGCACAGCCGATGCCGGCCATTGATGAGGCAAGCTCAACGGAGGGGTCGTCAAAAATGATGATATGCTTATCTCCCGATGCGCGGATTTCTTTTGCGGCTTTTATGCACAGGTCGGAGTTTTCGCCTGCCGTAGCACAGAGCAGTTCATAGGCGGCGACGTTTTCGTTTTCTTTGAAATGTCCGCTGAGTGATGAAACGAAAGAAACATACTTTTCTTCTTTATCCTCCGGAGCGGAAAGAACCGTAAGAATGATTTTTATACCCGCTTTACCGCAAAGGTCGGTAATTTTGTCAAGATGCTCGGGCACGAGCGTGGCTTTGCCTTTTTTACCGTATTTTTCCGTCAGGAAATCTCTTACGGGAATACGCAGGCAGTTTATACCCGCTTTTTTCAGAATTTTCAGGTCATTTTCGCTTACGGATGAGTCAAGGTATCTGCCGAAAACCTCTCTTGCACCGTAGCTGCCGAATCTCTCTTCAAGACAGTTGAATATTTCCCTGCAGCCGCCCGTAAGCGCGCTGCCGTTTTTTCTGCAGGAAACGGAAAACTCGTTGATGTTTATTCCTCTGAGCGATATTTCCGCACCCTCACCGTCAACAAGAGAGCAGCCGATATTGGTGAAGATTTCCGGCTCCCTGATTTCTTCGGGAGCGTTTGCTTTTTCTTCGTCCTTTTTTGCTTTGCTGCCGAGGATGAGGGCGGCGATTACGGGAATGCCTGCAGCAAGTGTACCTGCCGTTAAGCAGGCGAGTGCAAATTTAGTGCCTGTTTCGGTTTTCATCAGTCATACCTTCTCGCATTTATAAATGATACGGTGGCTTCGGAATGCAGAATTGAGATTCCTTCAACGTCTTCGCCGAGTACGAATTTTGAGCTTTGCTGATAAAGAGGATAGAAAATACCTTTTGAAATGATAAAATCTTCAGCCGTCAGACAGCCGGTAATCATATCATCGTCGTTGCACGCTCTGAGCGTATTGTCAACGATATTTGAGTAATAATCCGATGACAGACGGAAGGTGCCCTTGTCCTTGAATTTTGCAAGGAAGTCCGAGGCGTTCTGTCTGTCTGCGCTGATATATCCCAGAGCTATCTGGAAATCGCCCGAGGAAACGGCGGCATCGATTCCCGCTTCCGAAACGTTGGAAACGCTGACTGCACATTCAAGGCCGAAAAGCTTCTGCCACATCTGCATCTGCTGACGGACAAGAGCGTCAACCGAGGCGGGACAGATGATTTTTATGGTAACGGTGGATTTTGCAAGCTCCGTCATACCCCATTCCCAGAATCGCTTTGCTCTCTCCTCATCGTATTTTATCGCGGGAGTACGGGAGCCGACCTTGTTTCTGTAAGTTTCGGAGCCCGCGAGGCAGGAATCGGGAACAAGTCCGTAAGCAACCTTCATTTCCTCGTTGACGGGCTTAAAAATGCTCTTGTCAATGGTCATGCAGATTGCCTTTCGCATGCTTTCGTTTGCCAGCACGCTGTCGGAGCAGTTGAATATGAATCCGAATACGGAGTTATCTATTTCCTTGATTACGGTGCATTTTTCGGGAACAGGGCTCAGGGGAGAGAGAAGGGCGGCGGAAACACCCGCGTTGCCGAGCTTCTTGCTGACCGAGTCGGGGTCATTATCTATTGAAAGTGTTACGGATGAGGGAACGACCTGCTGACCGCCCGAATAGTATTTGTTTTTCTTAAGAGTAAGTCCGCTGTCGGGATCCCAGTAGCTGAGATAAAACGGACCGTTGCACAGCAGATAAACGGAGCCCAGGCCGTATCTGCCTCCCGTTTTGTTGAAAAATTCCTCGTTGCAGGGCATAAATTCGCTTTCCGTCAGTCTGTCAAGGAAATCCTCGCAGGTGCCTGCCAGACGGAATTCAAGCGTATCTGCGGATTTTGCCTTCACACCCAGGGTGGAAAGGTCTGCTTTGCCCGCGTGAATGTCGGACGCGTTTTTGAGTATCATCATTCTGTTTGCAAGCGGGGAAGCCGTCTGAGGGTCGATCACTCTTTTGCAGGCAAATTCAAAGTCGTAGGCGGTGACCTTTTCCGAACAGAATTTATCGTAGAATTTATCGCCGTATTTCTTTTTCATAGAGGAAAGGCAGTACCATTCCGTGTCGGTTTTCAATTTGAATCTGTAAACCAGACCGTCGGAGGAAACGTCCCATTCCTTTGCTATGCCGGGTATGATTTCGCCCTTGTCGTTGTGTCTTACAAGTCCCTCGAAAATATTGCATATGGCAATCTGAGCCGCTTCTTCGTTGGAATACTGCGGGTCAAGTGTGGAGGGTGACGAATCTATGGGATAGGTGATTCCCTTGTTTGCACCTCTTGACGGCGAGCAGGAGGTGCATGTCGCAAGCACGGTAATCAGTACCGTCAGCAGACATATTATTCTTTTCATTTATCTTCCTCCTGCCAGCCGGCCAGCAGGTCCGCAAAAGGATTACTGACCGCCTTGGTGCTGTTCTGATTCTTTATATAATTCTGAACGTCCCTCTTGCCTGCGCCTGCACTCTCTTTCCTCTTTTCAAAGTCGGAGAGCTTTTCTCTGTAACCGCATACACAGTAAAAGGCCTTTTTGTCACCCTCGCCTCTCATTTCAAGCTTCTTGTGACATTCGGGACAGCGGGCATTCGTAATGACGGAGAGACTCTTGCGGTAACCGCATTCTCTGTCCTGACAGACGAGCATCTTTCCTTTTTTGCCGTTGACCTCAAGCAGGTATTTTCCGCATTCGGGACATACCTCGCGGGTCATATTGTCGTGCTTGTATTCGGATGTGCTTGCCTTGACAAGCGAAACGAGAGAGGTGGCGTATTTTCTCATTTCCTCCACGAACTGTTTGTCGTTTGCCTTGCCCGTCGCTATCATGGATAGCTTCTGCTCCCATTTTGCGGTAAGCTCTGCGGATTTCAGCTCCGGAGGAACGATACTTATAAGCTGTTTGCCCTTTGAGGTAGGATGAATTTCCTTGCCTCTTCTTTCAACGTAGAATGAATCAAAGAGTTTTTCGATTATATCGGCTCTTGTTGCGGGAGTGCCCAGACCGCCTGCGGTTTTAAGGGCATCCTTCAGCTTGCCGTCATCGACCTGCCCCGTCGGATTTTCCATGGCGGTGAGCAGAGTCGCTTCCGTGTATCTTGAGGGAGGAGTTGTCTTGCCCGATACCACGCGGACTTCCTTCACGAATGCGGGAGCACCCTGGGAAAGAGCGGGCAGAGACTGGGATTTCATATCGGGAGTGTCGTCATCGTCATCCGTCAGGGATGAATCGTAAAGCGCCTTCCAGCCCGGGGATTTGACACTCTGTCCCTTTGCGTAAAAATTATATTTGCCGACGGTCACTCTGACCTGCACCTCGTCATACTCGTAGGGCAAACTGAGTACCGCAAGGAAGCGGCGTACAACAAGGTCGTAAATGTGCCTTTCGTCGTTTGAAAGCTTATTCAGGTCCACGTACTGCTCCGTGGGGATTATGGCATGATGGTCCGTAACTTTCGCATCGTTTACAATATACTTTGTATTGATGGGCTTCATGCGCAGAACTGCGTTTGCGGCATCCCTATAAGGGCCGACGGCTATGGCTCTGAGGCGTTCGGGCAGAGTTGCCACAACGTCCTTCGTGATATATCTCGAGTCCGTTCTGGGATAGGTGAGAAGTTTATGGGTTTCGTAAAGGGACTGCATATACGAAAGCGTTTGCTTTGCGGAATATCCGTATTTTTTGTTTGCATCCCTCTGGAGCTCCGTCAGGTCGTATGCGGCGGGAGGAGCTTTGAATTTGTAGGTTTTCTTTACCTCGGAGAGGATGCCTCTCTGTCCCTTTACCGCCGCCGCAACACTCTGCGCATCCGCAGCGTCAAAAAATCTTGCCTGATTGCGGCTGTCCTTATAGAGTGCGGTAAATCCGCCGAAATCCGCCTTGACGGTAAAATAATCCTTCGGACGGAATTTGAGTATTTCTTCCTCTCTCTGCACGATCATAGCGAGAGTGGGAGTCTGTACTCTGCCTGCGGAAAGCTGGGCATTGTGCTTGCAGGTGAGGGCTCTCGTAACGTTGAGACCCACGAGCCAGTCCGCCTCGGCTCTTGAGCGGGCGGAATAGTAAAGATTGTCATACTGTGAAGCGGGCTTCAGAGAAGCAAAGCCCTCGCGGATTGCCTTATCCGTCTGAGAGGAAATCCACAGACGCATAAGCGGCTTTTTGCAGTTTGCTTTCTTAAGAATCCACCTTGCCACCAGCTCACCCTCACGGCCGGCGTCCGTGGCGATGACCACCTTGTCAATTTCGGAGCTTCCCAGCAGTGCGCTTACCGCTTTGAACTGCTTTGAGGTCTGGCCTATGACCACGAGCTTCATTTTTTCGGGCAGCATGGGCAAATCTTCCATTCGCCAGCTTTTGTATTTTTCACTGTATGCTTCCGGGTCCGCCAGAGTGACAAGATGGCCCAGAGCCCAGGTGATTATGTATTTATCGCCGATGATACAGCCGTTTCCGCTGCGCTTACAGCCCATAACTCTTGCTATGTCTCTCGCAACGGAGGGCTTTTCGGTCAGCACCAAAGTTTTTGCCATAGGATTTACCTCCATAATTTTCCATTATATATTTTAACATTCTATTGAAAAGAATGTCAAGATTACAGATGTTTACAAATTATTAACAAAATAAATAAAGGATTTACCGTAAAATCAGCGTATTAGTATGTAGAAGGGGTGAAAAAATGTCCTGTATCAGAGAAGAAACTTATAAGAAAGAAAAGTTGATACTTGCTCCGAATGCCGCGTTTGCAGGCGAATCAAAGGGAAGACTGAAGCCCGAGGAGGAATGTCCCATCAGAACGGGATTCCAGAGAGACGGCGACAGAATCATTCATTGCAATTCCTTCAGACGGCTCAAGCATAAAACACAGGTGTTCCTTTCGCCCGAGGGTGACCATTACCGCACCCGACTGACTCACACTCTTGAGGTGACACAGATAGCTCTTACTCTTGCAAGAGCCCTTCGGCTTAACGAAGATCTTACAAGAGCCATCGCCCTCGGTCACGACCTGGGTCATACGCCTTTCGGTCATGCGGGTGAAAGAGCCCTTGCCGCCGTTTGCCCGTACGGCTTCAAGCATTTTACGCAGAGTCTTCGCGTGGTTGACAAAATCGAAAAGGGCGGGGAAGGTCTGAACCTTACCTATGAGGTGCGCAACGGCATAGAGAGACACACATCCGGTGAGCCCGCCGAAACCCTTGAGGGCAGGATAGTAAGACTTGCAGACAGAATTGCCTATATTAATCACGATATTGACGATGCCGTTGCAGGCGGTATCATGCAGGAAGAGGACATACCCGTTGAGATACGCGACGTTCTCGGATACAGAAAGAGCGAACGCATAAACACACTCGTGCTCAACTGTATTGAAAACAGCGGTGACGATATAGCCCTTTCCCCCGACGTTCAGCTTGTATTTGATATGCTTCACGGCTTCATGTTTGATATGGTCTACACCAATCCCAAATGCAAGAGCGAAGAGAGCAAGGCGGCTGAAATGCTGACGATGCTCTACGAAAAATACGTTAAATACCCGGAGCTTATGCCGGATTTATACATCAAAACAGCCAGGATTGAATCGCCTGAAATCGCTGCCTGCGATTTCATAGCCGGTATGACGGATCAATATGCCGTCAAGATGTTCAACGATATGTTCGTTCCCAAATCCTGGTCCTATACAGACTGAGGTGAGAAAATGAAAAAATTAACCGGATTACCGGCAGCACTGATTGCCGTGATTCTTATGCTGGCTGCGGTCGTTCCCGCTTACGCAAGTTGGGATACCGATATCAGCGCGGGCAATGCCGTCACGATCGGCGAAACGGATCCCTTCAAGGTGGATGCTTTTTTGGGAGTTTCCTCCTATCACAGCGAAAAATCCGCAAAATATACTCCTTCGGAGCTTGTCGTGAGATTCTATAAGAATGCCTACGGACTTGAGATTTCCGCTTCGGGCGCACCTACGGTCACCACGACGGGCTATGAATTCAAAGTTCCCTCCACTCCTCAGCAGGGTGATATAGTATACGGCGGCGGAAGTCACTGGGGAATAGTCAAGAGCTTCAGCCGCGGCAAAATTGTTCTGTTTGAGCAGGGCAATGCCAAGGACGGCAAGGCAGCCAAGGACCGTCAGCTCGTATATCCCTCAAATTCATATACGGTATATACACCCAGGAGCAAGACGGGTTACGCTTATCCCGTGCTTAAGGACGTTGCGACCGGCAAGGTCATTCCCCTGAGCAGAGTTCCCGTTTCGGAGCCGCCCAAGCAGCCCCAGACAACGGCTGCTCCCTCAACCACGGACAGCGGCTCAACCGATATTACCGGAGAAACCGATTATCCGACGACTCCTTCCACCACAGAGGCGACCACCACGAAGCCCAATATAGAATTTACCACCTATCAGGGAAACGATGAGCCCTATTCATACGAGGAGGGCACGTTCACGACGGTTTCCATGCCGGATGGATATGAAGAGTTTTTTACCTCTGAACCGGAATCGACGGAGGAGCCATTTGACCCCAACGCGTATTATTCGGAATATTACGAAAACGACGGCTACAACGGTAAGGTGGAAGACACTACCGCCTCCGCTGCCAAGCAGGACAAGGTCCTTAATCCCACTCTGGTATTCGGTATCGCAATGATAGGCGGTATCGTATGTATCACCGGTGCGGGCGTTGCGGCAGGTCTGATAATCAAAAAGAGAAGCGAGGATGACGATTGATAAATCCCGCGGAAAGTGAGGTGGGAAAATGGCAATACCGAGAGATTTCGTTCAGGATTTATGCGGCAGAATTGATATTGAGGATGTCATTTCCTCATACGTTGACTTGAAACGGGCGGGCAGAAACGTAAAAGGGCTGTGTCCTTTCCATAATGAGAAGACTCCGTCGTTTACGGTTTTTCCCGACACGAAATCCTTTTACTGCTTCGGCTGTAACGCATCAGGTGATGCAATCAGCTTCATAATGAGAATAGAAAACCTTGCCTACGTTGAGGCGGTCAAGCTGCTTGCGGACAGAGCCGGAATGGCAATGCCGGATGAGGGCTACGACGATTCCTTCGCAAAGCTGAAGGTCAGGATTCTCAATGCTAACAGAGAAGCCGCCAGATTTTATTATTCAATGCTCCGTGAGGAAAAGGGCAGGCCAGGTCTTGAATATTACCGCAAACGAAAATTATCCGATGAGATAATAACTCATTTCGGTCTGGGCTATGCTCCCGATGAATGGAGCGCTCTCTATGATCACCTGCGTTCGCTCGGCTACAACGACAATGAGCTGCTGCAGGCAAATCTCGCAAGGAAATCCCAGAAAACGGGACGGCTTTACGATAATTTCCGAAACAGAGTCATGTTTCCCATCATGGATTACAGGGGAAACGTAATCGCATTCAGCGGCAGGCGCGTAAACGAGGAGGATAATCCCAAATACGTCAACACGTCGGATACTCCCGTCTTCAAGAAGGGTGACGGTGTGTTTGCTCTGAATTTCGCTAAGAATTCGGGCACGAGACAGCTGATTCTCGCCGAAGGACAGATGGACGTTATCGCCTTTCACGAATTCGGCTTTACAAACGCCATAGCAACGCTGGGCACAGCTCTGACAAAGGAACAGGCAAATCTGATTTCAAGATATGCCGACGAGCTTCTGATATGCTACGACAATGACGAGGCGGGCAGAAAGGCCACGGCAAGAGCACTTCAGATTCTCGGAGAAACGGGAATGAAGCTGAAGGTGGTCAATATGGAGGGCGGCAAGGATGCCGACGAAATCCTGCGAATCTACGGCAAGGAAAAGGTCAATTCCCTCATAAAGGGCTCCGAAAACGAAATCGAGTACAGAATCGGTAAGGAGCTTGAAAAATTCAACGTGCTGACAGACGACGGTAAGCTGAAGTTCCTTTCGGCGGCGGCGCAGATACTCGCCGAATGTACCCCTATGGAGAGAGAAATATATTCACAGAAGCTTGCAAACGAATTCAGTATCAGCAAAGATGCCTTTGATTCACAGATAAAAGCAGTTGAATATCAGGTCAGAAAAAGGAAACGGGAAGAAAAGGCACGCGCCGAAACAAGGCAGATGACAGACAGCTTCTCCGATGAGAATAATCCCGAAAGGATGAGAAATCTCAGAGCCGCAAAGGCGGAGGAAACACTGATAGCGTCCCTGATGAGAAATCCCGATTTCTTTGCGAAGATAAAGGATAAATTCAGCCCGGAGGATTTCGTTACGGAATTCAACAGACGGGTGATGAAGGAGCTTATCGGGCTGATTGAGGGCGGATACTCCACGGCGGTATCAATGTTCAATGAGAACTTCACCCCGAAAGAAATAAATTCAATAGCAAGAATATCCCGTCTCTCCGAAATGACGGCAAACACGGTCCGCGAATGTGAGGACTGTATAGCCGTAATCAGAGAGGAAAAAGGCAAAAATCCCCACGATATAGAAAATATGAACGATGAGGAATTCCTCAGTCTGTTTAAGAAGAAATAACCGGAGGTCATTATAATGGAAGCAAACGAAAAGAAAAATCCCCTTAAAGTGCTGGTGGAAAAAGGTAAAGCGGCAGGTAAGCTTACCACTCAGGAAATCGACGCGTTTATGGAAGTCAACATGGAGGTCGAGATTCTTGATAAGCTTTACGAAACCCTTGAAGCGGAAAATATCGAAATCGTTGACGATATGGTCGGTGACGATATTGAAAACTTTGACCTTGACATTCCCAGAACGTCCGAAATGGGTGTTGTTGACGAAAAAGCCGTCAGCATTGATGACCCCGTAAAGGTTTATCTTAAAGAAATCGGCAAGGTTCCCCTTCTCACTCCCGAAGAGGAAATCCAGCTTGCAGAGAGCATCGCATACGACAGCAAGGAAGCGATCGACGCTCTTGAGGAAATGAAAAAATCCTTTGCCGAAATGGACGAGGACGACCCCGCAAGAGATATGTATTCTCTTGAAATCGAATCTCAGGAAGCACTTATCAACGAAGCCAAGAGAGCAAAGAAGCGCCTTGCGGAGGCAAATCTCCGTCTGGTCGTATCCATTGCAAAGAGATATGTTGGCAGAGGAATGCAGTTCCTCGATCTGATTCAGGAAGGTAACCTCGGTCTTATCAAGGCGGTTGATAAATTTGACCACACAAAGGGCTTCAAATTCTCCACTTACGCTACGTGGTGGATAAGACAGGCAATCACGAGAGCCATTGCCGACCAGGCAAGAACCATCCGTATCCCCGTACACATGGTTGAAACTATCAATAAGGTCAAGAAGGTAAGCAGTCAGCTTCTTCATAAAAACGGCAGAGATCCCTCGGCAGAAGAAATCGCCAAGGAGCTGGGTATGCCCGTTGAAAAGGTAAGAGATATCATGAGAGTTGCTCAGGAGCCCGTTTCCCTTGAAACTCCCATCGGCGAAGAGGAAGACAGCCACCTCGGTGATTTCATTCCCGATGACGATGCTCCCGCGCCTGCAGATGCCGCATCAATGATGCTGCTCAAGGAACAGCTTGACGACGTTCTCCAGACCCTTACTCCCAGAGAGGCACAGGTGCTGCGTCTTCGTTTCGGTCTTGAAGGCGGTCACCCCCATACTCTTGAAGAGGTCGGCGTTGAATTTGACGTAACCCGTGAAAGAATCCGTCAGATCGAGGCAAAAGCCCTTCGTAAGCTCCGTCATCCCAGCCGCAGCAAGAAATTAAAGGATTATCTTGAATAATAAAACGCAGGCACCTTCCGCTCCGGCAGAGGGTGCCGTTATTTTTGCGGTAAAAAGTAAAATTTTATCTTGACAAGATAAATTTCCTTTGCTATAATCTCACTTGCAAATGCGGATGTAGCTCATCTGGTAGAGCGCCACCTTGCCAAGGTGGAGGTAGCGAGTTCGAGCCTCGTCATCCGCTCCAAAACAATTACGGATACCCGAAAGGGTGTCCGTAATTTGTTTTATGCAGAAAGAACGCGGCTCGAACAGGACGGTCTGCAAAGCGGATTTCGACAGTCCGGTGCATTACGGATACGGCAGCACTTTTTTCTTTTTTTGCACACTATTGATTTATCTGTTTTTTAATGATATAATCCGATTGAAATACAGAGCGGGTATGCTCTGATAAATTGATAAGGAGAATTTACCATGAAAAAATTTTTGGCAATTCTGCTCACTCTGGCAATGGTATTTGCCTTTGCTGCATGCGGAGCAAAAGATGAACCCGCACCCACCGAAACAGATACTTCCGTAACAGAATCCGAAACCGCAGCCGATACAACGGCTCCCGGGGAATCCGCAGAGCCCGCTACCGACGAAAACGGTGAAACGGTTACTTCCGAAGAACCCACGGAGGCGGAAGCTACAGCTATGCCCGAAGAAAAGGCAGACGTTATCGCTCTTTACAACGATGCAATTGCCAAGGCATGCGATGCCAAGGTCGGATATTCAAAGGACAGATATACGGACAATGCCGTATTTGATATGAGTCTTGCCCTCAAGGCGTTCCGCGGCCTTGTTGAGAAATTTGTCGGTATCGGAGCCGACAACAGATATACCGAAAACGTTGCCAAGGGACAGTGGGCAACCGATACACAGCATCAGTACCTTCGCAAGAGCACCCTTACAGAGGCAGACGTTACCGGCGCGACCTGCAAGGAAGACGGCGATTACTATGTAATCACACTCAATATCAAGAACGGCTCCAGCCAGGGCGATGAAGGTCACACTTCAAGTCTCAATTCCATTGATAAGTGCGGTATCTGCGTAGGCAACGAGGATAAGAACTACTATGACCACAAGTCCGGTCCCGTTATCTATGATGCAATTGAAGGCACCTACAAGGGCGCAAAGATTACGGAGAGCTACAGCAACGCAGTTGCAGTTCTTAAAATCAGCAAGGATACAATGGAAATCGACAGCTTCACACTGAACTTTAACATTAAGGTGGGTATTGATATCAGCATCGGCTCCGGCACGGCAACAGGTGCGTCACATATAACCTACAAGTCCTTCAAATATTAATTTTCGCTTGAATCTATCGGCGAAGAACGGCAGAACAGTAAATGTAACGGGCTTTCCGAAAAGGAGAGCCCGTTGGTTTTTTGAATAAGGAATATGATTATAAGTTCTGCCTAATCGTTTTTGCTCCCTCCCCGTACCTCGGCACTGTGTTAATCGTAAAGAAAAACGAAAATCGGTCAGAAACATTGTCGCACTGCTCGCTTGAATCTATCGGCGAAGAATAGCTGATACTGATTATATACGATTGGTTAACCTTAACGGAGCAAATCCAACGGGGTGAATTTATTTGCGGTTGATTTTATTTTTTCTATATGGTAAAATCAATTAAATCACCAACAGGGGGTAAGTTGATGAAAAAGCATTTTAAGGCGGCTGTCTGTGTCCTTTTTGCCGCAATAATCGGTCTGGGATTTGTTCCCTGCGTTATTGCCTATGCGGGAAATTTCAATTCGCAGACAACTACTCTCAACGGGAAGGATCCCGTTCACGATTTCCTTTCGACCAACGACGTTCTCAGCTATATGTACAGCTACAGGGATGATTACTATTACGTCAATTCACCCACTGCATGGCAGAGAAATTTCGGATACACCCGGGTTTACGACCTTGTTGCACCCTATCTCCTTATGGAGTACGACTACACGAGAGTCCACTTCACCTACGAGGGCAAGGACTGGATGATTCAGATATGGAAGGGTCAGTACGGTCTTGCGTTCTACGGTGCAGAGGTCGGAATTTACACCAAAGAGCATTCCGATGCGGAGGATTCCTATCTCACGAAGTATGACTGTGCATCCGATGAAGACAGTCTGATGATGCAGACCGAGATTTATCACGATCAGAAGGGCAACGGTGAATACGTCCGCGAATTTACCACACCTTATGAAAAAACGTGGTGGAGCACCGGCTTCAAAATGGGGCACCTGATAATACAGGAGCCCGCGGTGGAGCTGCGTATGCAGGGCATAATCACCATGAAGGATGAAGAAATGACACAGCTCTTCGCGCAGGGGCTTGAGGATTGCGGATTCAAATGGCTCAACAAGCCGGAGGAAACCGATACACCTGAGGAAACGGAATCCGTTCCCGCAGAGGAGCAGATCGTTGAGCCGACCGAAGGTACGGCGGAGGGACAGACGGAGGAAATACCCGCCGCGGATGAACTGCCCGAGCTTGAAAACGACAGCTTCTATGTTGACGGACTTGACGTACATTACAGATGGCAGAATAATTCCGAAGCGGAAAACACAATGCCTATCAAAATGGCAACGGGTACACTTCTCTTCCTGAATTTCTCCTCAATCATTGCCGCACTTCTTCTCTTTACCCTTTCACTTATGGGAATGGGATTTGTCGCTCTTATAATCTTATAAGTAAATATTTATGCAAAAAACCCTTGACTTTGGCGGGAGCTTGTGATAATATGCTCTTACCTCTGCGCAAGGGTTTATTTTTTGTACCCTTATATTTCAATGCAGAGGGAGGCCTGAGCCGCTGCTGCGGTTCCCTGATAGACTGTGGCGAGGGCTCAAAAATTCCGAATAATGGAGGTGCCGCTCATGGCTGCTAACGGTAAAAGAGTCAAGATTACACTTGCTTGCACCGAATGCAAACAGCGCAACTACAACACAAAGAAAAACAAGCAGAATACACCCGACAGACTTGAGATGAACAAGTACTGCAGATTCTGCAGAAAACACACTCTTCACAGAGAATCAAAGTAAGCGGAGGTATACCTATGGCTAAGAACGAAAACCCCAGCGCTGCTGAAAAGGTTGCCGCCGCCGAAAAGTCAAAAGAGAATAAGCCCGCCAAGGAAGGCAATGCATTCTCAAGAGCCGGTAAGGCAATCAAAAAGTTCTTCAAAGACCTTAAGGGTGAAATCAAAAAGATCGTTTGGCCCGATGGTAAGACCGTAGTAAAATCAACCCTCGTAGTTCTCGTCGCAGTAGCAATCTGCGGAATAGCCATCTTCGGCGTTGACCAGCTCCTTGCACTTGCTCTTCAGGGGCTTAAGGCAATCGCTCAGAAGCTTGCAGAGAATAAAGAAGCTGCAGATACAACAGCGACAAACGTTGCTGCAATGATTTCAAACGGCAGTTTCTTCTTAGGTTGACCCGGGAGGATTTGAAATGTCTGTTGAGACAAGGTGGTATGTAGTTCATACCTACTCCGGTTACGAAAAAAAGGTCAAGACCAACATTGAAAAGCTGGTTGAGAACAGAAAAATGCAGGACCAGATTTTTGAGGTTCACGTTCCCGTTGAGATAGTTCACGATGCCGAAAAAAATAAGGATAATGAACGTCTTCTCTATCCCGGTTATGTGCTTGTCAAGGTTGCTGTTTATCCCGACCAGGATAACCGCCCCAAGATGAGCGACGAAACGTGGCTCCTCATCAGGAACACCAGAGGTGTTACCGGATTTGTCGGTCCCGAAAACAAAGCGATTCCCCTTTCCGACGAAGAAGTTATCAGGCTCGGAGTTGAAAAGAGAGTTGTCGAGGTATCTTATAATGTAGGCGATACGGTCAACATTATCGACGATATGTTTGACGGCTTTTCGGGAGTTGTTCAGGAAATTGACATTGACAATAATACCGTCAAGGTTGTCGTTTCCGCACTCTTTGGCAAGGAAACCCTTGTAGAGCTTGAGCTCGATCAGGTTGAGCTTGCCGAATAAACACGGTAATTTGAGGGATTTACCCTTTCAAATTTAGCGCCTTTACGGCGCAGTCGCACCAACGGTGTCGGCTTCGTGGGAGGAGCGAAGAGCTCCGCAATTTACCACATTTTATTGGAGGTTAACTATTATGGCACAGAAAGTTGTCGGCTTAATTAAGTTACAGATCCCCGCAGGCAAGGCCACTCCGGCTCCCCCTGTAGGTCCCGCACTCGGCCAGCACGGTGTTAACATCATGGCTTTCACAAAGGAATTCAATGAGCGCACAAAGAACGATATGGGCCTCATCATTCCCGTAGTTATCACTGTTTATGCAGACCGTACATTCAGCTTTATCACCAAGACCCCTCCCGCAGCTGTTCTTATCAAGAAGGCTTGCGGTATTGAGAGCGGTTCAGGCGTTCCCAACAAGACCAAGGTTGCAACAATCACCAAGGAACAGATTCAGAAGATCGCAGAAACCAAGATGAAAGACCTTAACGCTGCTTCCGTAGAGACTGCTATGAGCATGATCGCCGGCACAGCACGCAGTATGGGCGTCATCGTAGCTGATTGATTGCAAACTGTGGGAGGAACAAATCCGATTAACCACATGATTGGGAGGAAAAACTAATATGAAACACGGAAAAAAATATAATGAGAGCGCAAAGCTCGTAGAGAGAGCTACTCTCTATGATCCCAAGGACGCTCTTGATCTTGCAGTTAAGACTGCAACAGCTAAATTCGACGAAACAGTAGAAGTTCACATCCGTCTCGGTGTTGACTCACGTCATGCAGACCAGCAGGTCCGCGGCGCTGTTGTACTTCCCAACGGTACAGGCCGTCAGGTAAGAGTTGCCGTATTTGCAAAGGATGCAGATGCAGAAGCAGCTAAGGCAGCAGGTGCTGAAATCGTCGGCGCAGAGGATCTCGTTGCTAAGATCCAGGGCGAGGGCTTTATGGACTTTGACGTTGCTATCGCAGCACCCAATATGATGGGCCTTGTTGGCCGTCTCGGTAAGGTTCTCGGTCCCCGTGGCTTGATGCCCACACCCAAAGCAGGTACCGTTACTCCTGACGTAGCTAAGGCAGTTACTGAAGCTAAAGCAGGTAAGATTGAGTACAAGCTTGATAAGACAAATATCATTCACTGCCCCATCGGCAAGGCATCCTTCGGCGCAGAGAAACTCGCTGAGAACTTCAACACCCTTCTTGACGCTGTTATTAAGGCAAAGCCCGCTGCTGCAAAGGGTCAGTACATCCGTTCATGCACTCTTGCTACAACAATGGGCCCCGGCGTCAGAGTAAACCCCAACAAGATCGGTACCGAAGCATAAGTGACTGAATATCCGGATTTTTCAAAAAATCCTTGACACGTAAAGTTTTATGTGTTAATATACCCACGCTGTTCTTTTTGAAGACAGCAGGTGCTTTTCGCATAATGGTTTTAACCGCCTGCCGAGAAAGGAAACATACATCATAAGTATGTGTTGCCCTTTCTGCGGTATTGCGGAAAGGGCTTTTGTTATTGTTAATATTCCGTATGGAGGTGAAATTGATAAATGCCCAGTGAGAAAGTTTTAGAGCAGAAGAAACAGATCGTTGCCGATCTTACAGACGCACTTAAAGGTTCAGTAGCAGGCGTTGTTGTTGATTACAAGGGAATTAACGTTGCTGACGATACGGCTCTCCGTAAGGATCTCCGTGAAGCAGGTATTAAATACTCGGTAGTTAAGAACACACTCCTCGGTCTCGCTGCAAAGGACGCAGGTCTTGAAGATATCTGCGGTGTACTTGAAGGTACAACAGCTATCGCTATCAGCGCAGAGGACCATACCGCAGCTGCAAGAATCCTTTCCAAGTTCGCTGACACACACAAGAATTTCTCCGTTAAGGGTGGTTACCTTGAAGGTAAGGTAGTTGACCTCGCTACAATCGAGTCACTTGCCAAGCTTCCCACAAGAGAAATCCTTCTTGCTACTGTATGCAATGCATTCAACGCTCCCATCGCTTCCTTCGCACGTGCTATTCAGGCAATCGTTGACAAGGGCGGCGCAGAAGCTTGTGCACCCGCAGCTGAAGAAGCAGCAGCTCCCGCAGAGGAGACAGCTCCCGCAGCTGAAGCAGCAGCCGAAGAGGCACCCGCTGCAGAATAATTTATTAACTTAAAAACAATACAAATTGGAGGAAAATAAAATGGCATCAGAAAAAATCAATGCTATAATCGAAGAAATCAAAGTTCTTACCGTTCTTGAACTTTCAGAGCTTGTACACGCTGTAGAAGAAGAATTCGGCGTATCCGCTGCTGCTGCAGTTGCAGTTGCTGCTCCCGCTGAAGGTGGCGCTGCTGCCGCTGAAGAGAAGTCAGAATTTGACGTTGTTCTCGCAGAAGTAGGCGCTGAGAAGATCAAGGTTATCAAGGCCGTTCGTGAAATCACAGGTCTTGGCCTTGCAGAGGCAAAGGCAGTTGTTGATGGCGCTCCCAAGACCATCAAGGAAGCTGTTTCCAAGGAAGATGCTGACGCTATGAAGGCAAAGCTTGAAGAAGTCGGCGCAAAGGTTGAACTTAAATAAGTTTGATTATAACAAAAAAAACCATCCGCTTGCGGATGGCTTTTTTTGTTCCGTTTTATTTGATTATCTGACGAAAGCGTTTGATATCAACAGGTACCAATATCTGATAATATTGAAAATCATTGAGAAAAATTCATTGAGACCGAGCTTTGAAAACAGATTTGACAGCTTTTCGCTTACAAAATCATCAAGGGAAATCTTTGAGTGATTTACATATCCGCCCTCATAGTTCACGTCTTCTCCGTTCATAAGCGTAAAGCCCTGGGTACGGTAGCTCTGAGGAGTTACGTTGCTCATAAGATAGCAGATATTCAGGTCAAATTCTCTCTTGCTTTCTTCGGGAAGCTCGCCGCTGAAGGGTATCTCTATTGATTCGCCCGGCTTCAGTACGTTCACGGGTACTTTGAAGGTGAGGTCAATGCCGTCAACGGTTACCGCCTGAACGGCTACTATCGCTTTCTTGCATATATTGGTGACTTTCAGCGTCTTTGCTTCCGAATTGAGATAACCGGGAGTGCATCCCGTAAATTCACCGTAAACGCTGAGCGACTGACTTGTTGAATCGTGGAACTGCGGATAATCCTTATCCGTATAAACGTCGTCGATTTTATCAGTAAGAAGCAGGGTATAGAGTAAGGTCCTCGTGTAGTCATCAAAGTAGGTCATTCCGTGGAAATATCCCTCAACGAACCAGGTATTGTCGGGCAGGTATGCCGTTGATGCGTCAACCGTCATGGAAGGGCTGACCTTGTATTTGCCTTCGCAGTTGTTGATCTGAGTATAGCCGTCTGCGAATCTTTCGCCGAGAGGAGCGACCGTTGCACCTGTTGAGGAATTGACCGTTATGATGCCGTCGGAGCTTTCGTTGAGACCGGAGACGATTCTGTTGCCCGTTCCGGCGATGATCGCAATATCCGTTCCGCCTGCGATTGCCTGCTTCATTGAGGAGGAAACGGAGGGAAGCAGTTCGTTATGGAATCTGTCGGATGCGGCAATCAGGTCGGCGCTTTCTTCGGGGTCAAGCCGTAACGTCTTTACCTGCTCGTATTTATCCGAGGGAACGAAATCCCACATACTGCCCCAGTAGCCGAGTACCTGATGAAGGTACGGCACGAGGGCCTTGAGGACTTTGTCAAGGAAGCCGAGCTGCTGTGCTTTTACAAGCCAGTCAAAGTCGGATTCAACGCAAAGACCGTACTGAAGATATCTGATAAGACATTCCTCGTCAAGATGTACCTCGTCTGCAAGAATGTCATAAGCAAGACCGGCACCGCCGATAGCGGGAATGGTCAGTACAACCTTGGCAAGACTTTCACCGCCGTAAAGAGCGATATAGGTGGCTGTCGTCTGACCGCCGTGGCTGACGGCAAAGAGATTTACCTTATCCTTGCCCGTAAATTCCTTGACGGATTCAATGAAATCGTTAAGTTGTGAAGCACATACGGCGCTGTTCATTCTGAAATCGCAGTTGAAGACGAAAAAGTTATCTTCGCCGATGTAGCTTGTAATATCGGTACTCATTTCGGGCTCCCACTGGAACGTGCCGTCGGGATAATCCCTTTTCAGTACGGAGAGCTGTAATTCCTCGGCTTCGGTACGGATTCTTTCAAGATTGTAAGTGCTCGTTCCGTCGGGGTTACAGCTGATTTTTCCGCAGAGCTCAAGCAGACCGTTGCCGACGACGCCCGCGATTCTGTCAGGATTGCCGAAAGCCATTTCACCCAGACCTATGCTCACGTCAACGATTTTGCTCAGAAGCATGGGAATTATTTTGTCAAAATCAATGCCCCATACCTGCTCGCCGGTGTCGGTATCAACGAGTACCGTTGAGCTGTAACCGGGCACAAGGATAACGGGATAACCGTTCCAGTCCTCCTTTCTTATCGCGGAAGCGTTTGCGAGAACGGCGCAGGATGAGAAAACCAGCACCACGCAAAGTATAAGAGATATGCATTTTTTCATATTGATTGCCCCCAATCTGTAAAATCAGAATATCACAAAACAACGCAATATGCAATATATTTACAATTTGTAATAAATGGGCGTATTTGTTAAGAATTCTTAACAAATTATTACAGAATTGTAACAATTCACATTGACTTTATATAAATAATATGATAATATTTATCCGCAATTGAAAACTGCAAAGATTTTATGGAAAATTTTTCGGAAAGGAAGTAATTCCAATGAGAAAGGTACTCGCTATCGTACTTGCACTCGTTATGGCATTCGGCTGCACAGCTATCGCTTTCGCTGCTGACTGGACATGCCCTTACTGTGCAAAGACATTTGCCGAAGCTGACAAAGAAACTCATTTAAGCGCTTGCAAGGATAATCCTGCAAACACTACAACAGCCAAGGCAGAAGCTACTCAGTACACAAACACCTGCCCCTACTGCTTAAATGATTTCTCAAGCGAAAAGTCATACAACGACCACATTGCCATCTGTGCAGGTCAGGCAAACAAAGGCGCAAACTTCGCCAATATTACAATCGTTGACGTCATCAACAGTCTGTTTGATGCTTTCAAAGTAAACAATGATTGGCTTACCGCTGTTTCAGGCATTCTTACAAGAATCATGGACCTCATCGAAAAGATCGGTACTTCTCTTGTAGGTAAGGCAGACGTTGCAGGTGCTATTGATGACCTTGAAGCAAAGGTTGCAGAGCTCCCCATCGTAGGCGATGTTCTTGAGTATATCCACAATCTCATCAACACCCTTAAGCAGAAGGTTAAGGATTTCTATGCTCACGACGCAGAAACCGCTGCCGTTGCTCCCGTTGATACAGGTTCAACGTCCGTTGGTATCGTTGCTTTCGCTGTTGTTTCAACAGCAGCAGCCGCTGCATTCGTTTGCACAAAGAAAAAGGAAAACTGATCTGTAAACAAGAAAGGAATTATTACAATGAAAAAGATAGTTGCTATCGTTCTTGCACTTGTAATGGCCTTCGGCTGCACCGCAATCGCTTTTGCTGACTGCAGCTGCCCCTACTGCGGAGCTAACTTTACAGATGAAGACCTTTACAATGACCACATCAATATCTGCTATTCACAGAATAGCGGCAAGCCCGAAAATTTCTTCAACATTTCTCTCAAGGACATCCTTCAGAGACTCGTTGACGCTTTTTCGGTAAACGTTGACTGGATCAATGCCGTTTCCGGCATCATCACCAGACTTATCGACCTCATCGAGAATATCGGTACCGCTGCTGTCGGCCAGGCTGACGTTGCAGGCGCTATTGACGATCTTGAAGCAAAGGTTGCCAACCTTCCCATCGTAGGCGATGTTCTTGAGTACATCCACAATCTCATCAACACCCTCAAGCAGAAGGTTAAGGACCTTTATGCTCACGACGCAGAAACAGCTGCTGTTGCTCCCGTAGAAACAGGTTCAACGTCCGTTGGTATCGCAGCTTTCGCCGCTGTTTCGGTAGCTGCTGCCGCTGCATTCGTTTGCACAAAAAAGAAGGAAGACTGATTTCTCATTACTTTCATTGAATAAGCGCAATATTTGATGACAGTGCGCCCCCGTCATTCGTGACGGGGGCGTGTTTGTATCTTCCGGCGGGGGGCATTTATTTTACATAATATGAAATAAAAATATGGAAAATAAAAAATATATGTAGTATAATAAACATATATTTTCATTTTATTGCGGGGGGAAATAAATGAGACCGGAAATTATTACCCGACTTTTCGGCTGCGCGCTTGTTCCCGTTATCCTTTCAATAACGCTGTACCTTATCAAGAGGAAGACCGGATTCGGTAAGATTCCTTACGCCGCTCAGCAAATAATCATAGGTGTTATTTTCGGATTTGCCGCCATATTCGGCACCAGGTTCGGTGTAGACGTAGGCGGAGCCACCGCCAATGCAAGAGACGCCGCTCCCCTTTGCGCAGGTTTGCTTTTCGGCTCGCCGGCAGGTATTATTGCGGGAGTGATAGGCGGTGTTCACCGCTGGCTTGCGGCAGGATGGGCAGGTATGTATTCCCGCTTTGCCTGCTCCTTCTCAACGATTTTTGCCGGCTTTTATGCCGCGTTTCTCCGCCGATTCATCTTTGACGGAAAGCGTCCCTCCTGGTCGGTCGCCTTTATTACCGGCGGCGTAATGGAAGTAATTCACATGCTTGTACTCTTCCTTACTCATTTGACGGATTCCGCCAAGGCGTTTGAAATAGTAAAGCTTGTAGTAGGCCCCATGGTTGTCTGTAACGGTTTCTCGGTCTTTGCTTCCGCTTTTGCGATTACGGTCATTTCCACCGGCATTCACAAGAAGGAAACAAGATACAATAATATTTCACAGCAGTTCCAGACACCCATGCTGATTTCCGTTATCCTGGCGTTTCTGGCATCCACGGCATTTGTCTGGCTGCTTCAGACCTACTCCGCAAAGGAAAACGCGGTAATGCTTCTGTCAACGAATATTGAGGATATCAGGCAGGAAATCCGGACTGCCTCCGACAGACGCCTGCTTGACCTTACGCGGCTTGTCGCAAAGGAAATTGAAGCCGAGCCCGCCTCCGACCTTAAGACACTTGCCGAAAAGCATGGTGTCAGGGATATCTGGATAGTCGACAGCAAGGGTATTATCACCGAAGCCACGGACGGAAACGAGGGCTTTGATATGACCGCGGATGCGTATAAACCCGTTGAAGAGCAGCAGAGCAACCGTTTTATGGTACTTGCAACGGGTGAAGCGAGTGAATACGTTCAGGAATATATGCCTCTTGCCTCCGACGGCGTAACCGAGAGAAAAATGGCGGGCGTCGCTTTGAGAAGCGGCGGCTTTGTGCAGACCGCCTACGATGCGGATATGTTCCAGAAAGAAATTGCAAATCAGGTCAAAAACATAACGAAAAACCGACATATCGGCGAAACCGGTCACATAATAATCGCTGACAAAAAATACAATATCATAAGCGATGTTAACGGCACAAAGTACGCAAACGGAGATTTTATCAAAAACAGCAAGGCGAAGGACGGAGAATCCTTTACGGTTGAACTGAACGACGAAAAATGCCTTTGCATCAAATCGCGTGCAGAGGGCTTCTACGTGGTTGCCGTTATGCCCGAAACCGAAATGTACATGACCCGTGACTCCGTGGTGTATATCAACTCCTTCATAGAGATACTGATATTCGCCATGCTTTTCATTCTGATTTATCTTGTTATCAGAAGAATCGTCGTCAATAATCTTCACAAGGTCAATGACAGTCTGGGCAGAATTATTGAAGGTGACCTTGACACGGTCGTTGACGTTCACTCAAATGAAGAATTTGCATCACTGTCTGATGATATAAACTCTACCGTAAATACGCTGAAGCGTTATATCAGCGAGGCGGAGGCAAGGATTGACAAGGAGCTGGAATTCGCAAGGAATATTCAGCACGCCGCTCTTCCCTCCGTGTTCCCTCCCTATCCCGACAGAAAAGATTTTGATATTTACGCCCTTATGGATACGGCAAAAGAGGTCGGCGGAGATTTCTATGATTTCTATATGCTTGATTCCTCTCATATTGCCATTCTGATTGCGGACGTATCAGGCAAGGGAGTCCCTGCCGCCATGTTTATGATGAGAGCGAAAACGCTTATCAAGAGTCTTGCGGAAACGGGTCTGCCGGTAAACGAGATATTTACTCAGGCCAACAGCAAGCTCTGTGAAGGCAATGACGCGGATATGTTCGTAACCGCCTGGATGGGCATTATCAACACGGAAACGGGACACGTTGACTTCGCAAATGCAGGTCACAATCCTCCCCTTATTTACAGAAAGGGAGTCGGATATGAATATCTGAAATCCCGTGCGGGTCTTGTGCTTGCCGGTATGGACGGTATGATGTATAAAAAGCAGGAATTTGAACTTAATCCCGGAGACAGAATCGTTCTTTACACCGACGGTGTTACCGAGGCGACCGACAAGGACGATAATCTGTACGGCGAGGACCGTCTTGCTTCTTTCCTTACCGCAAATGCTCAGCTTGACGTTACCGAAGTTCTGACGGTTATCAAGGCGGACGTGGACGGCTTCGCGGGAGAAAGGGAGCAGTTTGACGATATAACAATGCTGGCATTTGACTATATGGGAAATGAATCCGAAAAAACAATAATAACCAAGCAGTTTGACGCCTCCGACGATTCCCTTGCGGCGGCATCGGAGTTTGTCGCTTCCTTTTTTGAAGAAAGGGACGCATCCCCAAAAACCGTAATGCAGACGGGCGTTGCCTTTGAGGAGGTGTTCGTAAACGTCGCTCATTACGCTTATAAGGACGGAAAAGGAAAGGTTGAGGTTTCCCTTGAGGACGAAGGAGAGAATGCGGTAATCACCCTGAAGGATTCGGGCATTCCCTTCAATCCTCTTGAAAAAGAAGAGCCGGATATCACTCTTTCCGCAGAGGAGAGAGATATCGGCGGTCTGGGAATCTTCATTACCAGAAAGGTAATGGACGAGGTTTCATACGAATACAGAGACGGCTTCAATATACTTACGATGAGGAAAAAATATGAGTGAGCTTATAGATAAGGCGATAGTATTTGCCACCGAAAAGCACTCGGGTCAGGTGAGGAAATTTTACCCGATGCCCTATATTCTGCATCCGCTTGAGGTGGCAGCAATTATTGCAACGATGACGACCGACGAAAGCACCATTGCGGCGGGAATACTTCACGATACGGTGGAGGACTGCGACGTAAAACCCGAGGAAATCCGCGAACTGTTCGGCTCAAGAGTATATGCATTGGTGTGCAGTGAAACAGAGGATAAATATCCCGGACGCCCTGCCTCCGAAAGCTGGGAGGACAGAAAAAGGGATTCGCTTATGACCATTGAATTTACAAAGGACCGAAGCGTAAAGATAATGTGGCTTGCGGATAAGCTTTCCAATATCCGTTCATTTTACAGAGAGTATCTCAAGGACGGAGACAATATCTGGCTTCAGCTCAATCAGAAGGATAAATCCAAGCAGGAGTGGTATTACCGTACCATAGCGTACCACCTGAGAGATTTATCGGAAACTGCGGCATACCGGGAATTCACAATGATAACAGATTTATTATTCGGAGGGAAAGAAAATGGCTGAAAACGTTACCGCAACAGTAAAAGACGGCATACTTTACATTAACCTTGCAGGACGTGTTGACTCTGCAAACGCTGCATCGGTCGAGGAAGAAATCAATGCGCTCTGTTCCGACAAGCAATCGGGAAGTGTTGTAATTGATGCGGAAAACCTGGAATATATTTCTTCGGCAGGTCTCAGAATCATCCTCCGACTGCGTAAGAATTATCCTGAGCTTAAAATGTTCAACGTCAATTCAGAGGTTTACGATATCCTCGATATGACGGGCTTTACGGAAATGATGACCGTTGAAAAAGCATACCGCAAGCTTTCCGTTGAGGGCTGTGAGGTAATAGGTAAGGGCTCAAACGGTGAGGTTTACCGTCTTGACCCGGACACTATCATCAAGGTATATCTCAATCCCGACTGTCTTCCCGACATTCACCGTGAAAGAGAACTGGCAAGGAAAGCGTTCGTGCTGGGTATTCCCACCGCCATTCCCTACGATGTGGTCAAGGTCGGTGACAGCTACGGCTCGGTATTTGAACTTCTCAACGCGAAATCCTTTACCAAGATTCTTGCCGCAGACAGCAGTAAGCTTGACGAAGTGGTTGATATGTACGTTGACCTGCTTAAAAAGATTCACTCCACCGAGGTTCAGCCCGGAGATATGCCGGATATGAAGCAGGTGGCAATCGGCTGGGTCAAAGATATAAAGGGAGTAATTTCCGATGCAAAATGGGAAAAGCTCAATGCACTCGTTAATGCCATTCCCGAAAATCATCATATGATTCACGGCGATTATCACACCAAGAACGTTATGGTGCAGAACGGCGAGGTGCTCCTTATAGATATGGATACTCTCAGCTACGGTGATCCCATATTTGAATTCGGCTCAATTTTCAACGCATACAAGGGCTTCTATTTCGGGAAGCCCCCTCTTGACGGTGTAAGCTTTATCGGTATTCCCTATGAAATGGGTGTTGAGGTCTGGGAAAAGACGCTTCACCGATATTTCAATACGGATGATGAAGAATATCTTGATACCGTCAGAGATAAATCCGCACTTCTCGGATATACCAGAGTTCTTCGCAGGACTATCCGACGCTACGATACAAGCAAGCCCGAAATAAAGGCACTTGTTGAAGGATACATAAAGGAAATCGAGTCGGTTCTTGACAGAGTTGATACACTCGTATTATAAGGAGAGAATAAAATGAATATTATCAAAAATGCGGAAGATAAGCTGATTACCCTTACCCTTGAGGGCAGACTTGACACGACGACAGCTCCCGAATTTGAAAAAGCGGCAAACGAAATCCCCGAAGAAATCACGGAGCTCATAATAAATGCGGAAAAGCTTGAATATGTTTCCTCCGCAGGTCTGCGCGTTTTCCTCATGATTCAGAAAAAGATGAACGTTCAGGGCAAAATGACGGTAAAGGGCCTTACGGAAAGCGTAAGGGAAGTATTTGACATTACCGGATTTTCCGACATCCTCAATATTGAATAATGCCGGTCTGGGTTAAAATGATGATTACCGCCACGCTTAGTGTCACGGCGGTAATTCTGTATAAAATCTTTTCCTCGGAGCTGAGAAAAAGCTGTATGATTGCCATGCTTCTTAGCTCCGTCGGAGACGTGTTTATGGTGAACACTCCGAAAATCGGTGAATACTCAACCTTTATCGGTGCGGGCTTTTTCATTGCTGCGCATATCGTTTACGGCGGCGGATTTTGCTCGGAAATCAGGAAAAAAGGCAGAAGGATAACAGGTTTTCCGTTTTGGCTCGGATTCGGGATAATGCTTCTCTCCGCGGTACTGCTGGGAGCAGCGGAGTTTACTCTTCCCGGGGAAAAGAAGCCGGTCATGTTTCTGCTGATTCTGGTTTATATTGCCGCTATCGGCTATAACGTCTGCTCCGAATTTGCCTTTTCGGGGTATGAAAAAAAGCTGACGCTCATCCTGCCGTTTTCGGTTATTCTTTTCTATATCACGGACGTATTCATCTTTCTGAATATGTTGGGAATAAACGATTCTCTCAGACAGTACGTGTGGTATTTCTATCCTGCGGCACAGCTGATGATAATCCTCTTCAACAGTCCGTTTACAAAGAAAAACGACATTGAGGCGTGATTGAATGTTTACTTTTTATCCGTATGGGTATATAATACGGGAAGCTTCTTTGAAAGGGGAATAAAAATGAAAAAATTTGTTTCAACCGTACTTGCAATTATTATGCTGACGTCTGTTTTCTGTGTATTCGCATACGCAAAAACAGATAAAATAGACTACGACGCATCCGGCTGCAAGGTATGTAAGGATCCGTCCGATATGCTTAATTTCGTGCTTGCGGACGGTCATGAATCCGCTCCCGTAAGAGTAGTCCGCGCGACCCTTAAGCAGGGCGGAAAATCAACGAGGATTTACCTCATCGGTCTTGTGGGCGTTGAGATGAATCATAAGCAGGTCAACGTATTCAAGAATACTCTTCCCAGTGCCGTAAGCAAGGAAAACGACTACACGAAATACGTTAAACAGGTCCTTGACGAGAACGTTCCCAAGGGCTCAAAGCTCGTTTTCTGCGGTCACAGTCTCGGGGGAATGGTTGCTCAGCAGCTTTGCGCAGACGAATGGGTCAAGGATAATTACAACGTAATTTCCACCCTTACCGCCGGCTCACCCTATATTATCGAAAAGGACAGAGAGGGCGGTCTTGTCAGACTTGCAGACAGATTTGATGCCGTTCCCTATCTCAGTGCCGCTACCTTCGTAAAGCTTTTCACTCAGCTCAACGACCGTTTTGTTGAGGACGGCGGATATTTCTTTGATCCCTCGGGTGCGCACAATCTTTCTTACAGAGAAAATGAAATCTGGGACGGTTACGACGCTCTCGGCAACCCCGACGGTGATGCAACGATTACGTTTTATTACGTGAATCTCATGAAATTCGGCAGAATCCCCAACGACTGATAATAACGTCCCGTTTCGTAACGGAAACAGAAACTTAACAGTAAAACCGCTTGCCGGAAATTTACCGGCAGGCGGTTCGTTTTATTTTGTATCCGATTAAATTTTGCTGGGTGCAGTCTGGTTTTTACGGTCTTTTTCTTCGGGCTTGATGGTAATTTCTCCCGCTTTCATAAGAGCAATCTTTGTGCAGACGGGACCGATGAGCTCATAAATCAGTACCGAGAAAAGGATGATGTTGCGGACGATGGGGCCTATCGTACCGAAATCCATGACCGTCAGACTCATTCCGAGGGCAACACCTGCCTGAGGAAGCAGGGTAATTCCGAGATATTTGCTCGTGGTATGGTCACATTTTACTATCTTTGAGCTTGCGTATGCGCCGAAATATTTGCCGGCGGAACGTACGATGATGTAGACGATACCGATACCCACGACAGCTATGTCTCTGAATACGTTCAGCTCAAGCTCCGCACCGCTGAGTACGAAGAACAATACGAAAAGGGGCTGAGTCCAGCGGTCTGTCTTATCCATGATATCCGCGGAGAAATCACAGAGATTACAGAACATGGTGCCGAGCATCATGCAGACGAGGAGGGAAGAGAAGCCGATATGTACCTCGCCGAAATCAAACTCAAGCTGAGAAATCGCAACGGTGAGGATTACGAACATAATTGAAAGGGAAAGACGCTTGCTCCGTGACGAAAACATCTTTTCGCTGTAAGTGAAAACGGTACCCATCAGCGAGCCGAGGACAAGGGATATTACGATTTCAATGAGAGGATTAACAACGATACCGATAATACTGAACGAACCGTTTTCAATGGCCTTTGCAATACCGAAGGAGACCGCAAAAATGATAAGTCCCACGGCATCGTCAATGGCAACTATGGGCAGGAGCAGGTCGGTGACCTTGCCCTTTGCCTTATACTGTCTTACGACCATAAGGGTGGCGGCGGGAGCGGTTGCGGCGGCGATTGCACCGAGAATGAGAGCCATGGAAACGGGTAATTTGTCACCCAAAAAGCCGTGAAGGGCTATAAGTACACCGTCAACACAGAGACTTGCGATGAGTGCCTGAAAAATACCGATAAAGGTTGCCTTTCCGCCGATTTCCTTCAGCTGGGAAAGACGGAATTCGTTGCCGATTGAAAAGGCAATGAAGCCGAGCGCGACTTCGGATATGATTTTGAATCCGTTTACCTGACTCATGCTTACGAATCCCAGACCGTCGATTCCGATACGTCCGAGACAGTAGGGACCGATAAGGATGCCTGCTACCAGATACGCCGTTACCGAAGGTAACCCGAGCAGCTTTGACAGACGGGATACGAGCAGACCTGCCGCTATTGAAATTGACAGGCAAAAAAGTGTAGTAGTCATAATATATACCTTGATTCATAAGAGATTTATTGTTTTTCGCACAATGAAATGTATATCACAGGGCAGTATCAAAGTCAAGGATAAATCGCGCAAAAAATTTTATAAAATACAAAAAAACTATTTATTTATTTAATATATACTGGTATAATAATGTTTTGTAAAATAGGCATACTATGATATCGGAGGTCCCGTTATGGAAAAATACCTTATCAATCCCAACAGAAAACTGTCAAAAATCTGTAAAGATATCTACGGCAATTTTTCGGAGCATCTCGGCAGATGCATATATGAGGGACTTTTTGTAGGCGAGGATTCCGATATTCCCAATGTAAAGGGTATGAGAAAAGACGTTGTTGATGCCCTTAAGGAAATGGGACTTCCCGTTTTGCGCTGGCCCGGCGGATGCTTTGCAGACGAATATCACTGGATGGACGGCATTGGTCCTCTTGAAAACAGAAAAAAGATGATAAACACCCATTGGGGCGGAGTTATAGAGGATAACAGCTTCGGTACACATGAATTCTTTGAGCTTTGCGACCAGCTCGGATGCGATGCTTATATTACGGGCAACGTGGGCAGCGGAAGCGTAAGGGAAATGAGCGAATGGGTCGAATATATGACCTTCGGCGGCAAATCACCCATGGCTGATCTTCGCAGGCAAAACGGCAGACAGGAGCCGTGGAAGCTTAAGTATTTTGCCGTCGGCAACGAGAACTGGGGCTGCGGCGGAAATATGAGACCCGAGTTTTATGCCGACAATTACAGAAGATATCAGACCTTCGTGCGTAATTATGAAGGCGGCGATAGGATATATAAGGTCGCCTGCGGTCCGAACAGCGAGGATTACAACTGGACTGAAACGCTCATGAAGTATGCCAAAAATCAGATGGACGGCCTTGCCCTTCATTACTATACGGTAACGGGTGACTGGGACCGTAAAGGCAGCGCTACGGAGTTTACGAAGGATGAATACTACAGATGCCTCAGAAAGGCGTATCACATTGACGAGATAATCACGAGACACCTTGAGATTATGAACAGATACGACCCCTCAAAGAGAGTAGACCTCGTTATTGACGAGTGGGGCACATGGCACGACGTGGAGCCCGGTACGAATCCCGGCTTCCTCTATCAGCAGAATACGATGCGCGATGCAATCGTTGCGGCAATCAATCTCAATATATTCAATAAGCACAGTGACAGAATCAGAATGTGCAACATTGCACAGACGGTCAACGTGCTTCAGGCGGTTGCCCTTACGGACGGAGCCGAGATGTTGCTGACACCCACTTACTGGGTATTCAGAATGTTTAAGGACCATCAGGAGAATACCCTTGTTGATTCCTTTATCACCACCGAAAATAAGGGTACCGACAGCGACAAGCTGCCTCAGCTTATTGAAAGCGCATCAATGGATGAAAACGGCGTGATTTATTCCACCGTTACCAATACCTCCGCTTCCGAGACCGCCGAAATCAGATGTCAGGTCGCGGACAGTGCCGTCAAGTCGGTCAGAGCGGAAATCCTTACGGGCAAGATTGACGATTATAACAGCTTTGAAAGTAAGGATAACGTTCATACGGAGGAATTTACCTCGTTCAACATGACGGCAGACGGATTTGAGGCAACCGTTCCCGCCTGCAGTATAGTCAAATTCATAATTGAAAGATGAACGAAGATAGAATATGCCGCAGATGTCTTCTGCTGAAAAGCGGAAAGCAGGATATACTTGCGGATATACGGAGCAGGATTGAAAAAATCCCGCCCGAACAGAAAACAGACAGCAATGAATATCACCTCAGACTCGCCGTCTGCGGTGAGTGTGAATACCTTATTGACGGCACCTGCCTTAAATGCGGCTGCTATCCGGAATTCAGAGCTGCATTTATCAAAAACAGATGTCCCATTAAGAAATGGTGATGTTCACGGAGGAACTATGGCAAAAAAACTTTTATCCCTGCTGCTTATATTTGTTTTGATTTTTTCACTTGCATCCTGCGGTAAAATAAGATGCAGGAAACAGAAGAAAAAGGAAACGGAAACGACTAAGCCCTCAACGACTCAGATGACGACGGAAACGACCACCGAAGAGGAAACCGAGACCACCGAAACGGAAACGACGGAGCAGACTGCCTCTCAGCGCGTGACTCAGGTGTTTACCACGGCAGTCCGTACCACTACAAACGTTCTGACCTCCGTCAGATATAACGGCAGGACCACCACAGATAAAAAAACCACCCGTACCGACCTGAAATACGGTGTTGACCGTATCAGGACCGTTACCACCACTTACGGTCTGACTGTTGACGGAAAGAAATTCGTAATCAGCGAGGAAACGAGCGATATATACGACCGTTCAACTTACAGTGCAAGCTACAGCGAGCTTCTTCCCGGAGCCCGTGCCAACAGACAGAATTACGCTTCGTATATCAACGAGGTCCTTCGTCTTACGAACCAGATGAGAGCAGAGGGCGGGCTTGCTCCCCTTACTCTCAGCAACAAGCTTACCGAGCAGGCAAGCGTCCGTGCGGAGGAGGTCGCCTGGGCAGGTGCCAAAGCACACGGTCATATCAGACCCAATACGAGAAGCTATAAATCAATCTTTACCGAGAACGGCTATAATTCGGGACTTATCGGTGAAAACGTGGGATGGTATTATTCCTCACCCTCTGCCGTATGTGCGGCATGGAAGGCATCCGAGACCCACTACGCAAATATTATGAATCCCGAATTCAAGTCCATCGGTATAGGCATCGCTCCCGAAGCGGACCCCTCGCTCGGTCTGTGCTGGGTACAGCATTTTTACAGCATTTAAGAGGTAACTATGGATATTAAAGTCGGAGACGAGCTTTTGATGCGCAAGCCGCATCCCTGCGGCTGCAATAAATTTCAGGTGTTGAGGATAGGCGCAGACCTGCGCATCAGATGTACTCAGTGCGGCCACGAAATAATGATTGAACGCATCAAGGTTGAAAAGAATATCAGGAAGGTTCTGCGTGAAGAATAATGCTTGATAAGTTAAAAGAGGTTGAGAAACGCTTTGAGGAGCTGAACGCACGGCTCTGCGAAACGGATATCGCTTCCGATATTGAAGAATACAAAAAAATAATGCAGGACATCAAGTCAATGACTCCCGTTGTTGAGAAATTCCGTGAGTACCGAAAGATTGAAGCGGATATGAACGAGGCAAAGGAGCTTCTTGACGCGGGAGGACTTGAGCCGGATTTCAAGGAAATGGTCAGGGATGAATTTGAAGAAGCCCGTGACAAACTTGAGAAATGCGGCGAAGAGCTCAAGGTGCTTCTGCTTCCCCGTGACCCCAATGACGACAAGAACGTTATCGTGGAAATCAGAGGCGGAGCAGGCGGCGAGGAGGCGTCCCTCTTTGCGGGCGTGCTTTACAGAATGTATTCAATGTATGCCGAAGCAATGGGCTGGAAATGCGAAACCGTCAATTCCAATCCCACGGAGCTCGGCGGCTTTAAGGAAGTCAGCTTTATGATTGAGGGTGAGGGAGCTTATTCACGCCTGAAATTTGAGAGCGGAGTTCACAGAGTACAGAGAGTGCCCGAAACGGAAAGTCAGGGCAGAATCCAGACCTCAACCGCCACGGTTGCGGTGCTTCCCGAAGCGGAGGACGTGGACGTTGAACTGAATCCCGCGGATTTGCAGATTGATACCTTCCGTTCCAGCGGCGCAGGCGGTCAGAAGGTAAACAAGACCTCATCCGCCATCCGAATCACCCATCTTCCCACGGGAATGGTGGTTGAATGTCAGGACGAAAGAAGCCAGTATAAAAATAAAGATAAAGCGCTGAAGGTACTGCGTTCAAGACTAATGGATATTGAATGCGAAAAACAGCAGAGCAGTATTGCCGGTGAAAGAAAAGCTCAGGTGGGAACGGGTGACAGAAGCGAGAGAATCCGCACCTATAATTTTCCCCAGGGCAGAGTCAGCGACCACAGAATAAATCTTACCCTTTACAAAATCGAGTCAATCGTCAACGGAGACCTTGACGAAATCATAGATGCCCTCATAACTGCCGATACGGCGGAAAAACTAAAGGCAAGTACGGAGCAGTAAAATGAAAACGCTTCATCTCAGTGCAGAAAAAAAAGAGGATATAACGAAATCAGCCGAAATTCTGAAGCAGGGAGGACTTGTCGCGATACCCACCGAAACGGTTTACGGGCTTGCGGCAAACGCCCTTGATGCAAAAGCGGTGAAAAAAATATTCATCGCAAAGGGCAGACCTCAGGATAATCCGCTGATAGTTCACGTTTCATCCATGGAGGAAATAGAGCCGCTTGTGGAAAAAATCGACCCGAGAGCTTACGCTCTTGCAGAGAAATACTGGCCCGGTCCTCTTACCGTCATAATGAAAAAATCCGCTCTCATTCCCGACGAGGTTTGTGCGGGACTTGATACGGTGGCAATCCGTATGCCGTCACATCCCACAGCAAGGGAAATAATCCGTCAGAGCGGACTTCCTCTGGCGGCGCCCAGTGCAAACGCCTCGGGAAAGCCGAGTCCCACAAAGGCATCTCATGTAATTGAGGACCTTGAGGGCAGGATAGATGCGGTAATCGACGGCGGCGAATGTGCCGTAGGCGTTGAGTCAACGGTGGTCACTCTTGCGACAAATCCGCCCGCATTACTCAGACCCGGCGGAATTACTCCCGACCAGCTTCGGGAGGTGTTGGGAGAGATAGAAATTTCTCACGCCGTTTACGAAAAGCTTGCGGAGGGCGAAAAAGCCGCTTCTCCCGGCATGAAATATAAGCATTATGCTCCTGCAGCCCGTGTTTCAATCGTAAAGGGCAGCTTTGAGGCATACGAGAGGTTTATCAAAGCCCACAGAGAAGAAATCTGTGCGGTTTGCTTTGAGGGCGAAGGAAAGCATTTTGATAAATTCATCGAATACGGCAAATCGGATGACAGTCTGACCCAGGCACAGCATATTTTTGACGCTCTGCGTGAGGTTGATGCCATGGGTTGCCCGGCGGCGTTCGTCAGATGCCCTGCAGCCGAGGGCGTAGGGCTCGCGGTATATAACCGTCTGCTCAGGTCAGCCGCTTTCAGGGTAATAGATCTTGATATTTCCGTTCCCGTTTACGGTATCACCGGTCAGACGGGTGCAGGCAAAAGCACGGTATGTGAAATGCTTGCGGAAAAGGGAATGTGCATAATAGATACCGACAAGCTTGCCAGAAAAGCCGTTGAAGATAAAGAAGTCCTTGACGGACTGAAAAAAGCGTTCGGCGAGGATATCGTTTCAGAGGGTGTGCTTGACAGACATCTGCTTGCGTCAAGAGCATTTGAAACGGAGGAAAAAACCGCGATTCTCAATTCAATAACCCATCCGAAAATCACCGAGCTTACTCTGGAGGAAATCCACAGGGCGGAAAGCGGAGGATTCAAGGCGGCGGTAATTGATGCGGCGGTGCTGTTTGAAAGTCCCCTTACAAGCGTGTGCGACAAGATAATTTGCATCGTTGCCGATAAGGAAACACGGCTTGCCAGGATAATGGCGAGGGATAATATATCGGAAAAGGATGCACTCATCAGAATGAACGCACAGAAGGATGAGGAATACTATATTTCCCGTTCTGATATCGTCATCAGAAACGAAACTGCGGAGGAAACCCGCAGACAGATAAATGAATTTACGGAGGAAAACTGATATGAGCAAGAAAACAGAGGCAGAGCTTCTTTCCGAAAAGCTGTTTTATTCACCCGAGCATGCAAATTACGTATGCGATGAAAAGGAAATAGCAAAGGCAGACAAATTCTGTGTTGACTATATGAAATACCTCAACGCCTGCCGTACCGAAAGAGAAACGGCGGCATTCACAAAGGAGCTTGCAGAAAAAAACGGCTACACGGAGTTTGATTCGTCAAAGAAGTATAAGCCGGGAGACAAGGTATATTACAACGTTCACGATAAAGCGCTTATCCTCTGCACCTTCGGTAAGCAGAGCGCCGCAAAGGGTGCGAAAATCCTTGCCGCTCATATTGATTCCCCCCGTCTTGATCTTAAGCCCAATCCTCTCTATGAGGACAGTGAGCTTGGATTTTTCAAGACACATTATTACGGCGGCATCAAAAAATATCAGTGGCCCACGATTCCTCTTGCGCTTCACGGTGTGATTTACAGAGCAGACGGTTCCTGTGTTAACGTGCGTATAGGTGACGATGAGGGCGACCCCGTATTCGTAGTTACCGACCTGCTTCCCCATCTTGATAAGCACGACCGCAATATGAGCGAGGTAATCAAAGGCGAGGAGTTGAATATCCTCATCGGCAGCCGTCCCTTCGGAAAAGAAAAAGGTGACAAGCTGGTAAAGCTCAATATTATGAAGCTTCTTAACGAAAAGTACGGCATAACCGAAGCAGATTTCCTTTCCGCAGAGCTGGAAGCCGTACCCGCATTCAAGGCAGTTGATATCGGCTTTGACAGAAGCTTAATCGGCTCCTACGGTCACGATGACAGAGTGTGCGCCTATCCCTCAATCATGGCGGCTCTGGCGGTGAAGAAGCCCGAATATACGACGATTACCGTTGTAACGGATAAGGAAGAAATCGGCTCCGACGGCAATACCGGTCTCAATTCCTCTTATCTCAAACAGTTTATCGGAGATATCGCTTCCCTTGAGGGACTTCACGGCAGAGACGTACTCAGAAAATCCGAGTGCCTTTCGGCAGACGTAAATGCCGGCTTTGACCCCACCTTCCCCTCAGTTCACGATAAAATGAATGCGGCTTATCTCAACAAAGGCATCGTCCTTACAAAGTATACGGGTGCGAGAGGCAAGAGCAGTACCAACGATGCAAATGCGGAGTTCGTTTCAAAGGTGAGAATGATTTTTGATAAGTCCGCTACCCTCTGGCAGACGGGTGAGCTCGGTAAGGTTGACGAGGGCGGCGGAGGAACAGTCGCCAAGTATATCGCAAATCTCGGAGTCAACGTAGTTGACGTAGGCGTTCCCGTTCTTTCAATGCACGCTCCATTTGAGGTGGTTGCAAAGACAGACGTTTATATGGCATATAAGGGCTTCAAAGCATTCCTTGAAAGTAAATAATTCGGCAGTAATAAGAATGAAGCGTTCATAAACTGTTAATAATTTATTAACACTCGGTTAATAAAATCCCAACAGTTGTGTTATAGAATGCAAACAAGGTATAGAGATATATCTTATTGATTTTTGACAACCTCTTTTTTCATTTTTATTTTCTCTTTCCCCAACGCACTGCCGAATGCTGCACACATCCGGCAGTGTCCTTTTTATTTACGGGGCTTGTATATCAGAGGTAGTTACAGTATGAAAAACAGAAATTATCCCATCGTCACGGTTACTCCGAAAGCGGAAAGGTCAATAAGGGCAGGCCATCCCTGGGTTTACGATACGGAAATCGTTTCCGTTTTCGGCGACCTTGTAAACGGCGGTCTTACGGACGTTCTTTCCGCAAAGGGGGCTTATCTCGGAACGGGATTTATAAGTCAGAGCAGTAAAATCAGGGTAAGGATTCTGTCCTCAAACGCCAACGAAACCTTTAATCCCGCCTTCTGGGAGAGACGGCTTCGTTACGCGATTGAATACAGACGCACCGTCATGGGCGATGATTTTTCCTGCTGCCGTCTTGTATTCGGAGAGGCGGACGGTATTCCCGGTCTTACGGTTGACAGATTTTCGGATATCCTCGTTGCTCAGGTTTTGTCTTACGGAACGGATAAAATCAAGGACGTGATTTATTCTGCACTTATGAAAATCATGAGTGAATACGGTGAAGAAATCCACGGCATCTATGAAAGAAACGACGTGGCAATCCGTGAGCTTGAGGGTATGGAGCAATATAAGGGCTGGTATGAGGGCATACCTCATACGGACCTGACAAAAACGGAAATAACGGAAAACGGTATCGGATATACCGTTGACTTTGAAAACGGTCAGAAGACGGGCTTCTTCCTTGACCAGAAATATAACCGCCTTGCAATTTCAAAGATTGCAAAAGGAAAAAGCGTCCTTGACTGCTTCACCCACACCGGCTCGTTTGCGCTTAACGCGGCAATGGGCGGGGCTCAGCACGTGACCGCCGTGGACGTCAGCGAAACGGCAGTTGCCATGGCAAGGGAAAATGCAGAGAAAAACAATCTTGCGGACAGAATGGATTTTATTGCCGCGGACGTATTTGACCTGCTTCCCGAGCTTGAGAAAAAAGGCGGAAAGCCCTATGATTTCATCATCCTTGACCCTCCAGCTTTCACAAAAAGCAGAAAGACGGTAAATTCCGCCGAGAGGGGCTACAAGGAAATCAATTACAGAGCGATGAAGCTCCTTCCCAGAGGCGGTTACCTTGCCACCTGCTCCTGCTCTCATTTTATGAGAAGCGATTTGTTTGAAAAGATGCTCGTTTCCGCGGCGGCGGATGCGGGAGTTCAGCTCAGACAGATTGAGGTGCGCAGGCAGTGCTGTGACCATCCAATCCTCTGGAACGTACCCGAAACGGATTATCTTAAATTTTACATTTTCCAGGTAGTTTGATTACAATCTGATTTGTGAGGTAATAATATGGCTAAATACACATCGATGATTATCGGTCATGCAACGCTTGATGAAAACACCGACCATCTCGGAAATACCGTTCAGATAGTCGGCGGTGCGGTTATTTACTCCTCTGCTTCGGCTTACGCTCTGGGACACAGAGTGCTTGCCGTTACCAAGGTAGCGGAAAAGGACAGATACCGTCTTGAGCATTTCACCATTCCGCAGGAGGACGTTATCGCTCTCCCGAGTGAAAAGAGCACGGATATGGTGAATATTTATCATACCGCCGATAAGGAGAGAAGGACCTGCTTCAACCGTTCAAAGGGCGATCCTTTCAGACCGGGCGAAATCCCCGATGCCGACTGTGATATTATTCACCTTGCGGGTCTTGTTTACGGCGACTTTGATACGGAGCTTATCAAGACCATGGCAAAGAGAGCTCCCATAGCAGTTGACGTTCAGGCAATGCTCCGTCACGTAAATCCCGACGGAACGATGCATTTTGAGGACTGGGCGGATAAGCTTGAATGCCTTCCTCACGTTACCTACCTCAAAACCGATGCGGCAGAGGCGGAAATCCTCACGGGCTGTTCAGACCGGAAGGAAGCCGCAAAGCATCTGTATTCATGGGGCGCAAAGGAAATAATGATTACCCACAACACCGAGGTGCTGATTTATGACGGCAGTGAATTTTACACCTGTCCCATCAAATCAAGAAACCTCAGCGGCCGTACCGGCAGAGGCGACACCACCTTTGCCGCATATATAAACGAACGCCTTGAGCATTCCATAGAGGATTCCCTGCTTATGGCGACGGCAACGGTTTCTCTTAAAATGGAAACACCCGGTCCCTTCAAGGGAACGAGAGAAGACGTAGAGAATTACATTAAAGAACTGTATTGATTAAGGAGTGACAGATTTGAACGTGAATCCGTCAGAAAAGGACAGAGAAGAGGAGCAGGACCTGATTATCGGCAGGAACGCGGTGCTTGAAGCCGTCAGAAGCGGCAGAGAGATAGACACCCTCTTTGTTGCAAAGGGTGACAGAAGCGGTTCCATCGGAATGATAATCGGTAAGGCATCGGAAAACGGCATAGTGGTCAAGGACGTTGACAGGCGCAAGCTTGACGCAATGTGCGGAGGTGCCAATCATCAGGGAATAGCCGCAAGGGCGGCGGCTCACAAATACGCGGATATACGAGATATGCTG
Source organism: Acutalibacteraceae bacterium (assembly GCA_045598305.1). Taxonomy (GTDB): domain Bacteria; phylum Bacillota; class Clostridia; order Oscillospirales; family Acutalibacteraceae; genus CAG-177. The sequence continues at coordinate 59,345 of JAZLLW010000015.1, forward strand.
GCTGCGGCAGAGGAAAAGAATGAGCAGCCCTTCCTGATTATATGTGACGAGATTGAAGACCCGCATAATCTGGGAGCCATAATCCGTTCCGCAGATGCCTGCGGTGCTCACGGTGTGATTATTCCCAAGAGAAGGGGAGTTTCCCTCACCTATGCCGTCAGCAAGGTTTCCGCGGGAGCGGTGGAATACGTGCCCGTTGCAAGGGTTTCAAACCTTGCTTCGACCATAGACGACCTTAAGAAAGAGGGCTTCTGGATTTACGGTGCGGATATGGACGGCACTCCCTGGGACAAGCAGGATTACAGCGGAAAGGTCGCTCTTGTAATCGGTTCCGAGGGCAGAGGCATCAGCCGTCTGGTCAGGGAAAAATGCGATTTTATCGTGTCACTCCCCATGAAGGGTAAGATAAATTCCCTCAACGCCTCCGTGGCGGCGGGAATATTGATGTATGAAGTTATCAAACACAGATAAGGCGGTGATAGTATGAATGATATATTCAGCAGTGCTTTACAGGATGAAGAGCTTGAAGCTATACTCAACGAGGTCAGAGGTGAGGTTTCCTCCGACACGGATGACTCATCCGCAAAAGAATGGTCCGCGGATGATATTGACCGTCTTATTGCGCAGGAAAGCGGAGAGGAATATATTCCCCGTCAGTCCAAAGAGAGCGAAATTGACGAAAAATACAGACAGCTTTTCGGTAACGAGCTTGATACGGAGCTGTTTTCCGTTCAGCCCATTAACGAAGAGAAGAGTGAAGATTTCGCAGACGAGATAACGGATATTTTCTCGGGAGCGGAGGTCGACGGTCAGCAGCTCTTATACGAAAAGGAAGAGCCGCTTGATGAATTTGACCCGGAGCTTTTCAGTCTTGAAACGGTATTTATGCCCGATGATATTCCCGTTGTTGAGAGCAAATATCCTCCCGCGCCTCCCAAACCCGAAAAAACGGGCCCCCTGCCTCCCAATATTGTTCCCGATGAAAAGAATGAGGAGCAGAAGGTCATTGACTACAGAAAGAAATTCTTTGAAAAGCTCAGACCCGAGGATATTGAAATTCCCAACTACGACGATAAGGACCCCGAATATCCTTATGATAAATCCGGTATCGTCGTAAGAAAGGGTGAGGGGGAAACAGAGGATAATCTTGAGGCAATGCCTACGGTTATGGCCGCAGAGGACGTTGAATCAAGCATCAACCAGGCAAAAACCAAAGCAATTCCCATTCCCGGAGCAGCTCCCGCCGAGTTCTTCCCCGAGCCCGAAAACGTTGAAGGTCAGATCATTCTCAACGATTTCGTAGATGTTCCCGACGACGTTATTCCCGTAAAGGACAGCGAACAGAGTGTCGAGGAAAGTCTCTGGAAGAGACGCAAGCAGAAGGCAAAGAACTTCAAGCTTGACGAATTTGATACCGGTGATTTTTCCGAGGACCTTATAAATCTGGTTGAAGATCTTCCCGTTGAAGAGGAAGAAAAGAAAGTGCCCCGTGACAAGGTGTCGGATTACCCCGGCGAATACGTGGACTTTGCAGACCGCAACCGTGTGCATACAAAGCTTACGGAAAAGGTTGCCGCAGCCACACGCAACGCAATCATAATGGGCGGTATAGATTTATTTATGCTGCTTCTTGCGGTCATTCCCGCGATTTGTGAAAAGGCGGATATAGAAACAGCGTTATTTACAAGGGATTCCGTTGTGCTGTCGGTCGTAAATGCCCTGCTTATAATTGCAGCCGTTCTCTTCTACGGTTCAAAATTCTTTGATATCTGTAAGGAAACCCTGACGGGCAAGATTTCAGCAGATTCGGCAATGGCGATTTCGGTCATTATTGCCCTTATTGAAAACACCGTGTCGGCTACCTTCCACGCAAAGGTACCCGCTTTCGGACTTGTTGCCGTATTTGCTCTGTTCCTGAGCAAGCTTACCGACGTTATCAACGCACGCAGGATTCTTGATAATTTCTCGGTTTGTACCTTCAGCTACGAGCATGAAATAAATACGGTCCACCATCTTGAAAACGAATCGGAGATATTTGAGCTGGGCAGAGGTCTTCTCATGGGCAATGCGGAAATCCTCTACACTTCAAAGAGCAAGTTCCCCTCCGATTTCATGAAAAATTCGGATAAGAACGACGAAAACAACAAGTACGTTCTCTATCTTATCATCGGTGCACTTGTTGCCTCAATCGGTGCAGGTGTGGTTACGGGCTTTAAGTCAATGGAGCAGGGAGTGCTTAATTCCGTGCTTTCCGGCTTCTCCGTATTTGCCGCCGCATTCTGTCTGAGCTCACCCGTATTCGGTAAATTCATACCCGCATTCATCACCTTTGTTACAAATAAACGCCTTAATAAAGAGGGCACTCTGATTACGAGCATTGATGCCGCAGAGCATATCGCCGCTTCGAATGCGGTCGTTCTCGATTCCGCGGATATCTTTGACCGTAAGGGCTGTACCATGCACGGTATGAAGGACTTCAAGAGCATGCGTATAGACGTGGTACTTCTCTATGCCGCCGCTATGGTAATCAAATCCGGCGGACCTCTCAAGGAGTGCTTTGAAGAGGTAGTTGACGGCAGACAGGATTTGCTTCCTCCCGTCAAGGAGCTTGTTTATGAGGATAAGCTGGGTATTTCCGCAAGGATTTACGACCAGAAGGTGCTTCTGGGCAACAGAAATATGCTCGTTCATCATAATATCAAAGCCCCCAATATGGAATTTGAAAATAAATATTCCCACGACGGCAGAAAGGTAATTTACCTTGCCTGCAATGAGCAGCTCGCCGCCATGTTCGTTGTCAGCTACGCTGTTGACGAAAACATCAAGGGATATCTTAAGCAGCTTGAATCAAACGGTATTCAGATTCTTGTAAGGACAAACGATGTAAACGTAACAGAGGAGCTTATTTCTTCCAAATTCGGCCTTAACCCCGATAATTTCAAGATTCTTTCCTCTGTCGCAGGCCGTCTTTTCAAGAGAAGAAAGGATGCGGTCGCAGATTCACTCCCCGCAGAGCTTATCCATGACGGCAATTCCACCTCAATGCTCAGAGCCATTGCTTCATGCTGTACGATGGCTACGAAAAAGAGACTCGGCACCTTCCTTCAGATAGGCGTTATGGTACTCGGTATCGTCCTCGCCACTCTTTCGGGATGCTCCGAAGCCGGTATTTCATCGGTTATCACCATGCTGATAATGCTGCTTGAATCCGTACTTGTTTCGGGCGTACTTATCCTTGACAGAAAATAAAAAAGTATTTCACAGAGCATCTTTCTTCGGAAGGGTGCTCTGAAATTATTACCGAATGAATTGATTTGTAATCCGGATTTGAGATAAGAGAATAATTTGACCTGCCGCTTCGGAATGAGGCGGCTGTATTTTTTTCTTTACTTTTATAATATAATCATATATAATATAAAATTGAAAAAATATGCACGTAAAATCACAGCTATTCGGAAAGGAGCGGAGTTATCTCCGCATACACATTATGTTACAGTTTGAAGAATTAAGACTTGAACTTATTGATTACACAGAGAAGCTTAAGCAGCTCGGTGAGGCCCTCGGCATTGACAGGATGAATGAAGAGGTTGCTTCTCTTGAAGAAAAGACTGCCGAAGAGGGCTTCTGGAATGACGTTGAAAATTCACAGAAGGTCCAGATGAGAATTACTCAGCTCAAAAACAAGGTAAAGGCATACGACGGTCTGAAGGGCGAATATGACGATGCTCTCGTGCTGATTGAGCTCGCCAATGAAGCGGAGGACCTTGATATGTTTGACGAGTGCAGAGGAGCAATAGACAGCTTTGTTAAAAAGCTTGACGATATGACGCTCAGCACTCTGCTTTCGGGTGAATATGACAACAGCCCCGCAATCCTCACTTTCCATGCAGGTGCAGGCGGAACGGAGGCGCAGGACTGGAACTCAATGCTTGTGCGTATGTATGAGCACTGGGCAGAGAAGAGGGGCTTCAGCGTGAGTCTTGTTGACTTCCTTGACGGTGATGAAGCAGGACTTAAATCTGCCACACTTATTATCGAGGG
>JAZLLW010000016.1:0-4399 GCA_045598305.1 Acutalibacteraceae bacterium
GAAAACCGTATGCATACAATCAAGGCGGTCATGACGGCTACACTCGGTCAGTAATTTATTATTTATATAGATAGGATGTGTTGAAAATGCCAAAAGATAAGTCAATTCAGAAGGTACTTGTAATCGGTTCAGGTCCCATTATTATCGGTCAGGCGGCAGAGTTTGACTATGCAGGCGCTCAGGCGTGCCGTATTCTCAAGGATGAGGGTATTGATACTGTTCTTGTAAACTCTAACCCCGCTACCATTATGACGGATAAAAACCTTGCCGATGAAATATATCTTGAAACCCTTAATGCTGAAACCATAAAGCGTGTTATCCGTAAAGAAAAACCCGATGGCCTTCTTGCCGGACTCGGCGGACAGACCGGCCTTACGATTGCCATGCAGCTTTCAAAGGACGGAACCCTTGAAAAGTACGGCGTTAAGCTTCTCGGTACTCCCGTTTCATCAATCAATACTGCTGAAGACCGTGAGCTTTTCAGAGATGCAATGAAATCAATAGGTCAGCCCTGCGTTCCTTCCGAAATAGCAGAAGATCTTGAAACAGCCGTAAAGGTAGCTGAACAAATCGGTTATCCCGTTATCATTCGTCCCGCATTTACCCTTGGCGGTACAGGCGGCGGTATTGCTGAGAACGAGGAAGAATTCCGTATTATTGCAAAGTCAGGACTCGATCTTTCTCCCATTACACAGATTCTTGTTGAGAAGTGTATTGCCGGCTGGAAAGAAATTGAATTTGAAACCATGAGAGACGCTCAGGGCAATGTTGTCTGCGTATGCTCAATGGAAAATATTGATCCCGTCGGTGTTCATACCGGCGACTCGATCGTTGCCGCTCCCGCACTTTCTCTTACCGACGAAGAACTCGGTATGCTTCGTCAGGCGGCTCTTGATATGGTATCCGCCATTGGCATTATCGGCGGATGTAACGTTCAGTTTGCACTTAAACCCAACAGTCTTGAATATGCGGTTATTGAGGTTAACCCCAGAGTATCCCGCTCATCTGCGCTTGCATCCAAGGCAACCGGTTACCCCATCGCAAAGATTACTACAAAGCTTGCTCTCGGATATACTCTCGATGAAATTAAAAATGAAAAAACGGGAGCATCACTCAAGGGCTTTGATCCTGCTGTTGATTATATTGTCGTCAAGTTTCCCAAGTTCCCCTTTGATAAATTTGCCGGTTCATCAAGAAAACTCGGCACTCAGATGAAAGCAACCGGAGAAGTAATGTCCATTGCTCCTACATTTGAAGCAGGTCTTATGAAGGCGGTCAGAGGTGCGGAAATCGGACTTGATACCCTCAACGCTCCTCCTGTTAACGAACTCTCCCTCAAAGAGCGTCTTGCAGCTCAGGATGACAAGCGAATCTTTGCTGTATTTGAAGCAATCAAAGCCGGTATGTCCGACGACGAAATATATGATATCACAAAGATAGATTACTATTTCCTTGCTAAACTCCATATTCTTGCCGATTATGAATCAAAAATTGAAGGTAAGAAACTTACTAAGGAGCTTTACGACGAAGGTAAAGAACTCGGCTATACCGATAAAGCACTTGCGAGAATTTCCGGCAGTCCGGTTGATTTCAACTGTGAATTCAAATATCAGATAGTTAAAACCTGCGAATCCGTTTTCGGTACGGATAGACCTTATTTCTATTCAACCGCTTCCGGCGAATGTGAAGCAAGGAGCTTTACAAGAAACGGAAAACCCGTTGTAATGGTTCTCGGTTCCGGCCCCATCCGCATCGGTCAGGGTATTGAATTTGACTATTCATCGGTTCATTGCGTATGGACTCTTCGTTCCATGGGCTACGATGTGGTAATCGTAAATAATAACCCCGAAACCGTTTCCACAGACTACGATACTGCAGACAGACTTTACTTTGAGCCCCTTACTCCCGAGGATGTAATGAACATCATCAAGGTTGAGAATCCTATCGGTGTCGTTGTTGCATTCGGCGGTCAGACTGCTATCAAGCTTACTCAGTTCCTTGATGAGCAGGGCATCACCATTCTCGGTACTTCGGCAGAGAGTATTGACCTTGCAGAGGACAGAGCAAGATTTGATGATCTTCTTGAAAAGTTCGGATTCTTCAGACCCAAGGGAATGGGTGTTAATACCCTTCAGGAGGCACTTGACGCCGCCAATACCCTCGGATATCCCGTTCTCCTTCGTCCCTCATACGTTATCGGCGGACAGAATATGACTATATCCCGTTCTCCCGAGCAGACGGAAGCATATATGAACAGAATCCTTTCCGGCGGTATTGATAATCCTGTCCTTGTTGATAAATATATGCCCGGTATTGAACTTGAGGTTGACGTTATTTCCGACGGTATGGACGTACTTATCCCCGGTATTATGGAACACGTTGAGCGTGCAGGCGTTCACAGCGGTGACTCTATTGCCGTATATCCTCCTTACAATCTTAATGATAAATTTCTCACCAAGATTTGTGATTGCTCCGAAAAACTGGCTCTTGCACTCGGCACTAAGGGCCTTGTAAATATCCAGTATCTTATCTATGATGATGAACTTTATATTATTGAAGTAAATCCCAGAGCTTCCAGAACGATTCCCTATATCAGTAAAGTAACTAACGTTCCTATGGTTGATCTTGCCGCAAAGGTTATGCTCGGCGCAAATCTTGCAGATCTCGGTTACGGTACGGGACTTTACAGAACTCCTCCTTATTTCGCGGTTAAGGTACCCGTATTCTCATTTGAAAAGCTTAATGACGCCAACTCCATACTCGGCCCCGAAATGAAGTCTACCGGCGAAGTTCTCGGACTCGGCAAAACAACCGCTGAAGCTCTTTTCAAAGGACTCAGCGCCGCAAACTTCAAGGTTCCCGCTTCCAGCGAAACAAATCCCGCAGGTATCCTTCTCAGCGTGGAAGAAAATGACTATCAGGAAATTGTTACCCTTGCAAAGCGTTTCTTTGACCTCGGTATTGTTATTTTTGCTACTGAGGGTACTGCCGCTGCAATTTCAAGTGCAGGTATCCCCGTAAATAAGGTTGGTGCCGCAAGCCAGAGCAACGAGCTCTTTGAACTTATGGAAAGCGGAAAGCTTAACTACATCATTTATACCGGCATGGTAGATGATGCAAGAGTAGGAAATTACACCATTCTTCATCGCCGTGCAATGCAGTTAGGTATTCCCTGCCTTACTTCGCTTGATACAGCCAACGCTCTCAGCGAAATCATTGAATCCGGATTTACTCTTCAGAATACCGAGCTTGTTGATATCAATGATATGCGTGCATGGAGACAGAAAATCCCGTTCGCAAAGATGCATTCCTGCGGTAACGATTATATCTTCATTGAGAATTTTGACGATAAGATTACCTGTCCCGAATCACTCTGCGTAAATCTTTGCAAGCCCCATTACGGCATCGGCGGTGACGGTATAGTTCTTATTGAAAAGTCAAGTGTAGCCGATGTAAAAATGCGCTCTTTTAACAAGGACGGTTCGGAAGGCAAGATGGCGGGCAATAATATGCGCTGCGTAGCCAAGTATCTCTATGATAACGGATATATCCGCAGCGAGAATATGACCGTTGAAACCAAGAGCGGTATTTATTCCGTAAAGGTATTCCTCAGAGACGGTAAGGTTAATTCTGCTTCTGTTGTTATCGGCAAGGCGGTTATTACCGAAACGGATAAGACGATAGAGGTTGACGGTAAGAAATATGACGGTACTTTTGTATCGGTAGGTAATCCTCATTTTGCAGTTATTTATGATGAAATTGACGGACTTGACCTTAAGGTTACCGGACCTAAATTTGAACATAATCCCGCATTCCCACACAGAGTAAATACGGAGTTCATCAGAGTAATCAATAAGAATACTATTCGTATCCGTGTCTGGGAAAGAGGCAACGGAGAGACTATGGCATGCGGTACAGGTGCATGCGCAGCAGTCGTTGCCGCTTGTGAAAAGGGTTATTGTGAAAAAGGTAAGGATATTACCGTTAAACTTGCCGGCGGTGATATGATAGTCAATTATACCGATGAAAGAATAGTACTTACGGGTAATGCCGTGCTTGCATTCACCGGTGAGTTTGAGTATTGATCGTTATATTGCGGTGCATTCAAAAGTAATACTATATTCAGAGTCGGGAAACCGGCTCTGTATTTTTATGAAAAGCAATATAAACATACATTCAGAAAGGGAATAAGCGCTAAATCTTAAGGCGTTCCGAAATGGCACACCGGGATAAGTTGATAAAAGGGATAAAAAAAGGGAAAAAAGATGTTGACAAGAGGGAGAGGGGTGTGGTATATTATCAAGGCACTCACGAGGGAGTGCAGCGCACCTTGAAAATTAAACAACGACGAAATAAGCAAGGAAAAAATACCCTTGAAGATTAATTTGAGAAGTACTTT
>JAZLLW010000017.1:0-14913 GCA_045598305.1 Acutalibacteraceae bacterium
CCTTGCACTTGAGGACGCGGATGTTGCCGATATTACGTTTAACGGTGTTAAGGTTGCTAACGATATTAAGGGCTGGTTTGTAGACAAGGTAATCTGTAAGGTCACTTTACCTGATATTGTTAAGGGCAATAATACTCTTGATGTTAAGCTTCCTTTAGGTGAAAGGACCAATACGGAAAATATGTTTATTCTCGGTAAATTCGGTGTCAGGGTTACGGGGCGGTTTGCAAGAATCGTGCCGTTCCCCGAAAGAATTGATTTCGGAGATATTACTACTCAGGGATTGCCTTTTTACGGCGGAAACATTTCTTATAAGTTCAAGGCAAAATCGATGAACGGAAAAATGTGGATTAAGGCATCTTATTATCGCGGAACGATGATGAGCATACTTGTTGACGGCAAAGAGATCGGTGATATAATTTATCCGCCTTATACTGTATGTGCCGAGGGACTTGCTGACGGTGAGCATGAAGTTGAAATCAAGCTTTACGGAAACAGATATAATTGCTTCGGTCCTCTTCATCTTTGCGATCTTAAAGAAAAATGGCACGGACCCGGAGCATGGAGAAGCTCCGGCAGCAGTTGGTGCTATGAATATGTATTAAGACAGATAGGACTTATGGGTGCTCCGGTAATCAAGTAAATTCTATACTAAAAGAAACAAGCGATACCGCATGGTACCGCTTGTTTTTATATTATTTGAAATATTTGACGGCTGATTCAAACATCTTCATATCGTATTTTCCCTGTACATTCTTGTAAAGACCGTAACCGGTTCTTTCCGAATGTGCCATTTTTCCGAATACTCGGCCGTCAGGTGAAGTGATACCTTCAATAGCCATCATAGAATTATTGGGATTAAAATGAACGTCATTTGTAACGTTTCCTTCAAGATCAACATACTGTGTAGCTATTTGACCGTTATCAGCAAGCTGTTTGATCAGTTCTTCGTTTGCAATAAATCTTCCTTCACCGTGAGAAATGGGAACAGTGAAGATATCGTCAACCGTTGTTCCTGCAAGCCAGGGAGATTTATTTGAAGCGATTCTGGTTCTTACAAGTCTTGATTGGTGTCTTGCTATGGTGTTGAAGGTAAGTGTCGGACAGTTCTCGTCGGTATCAATAATCTTTCCGTAAGGAACAAGACCGAGCTTGACAAGTGCCTGGAAGCCGTTACATACTCCGCATATAAGACCGTCTCTGTTATTGAGCAGATTGTGAACGCCTTCTTTGATTGCTTCGTTTCTGAAGAACGCTGTTATGAATTTTGCCGAGCCGTCCGGTTCATCACCGCCCGAAAATCCGCCGGGAATAAATATCATCTGTGATTCATTAAGCTTATCTGCAAAATTTTCAATACTTTTTGAAAGACCGTCAGCAGTAAGATTGTTGAGTACGATGATTTCCGCATCTGCTCCTGCATCTCTCATAACCTTTGCGGTATCAAATTCACAGTTTGTTCCCGGAAATACCGGAATAAGGACCTTGGGCTGAGCGGTCTTAATTGCGGGTGCGACCTTTGTTTCGGCTTTATAGCTGAACTTTTCGATATTTGATTTACCTTGGTCAATATTACAGCTGTAAATTGATTCAAGCTTATCTTCATATATGCCGAGTAATTCTTTTGCGCATACCGATTCATCCTTGTAGGTGAATTTACCGCAATCTGAAACATTGCCTATGCAGGTGCCTATTTCCTCATCATCGGAAAGTTCAAGAATGAATGAACCGTAATTATATCCGAAGATATCGCTCATTGACAGTTTATCGCAGAATTTAAATCCTAAGCCGTTACCGAATGACATCTTCATTATTGCTTCGGCAACGCCGCCCATAGTGGGAGTATATGCCGAAAGAACTTTACCGCTTCTCATAAGATCAGTCACTTTATTATAAATAGAAATAAGTGACTGACTGTCGGGAAGATTGTTTTGGTTATATTCGGGCTTAAGAATTACAACCTTGCTTCCCGCTTTTTTGAATTCATTGGTAATGATATTATCGATTTTATCGCAGGTAACGGCAAATGAAACAAGGGTGGGGGGGACGTCAATATTCTCAAAAGTGCCGCTCATGGAGTCCTTACCGCCGATAGCGGCTACTCCAAGATCTTTCTGTGCTTCAAAAGCGCCCAAAAGTGCCGAAAGAGGTTTGCCCCAGCGCTTGGAATCTTTATTGGGTCTTTCAAAATATTCCTGGAACGTAAGATATACGTCTTCGTATTTTGCGCCCGTTGCAATAAGCTTTGATACAGATTCGATAACTGCGAGATATGCGCCGTGATAAGGGCTCTTTTCTGTAATAAAGGGATTATAACCCCAGGACATCAGTGAACAGTCAGTAGTATGCTTCTTTTCTACGGAAATCTTATGTACCATTGCCTGAATAGGCGTAAGCTGATTTTTACCGCCGAAAGGCATAAGTACTGTTCCGGCACCGATAGTAGAGTCAAATCTTTCCGAAAGACCTCTCTTTGAGCAGATATTAAGGTCATCAGCAAGCGCTTTGAATTCTTTTTCAAAACTGTCACCGACATTTTTGCGGTAATCGTTTACGCCTGCGGCTTCTACGGTGATATGCTTTTCCGCTCCGTTTGAATTAAGGAATTCTCTGCTGATATCAACTATCGTCTTTCCGTTCCAGTTCATACGGAGTCTGGGCTCGGCTTTTACTTCCGCTACGACAGTTGCTTCAAGATTTTCACTGTCAGCAATTGCAAGAAACTTGTCAATGTTTTCTTTTTCAATTACAACTGCCATTCTTTCCTGAGATTCGCTGATTGCAAGCTCTGTTCCGTCAAGTCCATCATATTTCTTGGGAACGGCATTAAGATTGATTTCGAGACCGTCGGCGAGTTCGCCGATTGCGACGGAAACGCCGCCCGCGCCAAAGTCATTACAGCGTTTAATCATTCTGCAGGCATCTGCATTTCTGAACAGTCTTTGAAGCTTTCTTTCCTCGGGAGCATTACCTTTCTGGACTTCAGCACCGCAGGTTTCAAGGGACTGAAGTGTATGTGATTTAGATGAGCCGGTTGCTCCGCCGCAGCCGTCACGACCGGTCCTGCCGCCGAGAAGTATTACTATATCTCCGTCCTGAGGACATTCTCTTCTGACATTTTCCTGAGGAGTAGCTGCAATAACAGCACCGATTTCCATTCTCTTTGCAGCGTAACCGTCATGGTAGATTTCGTCTACTATACCCGTTGCAAGTCCGATCTGGTTGCCGTATGATGAATAGCCGGCTGCTGCCGTTTTGACAATAGTTCTCTGAGGAAGCTTACCTTCCATTGTTTCCTTTACGGGTTTGAGAGGGTCTGCAGCGCCCGTTACTCTCATTGCTCCGTAAACATATGAACGTCCCGAAAGAGGGTCTCTGATTGCACCGCCTATGCAGGTAGCCGCACCGCCGAAGGGTTCAATTTCGGTAGGATGATTGTGTGTTTCATTTTTGAAAAGAAGAAGCCAGGGCTCTTTTACTCCGTCAACTTCAATTTCAATTTTTACCGTGCAGGCATTGATTTCTTCGGATTCATCGAGTTTATCAAGTTTACCCGTCTTTTTGAGATATTTTGCGGCAAGAGTACCGATATCCATAAGGTTGACGGGTTTGGATCTTCCGAGAAACTTTCTTGTTGAAATATAATCGTCGTATGCATCCTGAAGAAGCTTATCTTCAAAACTTACGCTGTCGATTGTTGTTAAAAAAGTAGTATGTCTGCAATGGTCTGACCAATAGGTATCAATCATACGGATTTCGGTGATTGTCGGATCTCTCTTCTCACTTCTGAAATAATCCTGACAGAACGCTATATCATCTTCGTCCATTGCGAGTGCGTAATTCCTGACAAAAGAAGCAAGACCGTCTTTGTTAAGATTGTTGAATCCCGTAAGAGTTTCAACCTCGGTCGGTATATCGTACTTGGCAACAAGAGTATCAGGTTTTTCAAGACGTGCTTCCTGAGCTTCTACGGGATTGATTACGTGCTTTTTAATCTGTAATATCTCTTCTTCGGAAAGATTTCCGTAAAGCTTATATATCTTTGCGGCTCTGACGATAGGTCTTTCCTTGCGTGAAATAATCTGGATGCACTGCGAAGCGGAGTCAGCTCTCTGATCAAACTGACCGGGGAGATATTCGACACCGAAAATGTAAGAACCGTCATTTTCTACGTCATAGCTTACTGTATCAACCTGCGGCTCCGAAAAAACCGTATTTATGGAATAATCAAACAAATCCTTGTCAATATTTTCAACGTCGTATCTGTTGATTACTCTTACGTTTTCAAGTGATTTAATCTGAAGATTATGTCTGATGTCATATCTGAGACTTTTTGCCTCATTGGCAAACTCAGACTTTTTTTCTACAAAAATTCTGTATACCATCAGTTATTTTCTCCTTTAATCTGTAATGCTCTGCGCCCGATATCGTAACGGTAAAATCCGTTGGAAAAGTCAACCTTTTCAGCAAGCTTATATGCATCGGAAACCGCCTTCTCAAGTGTATCGGCAACAGCGGTAACTCCAAGTACTCTTCCTCCTGCGCTGAGAAGCTTACCGTTATCATTCTTTGCTCCTGCAACGTAAACAATTGAGTTCTCGCCGCATTCCGGAAGCTTAATTTCATATCCGGATTCGTATTTAACGGGATATCCTTTTGAAGCGATAATAACACAGCAGGCATTTTTATCGCTGAATTCTACCTCTGTTTCGCTGAGCTTACCTTCAGTAGTTGCCTGCATTACCGTAAGCAAATCGCTTTCAAGCAGGGGAAGTATAACCTGTGTTTCGGGGTCTCCGAAACGGCAGTTATATTCAATTACTTTGGGTCCGTCTTTGGTTAGCATAAGACCGAAATAAAGGCATCCTCTGAATTCTCTGCCTTCTGATTTCATCGCATTGATAGTCGGAAGGAATATCTTTTCCATACATTCATCGGCAACCGCTTTGGTATAGTAAGGATTGGGGGCTATCGTTCCCATTCCGCCCGTATTGAGCCCGGTATCGTTATCACCTGACCTTTTGTGATCCATAGATGAAATCATGGGAATAACGGTTGTACCGTCTGTAAATGAAAGTACGGAAATTTCGGGACCTTCAAGAAATTCTTCAATAACGATTTTGTCTCCGCTTTCACCGAATTTTTTATCCTGCATCATTTCAATTACGGCTAGTTTGGCTTCTTCTCTTGTCTGAGCGATAATTACGCCCTTACCGAGTGCGAGCCCGTCAGCTTTGATAACCGTAGGAATCGGAGAAGACTCAACGTATTCAAGAGCTGATTCAATATTATCAAAGGTCTGATATGCGGCAGTTGGAATATTATATTTTCTCATCAATTCCTTTGAAAACGCTTTACTTCCTTCGATAATTGCGGCATTTGCTTTAGGCCCGAAACATTTAATTCCCGCGTTGTTAAGTGCATCAACACATCCGAGAACAAGAGGATCATCCGGAGCGACAACGGCGTAATCGATTTTGCTGTTGACTGCAAAATCGACTATACCGTTTATATCCTTTGCGTCGATATTTACACATTCTGCATCTGCAGCGATACCGCCGTTACCGGGCAAAGCATATATTTTTGAAACATTTTTGTTTTCTTTGATTTTTTTGATAATGGCGTGTTCTCTTCCGCCGCCGCCTACTACCAATATATTCATAGTAAACTCCTTATATCAGTGATGGAAAAGTCTCATTCCAGTAAATGCCATAGCCATATCGTATTTATCACAGCATTCGATTACGAGATCGTCCCTGATTGAACCGCCGGGCTCGGCAATATAGGAAACACCGCTCTTATGAGCTCTCTCAATATTATCGCTGAAGGGGAAGAAAGCGTCTGAGCCGAGTGCAACGCCTGTTTTGGTTGCAAGGTAAGCTTTCATTTCTTCTTCAGTGAAGGGCTCGGGCTGTACTTTGAAATATTTCTGCCAGATACCGTCGGCACATACGTCCTCTTCGTTTTTGTTGATATATCCGTCAATAACGTTATCTCTGTCGGGACGGCCGATATCATCTCTGAAGGGAAGATTGATTACTTTATCCGCCTGACGAAGGAACCAGGTATCTGCCTTTGTTCCTGCAAGTCTAGTGCAATGAATTCTTGACTGCTGACCGGCACCTACGCCGATTGCCTGACCGTCTACTGCATAACAAACGGAGTTTGACTGAGTGTATTTAAGAGTAATAAGCGCAATAATAAGATCGCGTACAGCACTGTCGGGAAGATTTTTGTTGGCTGTAACTATGTTTGAAAGAAGTTCTTTATTTATTTCAAAATTATTTCTGCCCTGTTCAAAGGTAATACCGTATACTTGCTTATGCTCTATGGGAGCGGGCACGTAATCCGGGTCAATTTTAACTATATTATAGTTTCCTTTTCTCTTTGTCTTGAGGATTTCAAGTGCTTCAGGATCATAACCGGGAGCAATGATACCGTCGGAAACCTCTCTTTTAATCATTTTCGCAGTTGTTACGTCACAAACATCAGAGAGAGCGACCCAATCACCAAATGAACACATACGGTCCGTACCTCTTGCTCTTGCGTAAGCGCAGGCGAGGGGAGAATCATCAAGTCCTTCAATATCGTCTACAAAACAAGCTTTTTTGAGAGTGTCCGAAAGAGGAATACCAACTGCTGCCGAGGTAGGACTTACATGCTTAAAAGAAGTTACTGCGGGAAGGCAGAGTGCTTCTTTAAGTTCCTTTACAAGCTGCCAGCTGTTGAAAGCATCAAGGAAATTGATGTAACCGGGTCTACCGCTGAGAATTTCAATCGGAAGCTCGCTTCCGTCAGCCATAAAAATCTTTGAAGGTTTCTGATTGGGATTACAACCGTATTTAAGTTCAAATTCTTTCATCGTGTTACCTCTTACTTATTTTTGTTAACAAGTCTGTTTGTTTCTTCTCCGGTCGTAAGGTCAATATATCTTACGTAAAGAGAAATTTTATTTGCTTCATTCAGATTATTCCAGAGATTATCGGTAAATTCATCAATACAATTGGGAATTGCTACTCTTTCGGGCTCACCCTGGAAGGTAGGAATTGGATTTCCGTCCGTTACGTAGGTATGAATGAAATGTCCGAGACCGGCTATTGATGGATAATCAAACGTATATCTTGCGCAGTCTGTACCGTCTTCATCAATGGACTTGAGAATACTCATCTGATAGTCAAAATTACCTTCGGTGAATGTAAGCAAACCGCTGATTCTGGGAGTAAAATTGGGTCTGTCGGGCTCAAATTCTCTTGTTTTGAGTGAATCCGAAAAAGTCTTTCCGTCCTTGATGAAATCATAGATTGTATTTGTCTGGTCACCGTTGGTAACGATAAGTTTATTTTCAAACTTTCTTACTGCCGGATAAATAATAAGCGAAGGGTCTTCAACCTTTGAAATATCAAACGGTTCCGTGTAAACGGTTCCTTTTACGTCGGTAAATACTCTGTTGCGGCTGTTTTCGCTTCTGCCCATAATAAAGTATGCGAATACTGCTTTTTTTGAATCGGCACTTTTGCCGATGACTATTCCTCTGCCGACATAGGGATTGTCTTTTATGAGTTCGCCGATGTCATTAATTTTATATATACTCATTTTTCATTCTCCTTTTTAAGCAATGATTCTGAAACTATTTCGGTTGCTTTGGGCAAAATTTTCCACTCTGCCTGCTTCATAACGCGCTTTTGCAAAGTTTCGGGAGTATCGTTATCTTTAATATTTACAGCTTTTTGTAAAATTATATCTCCGCCGTCGGGTATTTCGTTTACGAAATGAACCGTAGCACCGGTAACTTTAACACCTTTATAAAGAGCAGCTTCATGTACTTTAAGACCGTAGTATCCTTCGCCGCAAAATGAAGGAATAAGAGACGGATGAACATTAATTATACGGTGGTCGTATTTTTTAGTAAAATCGGCGCTGAGAATGCTGAGATAACCTGCAAGTACTATCAAATCAATTTTATTCTTTTCAAGAACTTTGATTATTTCAGACTCGACTACTTCTTGTGAGCCAAGCGTCTTTTTTGAAACGGTTACCGCTTTAATGCCCGCTTTCTCAGCTCTTGTAATTGCGAAAGCATTAGGATTACTGGATACCACAAGCTTTATTTTACCGCTTGTAATTATGCCGGAGTTTTGAGCATCAATAAGCGCCTGAAGATTTGTTCCTCCGCCGGAAACAAATACGGCAATATTTATATTCTTTTTCATCAGATAATAACAACCTTATCGTTTGATTCAATAATCTTTCCGATTACGTATGCATCTTCACCGGCAGCTCTGAGAATCTCAAGTGCTTCATCCTTATCCTCCTGAGATACTACAATGCTCATACCGACGCCCATATTGAACGTATTGAACATATCTCTCTCGGAGATATTACCCGTTTTGGCAATCAAATTGAATATTGGAAGTATTTTTACGGAGGACTTGACTATTTCCGCACCGAGTCCGTCGGGTATACTTCTGGGAATATTTTCATAAAATCCGCCGCCGGTAATATGAGAAATACCTTTAACTTTAATCTTTTCAAGTAATGCAAGAACGGGTTTTACATAAATCTTTGTGGGAGTAAGAAGGATTTCGCCTATAGATTTGCCGTTAAGCTCGGCAACAGGGGATTTAATATCTTTATTTTCAATATCAAATACCTTTCTGACAAGAGAAAAGCCGTTTGAATGTACACCGCTTGAAGGAAGGGCAATTATAACGTCTCCCGCTTTCATTGTGCGGTTATCAATTATTTTTTTCTTATCAACAACGCCTACGGAGAAACCTGCAAGATCATATTCGTCAGCAGGATAGAATCCGGGCATTTCGGCTGTTTCTCCGCCTATAAGAGCGGCACCGCTCATAACGCATCCGTCACAAACGCCTTTTACAATATCCGCGATTTTCTCCGGATAGTTTTTACCGCATGCAATGTAATCAAGGAAGAAAAGGGGTTTAGCACCGCAGCATATGACGTCATTTACGCACATTGCCACACAGTCGATACCGATGGTATCGTGCTTATCCATACTGAAAGCGAACTTAAGCTTTGTACCGACTCCGTCAGTTCCGCTTACAAGAACGGGCTTTTCCATGTCTTTAACATCTAATTCAAACAGACCGCCGAAACCGCCAACATCGGAACAAACACCTTCTGTCATGGTCTTTGCGATATGTTTTTTCATTAAATCTACAGCTTTATATCCGGCTGTAATATCAACACCGGCTGCTGCATAAGCATCTGATTTTGAATTCGTATTCATAAATTATTCCTTTCCGCTCCAGCAATAAGTACAGATTTCACTTTCGTCAATACCAATTGCTTCCGTAATACCTTTGAGTGACTGGAATTCCAACGTTGCAAAATTCAGCTTTTTGCATATAGCTTTTCTCATCTCTTTACCGCGTTCGGTTGTTCCGTCGCAGTATTCATCAAGATGTTTGAAGCCCTCTTCTCCTTCAAGTTCAAGTATGGTACTTCTTGTTATTAATTCCATATCGCTTGTTGCTCTTGAGAAATTAAGATATTTGCAGCCGAATAAAATGGGCGGGCAAGCTGAACGCATGTGAACGGATTTTGCTCCGTTTTTGTAGAGAAATTCAACGGTTTCGCGAAGCTGGGTGCCTCTTACAATCGAGTCATCGACAAATAAAAGATTTTTACCTTCAATCAATTCCTTTACGGGAATCTGCTTCATTTTTGCTACTCTGTTTCTTGCTGATTGATCGGAGGGCATAAAGCTGCGAAGCCAGGTCTGAGCATATTTGATAAACGGTCTTGCAAAAGGTTTATTACAGCCGTTTGCGTAACCGATTGCGTGAGGTGTACCCGAGTCAGGAACACCTCCGATATAATCAATATCATCGGGAAGAAGTCCGTTTTTAATGTCATTTGCGGCCATTATTTCGCCGTTACGATTTCTCATTACTTCAACGTTTATGCCTTCATAATTTGAAGTAGGATATCCGTAATATGACCAAAGAAAAGCACAGATTTTCTTTTTCTTTCCGGGTAAAGCAAGCTGAGTAACTTCGTCTGCTGAAATTTCAACTATTTCACCAGGTCCGAGTTCTTTAAAAAATTCATATCCCAGTTTTTCATAAGCAAACGATTCAAACGATACGCAGTATCCGTCTTCGCATTTACCGATAAGAACGGGAAGTCTTCCGACCTTATCTCTTGCGGCGATAAGAGTACCGCTGTCGGTCAATATCATTATTGAGGCCGTGCCGTCAATCTCTTTTTGCGCAAATTTTATACCGTCTACAAAATCACTTTTTTGATTTATAAGTGCCGCAACAAGTTCGGTCGAATTGACGTTGCCTCCGGTCATTGTACAGAAGTGACCACCGCTGAATGAAACATATTTATTAATGAGTTCTTCCTTATTGTTAATAACACCGATTGTAGAGATAGCATAGGAACCGATATTTGAACGGATTAGAAGCGGCTGAGGATCGGTATCACTTATAATACCGATAGCCGCATTTCCGCTCATTTCATCAAAAACTTTTTCAAATTTTGTACGGAACGGTGTGCTTTCTATACTGTGTATATCTCTCTGAAGCCCCACAGAATCATTATATGCAGCCATTCCTCCACGTTTGGTTCCCAAATGAGAATGGTAATCAGTTCCGAAAAACACGTCGGTAATTACATCCCGTTTCCGAACTGCTCCGAAAAATCCGCCCATAGTAAAAACCTCTTTCAGTTTATTCTGATTATGCAAAGAAAAGCTCGGAAAGAGTCATGGGATCAATATATTTGCCGTCTTTATATACGCGCATATTTCCTGATGCAATTTCATCAATGAGCATTACGCTGCCGTCGGGAGCATAACCGAATTCAAACTTTATGTCATAAAGAACAAGACCTTTTGCCTTAAGATCGTCAGCTACGATAGCAGTAATATCCTGGGTCATCTTTTTAATATCGTCATACTGCTTTTCGGTCATAACGCCGAGATCAACAAGACCGTCTTTTGTAACAAGGGGATCGCCTTTTTCATCATTCTTGAAGGTCATTTCAACATATGCGGGAAGATCTGCGCCTTCTTCAATATAATCGCTGTAACGACGGAAGAAGCTGCCGACTGCCTTGTAACGGCAAATAACTTCAAGACCTTTGCCGAATACTTTTGCAGGAAGAACTTCCATGGTTGTATCCTTAAGGTCAGCACTTACAAAATGAGTCTTGATACCTGCTGCATTGATTTTTTCAAAGAAGTATATTGACATACGAAGGTTTACGTCACCAACACCTTCAATAGTAAGACCTACTGAATTTTCACCGGGATCAAAAACACCGTCTTTACCTGTGCAGTCATCTTTAAATTTAAGAAGATAGTTGCCGTTATCAAGTGCGAATACGTCTTTTGTTTTTCCTGTGTAAATTTTGTTCATAATTATTCTCCTTTAATTGTTGAATTTATTTTCAATATTTTTATTTTTTTCCAGAACTTTTGCCGAAGCATCCTTGCGATAATTTACAAGTTTTTCGGAAAGCTCATCATCGGCAAGTGCAAGTATCTCAACAGACAAATAAGCGGCATTGGCTGCTCCGTTGATTGCAACTGTGGCTACAGGTATGCCGGAAGGCATCTGGACAGTTGACAGAAGTGCATCAATGCCGTCAAGATTCGATGATTTACAAGGTATACCGATTACGGGTAAGGTTGTGTTTGCAGCTATGGCGCCTGCAAGGTGCGCAGCCATGCCGGCAGCAGCTATAATTACACCTATCCCGTTGCTTTTTGCGTTAACTGAGAAGTCGCGTGCTTCTTCGGGCGTTCTGTGAGCTGAGAATACATGTACTTCATAGGGAACGGAAAAGTCCGCAAGTACATTTATTGCTTTTTCAACGATGGGTAAATCACTGTCACTGCCCATGATTATTGCAACTTTTTTCATTTTTAAACCTCCTTTGAAAAATAAACAAGGGTAGTCCTGTCCTAATAGAACAGGGCTGCCCAGACGGTCGGCGATAATACTTCTTTTGCTCCCATGTGGTACTCCACTTTCCGTCAGTCGCAAAAGATTCCCTAACATAATTTATTATACATATTTATGTGTTTCAGTCAATGATTTAATTGATTAAAATACAGGTTTTTCCAATCTTTTTTTATGTAATTTTACCATATATAATTTCGCGGTGCTGTAATGTAAAAATACAGCACCGCGAATTAATTATTATTCTTTTACGATTTTTGCTTCGGGAGCATTTTTCTTAATGCTTTCTATACCCTTAAGACAGCTGGCTTTTGTCTTGTATCCTTCGCCGGTAGCGATAATTTCGCCGTTTCTTGCCTTAAGACGAAATCTGAATTCATTTGCCTTGTCGGTATAAATTTCATACTTGGGATTCTTTACGGCTTCAAAGCCCTCTACAGTCTGATCCTCCACTGCAGATGCGCAGTTTTTGCGAACGCTTTCTATACCCTTAAGACACGATGCTTCTGAGGAATATACTTCGCTTGTTGCAATTATTTCGCCGTTGCCTGCTTTAAGATTGAATTTTACGCCTGTTGCCGTTTTTTTTACTTCAAACTTGCCCATAATAAATTCCTCCAAAAATAATAATCGGTATAATCCGTAATTTGATATTATCATAATTTAATAATTATAGCAATATATTTTGTCGGAAAATTAATACAAAAATAGAAATCAAAATAAAATTTTATAACAAAAACGATAGTAGCGGATTAACGGAATTGTTCAGGCATTAATCAATAATTCTCTGCATTGACTACAAAGTAAGCCTGAGGATGAGCGCAAATACGACGAATTTCGGGAGCTATGGTTCCAACCATATAATGTCCGCAGTTACGGTATTCCCATACTTTGACTTCACTTTTTTCAAAAACCGAGGCAGTTTTAACGTTTTTCAGCAGAGCACGGTAACGCTCTTCATTCTATAATGTTGATGAACGCTACATTAAACAGTCATCTGCATTATATTGACGAGCAGGCAAATAAAATTCTTGAACAGACAGTCAAAGCATTTGCCGAAACTGACGGTTGCGATGAAGAACTGAAAGCTGCTGATCAAATGAAAAGGGTAGGACTGATGAATATCTACCGACACTGTGCGGAGGAAATCATAAATAGGAACTATTATATGTATGAAAAAAATAAATATATTATTGAGTTCACTTCAAAGGAATGTCATTTATTTTTTTAGAAATAGTATTAGCCCTTTTTTCAAAACCATCGTATAAACAGATGTAAGACAAAGAAAAGGAGCTGAAAAACATGATATTTGGTTGTTGCTTTCTTGAATGTTTTTACATTTAAAGTAAATTTACAATAAATTTACGGAGGTAAATATTATGAATAAAGATAATAAATTACTTAAAAATAATGAACTTGATGGTGTTTCAGGCGGTATTGCTTCTGAACTTACAGCACCGGAAATAAAGGATTCTTGTTTTGAACGCAGTTCTGTAGAAAGCGTTATATCTCCTAACTTCCCAAGTCCAGAGATAGACGCGGACAATGAAAATTCTCTTGCACGACCTGTTGGTCTTTTCCCCGGTCTTTCTGCTTTACCGTAATAACTGAAAGGAGTTTTCATTGTGAAAGAAAAAGAAATTAAAGATAACGAACTTGAAACAGTAAACGGCGGAATGATAAATGATGAAGAATTAGTAATTCCGGAAAAACTAAAGGTAGTAGACCAACCGGCATTTTCTGCTGTTGAACCTGTTATTATAATACCCGAATACGAAAAGAAAACCGAAAAGGACACATTTGTCCCCATTCTATATTAATTAAAAAGGAGAAATTAAAATGAATAAAAAGTTAAACGACAAAGAACTTGAAAATGTACACGGCGGCGTATGCGCCACCTTTGACCAACCGAGAGCAAGCGGAGAAGTTGCTATTCACAATACATCTAAAATTAGACCTGATGTAATATTCGTAATGGGAGCAGACTCGTCCGATAAAATTATTGTCGGCACTTGCGGCCCCACATCTTCAGAAAAATAAAGATTAGTTGATGTTATGAATATTAAAAACGAATAAGCTGTAATTAATGAGGAAAACCTTGATGCAGTAACAGGGGGAACAACAGCACCTGAATTTCCGGCGACACAGCTCGGAGAAATTGCCGATGAAGAAAAAGACGCTGCATCTGAAAAAGTTGGCTTCTTCCCCGGACTTCACGCTCTTCCGTAATAGCAGAAAGCATTAATGAAATAATTTATATGATTAAAGCTCCCGACCGGGGGCTTTAATTTTTGCATCTATGCGTCATCACTGAAAACATAAATTTGAAAAAAGATAATTCCTTACTGCAAATAGAAAATGACTATCTTGAAAACATAATTGAATTTGGACATCAGGAAATAGATAGAATTGAAAGATATAAAGCGGAAAATGGCGGCATCAACATAAAGATATAAAATATGACTCTTGAAGAGGAGAACAAGTTCTTACGTAAAGTAATATCAGATGTTGCAACAGCACTTAATGAACTGGATGCGTTTCTCGATTAACACACCAGTATACAGTACCACAGCAAATTAAGAGAAATGGTAAGGGCTGTATCGAGTATTCTAAATATAGTAAGTAGAAAAAAGCCTGAAACTACAAGGGATATAGGGCTTGAGCACTAACGGTAAGCCCTGATGAAACCATTAACGAATTCATTCCTTAAAACATAAGCCATTATGTAAAATATACATTTGAAACAATAACATCAAAAAACCGCCTCAATTAAGAGACGGTTCTTTTCTTTAATAATTATCCCTGTCTGTATCGTTCAATATCTTCAATATCAAGCTCATCGGGAAGTATCTTCTGTTTCATTGAGAGTGTGTTTGCGGTAATACCAACCGTGTAAGTCCCCGGTTTTATGGGTTCATCAGGTTCCCATTCATTATCTTTTTTATAAACAACATCGTAGTCGCTTTCATCGAAA
>JAZLLW010000018.1:0-34820 GCA_045598305.1 Acutalibacteraceae bacterium
CGCAGAAGAAGCAGCAGAAGCCGCCGACAAAGAGCTTGCAGATGCAAAGGAAGCAGCCATAGAGGCAATTGAAGCCCTTGCAGGCGAAGATGCTACCGACGAAGTAAAACAGCTTGTTGAGGAGGCGAAGAAAGCCATCAACGAGGCAACAAACCTCAATACTGTTGATACAGCAGAAGATAACGGTCTTGCTTCGGTTGAACATAAGCAACAGGAAGAGGGCTTCACCGTTCCTGAGTTTGATATTCAGCTCGGTTACAAAGAAACAGCTCCCGTAAATGCAGAGAGCACGACCAATAAGATTATCTACACCTCAAGCAACGAAAAGGTCGTTTCCGTTGACGAAAACGGCAACCTTAAGGCGGTAGGTAAGGGCAAGGCAACTGTTACCGTTACCCTTGAAGGTACCGATATTTCGGAAGATATCGAGATTGAAGTTTCCTATACGTTCCGGGATGCTCTTGTATGGAACATCAGAAACCTCTTTGAGCTTATTCTGAACGGTTTCAAATGGCTTCTCGGTCTTATCGGAATCAATTTCTGATGATTTCTGACGATTGAATCATATACCCCGACCTGTCCGAAGCGGCAGGCCGGGGCGTTTTGTACCTTGTGTAAATTTTAGTTGAATTTTATTGCGGCGGGAATTATAATAGATGTATAAGACTTGAAAGGGGAATGCTCATGAGCAAAAAAAGAGAAAAATATCAGGGCCCTGTTCTTGAGTCAAATCATTCGGAACAGCAGAGATATCTGAAGCCCATAGAGTACGTCAGTATATGCCTTGCGCGTATCGGCGGAATGTTCGGCACCACCCTCACGGGTACTCTTGCCGCCACCTTCCTTTATGAACTGTATTTCGGGCCTATAGGCGTATCCACGGAGCAAATTGCATCCATATCCGCCCGTCAGACAACTATCACCACGGTTCTCGGCTTGCTGATGCCTCTTGTCGCAGGTGTTATCGTTCAGAAGTGGAAGAGCCGCTGGGGACGTTACCGTCAATGGTATATTATCTGCCTCATTCCCATATTCGTCCTGACCGTTTCCTTCTACTGGGTTCCCTCCGGCTGGACCGTCAGACAGATGACGTGGCTGCGTTACGGAATCGCCGCCCTGCAGACGGTATTCAATGCCTTCAATAATCTCGGTCAGAATATTATTCAGGTCATCACTCCCAATCACAAGGAGAAAAAAGGAATCGCCACTCTCTGGCAGATTTCCTATTACCTCGGCTACGGTCTTGCATATCTCAGTCCCGAGCTTTTCAAACTTTTCATTCCCAAGGGCGATGCAAGATATACCGACAGATATATTATCCTCACCCTCATTGCCGCTACACTCACCATGGTCGGCAATCTCATGTGCGGTCTTTTCTGCAAGGAAAGAATAGAGCTTCCCAAAAAGGAAAAGGTAAAGCTCTCAAAGGAACTGTTTTCTCTTTTCAAGTACAGGAATTACAGAGCTTATCAGTATTTTACGTGGGTTAACGTTTTTGCCAATCTCGGTAAATTCTCGACTCTGCTCGCCGGTATTACCGTCGGCTCATCAAACGTTATTCTGCTTACCGTTCCCACGGCGGCAGGTACTGTCGTGGGTAATATCGCCTGCGGATTTATCGCAAAGAAGCACGAGCCGACCAAGATACTCCGCTTCTGCGGTGTCTATTCCCTTGTTGCTTCCGCCGTTCTCTTCGGCATCTGCTACGCGGAAAAGGTTATGGGACTTTATTTCTGGAAGGGCTGGATTGCGGTCTTCTTCTATATTTTCTATTTCCTTTTCGGTGTCGGTGTCGGCTTCCAGGAGCTTTCCACCTCACATTTCAACGTCGAGTATTACGACTATCTTGAATGGCAGACCGGCGAAAGACTTGAGGCAGTTCAGGGCATTATCCCCGGCTGGATAAACTCCGGCTTCACCTATATCAAGGATATGCTTATTCCCTTCATCCTCGTATGGATTGCTTACCCCACCTCAGACAAGGCGGGACTTGAATCTCTCATTCAGAAAAAGATTGCCGAGGGTGCTTTTGAAAGCGCCGACTCCCTTGAGCTTATTGATATCATCAAGCTCAGAATTGAAGCCGGGCTGACCACCGAATCCGGCTATCTCGGTACGTGTCTGTGGCTCCTTGCTTTGCTCGTATTCACTTATGCTCTTTCAAATCTGCTCAAGGCCATCATCCTCAAATTCCTGTATAACGTTGAGGGCGATACAAAGCAGAAGATGTATGAAGAGCTTGACGAAATGCGTAAAAAGCGTCATGAGGAAAATGAAGGAACCGCAAGCGCGGTTGTTGAAAATGCAGCTGTTGAAAACGCAGCAGCCGAATAATCGGTATTTACGCTGCAATACGGTTTAATACTAAAGGCAGGCACTGAATTTCAGCGCCTGCCTTGATTTGTGTTCCGTGATTATTACCCGGTTCATTATGAAACAAACGCGGTGCAGTTTTCAACTGTTTTATTCAGAACGTGAGATGTTGACATATTTCGAGCAAAGATATAAAATATTGGCGCGAAGGTCAGATGAAACGGGGTTTGAAATGACCGGGGCAATGAAAATCCTTGCGGCAAATATATCCCATAAGGAGAACACAATGAAAAAGGCAATCGCAATTCTGACCGTGATATGTACGGTGTTTACAGCGGCGGTGACGTTTTCCGCCTGCGGCAAAAAGAATAAAATCGAAATAAATGCGGACGAAAAAATACTTTCCCGTTTTGAGGACTGTATGACGGCCGATGAAATCCTGAACGATGTGAGTAAGGTTGATTTTTATTATGAAATGGATAAAACGGGCCTTACCTGCATAACCGAAGAGAATGAGGAGGATTCCACAGCCATATCATATTACAAGGATAAAAACGGCAATACCGTCTATGAGGAGTATATCGGCTACGGTGAAGAGGGATTCGTTTACCATACAAAGTCAAAAAGCGGCAAGCCCATCACCGTCCACTACGCATACGGCTATCAGGAACAGCGTGACATTTTTATCAAGGCAGAGGATTATTCAATCAACTTTTACAGAACGAATGATAAAAGCCCCTACGGAGCAGAGGCGGCGGAGGCAACCGTAAAGGGTAAGAAAAGCGGGCTTCTGCAGGAAAGCATTACCTATCTCTGTGAAAACGGAGACTGGACCGCAAGCGCGAATTACCTTGCCGATGACGGTATGCACAGCTACACTAAATGGAAGACGGCTGAAAACGAATACGAGGAGTACGATTATGTCCTCTTTGAAAAGAAAGATGACGTAAAGCCGACTGACGTAAAGTCAATGATTGATTATTTCGGTGACTCTCCCTACCGCTTTGAGATGGAGGTATATTCAACACCGTTCTATACCGAAAAGGACGGAAAAGCAAAGTGGTATTTCAACGGAGACCTGACTTTTGTCTTTGACACAAAAGAGGGTGCCGATTTCTTTGCGGAGAAATTCAACGGTGAAACGGACGAGGGAGAAGGCGGAAGCGTATATTATGTTGAAGTCGAAAATACGGGACTTCCCGTTGCCGATGATATGAAGAATTTTGACCCGTTTGACTATTATGACATAAACGATATGTATTCCGTTGCTCCCGAATTAAACGAAAAGTACGAGATAACGGCCCTTCCCCACGGGTCTGTCAGCTACTATTAAAAACCAAATGCCGCGATTGATTATCAATCGCGGCCTGTTTTTTCGGATATATTTGATTACATGGGCATACCGTTGGGATGTTTGATCTTCATAATAAGGTTATGAAAGAACGTAACGATTTTTTGGAAGAAATTTCCTTCGACTTTTACAGTCGCGTAGGCATAATATCCTTCAACACCGTCAAGCTCTGATAATTCGCTGATGTTTAAGGCGTTATTTCCGTTGACCTTGACGGTGAAATCCTCGTCAGCTTCATATCCCTCTTCAAATGAGATGAAGAACGTGACTACAATTTCGTTTCCGCAGTACATCTTTTCCGGATAAGTGTTTGTGTTGGTTTCAAATGCCCAGAATTGGTCTGCTTTGGTTCTTACCTTTGCTCCCTGAGTGCCGGTCGCTATGTTTACGGAGCTTAAATAGCCGATAGCGGATTTACCGTGTGTGGGAGAGGGAAGAGTAATATCTATGTTTTTTATTTTTTCATTTTCCGGTTCTGTAATCAAAAGCTTGACGTGTGTATATGCTGAATTTGAATAATAAACCTTGCCGAATCTCATTGCCTGTGCAAGGGTTCCCGTGAAGGTATATCTCCCGGCTGTTGAAGCTGAGCTTGCCAAAAACAGTATATACTGATCGTAAGAAACGCCTGTTTTCATCAGGGCTTCCGAAATTGCCGCTTTGTCCGGGTCCAGTGCTGCGTGAAATGCCTGCGAAAGCTTAACGTTGTCCGACGTGTCAGATACGGAAAACTGCCATTGTTCACTTTCCGGTGAAAGCTTGCCTGCGGCAACGTCTTCTATTTTCAGCGTTTTTGAAATAACGGCTTCTTTTGAAATGCCGTAACCGTCTTTCATTGCAATGATATGAAGGTCAAAGCTGACATTTCCGCTGTAACCTTCTTCTTTAATTGAATAATCAGCTAATTCCGTAAGATAGGGAATCATTTTTTCACGGGTTATGATATTGTCATGCTTTATGGAATATCCCCATACCATGGAATTGTTTATATAGACGTCCCAATGATATTCATCTGCTCCGTCAAAGTTGTAATCAACTGAATAATCGTCGTTCCATACGACATCACTGAATTCGGGCAGTGCAAAGGCACTGAGGGTAAATGCGCCGCAAGCCATTATTATGGCAAGTAAGAGTGATATTACGGTTTTGATTTTTTTCATATTTGATCCTCCTGTGTTTGTTCGGGATTAAAGTAGCATATATACGTATTACGGTCAATATTACGCATCAGGGGCTTTGCGGTAAAGCATTATCGCACATTTCGGTGTGTCGCTGACGGATATATTGATACCTTCCGTCATCAGCTTTTCGCCGGAAATAACCGAAATGCTTTCGGGATTGTCAAAATCGCGGATTTCATAATTGCTTTCCTTTGAGAGCCCGTTAAGGATAAGACGGAAATCGTTATCCTTTACCTTTTCTCTCTTGTAAATCAGTGCCGCGCCTTCGGCTTCGTCGCCGAACTGTATGGCGAGATACTTGTCTTCAGCCAATCCGCCATAATTCAGAGGATAATAATTCTTTGTCATATATCCGCTGATATCGGAGTATCTGTCGTATTCCGAGGGGGTGGGCTCATATACGGACTGGCAGGTGAGAATGCCCGTGCGTGAAGCATATTCGGAATGGAAATATCTGTTTGTTCCGCTGTAAGGAAGCCAGAATGACAGACCGTAGGTCATCGCCTGAGTGGCCTCCAGAACATCCTCCTTGACGGAACCGTCGGCATTGCCGCAGTTGTAGTCGCTTCGCCAGAGAGGAATGCTTCTTCTTGTCATTTCAATATCAAGTCTTTTGCCTCCGCTGGCGCAGTTATCGATTATCAGACCGTCTACGGTGTCAATGAGTGTATCAAGGTATCTGTACAGATTTGTGACGTAATGATTTTCCGTAATACCCGTTCTACCGTTCATGAACTCATCGTCCGCTTTTTTCCAATAGGAGAGGACGTCAAAGTTGAAATCCTGGCGATACATGGAAACGCCGTTATCCGTCATGGATTTTGCTATATATGCCGATATGAAATTGCAGGCATCGTCGTTGCCCATATTCCACAGCAGGTTGTCACCGTCTTCAATTATCCAGCCCTTATGGCTCATTCCTTCGTTATATAGAACGGTGTTTTCGCGTACTCTTTCCGGCTCATACCAGAGCAGATATTTTTTTCCTTTCTCAGCCATGGCATCGGAAAGCGGCTTGAGACCGTCGGGAAATCTTTCGGGGTCGGGTGTCCAGTTTCCGACACCGTCGTACCAGCCCTCGTTATATTTATACCAGCCCGCATCCATCCAGAAATAATCCGTTGATTCAAGGACGTCCGGGTTGACTTTCTCCACCTCGCCTATGAGTTCCTGAGTGTTTTTGGTTGAAAATTCATTGGCGATGACGTAGCCGTTGATGGGTCTGATACTGTCGGGATAAACGCAGTCCTTTTCCCAGTTCCTGAAGCTGTTGAATCCCTTGAGCGCATTATCACCGTCATAAAACGTAACGGAGGTCAGAGGAGAGCGGATTTTTTCTCCGGCTTCAAGATATGTGTTGAAAAATTCCTGCTTTGCCTTGACACGGACACCGCTTAAGGTCTGATTGAGGGAAGCGTACCACTGTCCCGTCCAGCCGACCGCCACTACCGCGCCGCAGTCCTTTCCGCTCATATTGAAATAGGGGAGGAACGAGCCGCCTCTGCCGCCTGCACCGTTAAAAATCATGGGCGTGGGGCTTACGGTGCTTTTCAGCAGCTCAAAATCGTCGGCGGCGGGTCTGCTTCCTCTGCTGACGTAAAGGTTTGAAATGCCCGTTTTGATTTCACAGTCCGCTCCGTAAAAATCCTTGATTACGGGGGAATTGTCATTTCCCGTATTCTCTACGTAAACCGTCCACTCGCAGGTGGCGTTTTCTTCATAAATCGTTGCCTCTGCCGTTGCGCAAAGGGAACTGTTTTTGTGATTGAGAGTAATGAATACGGTCTTTCCGCCCTTGTGATATTCACCCGTTTCGCTTTCCTTACCGATGGAAATATCCCAGTCCTGCATATTGCGGCTGAGCTTTTTGCCGCTGACCGTGAAGTCAAATGGAAACGTGTCATTCGGGGCGAGGATATTATCCTCATACCAGCTGCGGCATTTTTCTTTTTCTTCTTCGGAAACCTTCAGCTCCTCCGAGGTAATGGGTTCAAACCCGAAATCCTTAACTGACGTCAAATACATCGCTCCTCTGTCAACGGATAACTTGAATTTTGAATTGTAAACGGAAAAAGATGAAACCGTAAACAAAAGTGCCTGCAAAAGAAAGAAAAAACGCTTAATAAATAACATGATTCTGCTCCTTTGTGTTATTTACATACGGATTCAATCTTCAAAATAGATTGCGTTTGTCTGTGCATAAACGAACGCGGGAAGCTCTGTCAGGTTTTCGTTATGTGATATTTTTTTGTCCACCTCAATAAAAATCGGTGCAATCAGAGGATTCATGTCGTATTCAATCTGTGCGCAGATAAATCCGGGTTTGTCGATGGGGAGAGTTACGGAATATGCCCCGGACTTTCTTGACTTGAATTCAAATTTTATGCCCTCGTTGTCGATAACCTTGAGAGTGTGTCCCTTTTTCAGATTATTGACCTTTACCAGTACCGTACTGTTTTCGGAAAGCTTGACGGTATCGCCCATCATTTTGTCACCGCTTGTAATTTCGATCATCGTCTTTCCCACGTTGGGACTGATTGTAACGTGACCTGCTCTGATGGCGGAAAGAATTGCCTCCTGAGTGCATTCTTCGGCGTAAACGTAGCTTGTGGGATTGGCAAGGAAATCCGTTACGAAATAATCTCTGTGGAAATCGCTGCCGCCTACGACGGGTATTTTTTTGCCTTTTCTCAGTTCGTCCTGCCACCAGGCGGTGCATCTCATATTATCCGTGTGCTGAGGAGAATTCCATATTTCAATACAGTCTGCTTTTTCGGGCTCAAGGGTTTCCCATCTCCAGCCGCATTGACTGCAAAGGGGATGATTGATGCAGACCGTTGCGCCGGCTTCCTTTGCGGATTTTATTTTTGCATTCCAGTCGTCATAGGTGTCACAGTCAAAATTATCTATCGGGTGAGTAAGACCCCATATATTCGTATGTCCGCCGTCCTTGGTCAGCTCCGTACCGGGGATGACGAGTATCTTATCGCTTGCGGGTACGGGGTCACAGAATTGATTGTGGTCGGTGATGATGAGAAAATCAAGTCCCTTTTTTGCTGCCTTTTTTACAAGCTCATCGGGTGAAAAAATTCCGTCCGAACGGGTGGTGTGTGAATGAACCACACCTGCATACCATTTTCCCATTTTTTATTTCTCCTGTCTGTCAAATTCGTATCCTTCAATGTAAGGAAGGACAAAATCAAGAGTTTTGCTCAGGCATTCCCTTCCCTTTTTTACTATTGTTACTATCGTCCATGCGTGATTGCGCAGTATACCCGTTCCTTCGTAAGTCGCGTAGGGTATTCCGAGTGCCTCGTATTCCTTCATAAGGTCATAACCCTCGTATCTCAGCCAGTCTCCGCAGGCGGTGGTGAAGAAGGTGGGCGGGAATTTATCCGTGACGTGGGGATAGGTCATATATCCCTCGTCCGTTTCAAGGAATGCTCTTGCTTTATCGTATCTCATGCCGAGCAGGGACGTGACCATCATCTTCATATCGGGAAATCTTGACTGATAACAGTCCGGGTCAAGCAGCTTTTTCAGATTGACGCAGCCGCAGTGGGTAACCATCGCCTTTATGCTGAATTCCTCGTTGTGACGGAAGGTCAGACCGAGCTTTCCGGCAAGTGATTTGTCACCTGCAAGTGCCGCAAGGAAAAAAATGTAATAACCGCCAGCGCTTTCTCCCGAAATGAGAATTTCCGACGTGTCGTATTTTCCCTCCTGCGCATGGTCAAAGAGATAGTCCACCGCATTGCAGATTTCCTGCAGGGGAGCGGGGAAAATCTTTTGGGGGGCGTAGGTGTATGCGATTGAAGCTGTGTAAAATCCGAGCTTTGCGTAATTCTGTATGTAAGTGTTTCGCATATCCGTGATACCCGAAACCCAGCCGCCGCCGTGAATGTAAATGAAAAGGGGCTTTTTTACGTCTTTAAGGTCGTCTCTGCAATAAGTGTTGATGAATTGCTGTTTTTCACTTCCGTAGGGAATTCTCTTTGTGTAGGTGATTCCTTCGGGAGTGGGTCTGTACGTGATTGCATAAGCCAGGGATTCCGTGAAATTATACCAGCAGGTACCGGCCTTGCCGCGATAGTAAACGTATTTATCCATATTTCCCCTCCGTTACTGTAAACTAAAGCGCTTTCTTTGACCCGACCTGATTACCGAGAGGAAAGAAAGCGCTTGATTTTAAGCTGCTGCGAAGCTTGTGAAGATTGTGGAAAGCAAATCTCTGATTTTAGCAAAGAAATCCTTGATTTTTCTGCCGATTCTGCTGAAGAAGCTTTCACCGTAATTATAGTTCCAGTTTGCGGTCAAAAGAGAGTCATTCTTTTCGCTGATGCTCAGACCCGCCTTGTCGGTTTCGGAGCCGGCATAGTTGACGGTTGAAAGAGCGGTACATCCGTTGAACGCATAGGAGTGAATATTCTTAATGCTCTTGGGAAGAGTAACGGATGTGAGCGAAGGATTCATTGCAAATGCGCCCGTGTTGACCGCCTCAAGTCCTTCGGGTAAGGTAACCTCTTTAAGTGAAGTGTATGAAAAAGCATACATATCAATAAGAACGAGTGTTGAGGGTAATTTAATCTTTTCAAGCGTGCTTTTTTCGTTGCTTCCCTGAGTATATCCGCTGAAAGCATACTGACCGATACCGGTGATGCCTTCTTCAATTACCGCTTCCTTTATCTGATTTCTGAAAGCGTAAAAGGGAGATGAGCTCTTGCCGTATGAATAAATGTTGCCGGTGCCGGAAACCGTGAGCTTACCTGTTGCGGAATCAAAGCTCCAGGTCGCGTTTGCACCGCAGGTACCGCTTTTGGCGTTATCCGCAAATGCGGGAAGAGTAAGGGAAATAACCGTTAAGACTGCAAGTAAAACCGATAATATTTTTTTCATTGTTTTTGCCTCCGAGAGATAGTACATATAGAATATATCAAAAATATTAAAAAATCAAGAACAAACGAATTAATCGAGCATTTCTATTTTTTCGGCGTAAATTATTTCGCAGGCACCGTCACCGGTGTCGTTTCTTGATTCGCTGGAATTCCAGGTATACCAGTCGCCGTTATCTTTTTCTCCTCTTATGTCCACGAGGTAGCCGTTGATTCTGATATGGTCGCCCGCTTTGATTTTCTTCAGCTGATTTTTTACCGTATCATCGGCGGGAATAATATGATTGTTTGCAGAATGGCGGTTGACGGAATCAACGCTTATTTTTGAGGAGTCGTCGGCGCTGATATTCCAGCTGTACCATCTGCCGGACTGACCCCAGTGGAAGTTTACCTCCCCGTTTTTCTCTGCGGGTTCTCCCCAGGCAAGAGCAAGGTCCTTGGGGGAGAGGTCGTCGGTAAAGCTTGAACCGCGGTAATTCTTTGTATGTACCACAAGGGCCTCAATATCATAAGAAAATTTGAAATTGATTGTAACGTCGTATCCTGCGGCTGTCGTTTTTACTTCACCCGATGCTTTCTTCTGGATAGGGTCGCGTATTCCCGCGACGGAGCGGTTCGGGTTTCCGCCGGAGTTTTTCAATACCGCCAGTACGAGGACGGCAAGTACGATGACGATAATAGTTTTGATTGTTTTATTCATATTTCACCTGTTGATTATCAGTCCGCCCACGACAGCAATAACCGTTGACTGCAGGGTCAGGAGTGATATTTTGTAAGTAAATTCATTGAGCTTCGTCATGGATTTCCACCCGCCGTATTTCGGAGTAATCCCTTTCCAGACAACCTCAAGGATGATATAGGGAATACCGCCGGAAATGAATATGAGCAGGGGAGAGGGACCCGAGGTAACGAGAGTCAGCACAAAGGTGACGGCGAGAACGGGAACGGATACGATGATAAAGATATTTCTTGCCTTTCCCGGTCTGAATCTGTCTGACATATTCTTGAGAAACAGCACGTAAAGAGCCATGAATGCGGTCATCAGTTTTGCCGCGGGCAGAGAACACATCAGTATAAAAATAAAGGGAAGCGTGTTGAAAAAAGGCCTTTCAATACAGTCCATCAGGAAAGAATTGTATTTTTTACTTTTCTTGTCCAGCTCGTACTCGAGTATGTTGATGAAAAGCAGGACGGCGAAGAGGAAAATGAATACTGAAATGACCGCGGAGTCATAATTCCCGAGAGGAGAGAAAATGCCGTCCGACCTGATTCTTTTATTGATTTCGGAGATATCGTTTCCCGAAAGGACGAAGCCCAGAGCGATACCCAGACCGCCGAAGGAGCCCAGACAGTATTCCATATTGCCCCAGCCGCCGCAAAGCTTCTTTTCGCTCAGTACACCCAGCAGATATTTTCCGTTTTTCATGGTATGCTCAGTGTAATAATACAGCCGCATAGCGATTATCCAGCCCACCGCACCGAAGATAAGACCGCAGGCAGTCATGCGTACGGCAATAAGGTCACGGTTTATTACGGCCATGATGAGGATAGCCGTGAGCACGCCCACGTTGCTACCCCATTCATCACGGGATTCATAAGTAAGATAGATTTTCGGATGTATTCCCTTTCCCTTGTCGTAGGGCTGATTGAATATTCCGTAGCCGACCGATTGCAGAATAAACGTGAGAGCGATAAAAATAAGAATATCCTTTACGGAGTATCTTCCGCCCATAGCGGAAAACGACATGCCCATATATCCGCCCGCGATTGAAAACCACAGAGCACCCTTGAGGGCAAGCCCTCCGTATCCCTTTTTGGGGTTGGGCTCAACCTCGTGTTTATCCATTATCCAGGCAATATTATCCCCGTAGGGCTCGATTCCGCCGTAGGACATTCCGATAAGACCTGCCGCCGCGGGAATGCAGAAAAATGAGCCGATTTCTCCTCCTGCAAAAAGAGAAAGTGACAGCCCGCAGAACAGACCCGGGACCATTGCGCCTTTTTCTCCGCCTATGACGGTACCTCTCATTTTCCAACCGTAATGAACTGCAAAGGAAGTGAATAAACAGCAAAGGATTGCTTTTGTCAGAGTCATGGCAACCTCCGTATTGATGTATGACTCAAGTATATCAACAGCCGGAGCAAAAATCAATAATATATCTTGAAGAAGAAGGCAAAAACGTGTATTATATAGAGCAGAGGTGATACTGTGCGTAAAAATTTCGGAGTAAAGACGTGGCTGTTTCCTCAGCCCGTAATGATAATCGGTACTTATGATAAGGAAGGTAATCCCAATGCCATGAATGCGGCTTGGGGAGGCATCTGCGGCGGAAACGAGCTGGTCGTGGATCTGGGTGACCATAAGACCACCGACAATCTGAAGGTAAATAAATGCTTCACCGTCGGTATAGCGGATAAAGAGCATGAAACGGGATGTGACTACGTCGGTATCGTATCGGGAAATGACGTTCCCGATAAGCTTGCAAAGGCGGGCTTTACCGTCACAAAGGGCGAATATGTGAACGCTCCCGTTATCAACGAGCTTCCGATTACCCTTGAATGTGAGCTTATTGAGGTCATCGGCCATAAGTATTTCGGCAGGATAGTCAACGTAAGTGCGGACGAAAGTATTCTCGGTGAAGACGGGTTACCCGATTTATCAAAATTCTGCCCCATTACCTTTGAGCCGGTTCACCACGGATATACCGTTCTGGGTGAAGTTGTCGGCAATGCCTTTTCGGACGGAAACAGTATTAAGTGAGGATTGAATATGGACAGAATTACAAGCTTTTCGGTTGACCATAATAAACTTGAGCCGGGCATCTACGTTTCAAGAGTTGACGGCGATATTACGACCTACGACCTGAGGACGAGAAAGCCAAATAACGGCGTATATATGGATACGACGACCGCCCATACGGTTGAGCACATGTTCGCAACCTTCGTACGCAATTCCGAAATAAAGGATGACGTAATCTATTTCGGTCCTATGGGCTGCCGTACGGGATTTTACCTTGTGGTAAGGAATGCCGACAATGAGCAGGTGCTTCACGTAACGAGAAAAATCCTTGACGATATAATCGCCTATGATGGCCCCGTATTCGGTGCGTCAAGGATTGAATGCGGCAATTATCTTGACCTTGACCTTGAAAAATGCAAGGCGGAATGCAGACTTTACAGAGACGTTCTCAGAAGCGAACAGAGCTTTAAGTATGCTGATTAAATTTCAAAAAATTCTTGACATAGTGGTATCCTTATGATATTATAGTCAAGCATTTACGGAGAGATACCGAAGAGGTCATAACGGTACGGTCTTGAAAACCGTCGTACTCTTACGGGCACCGTGGGTTCGAATCCCACTCTCTCCGCCATAACTTCAAGCAATTCCAATTAAATATATGCGGAAAGACGCTGCTGACATGGAGAAGTACTCAAGTTGGTGACGAGGCGCCCCTGCTAAGGGCGTAGGTCGGGTAACCGGCGCGAGAGTTCGAGTCTCTCCTTCTCCGCCAAATAAGGTAGTAGATTTTGATAGAAAGTCTACTGCCTTTTTCTTTCAAAAAATGAACGGCGATTTCTTGCTATGCTGGTACTTGAGTTTCTGTGGTACAATGGGAAAAGAGAGATAAATATAATTTGTTTTATAACGGTATTTGCTATAATTTGTGCAAGAAATTCTAATTTAATCCTCAAATACCTGTAGAATTGCAGGTCGACCAAAGGTCTACCTAACTAAACTGGCCGTCGGTTGAATAAAAATGGAAGGAAGTGATATGATGCTGACATCAAAAGAAAGGAGCCAGGAACAAATGAAGAAGAAAACACTTGGCATGATGATCGCATCTTTAAGAAAAGAGAATGGAATGACCCAGCTCGATCTTGCTGAAAAAATGGGTGTGACGGATAAAGCAGTATCAAAATGGGAGCGGGATCTTTCTTACCCTGATATTAACTCCATTCCGAAGCTTGCGGAAATATTTGGCATCAGTTTAGATGATTTGATGCAGATTAAGGCAGAAACGAAAGGCTCTGAAAAGAAGGATATTACACCATTGGTACATTTGATAATGAAAGCAGTCGCTCTTGCCATGGGTGTTGTAGTGGCTGTCCTTTCTATCCTCAAGGAACTGGATGCAGATTCTGGACTTGGTATGCTTGGAATAGGTCTGGCATGCCTTGCAATCACATCGCTTGCGAAGAGAGATGAAGAGAATTAGATTTCAGTTTGCTCTCTCAAAAACCAGGTTGCTTTTAAAGCAAAAAACGTTTTGCAACCGTACCCTCTCATTTGCAACCATAGTAGGAAATTCTATCAATATATGATTTCCTTTCCAAACAAAAGACAGGCACCGAGCGTGTCTGTTTTTTGCTTGTATCAGATAAAAAACGAACTTGAGCGTCGGTGGCGAAAAATGATATCCGTTTCTGTCGGAACGGGTGATATACCTTCGGTATGATATCGCGCTAAAGTGCGATGATATACGCTTTGCGTATGAAGGAACGGACTGCAATACAACAGGGAGTGAAAGAAAATGAATTATAAAGGAACGCTTATAGCTGTAAAAGACTGTCAGAGGTCGTTAAGCTTTTATCATGAGTTATTCGGACTGGAATTGATTCGGGATAATGACGGCAATATGGAGCTTACCGGAGGCCTGTTTTTACAGGAGACAAAATACTGGGAAAAATTCATTGGAAAGAACGTCATTCCGAAAAGTAACTGTTCGGAGCTCTATTTTGAAGAGGAAGACATAGAAGCTTTCATTGTAAAGCTTGGAACGCTTTATCCCGATACGAAGTACGTGAGTCGGCTCATGACACACAGTTGGGGACAGCGGGTCGTCAGATTCTATGACCCGGACGGCAACCTCATTGAAGTCGGAACGCCTGTCTGAAGCAAGACTTGCTTTTTGTGTGCTCAACAGCTGACGGTTTTTGCGGAAAAGTATATCCTGCACGGCAGGCGTGATTATTTTCTGAATACGGTTTCCCCGATAAGGCAGCGGATTTCGATTGAAAATCTGCTGCCTTTTTTCGATTTGATAATATTCACAAAGATTTCATATATTCTTCAGATTGATTTAAAAATGGCAAGATACCCTTAATACAGATAACATAAGGAGGAAATGTGTGTGAAAATTAAAAAAACGGTTACGGTACTTACTGCAATAATGATTGTGCTTTCGCTTGCCGGATGCGGAAAGTCTGCTCCCGTGGTAGCTGAATCCGGCATATATGATAAATATCCCGAAGCGCACATCCTTCAGCTGAAGGGAAACACCGCAAGTATTGACGGAGAGACACTCAAAGAATTTGATTACTCATGGCGTGCCGACCCCTCCCTCACGGAGGCACGGTTTGAAGGAAATGCTCCGGATGAAAATCTGAGTGCATACGTTGCACATGATATAATTTATTATCCCGATATACCGGAGTCTGCTTTTGTAAAAGAGAATTACGACGGCGAGCAGGAGTGGGTAACAAGGTTTACCGCCGATGGACTTCAGAACTATATTTTCGGTACTCTTCCCGTACTCGGCTCGGAGTTCCCGAGTGAGATGATGCACTCGGCGGACGAAGCATATGAGAATCCCGTAATTCATATTACGGAGCCGGGGAAATATATTGTGGAAGGTACTTTTAAAGGGCAGCTCTTTTTTGACTTCGGCGACTCAGATGATACTTTTTCAAACAAGGAAGCTTCGGCAGTTGTTATACTGAACGGAGCAGATGTAACGTGTACCGTTGCTCCGGCAATCGTTTTTCACGACGTTTACGAGTGCGATAATACCTGGGAAGACAGAGAAAACCATTCCGATATAACCGACCTTTCCGATGCCGGAGTGAATATCATAATAGCGGATGGAACGGAGAATAATTTCACGGGATGTAACGTATACCGTCTGCTTAAACCCGAATATAAAAAAGACAGTACCTCTGTGCAGAAAAAACTCTGGAAGACCGACGGTGCATTCTACAGCTTTCAGTCTCTTGAGATAAATGCCGAAGAAAAGGGCACCGGTATTCTGAACATCACAAGCAAAACCTTTGAAGGTCTGGACAGCGAATTGCACATGACAATAAACGGAGGATACGTAAACATATTCTCTCAGGATGACGGAATAAACGTCAACGAAGATAACGTTTCCGTGTTCACGCTGAACGGCGGACATCTGACCGTATTTGCAAGTCTCGGAGCCGAGGGTGATGTGATTGATTCAAACGGATATATCAGAATCAACGGAGGAACGCTTTCGGGAACGTCCAAATCCCCGGGTGATGAGCTGCTTGATTCCGAAGACGGGACATACATATCCGAAAGTGCAGAGGTTATTTACGGAGGAAGCACGTCACGGGACGGACAATTCGGCGGCCCCGAAGGAATGCCTCCCGACAGACCGAACGGTGAAACGGGGGAGAAGCCGCCTGAAAAGCCCGTCGGTGAACCGGGCAGTATACGCTGACCGATTATATTTCAGACAAATGAACGCCTGCAGCCGTGCTTTTTGAGCTGAAACTGCAGGCGTATTTTGGTATTTATTTTGACAATTGCGGAGTTTCTTTACACGGGACTTGCCCGTTCAGGTCGGAAGCGGAAGTCTTATATGCCGCTTCATAAGTTCCCTTTTTCTCATAGTCATCCGAGTCGTTAAATCCATCGCTTACTTTTTCAAGCTCTTTGTCTTTAATTTCTTTCATATCTATCATTTCCGTTTTCCTCCTCTTATGCTTTTATTATTCAATGAGAAGAACCGCCGGAAATAAAACCGAAATCCTTTTCATGATATATCCTCCGTTCCGTCTTGTCTTTCATCTTTTTATACGAAGAATATGGAAAAAGGACTAAGGGAGCTTCTCTTTACCGCAATAAATTTTATACTTTGATAATAAATAAACCGATTGCATCCGAAATTCAAATGCAATCGGTTTTTTATTTCAGCGGTTTAGTATGCTATTTCAACCATTGTGTGAATATTTACCTCGGGAACGGTGTAGGAAAGAATACCGTCTTCGTACGTGTAATCAAGCTCTTTTCCTTCGGGTACGGTTTTAACGGATTTTACTCCGGGACATCTGATTCTTACGCCCACGTTGTAAATGGGTACACAGTCCTCAATGACCTCAATGCTTTTGCCTCTGACACTGGTGTGAGCGTAGAGGATATGATTGACGAGACGGTTTTCCTTTTGCTGATTCATAAGTGTGATTACGCCTCTGTCGGGAAGATTGCTCACCGTAAGAGTTCTGTCTTTACCGAGAAGCCGTGAAAGCATATTTTCGACCAGCTCTTTGCAGTGAAGCTCGCCTTTTTGCGCGTAATCCCTGAATATTTCCCACGAAATATAGCCGATACTGTCGTTGATTACTGCGGCAGGTGATACGCCGGGCTTATCGGGTGTGTGCTGATGTGACGAGAAATGCTCGGGAGTGCGGTTAAAATAGGGCTCTGCCATATATGCGGCGGTTTCAAATCCCTCGCAATCAAATGAATAACCCTGCTCATACATTACGTATTGAGTAACGCCGTTGGTGAAGCCCGCTTCGGATGCCGGCTGCATATAGTCGGGTCTGTATTCTCTTTCGTCACCCACGGTTATGCCGTCAAATACGTCCTTTGCGGATTTGCCGCTGAAAAGCACCTTGCCGCCGTTTGAAACGTATTCTCTCAGCTTTGCTTTAAGCTCACCGTCACAGTAAACGTCATCGGGAAGCAGAAGAAGCTTGTATTTACCGAAATCACAGTATCTGTCAATGAAATCGTAAAGGTATTTCTTTTCGAGTAGGATACGGTTTGCACCTACGTCGCTGATACTGTTTATACCCTCTCTCTCCTTGGTTGACGCGGCTGAAAGCACGCCTATATCGGATATCGCTTTCACATCGCTGCACCAGGGCTCCTTTTCTTCGACAAGAGAATAAGCTTTGCCGATAAGCGAATATGTGGCTTCATTCAGCTTTCCCGAAGGATGAAGCTGGTCACCGATGGAGCATTTTGCACCGAGTGCCAATGAAAGTGATGTTTCGTATATGAGAGCATTGGGATGCTTGAAGCCGCCGAATTCACCCCAGGTGGTATGGAATTTACCGGTCATGCCGATATATTCCTTGCCGAGATTACGGCAGTATGCGGCTGACATCGGAAAATGGTCGTAGCCCCATCCGCCCGTCGGCAGACTTTCGAGCTCAAGGTGGTCATCGTAATCCGCCAGATCTCTTCTGCCCATGGGAATGTTGCCCGCATTATGGAATATGACCGTGTCACTGTTATATTTTCTTACGGCTTTCTCGACACGCTTGCAGTAGTTTGCGTAAACACGCTTCGCCCATTCCTTAACGTCCGCGGTGTTGTGGGGGTCAAGACCCGCCTCTCTCATATCGCGGAGACATTTGTTGCAGTAGCATATTCTTTCGTCACAGATATCAAGGAAAATTTCAGTGGGGTCAAATAACCTCATGACCTCCTCAACGTGACTGATGAGCTTGTCAAGGTACGGAGTATTGAAGCAGAACGCGTGATAGCCGGCTCTGTTGAGGAAATCGGGTGAAGCGTCCGGCGCACCCATGCAAAGCCATTCGGGATGAAGCACCGCCTCTTTTTCGTCAAGTCCCGCGGAAATATATACGGGGGCTCTGACTCCCGCCTCTTTGCACGCTTCAAGCTGCTGACCCAGAAGATTGAAATCAAGACCCGGGTGCATCTCGTTGACCTCGGAGGGGTAAAAAGAATATCCGTGATGCCCTTTTGCAAAAAGAGTGATTGAATCAACGTGACCGAGGGCGAGCGTGCTCTTGAATTCCTCTTTGTCAAAACCGACACCGATATTGCCGATTAAACCGGACGTGTGAAAATCAAGATGAACCTGTCTGAAGGGAACCTTATCCATAGCCGTCTTCCTTTCTGTTTTGTAAAAATATGATACAGCAAATAAGGGAAAAATTCAACCGAAAAGCAAAAAAGACACGGCTAAAACCGTGTCTCTTGTTTTTCTGTTGCCAAAGCCGAGGCTTCGGATATATAAAACCGGCAAAAGCCGATACTTTCTTAGGGTGAGTCTCAGTTCATTGTGTAGAGACTCTTGAGTTCAAAGATCTTGATAAGTCTTTCAAATGAGAAGAACTTTGTATGGCTGATTTCCTCAAAAAGCTGTTCTTCCATTTCTCTGATGATTTCGCGTTCAGCTATCATTGTATTTTCTCCTTTCGTGTTTTACGTTGGGTATTATACCACCAAATTTCAATTTGTCAAGAGATTGTGCACAAAAAGCTTGATGTAAAACTGTACAATATGCACAAAAAATTAATGTGAGGAATCTGTTGTCACATTTTACACAATGAGAGAATTATGTCAAAAGAATTTGTACACAATGACGGATAATATTAACATTCTTTGTACAAAGTACACATATAGTGTGTACGGATTTGTTTTTACACATAATGTGGCGGATATTTTTGTGCAAAATTAAAACCGCCGTAAGTGATTTACGGCGGCTGAATCCTTAAATATCAAGGACTTTTGATATCGGATTATTATATACAGCTGTTTGCCAGCAACTCAAGCTTACCGGCAAGGTAGGAATTCTGCATCATGGAGAGATTGTTTGCAAAGAGAATATCAACGTTTCCGCCCGAGGGAACAAGCTCTTTGATATTGCCCGAATAGTAGCGGTAGTCGATCACGTAAACTGTGCTGTAATTATCCGCTATGAAGGGAACGAGGGCGTTGCCGAAGGATTCCTTGATGATAATGCAGATTGAGCCGTCGGTAACGGCGCTGTTTTTGATTTCGGTATAGGGATTATCCGCACCGGCAAAGGTACTGTATTTGAGAGAAGCATTATAGCTGTTGACGTTGTTGATGATGGGCCATTCAAATACCTTACCGCTGCTTTCGGTTACGGTCATTGTAATCGAGTTGTTATTGACCGGGTAGTAGGCGATTACCTTGTCGGGATTATTTTTAAGCTCGGAGGATTTTGACTTTGTGTAGAATTCACCGAGGAATCCGTCAAATTCCACGCTCTGATAACTGCTGACGGGAGCCGCTGTCTTACCCTTTGCTTTCAGGAACTGACTGTAAGCATAGTATGCACCGAGACCCGTCCAGTGGTGGTCGGTACGGAAGTAGATGTATTCGTTGCGGTGCGCCATAAGAGTATCGTAGATATTTATATGGGTCGCTTCGTTACCGATTAAATCGTTGATTTTTTTGATTGAGCCGGACTGGTCTCCGTTCTGCACTCTGTCGGCGTAATTGTCGGGAAGAGTGATTGACGAGGAGAGAGGAATGAGCATATTGTATACTTTTACATTTGAGGGCATTGCGGCGGATACTTTTTTAACTGCCGAAGCGTATCTCTGTGCGATTTCGGGATTGTAATACCAGCATTCATAGCAGGCGTTGCCGATTCTTACAATACCGCCCAGGTCTTTGAGCTCGCCCGTTGCGGTGACGGCGGG
Source organism: Acutalibacteraceae bacterium (assembly GCA_045598305.1). Classification (GTDB taxonomy): domain Bacteria; phylum Bacillota; class Clostridia; order Oscillospirales; family Acutalibacteraceae; genus CAG-177. The sequence continues at coordinate 20,196 of JAZLLW010000018.1, forward strand.
GGGAGCTGCGGTCGTATCCTCTCCGGACGTACTGTCGGTTTTTTCGCCGGCATCTGCCTTGCCTTCTTTGTCAATTCCGCTTATTACGTCGGCAACGGCTGTCTTTGCTTTTGCTCCGTCTCCGGAAACGCAGAGAACGACAACGTTTTCCGTGCATTCAATAACCGCACCCTCAAGCTTTTCGGCTTCTTCGGGCTTGTATTTTGCGCTGTCTTCCTTCATATCGCCGATATAGGTGTTGATGGCAAAGTCAAGATTCCTTGCGCTCTGGTCATCTTCGCAGACGAAAACGCCTGCCATATCCGCCGTACCGTCATCGGATGACAGAAAAGCGAAATTGTCGGGAATATCCGAGGCAAAGATTATGGACGCGTAGTCCTTGTCCCTTGACGTGAGGGCGGCGGTAATGCCGCTGTTCTGAACGAGAGCGTCCGCCGCTTCGGCTGCGGTGGCATAAGCTCCGTTTTTACCGCTTTCCTTGCCGCAGGATGCAAGTGAAAACAGCATTATACCCGCAAGAGCAAAACATAAAATCCTTTTTGTAATGAGTGAGCAACTTTTCATATTATATACCTCTTATCCGATAGATATCTTTTTTATTCTATATCATAAAATTTACAAAATCAACACCAAAAAATATTTTATGCAACAAATCCGTGATTTTACGATACTGATAAGTGAAAAGACAAAAACGACACGGATAAATCACGGGGGTGTAATCATGACGGCAATTTCGGCAATTTCACTTATAGTGCTGACGTTCGGAGTCGGTTGGCTTGCAGTCAGTAAGACGGAGAATATTATTCCTTAATATATATGTAACCGAAACTCATTTTCATCCTTTCTTTACAACGCGGGAAGTCGGAACAGTTATGTTCCGACTTCCTGATTTTATACCATTCTTTTTGCAATTTTACTCTGTATGGTCTTGACTGCTTTGCATTTGATGAAGCTGAACGCCATTGACGTGCCCGAGGTGGTTTCAATGAACATATCCGTTTCAAGATGAATATAACCCGGTGTTTCAATTGTCATTTCGCATATATGATTATAGGGAATCGTGGTTATGATTTTTTTCTTTCCCGTAATACCCAATACGTCAATGGAAACCATTCTTACGTCGGTGAAGATTACAAGGTCGCGCAGTCCCTTGAAGCAGCCGATTACTTCCTCTTCCACAAAAAGCTCGTTGAATTGTTCGGGTAATTCCGTTTCAATCAGAGGCACGGTTTTATCTCTGTCTTTTTCTTTTGTAGCCATTGAACATACTCCCTTTCAAAAATTTCATAAATTATATTAACATAGTAATTGATAAAAAACAACAGCGATGTTATAATGTTTGAAATTTATATCCGGAAGGAAGTAATAATAATGAAAAAGCCCACCATGGGAATCCAGCTTTACACACTCAGGGATTATATCCAGACCGCAGAGGACTTTGACAAGACCCTTGCACGCCTTAAGAAAATGGGCGTTAACGACGTTCAGATTTCGGGTATCGGCGATATCCCCGCCGAGAAGCAGAAGGAAATCCTTGATAAATACGATATGAAGGTCTGCATCACCCATAAGTCCATTGACAGAATGGATGACGACCTTGATGCCCTTATGGCAGAGCATAAGATTATCGGCTGTGACGCCATCGGTATCGGCTCCGCACCCGGTGAATCAAGAGGCAACGTAAAGAGAGTGACCGATTTTATCGAGCGTGCCGAAAAAATCGGTGCAAGGATGAAGGAAAACGGCTTCACCTTCAATTATCATAATCACGCCTTTGAATATTTCCGTCTTGACGACTCCAAGCGCACCATGATGGATTACCTTATCGAAAAGACAGATAAGGATCTCTTCAATTTCATTCCCGACGTGGGCTGGATGCACTTTGCACAGCAGAATCCCGCAGAGGAGCTCAAGCGTCTTGCGGGCAGAGTAAAAGTAATCCATTTCAAGGATTATATCTTTGATGAGGACGACAGAAGGAAGTTCGTTCCCCTCGGTCAGGGACTTGTAAACCTTGAGGAATGCTACAAGGTTGCATGCGAGCTTGAAATCCCCTATATAATGTATGAGCACGATGACAACTGGCCCGACGGTGATCCCTTCAAGGGCTGTGAAATGTCCTGGGAATATATGATGAAGCTTGACGCATCCTATACGGAATAATGGTAAAGCTGATTGCACTTGATATGGACGGAACGCTGATGTCTCCCGACCACGTTACCGTCAGCGAAGAAAACAGAAAGGCGCTTAAGGAAGCTCACAACAAGGGAGTAAAGATTTCCATTGCCACCGGCAGGACACTTTCCATTATCGGCAATGTTTGTGAGCAGGTGCCCGAAACAGATTATATCATTTTTTCAAACGGCGCGGGCGTGTATGACCGCAGTGAAAACAAAGTGATATACGTCAATCCCATGAAATGGGAATTCTGCGAGCCGGTTATCAGATATCTTGATTCAAATCCGCTGATGACGGAGATTTACTGTGACGGAAAGTCATATATGCGCTCCGATTCGGTGAAATATCTTGACCCGAAGCTTTATCCGGAGGAATTCCTTGATATGATTATCAGGGGAACGAATTTCTGCGGTGACGTATGCGATGACCTGAAGGGGAAGGATATTGAAAAATTTACCATGCATTTCGGCGATACGGCAACGCTGCAGAAGGTCAAAAGCTTTCTTGAAGCACTTGACGGCATTGCCCTTACCGCATCCTTTGCGGCAAGTCTTGAATTTACCGCCGCATCCGCCGACAAGGGTACCGCCCTTGAAGGCATGTGCCGTATTCTGGGCATAGATGCTTCGGAGTGCGCCGCCTTCGGAGATGCGGATAACGACCTGCCTATGATTGAATTTTCGGGCTATGGCTTCGCTATGGGAAACGCCACAGAAAGCGTTAAGAAAGCTGCAAAATATGTAACGAAGACCAACGCCGAAGACGGTGTGGCGGCAGGTATCAGAAAAATCATATAAGCTTTGAGGGACGGGCTTGACCGTCCCTTGTTTTTATACCGAAAATTTTATACGGAGCAAAATATTACGGCAAAATCAAATATCAGCCAAAATTATTCGGTTTGAATTGCTGAAACGGGAAAATAAAGCAAAAAATAGGAAGTTTAGCAAATTGCACTAAATTTGTTGACTCTGTTTGTCAATTCTGCTAAAATACATTCCCGGAAACAACAAATACGGGCGACCGTTTACGTTATATTTTTTCCTCGGAGGCAGCTATGAACTTTTCAGCACTTCTCTCAAAAATCGATGAATTTGCCTGGGGCCCCTGGCTCCTTGTAATAATGGTGGGAACGGGTATTTATCTCACCGTCAGGACAAAATTCCTGCAGTTTGACAAATTCGGTTATGCAATGAAAAATACGCTCGGCAAGATTACCTCAAAGCAGAAGGCGGGCATAGGTGAAATCACTCCCTTCCAGGCAGTAACCACCGCTCTTGCCGGTACCGTAGGCGTAGGCAGTGTGGCAGGCGCGACCGGTGCAATCGCAATCGGCGGCCCCGGTGCAGTTTTCTGGATGTGGGTTTCCGCTCTTTTCGGAATGGTGACAAAATATTTTGAGGTTACGCTTGCGGTAAGATTCCGCGAGAGAAACGAAAAGGGTGAGTGGGCAGGCGGTCCTATGTACTATATCAAAAACGGTCTGGGCAAAAAATGGAATTTCCTCGCAGTCCTCTTCTGTATTTTCGGCGGTCTTGCCTGCATCGGTACGGGCGGCATGACACAGATAAATTCAATCGCCGCTTCCGTCAATACGTTTATTGATTCGCTCAGCGAGGGCTTCACAAAGGCACACACCGTCAGCTTTATGGGTCAGAAGGCGCCCGTTGTCAGTATTATTATCGGTGCTTCAATCGCAGTTCTCGTTGCCGTAATTCTTCTCGGCGGCGTAAAGAGAATCGGCTCCGTTACCGAAAAGCTCGTTCCCTTTATGGCTGTCGTTTACGTTGCGGCATGTATCATAGTCGTAGTCGGCAATGCGAATATCATAGGTGAAGTATTCAGATGGATATTCGTCTGCGCATTCAAGCCCAAAAGCGTTATGGGCGGTGCAGTCGGCTCTACGATGATGATTGCCATGTCAAAGGGCATCGGCAGAGGCGTATTCTCAAATGAAGCGGGTCTCGGTTCAGCGCCTATGGCACACGCCACCACTTCGGAAAAGAATCCCGTCAAGCAGGGACTTTTCGGTATCTTTGAAGTATTCATGGCGACCTTTGTGATCTGCACTCTTACCGCACTTGTAGTCCTCAGCGGTATTTACAGACTTTACGGTAAAGGCGTTCGTTTCAGCTGGGGTAAGAATGCGGGTACGGAGCTCGTTTCCCGTGCATTCGGTACGGTTATCGGAGACCGTCTCGGCTCAGCGGTAGTTGCCGTCGGTATCGCGCTCTTTGCTCTTTCCACGATTCTCGGCTGGGCTCTTTACGGCTCAAGATGCTGGGGCTTCCTTTTCGGAAAGAAAGCCGAAACCGCATTTTACGTTGTTTTTGTTGCAGGCATCTTTTTCGGTTCGTTCCTGAAGCTTGACGTGGTATGGACGATTTCCGATATATTCAACGCATTTATGGCTCTTCCCAATCTTATCGCCGTTCTTGCTCTTTCGCCGGTCGTTATCAGACTTACGAAAGACCATTTCAGCCCCTCTTCAAGCGCAGACGCTGCAGTTCAGAGCCGCAGGAAGGCAGGTTAAAGAAAAAATCCACGGAGGCAGAAAATCTGCCTCTTTTTCTGTTTTATGCAACATTTTTATTATATTTCAAACACGGATAAGCAGTGTGTTGTAACAATACTGTGTATTTTGTCACTTGTTCACATATACTATATATGGTATGATATTAAATATATATGCGGCAAATATGCAATACATATTCAGAGGTACAGATGAAACCATTTTACAAAGTCAGAGAATTTGATACTGTCAGGGACATCGTTGACATGAGCGGTGAGCTTTTCGGCGACAGACCTGCATTTGAGGTAAAAAAGGGCGAAGAGCACTTTTTTATCAATTACACTCAATACAGAGATAAAATAAACTGCCTTTCAAATGCCCTCGTGAACGACGGAGCGGAAAATTTCAGAATTGCCGTGCTTGCCGATAACTGCTATGAGTACTGCATTACCTACATTTCCGTTGTTTGCTCCGGCTCCTGCATAGTACCGATTGACAAGGAGCTTTATCACCGTGACGTTGAAGGTATTCTGAAGGTATCCGAAAGTAAATATATTTTTGTTGACGAAGCACATATTCAGAATATTCCCGACAGCTTCAGGGATAAGCTTAGGATTATCTGCTTTGACCGTAAGGAAGATAAGGGTGACGGCATAATACCCTTTGCCGATTATCTCGAATCCGGCAGACAGTACGGCGAGCTTTACAGAAGCGTTGAGCAGGACGTAAACAAGCTTTGCGTTCTTCTTTTCACCTCCGGTACAACGGGCGTATCAAAGGGCGTAATGCTCTGTCAGAGGAATTTTGTCTTTGAAATCAAGGCGGCAATGGGTGTACTTAAAATCTATCCCGAGGATTGCGGTATATCCATTCTTCCCTTCCACCATACGTTTGAAAGCTCAATCATCATTTTCTTTGCTCCCTACTGCGGTGCAAAGGTGACCTTCTGTGACGGCTTCAAGTACGTTCTGCGCAATATGAAGGATTATAATCCCTCCGTATTCGTTGCGGTCCCCATGGTGCTTGAGATAGTCCATAAGCGTATCATCCGTGAGATAAAAAAGAAAAAGCACGGTGAATTGATGTTCAGAGTGGGCAAATCACTCTGCAAGGTGGCTTCAAAATTCCACATTGACCTCAAAAAGGTTTTCTTTAAGGAAATACAGCAGACCTTCGGCGGAAATATGAGGATGATAATTTGTGGCGGTGCACCGATTGACCCGCAAATTATCAAGGATTTTGATGCTTTCGGCATTCAGGTCGTTTTCGGCTACGGTCTTACGGAATGCGCTCCTCTTGCGATTATCAATCACGACCGCTGCCGTACCACCGACTCTATCGGTGAGCCCCTTCCGGGAGTTGATGCCAAAATTATCAATAAGGATGAAAACGGGGTAGGCGAGATATGTGTCCGCGGCGGAATGGTAATGCTCGGTTACTTCAATAATCCCGAAGAAACCGCGAAGGTCATGGATGAAGAGGGCTTCTTCCATACCGGCGACCTCGGTTATATGGACGGCAAGGGCAGATATCACGTAACGGGACGCTGTAAGAACGTAATCGTAACCTCCAACGGGAAGAATATTTATCCCGAGGAACTTGAATATCTGATTGACTCCGAGCAGTTCGTTGCATCCTCAATGGTTTATGGCAAGGAGGATTCATCGGGTGAGCTTTCCGTAAGAGCCCAGGTTTATCCCGACTTTGAGGCAATCAAGGAGCAGTACGGCGCAGACTTCTCGCAGGAAGAAATCGAGAAGCTTATGAAGTCAGCCGTCAATAACGTAAACAGCGGAATACCCTCATTCAAGCGCGTAATGAAGGTTACGGTCAGAGATAAGGATTTTGTCCGCACCACGGCACAGAAAATCAAGCGAAACGCAAACTGAATCAATATAAAAATTAAGCAGGAGTCATCACGGGATGGCTCCTGCTTATGTTTTGAACGAAATTACGAATTGCAAAGTCCGTCAAGCTCAATCTGAAGAGCGGCGAGGTCTTCACGGATATTGATTTTCTGAGGACATTTCGTTTCGCAAAGTCCGCATTTGACACAGTTCTTTGCTTTTTCTTCGTCCTTGAAATCTGTCCAGCGCTTAACGGCATTTTCCTTATCGCCGTAAACGTGGTATTTGTTCCATCTGTCAAAGTTTGCTGGAATGTTTACTCCTGCAGGGCAGGGCAGACAGTATCTGCAATCGGTGCAGGGATTCTTTTCTCTGCTGAGAAGCACCTTCGCCACCTTGCTTACGAGTGCCTTTTCTTCTTCGTTGAGAGGAGTGAAATTATTGAAGGTCCTGAGGTTGTCAAGCACCTGTTCCTCCGAACTCATACCGCTGAGAATCAGCTTGACGTTATCAAGTGAGCCGCACCAGCGCATTGCCCAGGAGGCAGTGGAAGCATCGGGATTGTAATCCTTGTAGAGCTTGTCCACTTCGTCGGGAAGGCGTGCAAGAGTGCCGCCCTTGACGGGCTCCATGATGATTACGGGAATACCAAGCTTTTTCGTCAGCTCGTAGCCCCTGAGTCCTGCCTGCTCTCTTTCGTCAATGTAATTGAGCTGTACCTGAACGAAATCCCACTTTCTTGCAGTTATGATTTCTTCAAATACATCGTATTCGTCATGAAATGAGAAGCCGAGATGACGGATTTTACCCTCTTTTATTTTTTTTTCGCAGAGGGAAATCAGGTCAAGATTTTTGATTTGCTCCCAGCGTCCCTTGTCAACGGCGTGGAAAAGATAAAAATCAATATATTCCGTCTGAAGTTTTTCAAGCTGTTCGTTGAAAATCCTTTCGGCATCCTCACGGGATTTGACTGCCCAGAGCGGCATTTTCGTTGCAAGGAAAAATGACTTTCTGTCATACTTTTTCATTGCCTTACCAAAGAAAAGCTCGCTTTTTCCGTCGTGGTAGGGATAGGCGGTGTCAAAATAATTTACACCGTTTTTGTAGGCGATATCCACCATTTTGCTTGACAGCTCATAGTCAATTTCACCGTCTTTGGTGGGAAAACGCATTCCTCCGAAGCCGAGAAGTGAAACCTCTTCGTTAACTGTCTGAAATACTCTTTTTTCCATTTTCTTTCCTCTTTACTGTTTATTTACCCATTCGGTAAAAGCTTCGGCATAGTTTGTCTTGAAGCCCTCGATACCGTAGGTCATGATTGCGTTCCACCATTCGGGATAGTCTCCCAGATTGGAAAATACCTTAACGCCCATCTCCCTGAGCATATCCACGTCTTCCTTTGTGAAATGAAGGTCGTTGAGCCCGACCTCGTAAAGGTCGCTGTTTCTGATGAATTCCATTGTCTCATCGTTGAGATATCTGACGTTTGCGCCTATTCTCAAGCCCTCGGGCTTGCCGTGCATTCTGATATAGGTCTGTATTTCACGGTTGATTGCCTTGTTGCCCGAAAAGATTATATATCTGCCGCAGTTCTTTGAATTCTGCAGTATTTCAAACATACGCACCACAAGACCCGGGTCGCAGAATTCGATTTCTATGATAACATTTTCTGTTACCGTTTCAAACCATTTATCAAACTGCTCAAAGGTCATAAGGTGAGCGACACGGTTTTCCGTTTTTCTGAACTGCTCCACCTGCTCGTCGGTATACGTTCTTGCGGAGCCCTCGTTTTCGGAATAGGGAACGGGGGGATCAAAGGGAAGAAGATGGCCTGCGTACGGAAGGTCTACTGCGGTAAGCTCTCCGACAGTCAGATTATTGACGTTTCTTTCATCGGTGCCGCGTGTCATACGGGTAAAGGTTCTGTCGTGAACTATGACGACCTCACCATCTGCCGACAGATGAATATCAAGCTCAATTCCCTCGCAGCCGTATTCAATTGCTGCTTCAAACGCGGGAAGGGTGTTTTCGGGGCCGTACTGTACGAGGCCTCTGTGTGCAAAACGCATGGGACCGGAATATGCAGGACTTTTTTTCATTTATCTCATTCCTTTCGACTTGATAATGCCATTATAATCCCTCGTACTCAAAAAGGCAAGACGGTAAAAAAGGACGTCTTCCGGAAAGAAGACGTCCCGTGTGATTATGCTTCTTCGTTTTCTTCAGCTTCAAGCTTGTCGCAGTCATCCCACGTAAGATCGGCTTCAGGTGAAGCGCCTTTTTTGACACGGATGATTTCAACGACCTTGATGATACCGCCGAAGCAGCAGATGAGACCGATAATGACCCAACCGTAAGCGATATTCGCTTTAAGCGAGTAGCCGTCGGCTGCACCGTAGATACCGCCTGACTGAATAAGTGAAACGATGTTCCAGACAAACAGACCGGAAAGAATAACGGGGCAGATAAATTTAAGGGAGATATTCAGCCAGCCCTTGGGCATTTTGAATTTCTTTGTATTGCGGTTGATCTGGTCAAGAATTTTGTTTGTCTTGAAGAACCAGCCGAGTACGATGGATTCAAGAACGCCGGTAAGAACGAGTGAATAGCTGTTGATGAAGTTATCAACGATATCAAGAACGGCAAGGCCTGCGCCTGTGACGAATACAAGACTTACAACGAAGTCAAAGATGCAGATTGCCTGGGTAACCTTCTTCTTATTGAAGCCGAATTTATCGGAGATTGCAGCGGAAACACCTTCAACGATTGAGAAGAGTGAGTCGATTGCAAGCGTGATAAGGCAGAAATAGAAGACGAATGCGAACGCCGCATTGATCCAGGGAATGTTGGTAAGACTTACGATTGCCTGGGGATAGATGATGAAAGCGGTCGCAATACCGGAGGCAGACATATTATCAAGCATGCCTACGCCTGCCATTGTGGTGAACATAACGATACCGGCAAGTACGCTGACAAGCATATCGGAGAAGGCGATGATCATTGCGTCTGCGGCAACGTTCGTATCCTTCTTGAGGAATGAGCCGTAGGCAACCATGATTGCCATTGCAACCGAAAGCGAATAGAATACCTGACCGATGGCGTCAACCCAGAGCGTTGAATCGGAAAGAGCCGACCAGTCGGGGATAAAGAGCTTGGCAAGACCTGCAGCCGCACCGGGCATGGTAAAGCCCTTGATTGCAAGGATGAGAAGACAGATAACGGGAAGAGTAACGGTGTATTTGACAACCTTGCCTACGCTTGTCGTACCGTTTCGGATGCACCAGTATGCCGCACCCCATGCGATAATAAGGCAGATGAGAACGGGTACGGAAATCGTGGTATAACCGGATGTCGTACCGGTCGTTTTGATTGTTTCCGCCCACAGATTGCTTGCGGCTTCGGTGTTGCCTGTAAGGCCTGCAAATTTCCATGAGAGCGCAAACATCAGAATGACCCATGCGAATACTGCCGCATAGTAAATCTCGATGAAGAATCCGTTGCCGACTGACATCCAGCCGATGAATTCCGACTTTTTGTTGATTACACGCATAGCACCCGAAGCTGCTTTCTTGGTGTGACGTCCGATAGCGATTTCCGTCATAAGAAGAGGAATACCGAGAGCAAGCATTGCAACAAGGTAAACCAGCAGGAAAGCACCGCCGCCGTGTTTTGCCGCAAGTCCGGGGAAACGCCACGCGTTGCCGAGACCTACTGCCGAGCCGATTGCCGCCAGAATGAAAGTTGAGCGGGAGGCCCAAGTATCTCTTTTCATAAGATAACCCTCCAGAATTATTGTTTTTTGCAACTTGTGTATAATATCACAGTACTTTCATAAAGTAAAGTGAAAATTGCCAAAACTGAATTTTTATGCCGGAATATCCGGCTTTTTTATTATAAAATTCCTTTTTCTTGACAAACCGATTTTTGCTTCTTATAATTGAAATATCAGCAAAGAAAAGAATGTCGGGTGAAAAATATGAAGCATAATACTGAATTTGTAAACAGATTTATGGATAGAGTGGGCTTTCCCGAGGAAGCTCAGCAGGAGTTCCTCCGCATAGAGGACCGTATTGACAGCGAGCCGGATTTTGCGAAGGATATGGATGCTCTCGTCAATGAATTTATGTTTCCCACAGCGGAAAACATAGGCAAATATCTTGATATCATTACCAACGAGCTGACAAAGAAATACGATGAAAACGAATACACTCTTCACGAGGCCTTTCTGCTCAACTGTACGGAAATTCTCTTCAACAGATATATAGACGCGGGCATTCCCGAGAATATCTACTGGGATACCATGTGTGACCTGAAATATAAGCTGATGGAATGCAAGGAATGTGAACACGTCTGGGGCACCTTCGTTGCCGGCTGGAACGAGGGCTTTTTCAGAATGACAAGATTTGCTCTGGGCAGATTCCAGTATGAGCCCAATATCTTCAGCCATGAGGGCGGTTATCTGACGAAATGCGGATATAAAATTGAAGAAGGGGAGAAGATACACGGATTCCACATTCCCTCCTCGGGAATCGGTCTTACGGATGAGGTGCGCCTTGATTCCTACAAGAAAGCGTACGAATTTTACAAGGATGAGCTTGACGGCAAACCCCTTGTATTGTGCTGCGGAAGCTGGCTTCTTTACCCGAAGCACAGAGAATTTCTGCCTCCGCACATGAATATTCTGAAATTCATGGATGACTTTGAAATCATCTCCGAGGGCATTGATGAATCCTTCCATAACGATTGGCGGCTTTTCGGCCATTGGACTGAATATCCTCTTGAGCAGTGGCCCGAGGATACCTCTTTCAGAAGGGCTTACAAAAAGTGGCTTATGGACGGCAACAAAGCGGGAGACGGCTACGGTGTCATAGTCTTTGACGGTGAGAAAATACTGAAATAAAAAGAGAGCTTCGTTCCTTTCGGGAGCGAAGCTCATTTTTATATACAAATCAACTGTTATAAAATCTGAGTATGTCGTCGTATACCGCTGCCTTATCCGTTTCGTTGATTACCTCGTGGCGCATACCGGGATAGGTGATTGCGAATACACGGTGATAGCCGGCTTTGTTCAGCAGCTTGATACTGCCGTTTAGACCGATGAACGTGCCTCTGCATACGTCGTTTTTGCCGTTTGCCGTCAGAATGGGAAGCTGCGGATTATTTGTTTTGTAGTTTCTGACCTTTTTCATCAGCGCATCCGCCTCTATGAGGGAACGCACCGCATCGTTGGTGTATTTACAGTCCTGCACGAGCGAGTCACTTCTGTATGCCTTCATTGTATCGGCATCCGCACATACCCAGAAATCCACGCCGGAATTGGCTATTGCGGGAACGGGGCCCTTACGGGTGTTTCCTCCGAAAATCCTGCCGCTGAGCTTTGTGACGGCTTCGCCGAGCTCTGCGACATGCATAGGAAACATAGTGCCCGTCAGCACCAGCTTCTTTATCTCGTCATCGTGGTCCTGAAGGTAAAGCCGTGCAAGCATGGAGCCGAAGGAATGACCGAACATATATAAATCCTTATCGGGATAAACTGATTTGATATATTTTGTGATTATATACTGGTCTGCAACTATTTTCATTGAGCTGTCAAAGTTACCCAGAAAATATTTGTCGTTTACGGAGTGACCGTGGCCTCTGTTATCCGAAACGAAGACGGCATAGCCGTTATCGTTAAGGAATTTGCAGAATTGATAATATCTTTCCTTATGCTCCATAGCGCCGTGAATAACCTGAATTATCGCCTTGGGATTTTCTTTTTCAAATCCGGCAACGGAAAGCTCAAGTCCGTCGTCGGCGGTAATATAAAATTCTCTCATAGGCACCTCCCGATTTTCAGATAAGTTCGGTTAATCCGCTTTCGTAAAAAGGGGTCTGGACATTCTTTTGTCGGGTGAAAAAACGATTACCCTGTCACCCGGAGCGTAGGAATTGAGATTCTCGTTTTTAAGGAATTTTTCAAATGAAGACGCTTTGATTTTTGTGTCACCGATTTTCAGCGTTGCATACGCCTTGTCCGTGCTTTCAATTTCGGCGTAGTCACAGAGATACGGCTCTTTTTTCAGCTGACGGCTCATAATTACGTTTATGATTATCAGCCCGAGCACAATCACAATCGGAAATACCCACGAAAATCTGTCAAAGAACATCAGAAGCAGCACCGCAATGAAGCAGGATGCAAGATAAAAGCAGGAAAAACCGATATAGCAGTTTCTGCCGTACTTGCCGAGACAGTCCTTTTCGGTCAGCTTTTTGTAACATTCTTCATTGAACATTTTTCTCACCTCTCATAAAATATCTCTTTCCTTTTTCATTATACAGCGTGAAAAATCAAATATCAATCACGAGTTGAGAAATTTGATGCCGCTCCATTTTTTTCTTGCGTTATAAACTACGGTGTGATATATAGAAGATAGAACAGTAATGTTTCGGGCAACCGACCGTCGGCGAGTCGCTTACGGTACACAGAAACTTCGTATATTCAAGCTTGATATGAGGTCAACATTTTACTGACCTTGTACCGCTTAATTCAATCACACAGTCGGAGGATACATTATCATGAATGCGCCTGAAATTATCAGCATAAATACGGTTGCGGAGATACCTCCGTGCAAAAACAATCCCCGAAACAGCGAGGGAGATTTTGCCTTTCTGAAGGACGGCTCGATTTTGTTTGCATACAGCAGGTATACGGGCGATTCCTCCGAGGATGACGCCCCGTGCGATATTGCCGGAATGATTTCACGTGACGGAGGAAACAGCTTTGAGCATCTTCCTTACCTGCTTGCCCGCGCGGATGAGCACAATACACGTAATATTATGAGCGTTTCTTTCTGCCGTCTTGACAACGGTACGCTCTGTCTGTTTTATCTCTGTAAATCCGGGCCCCGTTCCGCTTATTATCTTCGACGCGCTATCGGGGATGAAACCCGTTTCGGTGAAGCCGAGACGTGCATAGAATTCAATGACAGTATTTACTATGTCGTAAACAACTGCCGTGTATGTAAGCTGCCTGACGGTAAGCTTCTCGTTCCCGCGGCAAGGCATAGAATTATCGGAAACGGCATTAATTATTTCAGTTCATGCCGTTTTTTCGGCGCCGATGCCGAAGCAAAAAACTGGCATCCGCTTTCGGAAGTCGTTGAAATGCCGAATCCCGGTCACTCGGAAACGGGTTTGCAGGAGCCGGGAATTTCCGTTCTGCCCGACGGAAAGCTTTACGGATATTTCCGCACGGACAGATGCTTCCAGTTTGAAAGTATTTCCGACGATAACGGAAAAAGCTGGACGTCACCGATACCCTCGCGCTTTACCTCTCCCGATTCTCCCATGCTGATTTCAAGGAATCCCTATACCGGAATTTACTACGCCGTCTGGAATCCCGTCCCCAAATATAACGGCAGATACAGAGAAGAAAAATGGATACACGCGGGACGTTATCCCTTCGTAATGGCACAGAGTGAAAACGGAATGGATTTTTCCGACTTTACGGTAATTGAAGACGATCCCGGGCACGGCTATTGCTACCCCGCAATCTTCTTCCCCGGTGAAAAAGAAATGCTGATGTCGTATTGCTGCGGCGGTGCGGAGGACGGTAAGTGCCTCTCAAGGACGAGAATAAAAAAAATAATACTCGGTTAACACCGTAATCTTTACACGAAGAGAATTGATGCTATAAATTCCGTATAGTTCTGTATAAAAATATTACGTAAATCCAAGAAAATTATCTGCAAATTGTCTGCAAAAGTAGTGATAAGTAGTTATAAGTAGTGATAAGTACGATGTCGCAAACTGAAATAGAAGAACCCTTGAAACCGTTGATACATAAGGAAGTATCAATAATCTCAAGGGTTTGATTCTGGAGGTACCACCCAGATTTGAACTGGGGAATCGCGGTTTTGCAGACCGCTGCCTTACCACTTGGCTATGGTACCAAAAAAATGGAGCGGATGACGAGGCTCGAACTCGCTACCTCCACCTTGGCAAGGTGGCGCTCTACCAGATGAGCTACATCCGCAAAATGGTGCCTTCGGCCGGAATCGAACCAGCGACACGTGGATTTTCAGTCCACTGCTCTACCAACTGAGCTAC
>JAZLLW010000019.1:0-54940 GCA_045598305.1 Acutalibacteraceae bacterium
CGTTTTTTCCCACACTGTAAGGGTTATCTCCTTCAGGGTCAAAACCGTCGGGAGCATCCTTGTTTACCATCTGTTCAACAAGGTTGGCCGCGCTGTTTTCTTCCGCCGAGATTTCGGCAGCGGGAGAGAGACCCAGTGCAACCGAGGTAGCCAAAACAAGTAAAGAAAGAAAAACGGATAAACACTGTTTCATAACTTAACCTCCGAATAAAAAATCAAATAAATTTTATCACATAATCACAGTGAAATAAAATATGCAAATTTCATTATTTGACTGTATTTTGAGCAGAAAAATATGTAATATTCTACTTATTTTTCAAACATTCCGGGAAACGGCTTTTGCGTATACCGACAACGTTTCAAAAAAAGAAAAACCCGGCATGACCGAAGTCATACCGGGTTTACTGCTTTTTATTCCGATTTATCAATACATTCCGCCGCCCTGGGCTGCTGCCATAGCTGCTGCGTTGGCTGCATCTGCCGCGGGATCGGGCTTCTCTGTAACGAGACTCTCTGTGGTAAGCACCATAGCTGCAACGGATGCTGCATTCTGGATTGCGGAACGGGTAACCTTGGCGGGGTCAAGGATGCCTGCCTTAGCCATATCGGTATACTTATCATTAGCAAAATCGTAGCCGTAGCCGACCTTCTTTGAAGCATAAATTGCATTGACGATTACGCTTCCTTCAAGACCGGAGTTGAGAGCAATCTGACGAACGGGCTCTTCAATTGCCTTGAGAACAATTTTGACACCTGTCTTTTCGTCTGCATCGTCGGTATTATCAAGAAGTGTTTTAACTGCAGACGCGGTATTGAGAAGGGCAACGCCGCCGCCTGCTACGCAGCCCTCTTCAACGGCTGCCTTGGTAGCTGCAAGAGCATCCTCAATGCGAAGCTTCTTCTCTTTCATTTCCGTTTCGGTAGCCGCACCGACCTTGATAACAGCTACGCCGCCGGAAAGCTTTGCAAGTCTTTCCTGAAGCTTTTCTCTGTCAAAGTCGCTGGTTGTATTTTCAAGCTGTGCCTTGATCTGGTTAACTCTGGAAGCGATAGCTGCCTTATCGCCTGCACCGTCAACGATGATGGAATCATCCTTGCCGATTTTAACCTGACGTGCCTGGCCGAGCTGAGCCATGGTAGTATCCTTGAGTTCAAGTCCGAGGTCGGAGGTAATGACCTCGCCGCCGGTAAGGATTGCGATATCCTGGAGCATTTCTTTTCTTCTGTCGCCGAAGCCGGGTGCCTTTACGCATACGCAGGTGAATACACCGCGAAGCTTATTGACGAGAATCGTTGAAAGAGCTTCGCCCTCAACGTCCTCTGCGATGATAACAAGTTTCTTGCCTGCACGCATAATCTGCTCAAGGAGAGGAAGAATATCCTGAACACTTGAAATCTTTTTATCTGTGATAAGAAGAAGAGCATCGTCAATAACGGCTTCCATCTTATCGGTATCCGTTACCATATAGGGAGAAATGTAGCCGCGGTCAAACTGCATACCTTCAACTACTTCTGCCTCTGTAAAGCCGACCTTGGATTCCTCAACGGTAATTACGCCGTCGGCTGTAACCTTTTCCATTGCCTCTGCGATGAACTTGCCGATTTCTTCATCACCTGAAGAAATAGTACCGATTCTTGCGATATCCTTTGAACCGGCAACGGGCTTGGAATTCTTTTTAAGCTCTGCAACAACAGTATCGACTGCCTTTGCGATACCCTTTTTGACTGCCATGGGATTGGCACCTGCGGCAACGTTCTTCATGCCCTCTCTGATGAGTGCCTGAGCAAGAAGAGTAGCGGTGGTGGTACCGTCACCGGCAACGTCGTTGGTCTTTGTGGAAACTTCCTTTACAAGCTGAGCGCCCATATTCTCAAAAGCGTCCTCAAGCTCGATTTCCTTGGCGATGGTCACACCGTCATTTGTAATGAGAGGTGCACCGTATTTCTTATCAAGTACAACGTTTCTGCCCTTGGGACCGAGTGTAATCTTGACTGTATCTGCAAGCTTGTCAACGCCTGCCTGAAGGGCCTTGCGGGCATCTTCACCGTAAATAATCATTTTTGCCATAGTAATTTCCTCCGTATATTATTCAACGATTGCAAGAATATCATTCTGGCGAACGATGGTGTACTCTTCTTTATCAAGCTTGACCTCTGTGCCGGAATACTTGCTTGTGATTACTTTATCACCGACCTTGACATACATATTGACTTCCTTACCGTCAACCATTCCGCCGGGACCTACTGCGATAACCTCGGCGATTTGGGGCTTTTCCTGAGCAGATGCAGCAAGGATAATGCCGCTGGCCGTAGTCTCTTCCATTTCAACGAGCTTTACAACAACTCTGTCTGCAAGGGGTTTGATTGTCATATTTATTACCTCCGAAAAAAATAATCGAACATTATTTTGGCACTCTCATCACCTGAGTGCTAATTTGTATTTTAATCACTTTGTCTTCCAAAATCAAGTGTTTTTTCAAAAATTCACAAATAAGTAATAAATCCTGCCTTCCGTATTCCGAAAAGCAGGTCTTATCTTTATAAATCTGCCGTTGCTTTCAGCCACTCCTCTGCTATGAGGGCATGGCCCGTCATGGTGGGATGAACACCGTCCCAGGTAAAATATTCGGGTCTTGATATTTTGATTTTTTCAAGGAATTTATCACGCAGAGGAACGAACGTGAAGCCGTATCCGTCTGCAATCTTCTTTGCTTTTGCGGCAAGAAGAGGAACTGCCTCCAGGCGATAATTCACGATTTCATCTGTATCGCCGCTGTCGGGTCTTGCGAAAGGCGGCTCAACCTCCGAATAAGGAGTCAGAGCATAAGAACCGTTTCTTTCAAGGGGAAAATAGAAGGGTTCAAGTATGACGAAGCGTACATCGGGACTTGCCTTTTTTGTCATTTCAACGGCTGTGACGAAATCTCTTTCGTACCTGTCTGCCGTTTCCTCAATCGTAAGTCCGTTCAGAAATCCGAAGGAAGAATCGTTTACGCCGTCAAGAATTGAAACGACCGTAGGTTTATTGGCACACACGTCCTCCTGCCAGGTTTCAAGCAGACGGGTAATCGTATATCCCGAATACGCCTTATTGATGAATTTAGGCCCTGCGGCACAGTTCTTAAGAGCAAGGGTTGAAGCAACCGTATACTGATAGCCGTGACCGAACACGTGGTTACAGTCCATTCTTCTTTCTCTTTTGCCCTCTGTTATGGAATCTCCCGTAAAGAGAACAACATCATCCGAAGTAAGTTTCATAATACACCTTATTTCATATTTATGAGGAACAGTCCCGCTATGCAGACGATTATGCCGGCAATTTTGTTCCAGGTCACGTTTTCGTGATAAAGAAATGCGCCCACAACTATGAGAGTCACCGCGAGAAATGCGCTTTGGACAACAGGAAGAGTACTCACCTGCCAGCCCGCCTTATATGCGTATATGTAGCCCGCTTCAAGACCGACTATGACAAGCCCGAGCACAAAGGGAGACCAGTTGAACTTTGCGTATTCCTTTATTAGATTCCCGCCGTGATTCGTAACGAAAAACAAAACCGTACATACAACCGTTCCCACGGCGTAGGTCGCCGTGAGGGTTGCAAAGGGATTGGCTCCCTCGGGTACGGTTTTGGTACATATCTGATAAACTGTGTTTGATAATACTATCAGAATTAAAGGCCAGATAAATGAAATCATATAATTACCGTTTTGTCGCCTTATTGAACAATGCCTTGGCAAATCTCTTTGCTTCCGTAACGGCATCGCCCGAATAATGCTTTCTCATTGCAAGCTGAACTTCAGCATCGGGCTCGATATCATCGAAAAACTCTATTTCTTCCTTTGCACGTGCCAAATCAATGGCATTCATATCCTGATCCTCGATTGACTGCTTGGCATCGGCATTGACGTCAATACCCGTGTTGTAAATATAGGAATACTTGGGATAAATCGTCAGCATATCATTCTTGACAAGGTGAGCGTGAAAGCGTACGGACCACGACGAGCTCTTGCCGTCTGCTACCTTACAGAGTCTGTCGTATCTGTCGGTGCCGTTCAGATTGAGCTTTTTGACGAGAAAAAGGTCATTGTAGAAATCTCTGATATTTTCAAGCTCCCAGTCAACATTTTCCCAGCTTCTCCTCCACACGGCCCATGAATATGAGCTGGGACGGTAAGCGGTAAAATAATCTTTGGTATACGTTTCGGGAAATTCAAGTCCGGGCGTGTAGCCGGCGATCGCGCCTATTTTTTCGTTATCCTCGTAATAATCAAGAGCGGAATTGAAGAATTTGAGCAGATAGGGTGAGCAAAGAGCATCGTCTTCAATAACGATACACCTTCCGTATCTGTTGACCACCTGAGTAACCGCCTCGATAACATTCTTTGCCATACCGAAATTTACCTTGCGTTCCTCAAGACGCACGTTGGCAAAGCG
Source organism: Acutalibacteraceae bacterium (assembly GCA_045598305.1). Classification (GTDB taxonomy): domain Bacteria; phylum Bacillota; class Clostridia; order Oscillospirales; family Acutalibacteraceae; genus CAG-177. The sequence continues at coordinate 4,435 of JAZLLW010000019.1, forward strand.
CCTTTTTGCCATTTCCATACGGACGTACTTGCGTACCTGACTTACTTTGATGGAGTCCTTCTCCGTCTTGGGACCGTCGGAAAATACAAACAATTCACTTTCTGATGCCTCCGGGCACTTTGAAAGGGCTTCAACCGTTTCTAAAAAGTGCTTCGGCCTGTTAAATACGAACATTACGATCGGCGCGTATCCGTACCCCATATTATGCATGTCGAGCCTCCAAAATCTGTGATAGAAACCGAAATATTATGTAACTGCAGTAGTCTTGTTTATGAGCAAAATAATTAAATAAATTAAATTTTTGGGATTGACCGATATCGTGGTGACCGGCTCCGCGTTGATAACCGGCTCGGTCTTGTCTCCCAGGCCGAGTTCATTGAGCTTGACCAGAATTTCACGGGCAATTATCTTATTACCCGAGGCATTGGGATGAATGGTATCACCGCAAATATTGATACCCTTGAATCTGAATGCCGAATAAACGTCAATGATTTCTATTGAACCGGGATTCTCTTCCCGATATCTGTAAAAGCAGTCGTTGAACTGCCTGAGTGCGATTTCAAAAACCGGATAAAAAATAATGTATCCGCCGGAATTATAAAGAGTCTGTGTAAGTATGACCGCATCGGGATTGAGGGCTTTGATTTCATCAATAACGGTGCAGAAATTCTCATAAAAGCCGTCAATGATGGCATTGAGCGGTGCTCTGTTGCCGATAAGCGTTGAAAGAATAACACCGGGCAGATTGCCTCTGAGGAAATCGTTGCCTCCGATTGAGATGCTGATAATATCCGCATCCTTGAGTGCATTCGCAACATTTTCCCTCTGAATAAGATTTACGAGGTCAACTGAACGAAAACCGTCTATACCGAAATTACGGTATTCAAATCCGTCGGTATCGGCTACAATTTTGCCGTAAACCGCTTCCTCGGGATTCCAGAGACCTGCTCCGCGCGCGATGGAGTCACCGAGAACCACATAACTGAGAGGAGAAGAATCAGTCTGCTCCGCAGGGGAATATAAAACATCCTCCGATTCGGCAAAGCTGATTGCCGCAGCGGAAAATGTAAGAATAAATGCGAGAAAAACCGAAATAAAGCGTTTCATCTGCACATACTTCCCCTTATACTAATATAGATACATTATTATATTAACACGATAAATTGTATTTATCAATAGCAAAAACCGCATTTTTTAGTAAAAAAACACGGTTTTTTGTATATTTTCGTATTTTATTATGTTTATTTTGAATTAAGCTGATTCTTCAGAATATGAAACACGGCTTTTGTACCGCCCGTGATATATTTTCCCAGATTGCCCTTGATTCCGTTGAGTACGGGATTTCTGAGATTGGTACCGGTTTCACCCGTTGCCTTCGTTTCGGGTAATATAACGTTATCACCGATGAAGGGGGTGAGCAGTGAACCATCAGGTGCATTCGCAACCGCACCGTCGGAAAAGGCGGTAATCTCCCCGAGATAAGCTTCATCGGGAGCACTGCCCTCAAACATACAGAGAGCCATAACGCTGCGCTCGGTAACGCCGTTATATGAGGGTGCTATGGACTTGCCCTGCGGTGTGACAAGAGTATAGACGTTGAGTACCTCATCCTTTCCCCTGCCCCAATGGTGGCGCTGAGGACCGTAGTAGGTGCCGAATGGATTCATACGTACCGTGCCGTCTTCCTCAAGGCGCATCGGGCAGTGTGCCATGGAGTTGCCCACCTGCCTTGAATTGGCAAGGATAACACCGCAGTCCTCGCAGGTAAGTCCCGTAAAGCCGCCCGTAAGCTGATGATTGAAGGAGCAGAGAGCTTTGTTCTTTTCGTCCGCTTCACCGAACGAGGCAACTCTGAACGAGGAAACGTCACCCGTGAAATTACGTTTGATGACGGAAATATCACCATTCATATCGGGTGTAAGCTCAAAGGGAACGGCCTGAGTCCATTTCATATCGGTGTATCTGCCGAGAGTGGAATTTTCGGTTGAAATGGAATCCGCTTCGGGAGTATGGGGATAGGTTATATCCGTAGTGACGAATATCATATCAACCCCTTCAAGCGTAAAGAAATCGTAAACGAATTTACCTGCTGAAAGCTCGCCGGGAAGGTTGATTTTTCCCTTCATGCGTATACATTTTCCCGTTCCTCCACAGGGAATCGCCGATACGTCAAGGATATTGAAAAGATAATTCTTTTTGCCATAGGTAATGAAGCTGCGAAGGAACTCCCTGCCGCCGATTTTCCTGCCGTTAAGCAGAACTTCTCTGATACCGGAAGGTGAAAACTTGATTGCGCAAGAACCGGCTTCAAGGTCAAGTCCGACCGAAGCGATGGATTTCTCACCGATTGATGCGGTAATTTCATATTCTTTTTCCGCTTTATCAAAACGCATTACCGCAAAGACAGTGCCGGCATTCTCACCAACGGGAACAAGTGTATAATTCACAAGTCCGTCACCCGAAAGATAAATCTCATCGGGGCTGTATTTACCGTTGACCTTGAGCTGAAGGCATTGAAGGGTACTGCCCGTAATATTATGTACTGTAAGCTTTTCCGAAGACGGAAGTGCCGATTTTTCAAGGGAAACGACACTTTCGGCAAGAGCGTTTGCCTTCGTTTCACGCTGAATATTCAGCACGGGCGTGGCAAGGCCGAAATGAGTGGTTGAAAGCAGAAGCACTCTGTCTCTGAATGAGGGAGAGGCACTGTCGGAGTCGGAGGTGACCTTTGACATTGCCCTTGCCCTTTCAACAGCCGTCCAGATTTTGCGGTTATACGGTTTTTCCGCCCAAGAAGCATAGCCGGTAAAGTTGCCGTCTGCGGTATCCTGAGTAAAACTTACGCTGCCGACGGCTTCGTGGGCTTTAAGATATCCGCCGGGAGTATCAAATACAATATAATCAAGGTCGGCAATTTCTTTGACAAGGCCGTGGATTCCGTCCGTGTTTGCAAGCTTGCTGCCGATTACGGGAAGATTCATTGTTTCCCAGAAAATGGCATCGGCATCCATATTGACGAAAATGAAAAGGTCACAGTTGATTTCTCCCGATTCCTGTTTCTTACGAAGATCCTTTACCCATTTTCTCAGACATCCGGCATCACAGATATCCGAATTATTGTAGGTAGGGATAACCGTGAGGGATTCGCCCTTATACGTATAGGTAAGCGGATTGAATGCCAGCTCATCCGGAAGGGCGGGAATCAACGTTCTGAAAGCGTCAAAGGGAACGCAGGAATAATAGAGGCAGAGTGCTTTTACTCCGCATTTATTGTATAGCGAAACCTGAGAGGGAGTGAACATTACCTCCTGAGGCCTGACTATCATTTCACATTCGCCGAAAATATCCTTGAGGCCCGAGCCCTGAGGATTGGTTACCGCAAGATTGATTGAGGCGGCAAATTCATCCTCCGTCATCGCCGAAAGAGCGCCGTTGCTGTAACCCATTATGATATTTTCATCACCGTATTTTTTTACCCTTTCCTTCATTCCCTCAATGATATCGGGAGCAAATTCGGGTAATATTTTTTCAAGAGAAAAGAAGTTTTCGGAATCCCACGTACCCTTGACGGGGATGCCCTCTTCGTTGAATTTATTAAGCGCGTCAATAATCTTTCTGATTATCCTGATATCGGAGCCGAAGCCGAGGCCGTCATTGGTATCGCCTCTGTATGAATGGTAGCAGTTGACGTGAAAACCGAAGGCAACGTGAATTTTATTATCCGCTGACATAAATTTTACCCCTTTGTAAACGAATGGATTTCATTAAGCAGATCCGAGGAATCGGAAAGCACTTTTTCAACAGTGTCCGAGGGAGCGTCAATAAGACGGAAAACGGGAATCGATTCAAGAGGAACAGGATAGTTTTTTATTGTTTTTTCGCCCTCATATTCTTTCTTCGTAAAGATATCCTGCCACTTTCCTTTCGGCAGATATACGTTTCTCTTTTTGCCTCTGCCCATTACGGGAGCAACAAGCAGGGCCGTGCCGAGCATATATTCGTCCTCAATATTACGCAGTTTTTCATCTTCGCAGTCATAGAGGAAAAGATGACGCATAAGAGGAAGCCCCGTTTTGCAGGAAATTTCCGCCTGCTCAAGCAGATAGGGTCTGAGCTTCTCGTGAAGATTCGCATAAGCTCTGTAAACGTCCCTTGTATGCTCGTCAAAATCATAGGGTCTCTTTACCTTGCCGTGTGTCTGGATAACGGGAGAAAAGCAGGTAAATTCAAGACCTCTGATAAATATTTTACTCTCATCGTGTCTGTCAAAGGGGTTTATTGCGGGCATATATCCCGCCATATCCCAGCTGACAAACGGAACGCCCGAAAGACCGAGGGACAAGGCGGCGTTGATAACGCTTGTAAAAAAGCGATATTCACGCATCTGATCTCCCGCCCAGATAAAGGGATATCTCTGGGCGCCGATTCCTCCGCCTCTTGAGAAGCACAGTCCTCCCCTTTCACTCTGATTGAACTGACGGTATCTGAGTGAATTATAGAGCACGGGATACCAGTGATGCGCTCCCGCGGTCTGTCTGCCGTCAAAGAATGTAAGGGGTTTATTATCGGGAAACTGCTCACAGAAATCAATCTTTGCTCCGTCAACGAGCAGATCCTCTCTGTAAATCTTCCAAATACTGTCCCACTTTTCAACCGTTTCGGGATTGGTGAGATCATAGCATTTCATACTCCTGTGATGCAGATTGTCTATGAGGTTAAGGGAACGGGTTTCGTGAAGTTCAACGTTATCGGGATAATTTACCGCAAGCTTATCCTCAAGCCCGAGTTTTTCCGAATTGTAAGGGTCGGGAAATCTGCCGCATTGCTCGTAAATCATCACCTTTTTATTGTCGGAATGAAACTTTTCGCTTATTTCCCTGAGCTCGTCCCGTTTTTCGGCTTTCCAGGAGCCGAAGCCCTCCATGATGATGCCGTCCCAGGGAAAGCCGTTCTTTTTCATTTCCTCCGACATGGCGTATACTCCCTCTTTTGTCCCAAATTCGGGATGATATCGGCAAACGAGGGTGCCGAACGCCCATTGCGGAGGAAGAGGCGCAAAACCGCTGATACGGGAATAAGCGGTAAGCAGCTTATCGGGTGAAGAAGCATACATCACGTATAAATCAAGCTCCGCATCCGACTGAATGAATTCAAGGCAGGATCGGGCATTGATACGGGAAAACTCAAATCTGTTCTGAAAAACGGCGGTACAGTCGGATATAATGACGAAGGGAACGGGAACGTAGCTGTTTCCGTGCTTTGCACACCATTTGTCAATGGCATAGATGACCGTACTTTTTCCGCGCTGATTTACGCTGTCAAATCTTTCACCCGTACCGTATACCGCATCATTTTTACCGAGAAGAAAAGCGGCGCCGATTTTATTGCGTTTACGACTGATACGGGAAATGACCTTCCTCGGCTTTCCCGAGGCATCAAAAAAAGTAATGTATTTTTTATCTGCAGTAACGAAGGAGCCGTCGTCACCTCTGACGGTGAGAGAGCTGTTATTTTGCTCCTCCGTGATTTCACGGGTAACGTCATACGGTTTTTCACCCAGGTCGCGCGAGAGAATCTGCGAAGCACCGTAATCGCCGGCTTTTCCGTCCTTTGCGGATTGAAGACGCCATACGCCCTCATCGCAGAAGGAGAGAAACAGGGTGACCCCGTTATATTCAAATTTCACCTTATTATCAGAAATCTGCATATTGTTTTCCTTTGTCAGTTTCATGAAATACACGATCTGCGTGAACAAGCTGGGTATTCAATGTCAAAATCAATTTTGGATAAATACGGGAAGTGAGGAGAAAATCCTTTTGAAAAATGCCTGAATCCTTGCCCAGAGATTATTTTTTATAACGACTCTCTCTGTATCGGAGTGAGCGATTTCCTCATCTCCGAGATAGTATTTTGCCATAATTTCGTAGGACTTCTTTGCTTCCTTTACGGTATAGGAAAATGCACCGTCGGGTGTCACATCCGTAAATTCTCCGCCGTCAAATTTTACGTACCAGTGCACCTGTGCACCGGGAACGGTTTTATCAATCTGTGACATGAAGGTAATGGTGGTTTTGTAGCTTTCGTTTCTCTGCTTTGTAAAGCCCATGATTTTCAGGTCGCTGTAGGTATAAACTGCATTGACCGTCATATCGGATGCTTTGATGATATAGGTCTCCCACCTTGCCGAAACCGCCGAACCAAGAGGAATCGGGGGCTCCTCAAGGCCCGTATAGGTAACGTCAAAGGGAACGACCGCCACTGTTTCGCCGTTTGCAACAAAGGTCGCGTAATATGTAATAAGCGTATAAACGGCGCCAACGTATTTATTGGAGGCATCAAGAGTATATTCGCCCCAGCTGCCCTCGTAACCGTCTCTGTGTGGCACTTCGGGAGGAATGATGCTGTCATCACCGTAAACGTAGCTGACCTCACCTGCACCGAGGAAATATACGGTATAGGTATTCGGCGTATAGACCGCATTGACGGTACAGCCGCCTGCGGGGAAGGAATAGGATTCCCAGATGCCGGTATATCCGGTTTTTTCGGGTACGTCGGGAGGAGTGATATCGTCGGACTCAACCGTATAGTCAACCCTGCCCGCTTCAACACCGTCTGCAGTAAATATCATCTGATACGTAATCGGAGAATACTCTGCAAAGACAACCATACCGCCGGGAACAATGGTGTAATCCTCCCATTTGCCGCTGTAGCCCTTTCTGTCGGGAACTTCGGGACAGTTCAGGGATTTTGCGCCTACGGTATATTTTGCCGTACCTGCCGATTTACCGCCGCTGATGAAATCTGCGCAGTAGGTTACGGGAACGAAAGAAACGGATACCTCAACGTCCTTCGCGGGCATGGTTACGGGTGCTTCGGAGGAAACCTCTCCGACCGTGAAGCCGTCGGGCGCGGTAACGGCGGAATAATCAATCAAATCACCGAATGAATAATACGCAAAGGTATTTCCTTCGGGAGTAACGAACGTAAGCTTATACGTAACGGGAGTATAGACCGCCTGAACAACGCAGGATGAATCCTGGGAATATGCTTCCCATTCGCCGTTAAAGCCCGCCTTTGCGGGTACCTCCGGCTCGGTGAAGCCGTCACCGATTTTAACCTCTTCAACCGTCTTTCCGTCAGCGACGAATTTCACGGTCATTTCATCGGGATAGGGAGTATATACCGGGATAAGGGATATATCGCTTGTAAACGTATACTTTGTATCGGCCGTGAAACGTTCACCGTCTGCGGTATACCAGCCGCAGAACACACTGCGGTTTGCTTCGGGAGAAGGAAGCTTATCGCCGAAGCTTTCGCCGTAGGCAATACTGTAAGTACCCGCGTTTCCGAACGTTACTCTGTATGTTTTCGGCTCATAGTGAGCATAAAGTATCTGTGTTTTCAGTGCAGTCACGACAGAGTCGGATTCAACACGCGTACCGCCTTCCTTTGCGGTAAACCAGCCGATAAAATTGTATCCCTTCATAAAAACGGAGGGAAGAGTGCCGCAGGTTTCACCGTAGGAAACGACGGCGTTATCAACGTCACACTTACCGCCGTTTGCATCAAAGATAACCGTTGATTTGACGCTTACCCATGCGGCCTTGAGGGTGATATCCGAGGGTGTTTTCATAATTGACGGGGAGCTTACCTGCTCGCCCGAAGAGGTAAACCAGCCCGCAAACACATAACCCTGCTTTGAGGGAACGGGAAGAGTGCCGTATTCCGTATTGAAGGTAACGGACAGCGACGAGACACTGCATACACCTTCATCCGCATCAAGGGTAACGGTATACACAATCGGAGTATAGTGAGCATAAAGCACTCTGCTACCTGTTATCCTTACTATGTCGGTTTCTTCAAAACGGGTACCTTCGTTTTTGGCTGAATACCAGCCGTCAAATGAATATCCGGCCTTATTGCATACGGGGAATTTACCGTAAAGAGTGTCGTAGGTATAAACCTTGCTTGCGGTATCGCACTCGCCGCCCTGAGCATCAAAGGTAATCGTATACTTATTGGCGCTCCACTGGGCGTAAAGGGTAAGAGGTGCATTATCAAGATAGGTCTGATTCGCTTCGTATTTTGTACCGCTTCCGTCACGGCTCGTATTCCAGCCGAGGAAGGTGTAACCGTTTCTTGCTGCTTCAAACGGGCTGATATAAAGCGCAATGTCATAATATTTGACTTCGCTTCGCGGACCTGCACTGCCGCCGTTCAGGTCGTAGACAACATTGTACTTATGTCTGTCCCACTTGGCGTAAAGGATAAGATGCTCGTTCTTCGTGTAGGTCTGACCCGGCTGATAATCAATACCCGAGCCGTCCTGCTCGGTATTCCAGCAGATGAAGTCAAAGCCCTCTTTCGACGGAGTGACGGAGCTGAGATTTATGCTCTCGTCATAAATTTTGATATCCTGTGAGGGACCGTTGTCGCTTCCCTGAGCTATATACGTAATCCTGAATTTAGCTACGTCCCATATAGCGTAGAGGACGGTATTTCCGTTGCCGTTGTATCTGCCGCCGGGCTCATAGCCGGCACCGGTACCGTCGGGCTTTGTATTCCATTGTACAAGGTCGCAGCCCGCTTTTTCAAATACCGCTCCGGGAAGAGTGATTTCAATATCATGATATTTGGAAGCCGGGAGAACGTTTCCTTCACCGCCGTTTGCATTAAATTCAACGGTATATTTATTTCTCTCCCATATCGCATAGAGAACGGTTGAGGATTCCTCATAGAAGGCGGCTCCGGGCATATAAACGGTACCGCTGTCATCAGGTCTTGTGTTGTAGTGAAGGAACTTAAAGCCGCTCCTCGTGGGCTGAAGAGTACTTAAATTGATTGACTGACCGTAGGTCTTTATCTGCGATGAGGGAACGTTTCCTCCGCCGTTGCTGTCATAGGTAATCGTATACTGTGCGGTTGCCCAGTGGGCATAAACCGTAAGGTTGACGGAATCAAGGACCGTGGCTTCCGTAACCTGCTCGCCGCTGTCGGACTTTGTATACCAGCCCTGGAAATCGTAGCCGGTCCTTGTAGGAACGGGAAGCTCGCCGAGAGGTGAACCGAATCTCACCTTTTTGCTTGATACGTCACAACTGCCGCCGTTGGCGATGAACTTGAGATTATATTCATTGCCCTCCCAAATTGCATAGAGAACGGTATCGGCATTCACATCAAAGGAACGGTCTCTGCTCGTATACTGTGTACCTGCACCGTACTTATCGGCGCACCAGTAGAGGAATTTATAATTCGTTCTCGTGGGATCGACGGAAATAGAGAGAGTAAGGGTAGAAAAGTGCTTTTTTACCTGAGGTCTGGGCAAATTTCTGATTTCGTCATTTCCGCTGTTGGAATCATAGGTGATATTATAGGTTTTTTCCTCCCAGCGGGCATATAACGTCGTATTGGAATAGCAGACGGAGGAAGCATCAACGAGTGTGCCACCGCTCTGCAGGGTATACCAGCCCGTGAAGTTGTAACCCTCTTTGGCGGGAATGGGAAGAGCGCCGTACTGACTGCCTGCCGTAACCTGACGGGATGCTTCGGGAGTACTGCCGCCGTTGGCGTTGAAGGCGACTGTGTAGGTTATGTCTCCTCCGCCCTGAATAACGATTGCATCAGAGCTTCTGCGCCAGGTAAAGGAGCTCTTAAGCGTGGATTTTGAAATGGTACGGTCCCATTTGATAATGCAGTTGGCTCCCCAGTTACATTCGGCAACGGTGACGGTATCGCCGCTTACTCCGATTACGAACACGGTGTGACCGTCGTTATTGTATCGGATGCAGTCACCTGCCTTGACGGTATTGATACTGTCCTTATTGTAGGAAATATTCCAGTAATGGGCGTTGGTGCCGGAAATATCCCAGGCAAGCTTATATGCAAAGCCCATACACTGCCAGCTTGTCCATTGGGAGAAGCAATTGCAGGTGGCTGTGGTATCATGATTGGGGCAGGGACTTGAGGTATAGCCGTTTTCGTTATTGGAGGATTTGCCGACTCTGTTCCAGTATTTACCCTGAGGGAACTTACTGCGCAGCTGAGTGAGAGTAAGTCCGCAGGGAGTGTTGCCGTCTTTACTGTCAACGGTAGTGGGAACGGTAATATCCTTACTGATTGACGATTTCATATTAACGGATTCGGAAATATCGCCGCTTTCAAGGCAGAGGGTATAAATCATTTCCCCGTCCGTCATATATGAGAGAACGCCGTTATCCTCAAACCAGAAGGAGGAAACGTTCAAGTCGGAAACGACAGGTGTTTTATCTCTTCCGCTTAAATTCACGGAATAAACCGTGCCGTTTTCAAGCAGATATATCCTACCGTACCATATCGAAAAATCAGTTATTTCCGAGCCGGAGGTATAAACGGTCCTTTCCTTCTTTGAAGAAATCGCAATGTTTCTGATTTCTTTACCCGTATTGACGTAAAGCATACCATTTGAAACCGCGAGGGATTTTACGGAATAATCCGTATAGTAATCCTTGTCGGCAAAGGTCAGGTCACTCATACATGCCCTACCGTTGTCAACGTAAAAGAGAGCTTCCCCGAAGCTGCCCTCCGAGTCGCCGTTTACAAAGGACGAATCATAGGCGTCCGAAAAGGCAAGAGGGACAGCGGAGGCCGCTATCAGAATTGAAAGAATTATGCATATTACAGACAAAGTCTTTTTCATATTTTCTCCTATATGTAGTATGCCGTAACGGCACATAAATATTCAAAATAAATTATATACTTATCAAAGTAAAAAATCAATGAATTTATTGTAAACAAAAGGGATTACGGAGCAAATAAAGAGACCGCCGAAGGGCGGTCTTTCGTAATTAAATGAGTATTCCGTTTATGTGGTCAATTTCGTGCTGGATTATCTGAGCCGTAAAGCCCTCAAAGGTCTTTATCCTGACTCGTAAAAGCTCATCCTGATATTGCACTCTGATTGATCTGAATCGCTTTGTCTTTCTCTTTCCGCTGAGAGAAAGACAGCCCTCCTCCGTTTCGTACGGAGAGGATGCTCTGAGAATAACGGGATTGAACATTGTCATATAACCCCCGTTCATAGCAAAAACGATAATATTCTTATTTACGCCTATCATATTTGCCGCCATACCCACACAGCCGTCTGCGTTTGCGATAAGGGTATCGAGCAAATCCTTTGCCGTATCAATGTCATCGGCGCAGGCGGAAGTCGATTTGAATGAAAGGCGGAAAGGGTCGTGAATAATCTCTTTAACCATTGTCGTTTTCCCTGATTTTCAAAATAAGTTTTTCAAGGGATGCGGCAAAGCGTTTATCATCCTCATCGGTCCGTTTTTTCGGACCTTTAAGATGATTTTTGGCACTCGCCATCCTTGCTTTTTTTGACACATATCTTTCGTTGAGCATACCTTCGATATTCTCGTCGGTATACCATCTGCCGCTCTGATGAATACCGTATGCGCCCTTACCGAGAGCCATTGCCGCGACACCGTAATCCTGGGTAACGACAAGGTCACCCCTGCCGCAGAGATTGACCAGCGCAATGTCTACCGCATCCGCTCCCGCACCGATGATTTTTATTTCGCTGTAATCGGAATTAAGCACGTGATTGGTGTCGCACAGGAGCATGACGGGAACCGAATATTTCTCTGCGATTTTCTCGGTTATCCTGACGACCGGACATGCATCCGCATCAACAAATATCTTCATTTTTGCCTCATTTCAGCAGGGAAAGTATCTGCTTATCCCCTGCCGCTCCGTACTCTTCTCTTATATGATTGATTATTCTGTCCCTTGATACACAAGGTTCTTCACCGTATGCCGAGGTGACGAGCTCCCTTCCCCACAGAATCTCGGGGGTCGTATATATTGACAAAGGCCAGCCATAGGGAAGATGCTGTTTGTTAAGCTTCTGTCTGAAATCCTTAACGCAGAGATAGGTCATCATCTGAAGGTCCGTGACCGTACCCTCAAAGTTCTTTTCTCCGCCCTTTCCGAAGCCGGCATCCTGCTTTAATCTGTGAGAATAATATTCATTTTTATCAACGAAGCAGTCCATGATTTTCTTCTGCCTGTACTGTGCCTTACCGTCATCCCAAAGAGCATCAAAATCGTAGCCGTCACGTCGGTAATTGACAAAGTACGGAAGCCATTCAAGAGATATAAAACCCGCTTTTTTATCAAAGAATTTACCGTAGGATATTTTTTCGGATGAGGCAATGACAATTCTCCACTCCCACGGGTCGACCGCCGTAATGCCGGACCACCAATAGCGTGAAACCGTCCTTTCCTCAAGCGAAAAACCCGGAATCTCATTTTTGAAGAGAGGCAGAAATCCGATTTCGTTTATGTAATTTATCGCATCATTGACAGTATGCAGACAGTACGGGTCGTTATCGTCAACACCGTACATAATCCATTCGCCGTGTTCATTTGCCATAAAATCACCCTTTATTCATCAAGCTGTGAAGGAAGACCGAGAATAACATCGGCAAGCTCAAACGGGATTGCGAACGCTTCGGTAAAGGGATCAAGCACGAGTCCTTTGGTATCATCGAAGGCACGTGCCATATCAATCGCCTGGGGAACGCTTATACGCACCGTCGAAAAGGATTTTGCGTAATTCTCGGGCATCTGCTCCTTCTGTGAAAAAATCGGCAGATAAACCTTTCCTTCGGCATCCTTGACCGTATCCGGCTGAATATGGATATCCGATGAGGTAACGACCTCGTCACCGGGCTTTGAATTCATAAAAAGCTCTTCGTCCTGCTTCTGTACCGCAACCGAGGCGGGCACAATAACAACGGAATCCCTTAAGACAGAAAGAAGAATCAGCAGTTTTTCCCTGTCACCGCTTTCACGGTATGCATTTTTTACGGCAACAAGAACATTGCCGTTTTCAAGTGATTTTGCATTTACGTTTCCCATAGTTCTCTCCGATTGGTAAATAGTGAAAAGCTTTGATGTATAACCGCATCAGCTGTAATTTTCCGTAAGCATTACGGCGGCGGTTTTGAGAGGAATATCCTCATCGGCGGAAAGCATAAGTATATCCGCACTTTCGTCCATGGGGATTTCGTCTCCGGTGGGTGAAACACCCGTTTCATTGTACGAGGATAATTCACTGTAAGGAACTATAAGTGCCGTCGTAAGACGGATTGCCGAGCCGTCCTCAAGAGTGAATATTTCCTGCATCGTGCCTACGCCGGCGGTGGTCGTACCGACAAGCGAAGCGTGTGAAATGTCTTTGATATCAACGGCAAAGAGCTCCGCGGGGCCGGATGTACCCGAATTGATAAGCACGGCGAAATCTATATCGTTGAAGTCGCCTGCATTGGCATTGAAGGTCTTCGTCTTGCCGTTTTTATATCTTGCCGTTGCTATATTTCCCGTAACGTTGCCGACAATGACGTCAACCGTCTGTGAGGCGTATTCAATCGTGCCTTCGCTCGTGTTTCTCACGTCAATAACGACGCTTGACGTACCGCCTTCCTTGATTGAAGAGAGAGCGGCCTTGAATTCTTCGGGAGTCTTCTTATAAAAACGGCTTATACGGATATAACCTACGCCGTCAACGTCCCTGACGATAACGGAGGGGATGCTGAAGCCCATAATAAGCTCGGCGTTACTCTTTGCTCCCGTTCTCTTATACTCAAGCGAGACGGTCTGAAGCTTTGTGCCGTAAAACTTTGAGGCAAGTGCCTTTCTGTTTTTCGGAGTAACCGCCGTACCGTTTACGGAAAGGATGACGTCACCCGCTTCAAGCCCTGCGGTCTTAGCCGGAGAGCCCTCGTAGACATAGGAAATATACATCTCGTTTTTGTCTGCATTGAATCCCGTTTCAACGCCTGCACCGGTTACGCCGACTTCCGTTCTGTCGGTATATTCGGCATACTCGGAGGAGGTCATATAACAGCAGTTTGAATCACCGAGGCCGTCAACGTAGCCCTTCGCAACGTGTGCATCAAGGTTATTATTGAAATCGTCAAGTTTGCCGTAGAAATTATCGGATATGAGCTTATATATTTCGTTGGCGGCATCGTAGGACTCGGCACGCTGTGAAATATTGCTGATTATCCTGTTGTAAATCTGTTTTGAAAATACCATGGTACCTGCAAAAGTGGCGGTAACGGCAATAATAACAAGGGAAATGCATACACCAAGAGATACTTTTTTATTCATTTTATTCCTCCCGGTAATTTATTCGGAAGGGCTGTCATAAAACAGCCCTTCCGAATAATTATGCTGTGGTGTTCTTAACATAGTTAAGAGGATTTACACGGCTAACCGTACCGTCGGCTTTTTTGATTCTGACCTCAAAATGAAGATGAGGACCGGTAACGTTGCCGGTATCACCGATATAACCGATTTCCTGGCCCTTCTGGACTATCTGTCCTTCATGTACTTTAAGTCCGCTTGAATGGGCATAGAGAGTCTGTTTACCGTCGCCGTGGTCAATTACGCAGTAGTTGCCGAAGCCGTAGTTCCAGTTGCCGTCATTCTTTGCAAGGATGACCTTACCGCCCTGTGCTGCGCAGAAGGGTCTGCCCTTTGAATTACCGCCTACTGCACAGATATCGGTACCCCAGTGAGGTGAACCGTCCGAATAGTAGCCGTAACCGCAGGAAACGTAGCTCTGGAATTTTACGGGCCATGCCATTTTACCGTCGTTGGCGTAGGCGGCATCGGGTGTGTCACCTGCAGAGGAGCCGTGAACTCTGATGTATTCATCAATCTGTCTGTCCAACTCTTCTCTTTCTTTTCTCTGACGGGCAATGATTGCCTTATATTCGGCACTGTTCTGGTCAAGCTCGGAAAGATGGGACTGGACCTCCTGCTGCTTTACGCTGACTTCGTTCATTTTTGACTGCTGAACCTGTCTGCTGCCGGAAAGGTCATCGGACTGATCCTGAAGGTCACCCTTTTCGTCTGCAAGCTGTTCGCTCTTGACCTTAAGGTCTTCCTCGCTTTTTTCGAGAAGAACCTTCAGTTCATTAAGCTCCTTGACCTTTGCTGAAAGCTCCTTGATGAGAGCTGCATCCTCCTCGGATACTCTCTGGATAAGCTCCTGCCTCTCGAAATAAGAGGAGAGGTCATTGCTGGAGAATATTACTTCAAGCATTGAGGACTCACCGGCAATATAGTTTTCGCGGATTCTGCCGAGAAGAAGCTCCTTTGCTTCCTGCATTGATGCTTCCGTTTCAACGATATCCTTTGATGCTTTCTCTATATTTTTCTCGGTTTCCGCAATCTGCTTCGTGGTATCCTCAATATTGGCATTGAGGGTTGCGATTTTGCTTTCAAGAAGATTGATTCTGCTGCTGAGAATAGAAATCTGGGAATTCATGGAGTCTATCTCTTTATTAAGGGAGCTGAGCTGGGACTTGGTGTCCTTCTGCTGACCCTGAATCTTATTGAGCTGTGCTTCGTTCTCTGCGATTTCCTTCTCAAGGTTATTGTACTGATTCTGAAGGTCCTTCAGTTCCTTGTCATCAGCGGCATATACCGACGGAACGGATGAGGGAATCACCGAAGAAAAGAAGCATACAGCCGCAACAAGAAGTGCGGTAAGTCTTAACGTCAGGCGTTTCTTATTCATCAAGATCCACAAACTTCCTTTCCTTCAGGTATTTCCTGATTGATGTGGCCGAGCCGAAAATACCGGTGAAAATACCGATAAATACAAACACAAGTGCAAGATAAGGAGCGTAACTGATAAAGGAAACCTTCTGAACATCGGAGAATACCGAGAATACCGATGAAAGCTGCCTCATAACAAGCTCGTAAAGACCCCATACCGCACCGGTTGCAAGTAAACCGGAAATAATACCGATTATAATACCCTCAACCATGAAAGGCCATTTGATAAAGCTGTTTGTAGCGCCCACGCTCTTCATAATGTTGATTTCAAGACGTCTGGAGAACATGGTAACTTTGATTGTGTTTGAAATAATGAAAAGCGATACGATAAGAAGCAGGGCGATAACACCCAAGCTGATATACTGCACCGCGTTTCTGATTGAAGCAAGCTGACCCGCAAGGGCGCTGTTTTCGTGAACACGGTATATGTTACTGTACTGCTTTATCTTTGCAACGACGGAATCAAAATTATTCATATCCTTAACGGTTACCTTAAGACCGTTGGGAAGAGGATTCTCGTCTGTATTTGCAAGATAATTTCTGAGGTTTTCGTCAAGCTCACCGAGGATATCGTCATAAGCGGAATCCTTATCAACGATTTCAACGGAGAGTATATCGCTGTCGTTCTTAAGTCTGTTATGAAGGTCAATGAAGGCGGGAGAATCCGTATTCAGCTCAAGGTCCGCATAGACCATGATAACGTTTTCCTGCTCAATGCTGTCAATAAAGGAATTGATATTGACAAGTATCATAAATGCGATACCCACAAGAAGCAGACAGCTGAAAAGAACGGTAACCGATGCAAAACTCATAAGACGGTTAGTGGCAAGATTTCTGAAGCCCTCTTTGGTAAGATATTTGATTTTAGTCATTACTCTCACCTCCGTTTGGAGCTGATTGTGATGAGGAATAGATATCCTCAATCGCAGGTGCGGGATCAAGGAAATCCAACTCAACCATCTGCGGTTCCTCTGCGGGAGCGGGCTTTTCCGCTCCGGGAACGACTACGGGCGACGGAGCTGCTTCATAGTATTCCGCAGGTGCAACGGGTGCCGCACCCTCGTAAAGCTTCTGCTGCTGTGCGGCGGCACGGTAAACGGAATAATCCTCTGCCGCGGGAGAATCCTCGTAGGTACTTGAAATCTCACTGGCGGGATTGATATGAGCGGATGCCTGGTCAAGGTCGGAAAGACTGCCGTCTGAAACGACACTGCCCTTTTCAAGTATGATTACGCGCTTATCAAAGCACTTGACGAGGGAATGCTCGTGGGTAACCATGATAATGGTCTTGCCCGCTTCATTAAGACGCATAAGCAAATCAACGATTTCATAGCTCATCTGAGGGTCAACATTGCCCGTGGGCTCGTCGGCGATAATGATATCCGCATCGTTTGCAAGAGCTCTGGCAAGAGCAACTCTCTGCTGCTCACCGCCCGAAAGCTCCTTGGGGTAATTCCTTGACTTCTCACTCAGGCCCATAAGACTGAGCAGGTAAGGTACTCTGCGGCGTATTTTCTTTTCGTTCACACCGATAACACGCAATGCAAACGCAACGTTGTCAAATACGGTCATGGTGGGAATAAGTCTGAAATCCTGGAAAACTATACCCAGTTTTCTTCTGAAAAGGGGTATATTTTTCTTTTTCATTGTATTAAGGTTCAATCCGTCAATGGTAATCGTTCCCGAGGTGGGGACCTCCTCCCTCATCATAAGCTTGAGGAAGGTACTTTTACCTGCACCGGACGAACCGACAACGAAGACGAACTCGCCCTTGTCAATACGGATATTTACATCACTCAGAGCGGTTGTCTTATTGTCATACTTTTTGGTGACGTTAGTAAATTCAATCACGATTCAAAACCTCTGATTCCGGTTATCAATATTTAACGGGCTTCGCATCAAGATACTTCTTGACCATAAGAGCCACTTTGAATACGATGGCATCGTCAAATTCTCTCAGGTCAAGTCCCGTAATCTTCTTAATCTTTTCAAGACGGTATACAAGAGTGTTTCTGTGAACGAAAAGCTTTCTTGATGTCTCGGAAACGTTAAGATTGTTTTCAAAAAATCTCTGGATGGTGAAGAGCGTTTCGTGGTCAAGACGGTCAATTGAGCCCTTCTTGAATACTTCGCTCAGGAACATTTCACAGAGAGTGGTGGGAAGCTGATAGATAAGGCGTGCAATACCCAGATTATCGTAGGAAACGATTGCCTTTTCCGTATCGAATACCTTACCTACTTCAAGAGCAACCTGAGCTTCTTTGAAGGAACGTGCAAGATCCCTTACGCCTTCAACGGTCGTGCCGATACCGACGAGAACGTGGGTATAAAGCTCTGTTGAAAGAGAATCGGAAACGGAACGGGCAAGCTTTTCAAGGTCTTTTGTTTCCGTATTGGGTCGTACTTCCTTAACGATGGCGATATCGGTCTCACTGATATTTATAATGAAATCCTTATTCTTATCGGGGAAGAGATTCGCAACGGCATCGTAAATAGCCGCATCGTTATGATCCGTAACTCTTACGAGAAGTACGGTACGGTAAGCATCCATATTGAAACGAAGTTCAATGGATTTAAGATAGATATCACCGGGAAGGATATTATCAAGGATAACATTCTTGATGAAATTGGCTCTGTCAAATTTTTCCTCATAATACTGTTTGAGTTTATCAAGGGAAACACAGCAGACGGTCGCAAATCTGCCTGCTATTTCATCAGTTCCCTCTACGAAAACGGCGTAGTCTGCCTGAACATGTGAGCCGAAATTACAGAAGGTATATCCGTTTACACAGTGAAGCTCATTATCGGAAAAAACGTCAACTGCGGATGAAAAGACTTCACCTATCTTGCTCAGCTCGCTGCAGGCAACGATAGTACCGGTTTCATCAATTACACCCAGAGTTCTTCCGACTGCATCACGCATCTGATGAACAAGACCCTGAAAAATTCTGTTAGACATAATATTCTCCTCATTCAATAATTTGTTGGAGTACATGCGAATTTGTGCAAATGGTCAAATTAACCACTATAACAAGTTACATTTTACACAATCGAAACGCATTTTGCAAGTAAAAATATTGATTTATTGACATTTTTTTCAATTACGCAGGGCAAATTTACCGTTTTTTACAGAAAGTTTCACAATAAGTTCACATTTTGCCGCATTCCCCGTTCCCTTTGGTACAAAAGGTTTCATTGATGAATATGTACATAAACCGCCTGATGTTTTATGCTAATTGCACATTAAAATCCTGCCGTTATCAAGTGACAAAACTCTTTTAGCATTATGCCGAAAAGGGCTTTGTGCAAAAACACCAAGCAAAAAACGGTATCCCGGAAACGAAGTTTCAAAAAGTTAAAAAAAGTATTGCAATCTGTATTTCGTGTGTTATAATGCTTGTGTATGCTAAATATGGGATTATAATGCCCGTGAAAGAGGGAAAACCTTTGGAAAGATTTATTATCAACGGTGGAACTCCCCTTAACGGCGAGGTTACAATCAGCGGTGCCAAAAACGCGGCGCTTGCCATAATTCCCGCTTCCATTCTCTGCAGGGACGTATGCAGGATTGAAAATCTCCCCGTATCCATCAGCGACGTTAACTATATGATGAAAGCCCTCAGGTACATCGGTGCCGAGGTTAAACTTATAAATGAAAGCACAATTGAAGTAGATTCCCGTCACGTCAGCTCCTACGTCATTTCCCACGATATGACAAGATATCTGCGTGCATCATACTATTTCATCGGTGCTTTGCTCGGCAGATTCGGAAGAGCCAGGGTAGCAATGCCAGGCGGCTGCTATCTGGGTCCCAGACCCATTGACCAGCACATCAAGGGCTTCGAATTGCTCGGTGCGAAAATTTCCGTTGAGGATAACGCTATAGTGGAGGCGGATTCCGACGGTCTTTTCGGCGTTCCCATTTATCTTGACGTGGTTTCCGTCGGTGCGACCGTCAACATTATGCTTGCCGCCTGCCGTGCAGAGGGGCAGACCATAATTGAAAACGCCGCCAAGGAGCCCCATATCGTTGACCTTGCCAACTTCCTCAACTCCATGGGAGCGGATATCAGAGGCGCAGGTACCGATACAATCAAAATCCGCGGTGTTGAAAATCTCCATGGCTGTACCTATTCAATAATTCCCGATCAGATTGAAGCGGGCACATTTATGGTTGCGGCTGCAGCCACGGGCGGTGACGTTCTCATCAAAAACGTAATTCCCAAGCACCTTGAGTCAATCTCAACGAAGCTGGTTGAATGCGGTGCCGAGGTAGAGGAATACGACGAAGCGGTCAGAGTATCAATGAAGGGCCGTCCCGGAAGATGCAATATCAAAACCATGCCTCATCCCGGATTCCCGACCGATATGCAGCCCCAGTTCGCGGTGCTTCTTGCTCTTGCGGAGGGAACGAGCATCGTTTCGGAGAGCATCTGGTCAAACCGTTTCAGATACACGGAGCAGCTTGCGAGAATGGGTGCGAATATCACCGTCGACGGTCAGATTGCCATGATACACGGCGTCGAGTCCCTCAAGGGTGCTCCCGTCAGAGCAGACGACCTGAGAGCAGGCGCGGCAATGATAATCGCCGGACTTGCCGCATGCGGTACGACCGAAATAGAAGATATACTCTACATTGACAGAGGATACGAAAACGTTGTGGAAAAATTCAGCAGCATTGGCGGAGATATACGCAGGGTGACCTGTAAAGACCCGGATGCAGAGGTTGAATCCGCAGGTTGATGACATTGAAAATATACGGCTGTTCTCTGCGGACAGCCGTCTTTTTATGAGGTTTATATGGCAAAATTCTGTTCAATTTACAGTTCAAGCAGCGGAAACTGCACATATGCGGGATGCTCCTCGGGAGGCATTCTCATTGACGTGGGAGTATCTGCAAAAAAGGTTGAATCGGCTCTTAACGGTATGGGGGTAGACCCGTCGTCTATAAAGGGCATTTTCATCACCCATGAGCATTCCGACCACATCAACGGCGTAAGGGTTTTCGCCTCCAGATACAACATAAACGTATATGCCACAAAGGGTACGCTTGACGGAATGTATGAATACGGAGTATTTCAGAAGCCGATAAACGCTTACATCATACCCGAAAAAGGTGTGGAATGCGCAGGCATGAGGGTGGTCCCCTTTTCCACTCCCCACGACTCCTACGAATCGTGCGGATATACGGTCACTATGCCGGACGGAAAGAGAATTGCGGTAGCAACGGATATAGGCACGGTCACGGAATGCGTGGCGGATGCCGTAACGGGCTGTGACCTGGTACTGCTCGAATCCAACCACGACGTGAATATGCTCAGAATGGGCGGATATCCGTATTTTCTTAAGGAACGTATTTTATCGGACAAGGGTCATCTTTCAAACGAGCTGTGTGCGGATTTTGCAAGGCATCTCGTAAAAAGCGGTACGTCACGGCTGATACTCGGGCATCTGAGCAGGGAAAACAACATCCCCTCCCTCGCGTACGAAACCACGAAAGCCGCTCTTACCGAAGGCGGATTCACCGAAGGCAAGGACTATGAGCTTACGGTTGCGGGAGACCTGAACGCGCCCGTATCATTCTGAACGGAGGTTGAAGCATGCTGAATATCAACATAATCTGCATAGGCAGACTTAAAGAGGATTATCTGCGCAGTGCTTCGGCGGAGTATTCAAAACGTCTTCAGGCATTCTGTAAGCTGAATATCATTGAGTTGAATCCCTGCCGTCTTCCCGAAGAACCCAATCAGAGTCAGATTGACTCCGCCCTTGACGAGGAAGCGGAAAGAATACTTGCAAAAACGGGCAAATCCGATTATATGATTGCTTTGTGCATTGAAGGCAAAGAAATTTCATCGGAACAGCTCTCCTCAAAAATGGGTGAAATTGCCCTGTCAGGAACAGGCACGGTCACTTTTATCATAGGCGGCTCACACGGACTTTCGTCGAAGGTGAAGCAGGCGGCAAAACTGCGGCTGTCAATGTCACCCATGACCTTTCCTCACCAGCTGGCAAGAGTAATGCTTCTGGAGCAGATTTACCGCAGCTTCATGATTTCCTCAGGCGGAAAGTATCATAAATAATTCGGCATATAAAACACCTTTTCCGTGTTATTATGCCGATTTTTGTTAAGTATTACAAACTTTGATATTTTACACAAAAAGCAGTTGAAAATTTGTTGAAAAATGATAAAATAGCAATGGTCAAAAATATGATTATCATTTTTGGAGGTAATTATTATGTCAGTTAAAGTTGCTATCAATGGTTTCGGCCGTATCGGTCGTCTTGCTTTCCGTCAGATGTTTGACGCTGAAGGTTATGAAATCGTTGCAATCAACGACCTTACCAAGCCCTCAATGCTTGCTCACCTTCTCAAGTACGACACCGCTCAGGGCGGTTACTGCGGCAGAATCGGTGAAGGTCTCCACACCGTAACAGCTGATGACGATGCTAACACCATCACAGTTGACGGCAAGACTCTCAAGATTTATGCAGAAGCAGACGCTTCCAAGTGCCCCTGGGGTGAACTTGACGTAGACGTAGTTCTCGAGTGCACAGGTTTCTACTGCTCCAAGGACAAGAGCATGGCTCACATCAACGCAGGTGCAAAGAAGGTTGTTATTTCCGCTCCCGCAGGCAACGATCTCAAGACAATCGTTTTCTCAGTAAACAACAATACTCTTACAGCTGATGATCAGATCATCTCCGCTGCTTCCTGCACAACGAACTGCCTCGCTCCCATGGCTAAGGCACTCAACGATTACGCTCCCATCCAGAGCGGTATCATGAGCACAATCCACGCTTACACAGGCGACCAGATGATTCTTGACGGTCCTCACAGAAAGGGTGACCTCAGAAGAGCAAGAGCAGGCGCTGCCAACATCGTTCCCAACTCAACAGGCGCTGCAAAGGCAATCGGTCTTGTTATCCCCGAGCTCAACGGCAAGCTTATCGGCTCCGCTCAGAGAGTTCCCGTTCCCACAGGTTCAACCACAATCCTTACAGCTGTTGTTAAGGGTGCAGACGTTACCAAGGAAGGCATCAATGCCGCTATGAAGGCAGCTGCTTCCGAGTCTTTCGGTTACAATGAGGATCCCATCGTTTCATCCGACGTTATCGGTATGAAGTTCGGCTCACTCTTTGATGCTACCCAGACTATGGTCAGCAAGATCGCCGATGACCTCTATGAGGTACAGGTTGTTTCATGGTATGACAACGAAAACAGCTACACAAGCCAGATGGTTCGTACAATCAAGTACTTCGCAGAGCTTGCATAAGTAACTGAAAATCAACGATGAGGTCGGTCTCTGATCGGCCTCATTTAACTTTAAGGTGATAATATGTCGCTGAAACGGATTGACAAGTTAATAGCCCTGAACTGCAACGTTACCCGCAAGGAAGCAAGACAGCTCATCAAGGACGGAGTCGTATCCGTTAACGGCAATATGATTTACCGCGCCGAGGAGCTGGTAGATTCCGCCTGCGATACGGTAACGGTACAAGGGCATACCTTCTGTCTGAAAGACCATATCTATATCATGATGAACAAGCCGCAGGGCGTAATTACCGCTACGGAAGATCCGCGTAAGGAAACGGTCATTGACCTCGTTCCGCCGGAGCTTGCAAGACGCTCGCTTTTTCCCTGCGGACGTCTTGACAGAGACACCACGGGCCTGCTTCTCATAACGGATGACGGTGAATTTTGCCACAGGATAATGTCACCGTCACACCACGTTTATAAAACATATATTGCACAACTTGCAAGTCCTCTGCCGGATGACGCGGTAAAAGCTCTGGAGGAAGGAATCCTCCTTGACGACGGCACTCAGTGTCTGCCCGCAAAGATAAAATATTACGAGGAAAACGGTCTTCCCTTCGCGGAAATCAAAATACGCGAAGGCAAATATCATCAGGTTAAAAGGATGATGTGTGCCGTAGGCAATCACGTTGAAAAGCTTGACCGCGTTCAGGTGGGTGACCTGAAGCTTGACACTTCCCTGCAAAGAGGAGAATGCCGTGAAATCACTCAGGAAGAATTGCAGATGGTATTCAACGACGACAGCAGTATATAAGCAAATCGGGTGAGCGACGCTCGCCCGATTTTATATATTGACTTTTCAGTTGATTTTATATATAATATAGTGATTTATTTTTTGAAATTACTCTTAAAGGAGATTTGATTATGGCTAAACAGATTACCCGCAGTGAGTTTGAAAAACTTCAGAAGGAACTTGCTTATCTCAAGAAAGAAGGAAGAGAAGATATCGCCCAGAAGCTTGAAGAAGCACGTTCACACGGCGACCTTTCGGAAAATGCCGAATATGATGAAGCAAGAAACGACCAGGCAAGACTTGAAGAAAATATCGCTCAGTTAGAGCTTGAACTCGACACGGTTGAGGTCGTTGACGATAACTTCTTTGAGCAGGGTGTTGTTCACATCGGCTCAATCGTTACCCTTGACGATGACGGCGAAATCATGAAATGCTTTATCGGTTCTTCAACAGACCTTGAAGATACAATCGCGGTAAGTGACGACTCCCCCGTAGGCTCGGCACTTCTCGGCAAAAAAGCAGGCGACGTTATTGACGTTACCGTTCCCTCTGGCGCGGTAATCAGCATGAAGGTCATTTCAACAGAATACAACAAGGAGAACTGATTATGGCAGACGAAAAAGTCACTGCACCCATCAGCGAGGAGCAGGACGTTAACTCCCTGCGTCAGATAAGAGTGGACAAGCTGACAGCCCTTCAGGACGCGGGAAACGACCCCTTTGTAATTACTAAATTCAACCAGACTCATCACGCCGATGAGGTAAAAGCATCTTATATTGCCCACGAAGCGGAGCTTCTTGCAAGAAGACAGCACGTTTGTACCGACGGTATGGACGAAGCCGAAGCAAAACAGGCGGTAAATGACGACTATAACGAGCGCAGAGCAATCATGGACGCAAGCCCCATCAACGTCAGCGTTGCCGGACGTATGATGTTCAAGCGCGTTATGGGTAAAGCATCATTCTGCAATCTTCGTGACAGAAACGACAACATTCAGGTTTACGTTTCAAAGGATTCACTCGGTGAGGAATCATACGCCGCATTCAAGAAATCCGATATCGGTGACATTTTCGGCGTAAAGGGTTATGCTTTCAGGACGAAGACCGGCGAAATTTCAATTCACGCTTCCGAAATGACTCTCCTTTCAAAGTCACTTCTTCCCCTGCCCGAAAAATTCCACGGCATTACCGATACGGATACCCGTTACAGAAGACGTTATCTTGACCTCATCATGAATCCGGAGGTAAGAGACACCTTCTTCAAACGTTCAAAAATAATCAGCGAAATCAGAAAGTATCTTGATGCGCAGGGCTTTATGGAGGTCGAAACACCTCAGCTTGTTCCCAATGCAGGCGGTGCTTCCGCAAGACCCTTTGAAACACACTTCAACGCTCTCAACGAGGACGTTAAGCTTCGTATTTCCCTTGAGCTTTACCTCAAGAGACTTATCGTAGGCGGTTTCGAGAAGGTTTACGAAATCGGCAGAGTATTCAGAAACGAGGGTGTTGATACAAGACATAACCCTGAATTTACTCTGATGGAGCTCTACCAGGCATATACCGATTATCACGGTATGATGGACCTTACCGAAAATCTTTACAGACACCTTGCCGAAACGGTCGTAGGCAGTACAAAAATCTCCTACAACGGCATTGAAATGGATTTAGGCAAGCCCTTTGAAAGACTCACGATGATTGACGCCGTAAAGAAATATGCCGGCGTTGACTGGAACGATATTCACAATCTCGAAGAGGCAAGAAAAGTCGCAGACGAGCATCACGTAGAGTATGAGGAACGTCACGCAAAGGGCGACATTCTCAATCTCTTCTTTGAGGAATTCGTCGAGGAGCATCTTATCCAGCCCACCTTCATAATGGACCACCCCATCGAGATTTCTCCCCTTACAAAGAAGAAACCCGAAAATCCCGAATACGTTGAGAGATTCGAGTTCTTCATGAACGGCTGGGAAATGGCTAACGCCTACTCCGAGCTGAACGACCCCATTGATCAGAGAGAGCGCTTCAGAGCCCAGGAAATACTCCTTTCCCAGGGTGACGAGGAAGCCAATACCACAGACGAAGATTTCCTCATGGCTCTTGAATACGGTATGCCTCCCACGGGCGGTATCGGTTACGGCATTGACAGAATGGTAATGCTACTCACCGATTCCCAGGCAATCAGGGACGTCCTTCTATTCCCGACCATGAAGTCGCTTGACGCATCCGGCAAGAAGGAAGAAGCAGCCGTAGGGAAGCCCGAGGTCATTGATTTCTCAAAAGTTGTTATCGAGCCCCTCTTTGAGGATACGGTCGATTTCGATACATTTTCAAAATCCGATTTCCGTGCGGTAAAGGTCAAGGCCTGCGAAGCCGTAAAGAAGAGCAATAAGCTCCTTCAGTTCACGCTTGACGACGGTACCGGAACGGACAGAACAATACTCAGCGGTATTCATAAATTCTATGAACCCGAAGAGCTTGTAGGCAAGACACTCATTGCAATAGTAAATCTTCCCCCCAGAGCAATGATGGGCATTGATTCCTGCGGTATGCTTCTGAGTGCCGTCCATGAGGAAGAAGGAGAAGAAAAGCTCCATCTGCTCATGGTAGACAATCACATTCCCGCAGGCGCAAAGCTTTACTGATATGAAAATATCGGTCGCTCTTGCCGCTTACAAGGGTGAAAAATACATTAAAGAACAGCTCCTCTCCATACTGTCACAGCTTGGTGAGGATGACGAAATAATAGTTTCCGACGATCTGCCCTCCGGTCTTACCCGTGGGGCAGTTGCGGAACTTACGGACAGCCGTATCAGATACGTTGAAGGTCCCGGCAAGGGCGTTGTGAAAAACTTTGAAAACGCTCTGAATTACTGTACGGGAGACGTAATCTTCCTCAGCGACCAGGACGACGTATGGCTTGAAAACAAGGTAAGTACCGTAACGGCGGAAATCAAAAAGGGAAAGGATTTAGTGCTTCACAATGCCGTCATCACGGATTGTGAGCTTAATTCCCTTAACCAGACCTGTTTTGATATGTATCACCCCGATTGCAGCTTCACGGGAAATCTGATACGCAACTCCTACGTCGGATGCTGCATGGCTTTCAGGAGGGAGCTGATTAAAAAGTGTCTCCCCTTCCCCGAAAAAATACCCATGCACGACTGGTGGATTGCATTATTTGCAATCAGAAAGGGTTACGGAATATCCCTCATAGACGAGCCCCTTATGCTCTGGCGCCGTCACGGCGACAACGTAACGGGAGGCGGTACGTCATTGAGAGAAAAGATCAGATTCCGTCTTGATATGATAAGCTGCCTTATTTCATCCCCGAAAGGATAAATATAATGGCTATAAAGGTTACCGGCTGTATTGTTACCTATAACAACATGAGGACCATCGGCAAGGCCGTTGATTCCCTGCTGAAATATACAGCATGCGACTTTCATCTGTATGCCGTAGATAACGGCTCAACGGACGGGACCGTCGCTTTTATCAAAGAAAACTATCCGCAGATTGAGCTTATCGAAACCGGTAAGAATCTGGGATTCGGAGCAGGTCATAATTACATAATGGATTCCCTTGACTCCGATTATCACGTAATAATCAACCCCGATATCATAATAAGGGACGACGTTATATCAAATATGGTATCCTACCTTGAGGAGCATACGGACGTGGGCATGCTTTCTCCGGAAATCCGTTTCCCCTCGGGCAGTCCCCAGATACTCGGAAAGAGAAATCCCAGACCTTATTATCTGGTGGCAAGCCGTCTCAGAGGCAAGGAGCCCGGCAAAATATTAAGCCGTTACGCCATGCTTGACCATGACCTTACGCAGATACAGGAAATTGAAAATGCAACGGGCTGCTTCATGTTCATACGCACAAAGCTCTTCAAAGAGCTTGGCGGATTTGACAGCAGATACTTCATGTATTTTGAGGACTGTGACCTGACGAGAAAGGTGAACAAGGTCAGCAAGGTGCTGTATTATCCCTTTGCCACCGTCTATCACGAATGGGGAAGAGAATCAAAAAAGAATTTCAAGCTAAAGAAAATTCAGATTGAATCCATGTTTAAGTACTATGCCAAATGGGGCATAAAATAACGGAGTTAATGATGAAAAAGTATCTGAAGAATTTCTATAAATACAGATATCTCCTGTATGAGATAGTCAGAAAAAACATCAAGCTTCAGTACCGTGACTCTGCGCTGGGAATCGTATGGACCTTCCTTCAGCCGCTGATGACCACCCTCGTGCTTGTGTTCATATTCGGCAATGTTTTCGGCAAATCAAACAGCGGTGTGGTAAATTATCCCATATACCTGCTGTGCGGCCGTCTGCTTTACGAATTCTATTCGCAGAGCACAAAGAGAGCGATGCGCTCCGTCAGAAACAGCGCGAGCGTAATAAAAAAGGTTTACGTTCCCAAATACATCTATCCGCTTGCAAACGTTTCGTCTACTTTCGTTACATTCTGCATTTCACTGCTGGTGCTTGTCTGCTTCATAGCATTCTATGTCATCAGAGGTACGGTCAACCCCGAATATGCGGATATGATGCCTCACATCACTCCCTATATGCTTCTCGTATTCGTTCCTCTTATTATTCTGTTCCTGCTTTCAATCGGCGTAGGACTGATACTGAGTACCCTTGACGTATTCTTCAAGGATATAGATTACCTTTACGAGGTATTCTGCCTGCTTCTTTTCTACATGACACCCATAGTTTACAGAATAGACTCACTCAAAATCGACAGTGAACTCTTTTCTTACGTAATGCTTGCAAATCCCATGTACTCAATAACGGAAATGTTCCGCTGCTGTGTACTCTACGGCAAGATGTTCAATATGCATCATCTTGAATATTCGCTTGCCTTTGCGGTAGTCATGCTGATAATAGGTGTTATCGCCTTTTACAAGAAACAGGATAAATTCATTCTTCATATATGATTCAGAGGGATAAAAATGAGTAAGCCCGCAATAGAAATAAAAAATATGAGTATGCTGTTCAACCTCAACAGTGAAAAGGTTGACAATCTCAAGGAATATTTTATCAAGCTTGTAACTCACAAGCTTCACTACAATGAATTCTGGGCCCTTAAGGACATCAATCTGAGAGTCGAAAAGGGCGACAGAGTGGGTATCCTCGGCTTTAACGGAGCAGGTAAATCAACCATGCTCAAGGTAATAGCCGGCGTACTCAAGCCCACGGAAGGAACCGTGGAAACACACGGCATAATCGCTCCGATGATAGAGTTGGGTGCCGGATTCGACATGAATTACTCGGGTAAGGAAAATATTTTTCTTTACGGTGCCACGATGGGTTATTCAAGAAAATTCATTCAGGAAAAATACGACGAAATCGTCGAATTCTCTGAGCTGAAGGATTTCATCAACGTACCCGTCAAGAATTACTCCTCGGGTATGAAGGCGCGACTGGGCTTTGCCATTGCTTCCGCCGTTGACCCGGAAATACTGATACTTGACGAAGTCCTGTCGGTAGGCGATGCAAAATTCAGAAAAAAGAGCGAGAAAAAAATAATATCGCTTTTTGATAAAGGCGTAACCGTGCTTTTCGTTTCGCATAACGTTGACCAGGTGCTGAACATCTGCAACAAGGCAATCATACTTGACCACGGCAAAATAATTGCGCAGGGCGAAGCACAGGAAATATGTGACCAATACGTTGAAATGACAAACTCAGGTAAGAAGTAAGGAGAATAGATTATGGTATTTGCAGCAATTTTCGCAGGCGGCAAGGGAAGCCGCATGGGTAATTCAGACACTCCCAAGCAGTATCTTGAGCTGGGTTCAAAGCCCATAATAATTCACACGGTGGAAAAGTTCTTTGTAAATGACCGTATTGATGAAATCATCGTTCTCTGTCCCAAGCCCTGGGTGGCTCATACAAAGGACCTCATCAAGAGAAATCTGCCCGACGGCAAAAAAATCACGGTTATTGAAGGCGGCGAAACAAGAAACGGCACGCTTGAAAACGCCATTGAATTCATAGAGAAGAACTATGAGGTCGACGATGATACCGTTATCGTTACCCACGACGCGGTACGTCCCTTCCTCACTCACAGAATCATTGAAGAAAACGTTGACATGGCGATTAAATACGGTGCAACGGATACGGTTATCCCCGCAACGGATACCATCGTAGAAAGTGAAGACGGAGATTTTATTTTTTCAATTCCGAACAGAAGCAAAATGTATCAGGGTCAGACACCTCAGTCCTTCAAGCTCAAAGAGCTGAGAACGGTCATTGACTCACTTACAGACGAAGAAAAGAGCATTCTTACGGATGCCTGCAAGATTTACACTATCAAGAACAAGCCCGTTTATATGGTAAAGGGCGAGGTATTCAATATCAAAATCACTTATCCGTACGATATGAAGGTTGCAAATACACTTCTGAAAGGTAAGGATTCAGATGATTAATCAGGTTTACAGACTGGTTGCTCCCGGCATGATTGACGTTGCCTGCACACAGCCGGATATCAAGGATTGTGTGCTTTTAAGGCCGTTATATATGTCCGTTTGCAAAGCAGACCAGAGATATTATCTCGGCAACAGAAGCAAGGAAGCACTTAAGGCAAAACTTCCCATGGCTCTTATCCACGAATGTGTAGCAAAGGTAATCTCCGACCCGACGGGCAATTTCAAGCCCGGTGAAATCGTGGTACCCGTACCCAACACGCCTACCGAGGATGATGACGTTATTGCGGAAAACTACCGTCTTACAAGTCATTTCTGCTCCAGCGGATATGACGGATTTCTCCGCGATTATATTGACATCAGCCCCGACCGACTTGTAAGAGTACCCGACGGTATCGACCTTAAGGTCGCCTCCTTCTCGGAGCTTATCAGCGTTGCCGTTCACGCGGTATCAAGATTTGAAAAATTCGCTCACAGCCGCAGAGACACCATAGGCATCTGGGGCGACGGAAACGTCGGATTCATTACCGCGCTTATGCTCAGGGCTCTCTATCCCGATGCAAAGCTTTATATATTCGGTACTGTTTACGATAAGCTGGCGTATTTCGGCTTTGCCGACGATACGTTTCACGTTGACCATATTCCCGAAGACCTCAGAGTTGACCATGCGTTTGAATGTGTAGGCGGTGAGGCATCCCGCTCCGCAATATCGCAGATTATCGACCATATCAATCCCGAGGGCTCCGTCGGACTTATGGGCGTATCCGAAAACTACATAGGCATCAACACCAGAATGGTGCTGGAAAGAGGTCTTAATCTTTTCGGCTCAAGCAGAAGCGGTGTAAAGGATTTTGAGAGGACCATGGAAATCCTCGCATCAAATCCCACTATCCCCGCCTATCTTGAAAACATCATCGGCGAAGTCACCACGGTACGCACCATAGACGATATCCACAAGGCATTCAAGGATGACATCAGCCGTCATTTCGGCAAGACCGTCATCAAGTGGGAAAAATAACAAACGAAGCTCTCCCCTGCAGGAGAGCTTTTATTAAAAGCTATGAAAAAAATATTATACAAAATATTTGCTTTATTCTTCAATATAAACACAGCGGCACCGATAAAAGAAAACCGTGTGGTACTTCTTGCGCCTCATCCGGGCGGCAGTCACGATTCAACGTCTGCCGTGGAAGAATACCTTAAAGAAAAAGGCGGATATGAACTCATAAGAATAAACGTACCCAGAAGCGGAATCAAGAATTACATACTGTTCTTTCTCAGAGATTCACGGCTTTTATCCACGGCAAAATATATCTTTCTCAACGATAATTTTATGCCCATGGCAGACCTGCATTTCAGAAAAGAAACGGTAATAACACAGCTCTGGCACGGCGAAGGTGCATTCAAGAAATTCGGTCTGCTGACGGATATTGACGGGGAAACGGCACAGCGGCTGAAAAAATGCACCGAAAAACTGACTTATATCACCTGCACCTCGGAAAATATCAGAGATATCTATGCCGATGCCTTCGGTGCAGACAGAGAAAAGGTGCTTCCTCTCGGCTCTCCACGACTCGATTATCTGCTGAAGGAGCAGAATATAAACGAACTGAAGGAAAAATTTTACAGAGCATTCCCCCTTTGCAAAGGAAAGAAGCTCGTGCTTTACGCTCCCACCTTCAGAGATGCTCCCGAAAGGGACAAAGCTCTGCTTGATTCCGTTGCCGCAAAATATTTCAACAATGCAGTGAACGGAGAATATGCTCTGCTCATAAAGCTTCATCCACGTGTTCACTCGGCAAAAATACCCGAAGGCGCCATTGACGTGACGGGGTACGATACCGCCGAACTGACGCTCATCTGCGATACGCTTATCACGGACTATTCATCAATATGTATGGATTTCGCCCTGCTGAATAAGCCCTGCGTATTCTACGCCTTTGATCTGGATGAATACGAAAAGGAACGCTCATTCTGTAAAGGATATGAGGATTACGTTCCCGGTGCGGTCATCAGGGATTTCAAGGATATTCCCGATGCGGTAACAAACTGCAAAGCCGATAAGAAAACAGAAGCATTCCTCAGATTCAACTTTGATTATATTGACGGTAAGAATACGGAAAGAATTCTGAAAGCCGTTATGTAACAGTCCGTTTTATTGTACAACTGAAAATGTATCATACAGACAGGAAGGAAAAATCCCCCCTGTCTGTATCTTGTTTTTTAGGAGGTATGATAATGATGAACAAAGTAACGCAGCCAACGGAGCTTGACCTGTTGAAGGAACGGTTCACCGGCAGACAGTTCTTGTCGGAAATGACAGGAAAAAGCCACTTCACGGATTACGTATTCGAGCTTGACGATTACGTTATCAGAGAATACCGACTGACGGTGCATTTTGACGATGAGGGAACAGTAACGGACATAAGAAACGTTTACTTCGGTGAAACCGACGAAGCAAGCGAAAATGATTACGATATGATAACCTTATGTCTTGAAAACGTATTGAATATGGAATAAGGAGATATTACTATGGAAACAATAAGCTATATGATCAATTCAATCTGCTGGATTATCGGATTCACTTCGGCACTCATTCTTTTGATTGCGGGTACGGACCTGCTCAGCAAAAAAGCGGAAAACAGATTCAAGGCATTCTGCCGTAAAAACGTCTTTATCCAGGCGTGGCTCAACTCCGGCAAGGATAATCGGCAATCCCCTGCCGTACAGGAAGAAATCTGCATCAAAAAAGCGCAGTCGTGCGGTCTTGTACTTTCCGAAAGTCCGGTTGCGGGAAAATGAACGTCATTTCTTTACTATACACGCGGTAATTTTATAATGTTGAATTTTGAAGCCGGTTGTGATAAAATGAACTATCATTGATATTTCGGGTGATATTATGGAAAAGAAAAAAGTATTACTGATAGTCAACCCCAAATCGGGTAAGAATAAGAACCGTGCAAGCTCTTCCGAGATAGCCGCAAAATTCGACTCCGACAGTTACGAATTTGACATAAGAGAAACCACTTGCAGCGGTGACGCCACAAACATAGTCAAAGCCAACATCGGCGATAACGATATGGTAATCTGCTGCGGCGGTGACGGCACGTTCAACGAAACCATCAACGGTGTTATGACGCTCAACAGACGTGTCCCCATAGGATACATTCCCGCTGGCTCAACCAATGACCTCGCAAATACCATCGGTATTCCCTCAAAAATTGACGATGCGATTGCAACCATATCAAGAGGAAATATCAATCAGTACGATATAGGACTTTTCAACAACAGATTTTTCTCTTATATTGCCTCCTTCGGAGTGGGCACAAATCTTTCCTATTCCACTCCCCAGAAGATGAAAAATAAAATGGGGCATGCCGCATACATGATAAACGGCTTCGTGCTTAACCTTATACCCACTCTTCAGAGCATAAAACCCAAGCACATTAAGATTGAGTACGACGGCAAGACACTTGAGGACAATTTCTTTTTCGGTTCAATTTCAAATTCCACTTCCGTGGCAGGTCTTTTCAAATTTGACAATAACGACGTAAAGCTTGACGACGGCAAGTTTGAGGTACTTCTCGTAAGAAGAGTATCCAATCCCTTTGAGGCATTTCCCCTGCTCGGAAAAATCAAGAGGATGGAATATGACGGCGACAAGATAATCTATCTCAAATGCACCAACATCAAGATGACCTTTGATGAGGAAATCCCCTGGACTCTTGACGGTGAATTCGGCGGCAATCAGAAGGAAATCCGTTTTTCCGTGCTGAACAGAGCCATTGATATCATTTCCGACCCCAATCCGATGTTCATTGGACCTGCCGAGCCGGATTTTGAATCGGAATCACCCGAGGAAAGAGAAAAGAGAGAAGAAAAGGAAGAAAAGAAGCTTCGCCGCAAAAAGAAGGACAAATCAAAGGAAGACGAATCCGATGAGGAGCCGGATGCTCAGGAAAGAGAAAACGGCGAAGAATAAAATCAATAACAAATATGCGGGCTTTGCCTTCCCCGGGAGGGTTGGCAAAGCTTTTTTTAACGGAGTGATATTATGCTTCATCCCTGTGAAAAAATACTGAATCTCGTCCTTGCATCATCAGGCGGAGGAAAAACCACCTTCGTTACAAATCTGATAGAGGATTTCTCCTGTAATGAGAATAATAAAATCACACTTATAGTACCGGAGCAGTACTCCTTTACCTGCCAGAAAAACGTTCTGAAAAAAATCGGAGAAAAAAAGATGCAGAACGTTGACGTGCTCTCTTTTACGGAGCTCGGCGAAAAACTGATAGGAAGACCCGCATTTCACGAAAGATGCCGTCTGAGCGATTCTGCGGCAGCGGTACTCATGAGCATGACGCTCATGCAAATCAAGGACAAGCTGATGCTTTACGGAAAGCATGCAGACAGACGTTCAACCGTCAGCGAATTCCTTTCACTTTCATCGGAATTCAAGCAGAATGCCGTTTCTCTTGAAATGCTGCGCAGCGTTGCGGACGAACTGGGCGAGGGCCTGCTGAGCGTAAAGCTCAGGGACATTGCAGCCGTGCTTGAGCTTTTTGACAAAAAGGTCAGCGAAAGCTATTTCAATCCCGACGATTTGCTTACAGAGCTTAAAAATACTGCTCAGATAGATTCATATTTCAGCGACAGACTTGTTTTTATTGATTCATTCAGGGGCTTTACCGCACCCGAATATGAAATAATCAGGAAAATCCTCAGCAATGCGAAATCGGTATACGTTATGCTCTGTGCCCGTGACCTTGACAACTCCGACGACATTACTGACCTTTTTGCAAAAACGAAGAATACGGCAGAACGCCTTAAAGCGATAGCAAAGCAGGAGGGCATAAGCACTGCCGTGCCCCCCTTCCTTTCCGGCAACGGAAAATACAATAATTTCCCTCCCCGTTTTGAAAGATATTCCTGCCCGGAGCTGAAATTCCTTGAATCCGAGCTGTATTCGGACAATGACAATAAATACGAGGAAAGCTGTGACAATATAATTCTCTGCAAGGCACCCGACGTTTATGAGGAATGCAAATACGTGGCGGCAAGAATCAAAAAGCTCGTCAGAGAAGAAGGCCTGAGATACAGAGACATTGCCGTCATAGCGAGAGATATGACCTCATACGAGGTACCTCTGCGTTCCGCTCTGAAAAAATGCGGCATCAATATCTATGAGGATTACAGAAGGCCCGCAGATGCCTCCCCCGTCATCAACATCATAAGTGCTCTGCTTTCGGCAGTATCAAAGAATTACGACACGGATTCTCTTATGAGATATCTGAAAACGGGATTGACAGGACTGACGGACAATGAGGTTTCCGCCGTGGAAAACTACTGCTTTATCTGGCAGATAAACGGCAAAAAATGGCTCGGCAAGTGGACCGCAAGCCCCGACGGCTACGGTAATGATGAAAATCGGGAGGATGCACTGCATCAGCTTGAATATCTGAACAGGGCAAGAGAAAAAATCATTACGCCCATTGAGAAATTCAAAAATGACGTCAAAGGCGGTGTAAAGGGCGAAACCGCTATGGCCGCACTCTGGAAATTCATCGAGGATATCAATCTGCCCCTTAACGTGACTCACCTTGCGGATAAGCTTGCAGAGGACGGTGAAGCGGGTATAAGGCAGGAACTTCAGAGAATGTGGGATTTCATGATAAATCTCCTTAATGAGCTTGAAGGCCTTGTAAGAAATGAAACCGTTACCGCCGAAAAATTATCGGCATATTTTGAACTTATGCTTTCCGTTCAGACGGTGGGAAGCATTCCCGCGGGACTTGACGAGGTAATTATTGGTGCGGCAGACAGAATTCGTATTTCTTCTCCCCGTGCCGCCTTCGTAATGGGTGCAAACGACGGTGTATTCCCACCCGTATCGGGCATTGTATCTGCGCTCACCCTCAACGACAGAGCCGTACTCAAAAAGCACAGCATTGAGCTTTCGGAAAGCGGAGAATGGAAGCTTGCGGACGAAAAACTGATTGCATATTCCGCACTTTGCTGTCCGAAGGATAAGCTTTTTGTTACCTGCTCCTGCGCTGCCGCCGACGGAAGCGAAATGATGCCCTGCGAATTTTACAACAGGATAAAGCATCTGTTTACGAACATCCGTGAAGAGGATGCTTCCACGGTAAATAAAGAGGAAAACGACGGTCTGTTTTACGTTGAAAGCAAGCAGACTGCGTTTGAAGAATACGCAAAATCAGCCGAAGGTAATTTCAGAGCCACTCTGGGTAAATATTTTACCGGGGATAAGGACTGGTCGGGTAAGCTTGCCTCTCTTGAAAGAGTAAATGCCGGCAGAGACTACAAAATACTCGATAAGGAAATTGCCGAGAAGCTTTTCGGTAAAAAGCTTGTACTTTCACCCTCAAAAATCGAGAAATACTACTCATGTGCATTCTCGTTCTTCTGCAACTACGGTATCAACGCAAAGCCGCTCAAGGAAGCTGAGCTTGATTCCATTAACAAGGGCAACGTAAACCACTTCGTTATGGAAAATCTGCTTTCTCGTTACAAAAAGGAACAACTGACGGCAATGACCGACGAAGAGCTGTATGAAATCGTTTCATCTCTGACAGACGAGTACCTGCCCACCCTTTTAAGCGGCTCGGAGCCGGACGAAAGATTCCTTTACCTTTACAGAATTCTGAAGGAAAATCTTTTTACTACGGCGAAGCGGCTCATTGAGGAATTCTCGCACTGCGACTTTGTTCCCTTTGATTTTGAGCTTCCCATAGGTGAAGGCGAAGAAATCAGTCCGTATATCCCCGAAGGCAGCGACGGCTCGGTCGCAGTCAAGGGAAGAGTGGACAGGGTCGACATTGCGGATAAGGACGGAATCAGATATCTGAGAGTAGTCGATTACAAATCAAAGCAAAAGGATTTTCATCTTTACGAGGTCATGAACGGCATCAACATGCAGATGCTGATATATCTCTTTACGCTGTGGAAAAACGGCGGCAGGAAATACGGCGATATAATTCCTGCCGGTGTGCTCTATTACAATACATCAAAGCCCATAGTAAACGCCAAGCCCGGTGTTTCCATGGATAAGGTCCGTGATGAACTGGATAAAGAAGAACACATGACGGGTCTGATTGTGGGAAACCTGGACACGGTCAGAATGATGGAGCACGATGCCCAGGGCAGATATATCCCCGTAAAATTAAGCAATAAAGGTGTTCTTTCGGGTGACATAGTCAACATAGAGGTTTTTAAGAAGCTGAACGAAAGATGCGATAAAATCATAATGCAGATGGCGGAGCATCTCAGAAGCGGTAATTTTGAGGCAAAGCCGAGCACAAGCTTTACAAAGAGCAGCGGAAATCCCGGAAAACTGCCTTGTAATTACTGTGATTATAAGGCAATATGCGGATATGAGGACGGCATACCCTTTACGGTTTATGCCAATGATAACACAAGCGAAATAGCCCGACAGCTCATGTCGGAATCGGAAGAAGGAGGTGAAGGTAATGGAAACGAAGCAGAAAAAAGTGATAAACTGGAATGAGCATCAGCTCAATGCCATTGAAGGCCGCAAAGGCACAATGCTCGTCAGCGCGGCGGCAGGCTCGGGTAAAACCGCAGTTCTTGTAGAAAGAATCATACGCCGTCTTTGTGACGAAGACGATCCCTGCGGCATAGAGGATTTACTTGTCGTCACTTTTACAAGAGCGGCGGCGGCACAGATGAAAGACAAAATAAGCGAAGCTCTGTCAACAAAAATTGCCGTGAGCCCCGATAATAAACAATTGAAAAAAGCCCGCTTTATGCTTCCCTTTGCCAATATAGGCACCATTGACTCCTTCTGTATGACATTGGTGAGAGAAAACTTTCACCGTGTGAATTTCAGTCTGAAGGATAATACGTACAGACTGAATATTTCCCCTGATTTTTCGGTTATTGACGAAGGCAGACTTTCCATTCTCAAAAATAAAGCGATGGATAAGGTACTCGAATTCTTCTATAATAACCGGAAAGATGATTTCACTTATCTCAACGACCTTATCGGTGACAGCAAATCCGACGATAAGGTTACCGAACTGATTGAAAGTCTTTACGAAAAATCCAGAGCCAACGAATCACCGGGACAGTGGCTGAAAAATCTTTCGGCAGACTACAAAACGAACACCCCCGTATTTGAAACCAAATGGGGAAAGCGGATTATTGACGATGCCGTCGAATACATTGACGGGTGTATCGCAAAAATTGATTATGCTCTGACGCTTTCTCCGGCAGAGTCCGAAACAGACAGACTCTTTACTCCCACTCTCATTGATGACAAAGAAAAATTCCTTGACCTCAGGAATACGCTTTTATATGAAAGATGGGATAACATCAGCGAAAAGCTGTCGGAGCTTTCCTTTAAATCCAATCTGAGGGGAAAAGGAGACTATAAAACTCCTCTTTGGGATTTTCTTCATTCAGTCAGAAGCTACTCAGTAAGCGCGAACAGTCCCAAAAACATTTTGACCGCATTCCATATTTCGGAAGAGGAATTCAACGAATCAAGGATTCTTCTGGCTCCCGCCGTTGAAACCCTTACCGATGCAGCCACCGCCTTCGGTGACGAGCTGATGTTCCTGAAGGAAGAGGAAAACGCATATACCTTTGACGACATACTCCACTTTACCCTAAGTCTGCTGATTGAGAGTAAGGACGGAGAAACGGTAAAAACCGAATTTGCCCGTGAATACGGTAAAAACTTCAAGGAAATACTTGTAGACGAATATCAAGACGTCAGCAAAGCGCAGGACAAGGTCTTTGAAGCCATTTCAACGGGCAACAACAGATTCATGGTAGGTGACATTAAGCAGAGCATCTACAGATTCAGAAAGGCAAACCCGAAAATATTCCGCGACCTGCGTAAAGGGATGACAGACTACGACGGCGTAAACTACCCCGCAAGAGAAGCGCTGACCTGCAATTACAGAAGCCGTAAGGGTATTACCGACTGTGTGAATTTCATATTCAGCCGCCTTATGTCGGAAGAAGCGGGAGACGTTGATTACAATGAAGTCGAGCAGCTCAATCCTGCCGCGGATTATCCCGAAAATGACGAAAGCGATGTTTCCGTCATAATCGTTAAGGATGACAAAAAGCTGGAGGGTCAGGCACAGTACGTTACAAATTACATACTCAATGCAGTTGAGAATAAAATGCAGATAACCGTCAGCAGAGACGGTAACAATTCCGTTACAAGAGACGCGCAATACAGTGATTTTTGTATTCTTTACAGGTCAAAATCGGATTTCGGCAAATTATACGAATTTCTTGATAATGCCGGTATTCCCTACTGCGCGGACAACGACACAAGGATACTCGTTACTCCTGAAATCAGATTTATGACATCCTTACTTAAGGTAATCAGCAATCCCACGGATGACGTTGCTCTTGCTGCCGTGCTGATGTCCCCGGTTTACGGCTTTACACCCGATGAAATGGCTTTACTTCGCATAGGAAACCGTAAGGGAAGATTATATTCCTGCCTTTTGAAATCGGCAGAGGACGGAAATGAAAAATCAGCCGCGTTCGTCTCTGCACTCGGAAAACTCAGAAGAATCGCATCCACACTGCCCGCAGGAGAATTCACGGAAAAGATAATTGACGAAATCGGTTACAGAGCAATCGTCTCCGCCATGAAATCTCCCGAAACACGGCTTGCAAATCTCAATGCTTTCATAACGCTTGCCAACACCTACGAAAAAAACGGTTCAAAGGGTATTTCCGGCTTTGTAAGATATCTTGACAAGGTAGACGAAGATAAGGCCGGCAAATCTCTCATGAACAGAACCGAATCGGCGAATGCGGTAAAGATAATGACGATTCATAAAAGCAAGGGACTTGAATTTCCCGTCGTCTTCCTCATCAATACCGAAAAAACCTTCAACAATGAAAATTCCAAAAACAACGTCATACTTTCGGATGAATGCGGTATCGGTATTAAATGTGTAAATGGACAGATGAGATACGAGACCCTGCCGCACCTTGCCGCAAAAAGCGAGGAACTATGTCAGAGCATTTCGGAAGAACTGAGAGTGCTTTACGTTGCTCTCACGAGAGCAAAAGAAAAGATGATTATACTTATTTCGGGCAAAAATCCGGAAAAAACTCTGACAGATATCGGTTCTGATTTAATCAAGGGTATGAAGCCCTCACCTTACTCCGTCAAAAACATGACGAATTTATCCAAACTCATACTCACTGCCCTTATCAGACATCCTGATGCTCATCTGTTGAGAAACACGGCAGGACTCGATGCGAACATTCACGAGGAATGTGACAGCAGAATCGACTTTGAGTTTTACAAAACGAAGGACAGCGAAGAGGAAGGGCTTGAAGAGGAAGCAATTATCGGCGTACCCGACAAAGAAATGCTCCTTGAGGTCAGAAAACGCATCGAATGGCTCTATCCCCACAGAGAGCTTGACGGAATCGTCGGAAAGCAGATTGCTTCAAAGCTGGAAACGGAAAAGGCGGAAAGCCAGTTTTATGCATCGTCACGCCCC
Organism: Acutalibacteraceae bacterium; assembly: GCA_045598305.1. GTDB lineage: Bacteria > Bacillota > Clostridia > Oscillospirales > Acutalibacteraceae > CAG-177. Next base: position 45,065 of record JAZLLW010000019.1, read on the forward strand.
GCATTTGCTTCAAAGTCAGGTCTTACGGGTGCCGAAAAAGGTATTGCGGCTCACAGATTCATGCAGTATTCCGATTTTGCCCGCGCAAAAGAGAATACCGAAAAAGAACTTGAAAGACTCGTAAGCGAAGAAATGCTGACCCGTCAGGAAGCGGATTCCGTTGACCTGAAGGAAATACGGGAATTCCTCAATTCGGATATAGCGGAGAGAATAATGCACGCGGACAAGGTGTATAAGGAATATTCATTCGTCGCATCCCTTCCCGTAAAGGAATTTTATCCCGAAGTGACCGAGGATGAGAAAATTCTCATTGAAGGTGTGGTCGACTGTGCATTTGAAGAAGACGGAAAACTTATAATTCTCGACTTCAAAACGGACAGAGCCGCCTCCCCGGAGGAACTGAAGGAGCACTATTCGGCACAGCTGAATACGTACAGAAAATGTATGGCGAAGGTAACCGGCTTACCCGTAGAAGAAACAGTGATTTATTCATTCTGCTTCGGCAGGGAAATCAGAGTATAAACGCCGGAAATCAACAAAGCGATACCGTATCAGGATATTTCCCGATACGGTATTTTTTATAAAAAATAACATGTCGTCGGCACTTGATATTCACGGCAATTATGTTATACTAAATGTGTATAGATATTTTTAAGGCAAGAGAGAAAATGCAGGGAGAGTATCGGAATGAACGAAGAAATATTCAGAAAGAAAAGTCTGGAAAAAATCAAATCCCCCGAAAGTCTTGACGATTACATACGCGTTACGAATCCGGGCGTGTGGCTGCTGCTTGTAAGCATAATCATACTGCTGGCAGGTGCCTGCGTATGGGGATGCTTCGGGCATATTGACAGCATAGTCAAATCCACCGTCACGGTAGAAAACGGCTATGCGGTCTGTTTCGTGGACAGTAAGGATGCCGCTTCAATCAAAAAGGGACAGGCGGTCAAATTCGGAGACACTGAGGGCACAGTTACGGGTATCAGTCCCGACGGTGAGGGCGGTGTGACCTGCATCCTTGAGACGGCTTCAGATCTCACAGACGGCATTTACGAAGGAAAAGCAATAGTAAAAAGCTATAAACCCATAACATTTATTCTGAACTGAGGTAAGTATGGCTGAGAACAGAACAAAGCCGATTACAAAAGGTGTCGCCAAGGTACCGGTTGTTATGCAGCTGGAGGCATTGGAATGCGGCGCGGCATGTCTTTGTATGATATTGGCATATTACAATAAATGGGTACCCCTTGAGAAGGTGCGTGAGGATTGCGGCGTATCCCGTGACGGTTCAAACGCGCTCAACATACTAAAAGCGGCAAGGTTTTACGGTATGGAAGCAAAGGGCTGCCGCTATGAGCCCGAAGCTCTGAGAGATTCGGGTAATTTCCCCTGCATCATACATTGGAATTTCAATCATTTCGTGGTGCTTAACGGCTTCAGAAACGGAAAAGCATATCTAAACGACCCCGCAAAGGGCACATACAGCGTTTCCATGGAGACATTTGACGATGCCTTCACGGGTATCTGTCTGCATTTCTCGCCAACTGAAAGCTTCGTTCCTTCGGGAAAGCCCAAGAGCATGACGGCCTTTGCCTCAAAGCGCCTTAAAGGAACGGGAACGGCTATTGCATTTACCGTGCTTACAAGCATCATTGCCACGATAACGGGCTTCGTTCAGCCCGCCTTTTCACGTATTTTCCTTGACCATCTGCTGACGGGCAAAAATATACCCTGGGCAGTTCCTTTTCTCATAATACTGGGAATATTCAATCTGATTCAGATAATAACATCAGCATTACAGGCAATCTATTCTCTGCGTATCAACGGCAAAATGGCAGCCGTAGGCAACACCGCATATATGTGGAAGGTACTGAAAATGCCCATGAAATTCTTCTCGCAGAGAATGGCAGGCGATATTCAGAACAGACAGAATTCCAACGCAGCAATTGCCAACACCCTGATATGTGTCTTCGCTCCCCTGCTTCTCAACTCGGTAATGATGGTATTCTACTTTGTGATTATGCTTCGTTACAGCGTTATACTCACCTTTGTGGGACTCACCTCCCTTCTGGTCAACGCAGTTATATCAAGGTATATCTCAAAGAAGCGCATCAACATTACGAGAGTGTCCATGCGCGACAGCGCCAAGCTGTCTGCCGCAACGGTTGCCGGAATTGAAATGATAGAAACAATCAAGTCGGCAGGTGCTGAAAACGGATATTTTAAAAAATGGTCCGGCTATCAGGCGAGCGTAAACTCACAGCTCGTCAAATTCCAGAAGCTCAATCAGTATCTCGGTATGATACCGGCATTCGTATCTACGCTCGCGAATAATATCGTTCTGTTCTTCGGCGTATGGCTGACCATTCAGGGTAATTTTACCGTAGGTATGATTATGGCGTTTCAGGGATTCCTGTCCTCGTTTATGGCCCCCGCCGCTACTCTCATTTCCGCAGGTCAGACACTTCAGGAAATGCGTACACAGATGGAACGCGTAGACGACGTAATGGAATACCCCGACGACAACATCTTTGACGAAAGTGAAGATGCGGACAAGACAAAAAAGCTGTCGGGTGAAATAGAGCTCAGACACGTTGTATTCGGCTATTCACCCCTTGCTCAGCCCCTGATACAGGATTTCAACATGAAGGTCACGCCCGGCAAAAGTGTGGCCATTGTAGGTGCATCCGGATGCGGTAAATCCACCATTTCAAAGCTGATTGCAGGTCTGTATCTGCCGAGGAACGGCGAAATCCTTTTTGACGGAAAGCCCATGAAGGAAATACCAAAGACGGTTTTCCGCGGCTCTGTTGCGGTAGTTGACCAGGAAATAATCCTCTTTGAAGATACAATTGCGAACAACATTAAAATGTGGGATGACAGCATTGAGGACTTTGAGATGATACTTGCCGCCCACGATGCACAGATTCACGACGATATCATGCAGCGTCCCAAGGGATATCAGCATAAAATCGTCGAAGGCGGTAAAGATTTTTCAGGCGGACAGAGGCAGAGAATTGAAATCGCAAGAGCCCTCGCCCAGGATCCCACAATAATAATACTTGACGAAGCAACAAGCGCACTTGACTCAAAAACGGAATATGAAACAATCAAGGCAATCCGTAACCGCGGCATTACGTGCATCGTAATCGCGCACCGTCTTTCCACCATACGCTCATGTGACGAAATAATCGTAATGGAACACGGCCTGATAGCAGAACGCGGTACCCATAAAGAGCTTATGGAGGCCGGCGGTATTTACCGTAACCTTGTTTGTGCAGACGAGGAGGTGGCGGAATGAGTTGGTTTGAAGAACAGCTTCTCAGCCGTGAGGAATCCGATAACAGAGACCTTGAATCTGCCCTGGATTCCGTTGCAAGCGCCATAATAGGGACACGTCTGCTCGACGCGTTGACACAAAACGAAATAGCCGGCTCCGCTATTGAGGAAATACTTAAATTCTATCACTGCAAATCCGAAAGCGACGAAATACCCTCACAGATAACCACCATTGAGGAACAGATTGAATACCGTATGCGTCCCTTTGGCATTAAAAACCGTAAAGTAACCCTTGACAGGGGCTGGTATAAGCACTGTGTCGGTGCGATGCTGGGAACATTAAAGGAAGACGGCTCCGCGGTGGCACTCATTCCCGGTAAATTCTCCGGATATAAAATCAAAAACATCAAAACGGGAAAGCAGTTTACCGTAAACGGAAAAACAGAAAAACTGATTGACAGCGAAGCCATCTGCTTCTATGAACCCCTGCCTCAGAAAAGTCTGAAAATGAGAGACTTGCTTACGTTTATGGTAAAGCAGTTAAGCTTATCGGATATCGTTGTTTATCTGGTGCTTATGGCTCTTTCAACCGCTCTGGGACTTCTTTCGCCTCTGTTTACAAGATGGCTTTTCAGTGACGTGCTTGAATCGGGAGATTTCCGGGTGCTGATTTCCCTTGCGATATTCATGGTCTGCTTTTCCGTCAGCAGTCTTTGCTTCAACTCATTCAAATCGCTTATAAGCAACCGTATCGGAATAAAGCAGGATATAGCGGTTCAGGCAGCGGTAATGAACCGTATAATGAGCTTGCCTGCCGACTTTTTCAGAGGATACTCAGCAGGTGAACTGTCACAGCGTTCCGCCTACGTACAGTCGCTTTGCTCAACTTTATTCAGCACAATCGGCATAACAAGCATCACGTCTCTGTTTTCTCTGATTTATATCGGACAGATTTTTGTGTTTGCTCCGTCTCTCGTCGTACCCTCACTGATTATCACGTTGGCAACGGTCGTGCTTTCGCTTCTGACTGCACACGAGCAGATGAAGAGTACCCGTGAAAAAATGGAAGAATCGTCAAAATCAAACGGTCTTTCATATTCAATGATAACCGGCATTCAAAAAATAAAGCTTGCAGGTGCCGAAAAGAGAATGTTTTCACGCTGGGCAAAGCAGTATGCAAAGGAGGCCCGCGCGGAATACAGTCCTCCTCTGTTCCTGAAGCTCAGCGGAGCAATAAGTCTGGCAGTTTCCTACGCAGGCGTTTTGATTCTGTATATGACAGCAATAAAAAATCATATTTCCGTGGCAGATTATTACGCATTCAATACGGCGTACGGTATGGTTTCCTCCGCATTTATGGCGATGGTTTCAATTGCCGTATCAGCCGCAAATATCAGACCCTCGCTTGAAATGGCACGTCCCATCCTCGAAGCAGAGCCGGAAATTCACGCAGGGAAAGAAAACATTGCGGAGCTTAAGGGCGCAATCGAGCTGAGTAACGTTTCATTCCGCTACGACGATTCAATGCCCAACGTAATAGACAATCTTTCTCTGAAAATCAAGCCCGGCGAATACCTTGCAATCGCGGGCTCCACGGGTTGCGGAAAGAGTACGCTGATACGTCTGCTTCTCGGATTTGAAGCTCCGCAGAAAGGTCTCATAACCTACGACAGAAAAGATATATCAAAAATCGACCTCGAATCCCTGCGAAGGAAAATCGGTGTTGTAATGCAGGACGGCAAGCTGTTCCTCGGTGATATCTATTCAAATATCGTCATTACCGCTCCGCAGCTGGGGCTTAACAGAGCGTGGGAGGCAGCTGAAATAGCATCCTTAGCCGATGACATAAGAGAAATGCCCATGGGAATGAGCACTCTGATAAGCGAAGGTCAGGGAGGCGTTTCCGGCGGTCAGAAGCAGCGTCTGATGATAGCGAGAGCAGTAGCCCCCAAGCCGAAGATACTGATGTTTGACGAGGCAACAAGCGCTTTGGATAATATTACTCAAAAGAAGGTATCCGACGCTATTGATTCACTTAACTGCACGAGAATAGTTATTGCTCACCGACTTTCCACCATCCAGCACGCCGACCGCATCATTTATCTCGACGGCGGTAAAATTGCGGAGGAAGGAACTTATGAAGAGCTCATAGCAAAAAACGGATATTTTGCAAATCTGGTTGAGCGCCAGCGGTTAGATATTGAATAAATACAGCTGAGGTGACAAATATGAATTCGTCCGTTAATAAAGAAGAGATATATAAGACCTATTACGGCAAGGTCTACGGATATTTTATTTCAAATATCAATAACGTTCATAATGCGGAGGACCTGACCTCTGACGTTTTCGTAAAGATTTACGAAAAAATCGACAGATTTGACGAAAGCAAAGCATCACTTTCAACCTGGATTTACACAGTTGCAAGAAACACACTTACGGACTATTACCGCACAAGGCGTGTACATGAGGAAATTCCCGAAACCATACCTGCGGGCTCATCCGTTGAGGATGACGTATGCAACAATGAAATGCTTGAAGCACTCGCAAACGCGCTGGAAACCCTTGACGAAAGGGAGAGAGATATAATCGTACTCAGATATTACTCCGGGAAAACGCTTAAAACGATTGCAGAGCAGATGAATATTTCCTACGCTTACGTTAAGATTTTACAGAATAAGGCCATGGAAAAACTGAAAAAATACATAGAAGCGTAAAAAATATTAGCCATTTGTATTTTTCCTTCGTATAAACATGTGAAAGCCGCAAATACAAAGGAACAAATACAAATTCTTCGGAGGAATATGAAATGGAAAACAAATTAAAAGCTCTCTTTGATTATCAGAAATTCGAAAAGAACGAGCATCTTCAGAAGATAATCGTCGATACCGAAAATTACTACGGAAAAGAGCTTGACGACAACGACCTTTTTTTCGTAAACGCCGCAGGAGAATTCAATATGACCGGAGGTACGATTTCTGAGAACAAAATCGAAACCGAAAATAAATAAACCGGCACAACGCCCTGATTTCTTTATATCGGAGATGATTGTATGCAATATCTGTCAAGGGAAATCATAGAAAAAAACGTCCGTATGAGTGACGTTATCGAAGCGGTGAAGCAGGCATATTCAATGACTGAAAACGGACTTATTGATACTCCCCTGCGTACCGTAATCAAAGCAGAAGGCGGCTCGCTTCTGTTTATGCCCGCTTATTCATCCGGGCTCGGACTTGCAGTGCTGAAAAACGTAAACGTTTTCCCCGGAAATACAGAAAAAGGCATACCCACAACTCCCGGAGAAATAATGCTGATTGACGCAAAGACGGGACTTACACTTGCAATGCTTGACGGAACGTACGTTACTCAGCTGAGAACCGGCGGAGCAAGCGGTGCTGCATTTGACGTGCTTGCAAAAAAGGAATGCCGCAAGGGTGCGCTGATAGGAACAGGCGGTCAGGCAGAATCCCAGCTGGATGCAATGCTGACCGCAAGGAAGCTTTCACAGGTGGATATTTTCAGCCCGAACGAAGAAAGATGCATGGCTTTTACCGAAAGGATGAAAGCAAAGTATCAATCCCGCGACATTGATTTCAGATCCGCACGAAACGCGGATGAATGCGTTGCAGATGCCGATCTGATTATTACCGTCACCACCTCGGCAGAGCCCGTATTTGACGGAAAACTGATCAAAAAAGGTGCAACCGTGAGCTGTGTCGGAACGTATGAACCGGACAAGCACGAAATAGACGGCGAGCTTGTCAGACGGGCAGATAAAATCTACTGTGACTCGGTGAACGCCGTGCTCTCGGAATCCGGCGACATGCTCATTCCGTTGAGTCAGGGGCTGATTACCCGTGACGATATATGCGGCGGCCTGGGAGAGGTAATCAACGGCAAACTGAAAGGCCGCGAAAACGACGACGAGATAATCGTATTTGAAAGCGTCGGCATTGCCGCTCAGGATTTGGTTACGTCGGGTATGATATATAAGACGGTTAAAATAAACAAAGCGAATAAATAAACTTCAAATATAACAAATCTTCCCGAATCCGGATTGATTCGGGGAGATTATTTTATTGTCTTTTAGAGTATAAAGCATTTGGAATTCTGACGGCGCAGTCGGAGTTTTCTTCGAGAAAGACTATATAACCAATTTCAAAACCGAATAAACAACGCTGTATATCGCATATTATCGTCTGAAATACACAATATACAGCGTTTTCTTTGAATATTTTTTCAAGCGTCAAACGGGATTGTAGCTTATTTGTCGCTTAAATCTGCAAATAGATACTAAAAGATAATAGCCGATAACAGAACATGTCACGAACGGGCTATTGAAAAACGGCGGGTTTCGGCCTATAATGAATATAAATTTTTTATCCTTGTATTAAAGTTTTTTGGAAATCTGAAAAATTTCAAAAAACCGTAGCCAGTTTTCCGTTTCGTTCGTAAAAAGAAATGTAAGAAAAAACTTGCCGAAGCTGTAACAATTTTCGTTCTGCTGCGTATTAGGAAATGAAATCGAAATTTGAAAGGAGATACCCCATGAAAACGAAAGAAGAACTGAACGCCCTCAAAGAAGAAGTTGAAACCCTGAACAAAAAGCTCGCGGAGCTGAACGAGGAAGAGCTTGCGCAGGTCTCCGGCGGCGTTGTGCCCCACACCATCGACGGCCAGCACGTCCTTGGGACCGACATCACCAAACCGGTGGTAAGTGATGAGTGATCGCCCGCTTTATAAAAATCTGGCATTTGACATCTTCGCATCTGCCGCCGTAGACGGCTAATCTAATCGCCGCCGTAAGGTGTGCATAATCCACATAGATAGGAGATACCCCCATGAAAACGAAAGAAGAACTGACTGCCTTGAAAAAGGAAGTTGAAACTCTGAACAAGAAGCTTGCGGAGCTGACAGATGAAGAGCTTGCGCAGATTGCTGGCGGTGCTGGCGGAAACATCTACGTCTTCACCACGGGCGAAATGATTTGGGCTAACTCGGCACAAACGCGGTATTTCCGTGTCAACGAGGACGTGACTACCAATCAGGCGGAACGGTCTGTCTCCGTCACGCAGGTGACGCCCGGGGCGCCCATGTACGAGCCGCAGCAGATCACCATGACGGTACAGAGCCTCAAGGGCTATCTCGACAAATACGGCAGACGCTGACAAAATGGAAAGCTCGCAATTTGTGAAAACTTCGCATTTTTTTGAAAGGACAACCCTCATGAAAACAAAAGAAGAACTGAACGTCCTCAGAGAGGAAGTTAAGACCTTGAACAAGAAGCTCGCGGAGCTGACGGATGAAGAGATGATGCAGGTTGTCGGCGGCGTGGATGGCAACGGCGTTATTCTTGTTACTGCCGAAGGAGCCGACTTCGAAAAGGGCAATGCCGTGATGGACAGTCCAATGGATAAGTATGAGTTAGCATGATTTAAAAACCGAAAGGAAATAGTCATGGCAAATATGGAGGATAGAACAATGGCAAAGACAAAACAGGAACTTGAGGAAATCAGAAGCCGCGTGGAAAAATTGAGCGCGGCGCTGCAGGAGCTTACCGAGGATGAGCTGAGCACGGTGCTTGGCGGTACGGACATCGACACTCGGAAGGACCTGTACGAGAACATTATTCTCGGCGTTTCGCCGGAAGAACATAATATAATGCTGAACAACGCGAACGGAGAGGAAATGAAGACAAAATGTCCCTATTGTTTTCTTATGATACCTATCAGCAAAATTGATGCGCACAAAGCAGTATGCAACAAAAGATAGGACGAAAAAGCCGGGTGGATCGGCTGATGCGGAACGGGATTCTGAGGTAAATAAACACGGAATATTATGAAATGGAGATTACTGCAAATGAGTAAAACACAAGAAGAATTAAATACATTAAAAGAAGAATGTGAAGCACTAACTAATAAGCTTAAAGAGTTAAGTGAAGACGAAATTGAACTAGTTACCGGTGGTAGTGATATTAAAGATTGGTTTGACAAGATTGGTGAAATGACAAAGAAAGCAGTACCGGTAGAAAGCAATCCTATTTTAGGTGGCAATACTGATAATAATAGATAGAATAAACACATGAGGAGGTTATTGTAATTATGAAATGGTTTGAGGATATTTTTACAAAGTCGAAGCTGATGATCATAAGCGGTATTCTGGGGATACTCATTTTTTTAGCCCTCGTCATCAACAATCTTATAACCGGTTTTTTAGATTCGCTTCCGCATTATACATTGTTTGCTATTCTTTCAGTGCTGTTGTTAATTACCTACAAAAAGGGTGATACATCCTGTCAGAAGGCACTTTCCGCAGCTTTGCCTGCTGTTATTATGAGCTGTTACTGGTCGATTGCTTTAGGAGTGTATGGAAGAAGCAATAGTTTAAGTATTGAGCTGTTAGAACTCTTCATGGCAATCTTGGTGACTATAATTTTTGTTAATCATCTCCTTCTGCAGTTGGATCACGAAGGCGATAAGAAGATTGTGCGCGTCAGTCAGATAGTGCTGGTAATCGGTATCCTCGTTCAGTTCGCAGAATTTATAGCTCAGATTTTCGGGGACGGACAATATTATGACTTGCTTCACAGCTTTGCTTTGT
>JAZLLW010000020.1:0-17204 GCA_045598305.1 Acutalibacteraceae bacterium
GAATCATTTGAAGATGCAGTAAAGGCGTACGAAGATGATAAGGAAGCCAAGGCAGAAGCTGAAGCTGCAAAGGATGCAGAGGAAACAAAGACCGAAGAAACTGCAGAAGCTGCGGAAGATACCGCTGCTGCAGAGGAAGAAGAAAAGGAATATACAACGGAATCCGTTGCAGCAACGTACGAAACCCTTAAGACTGCTCTTAATGAAAAAGCAGCTGATTGGATTTACGATGCAAAGAGAGCAGAAAACGTTAACCTTTTCAAGGATGAAGAAAACAACAAGGCAATAATCGTTGTTGTTGATAAAGCTCCTTATGTATGCTACACGGTAGATTATTATGATTGTGTAATTGCTTATTCCGAAGTTGTAGCTGAAGGTGAAGCCGCTGAAGCAGCTCCCGCAGAGGGTACTGACGAGACCGCCGAAGCTACCGCAGATGATGCAGCCGAAACGACCGCTGCCATTTCCGATAAAGCAAAGACCGATACACTTAAGAAGGCACAGGATATTGTTGATAAGTTTGACGGTAAAGAAAAGAGCTTTATTACGATTTGTGCCGATAATTCATCCAACGGTTCCGATCCTGTTGAAAATGCTTCCATTACAACCGTAACGGATAAGGAAGCAAGAGCATTTCTTTTCGCAGACACAACCAAGAATAATGATACCATTATCATTGAAGAAGATGATGGCGTTCATATTCTCTACGTTAAGAAGTTAAATAAGGATAAGATTGACCAGTACGAAAGCATCAAATCAACTCTTGCCGGTGACGCTTTCACTAAGTTCTCTGAAGAGACTCTTGCAAATTATCCCGTTGAAACAAACGATAAAGCAATTGATAAGCTGATTAAAAATTATGTTAAGACTATCAGCCGTAATGCTTCAGCTTCTTCTGAATCTTAAGACATATTAAGAGTGGCATCTTCCGGTGCCACTCTTTTTTGAAATAAAAGAAAAATATACGGGAAGTGAAAATTATGAAGTGCCCGAAATGCGGCGAAGAAATTAAATTTTATGAATTGAAGCCCAATTGTAAGCATTGCGGTGTCAATATTATGTATTATACCCAGGAGCAGGACCTTATCCGGGATGCTAAGCGCACCGAACTTGAATTTGCGTCTGCGAGAATTATCGGCGCGAAAATAAAAAATGCATTTATAGACGGTGCTTTACCCATTATTCGAATTATCACTACTCTTTTATGTGTCGGAGCACTTGTACTTCCTTTCTCCGATTTTATTTATAAACTTCCCTTATTTGAAATTAAATTTTCGATTGGCGGACTCGGTATTTACAATATATATAATGATGGTTTGCTGACGGAATTCAAAACATTTCTTGATTCACAGTTATTTTCCGATTCGGCCGGCGGAATGATTATCGTAATAACATTGTTTATGATAGTTTTTCTTGCGGTCGCCGTTATACTTGTTCTTGAAATCCTTTCGTTTATCAATAATAAGCTTCTTTCAAAGTGGATTTCCAATATTTCTTTCTGCACGGCTGTATTCAGTGCCATATCGTTTTTTGTAATTTTCGCTGTTAAGAATTCACATTCTGAATCATCGTATGTCGTAATTTCGGTTGGTATAGGTTCTTTGATTTCCGCAGCAATATTGATTATTAACGGTATAATCAATCGCTTGATTTATACTAAGGATGTTGAACTGAAAGTCAGAGAGCATGATTTTGAAAGATTAGAAATTCTCAAATCCGTTAAAAGAGGGGAAACAAAACTGGATGACCTTTCTCTTCCCGTTTTTGAAACACAGGAAGAAAAGGAAAAGCGACTCAACGATCTTGAAGAAGCGCTGAAAAAGGAAGAGGAGGGAAAAGAATGAGTAAAAAGAAAAGAAATTTACTGATTATTGCCGGACTTGTACTTTTAATCGCCATTTGTTCGGTTTCTCTCTACTTCTATGCAAAAAAAGAGATAAATAAACCTAAATTTATTGTTCCCGAAAATAAGAAATCTTCTGCTGTTGAAATACCTAATAGTCCTTCGGGTATACTTTCTTACGTTGAAGAACTTTATGCCAAGTCTTTTACCGATGAAGTATGCGTATCAAAGACGGTAAGTCTGAGTATTCCCGATGATTCTGTTAAATCCGAACTTCCCGAAGCAGATAATAAAATTGCTCTTATGGTAAAAGATCAATATCTGAATTATCTTGATTCTTTGTATAAAAAATATGAGGATGTTATCGGAAATAAGGTCGAGAATATAAGACCTCTTGAATTTGATGTAGGAGATATTAACGGCAATGTTGTTATGACGGAAGGTAAAACCGACGACAACGGGAACATTACCGATGAAGATTATTATTTCTTTGACGTTCCTGTCAAAGGGTTGGATTATCCCGTATTTGACGATACTTCACCGCGTCAGTATAAATCTTTTGGTATTGATGAAAATCGTCATGTTTATGATGATTTAAAAAAGGAAGTTAAAGATTTAGGCACGGTTAGCAGCGATCATTTTGAAATAACTTCTGCAGGGATATCCGGGAAAATAGATAAGGTAAGAAATAAGCTTCATAACTTAAGTATATCTCATACTTACAGATGTTGTTTTTCATTTCAATTTGATAATGAATATACTTCACTCGGAAACATTGATTTTGAACTGACATATATTGTTACCGAAAATTATACGTTTAATTGGTACGGCGCATATTTTTCCGATAATTTCTACTATATCAATACCGGTGACGAAAAGGCGCTTCCTCTTAACGTCAACGTTGGCGAAGGTAAGTATAAACTTAAACTGAAATCATCAGATGATAGTAAAGTCAAGGTTGATTCCGATGGCGTAATTGATGCTCTTGCCGTTACCGATAAAGATAAACCCGTAGTTATTGATATGAGCTTTGAATATAACGGCTATAAATATTCGGATAAGTGTTATATTACCGTTACTGATCTGGAAATTTCTGAAACGGAGGGTTAATTATGGAAGAAAATAAAAATACCGCTGTAACAGAAAGAAACGTAAACGATAATATTTTCCGCTCATATAATTATGTCGGATTTAAAGAAACCATTGCCTATCTTCTTAATGATTTTTCCAATACTTTTAATATCAATGACTTCAAGGAAAGATACATCTGGGACGTTGTAAAAATTGATTTCGGTATTTCCGCTATCGTCAATATATTTACAAGTGCTTGGGATATTATCAATGATGTTGTTATAGCGACTATCGTTGATAATACAAGAACAAGAATAGGAAAATTCAGACCTTATCTTGTTGCTATGCAGATTCCTCTTACTCTTTTGGGTTTGCTTTATTGGATGCTTCCTTTATTTTATCCGGATTCTTCGGGTACTTACGTTCCGAAACTGATATTTTACTTTGCATTCTGCGTAATTCAGGAAACAGCAAGTACTTTTACTTCGGTTGCAAAAAGCGGATATATGTCCACAATCACACCAAATCCAAATGAAAGAATACGTCTTATTACCCTTGCGGAGCTTCTTACCGGATATATGGGTGAGGATATGCCGAGATATATATTCGGCGTTGTTTACGATATGATAAACGCAGGCAAGCTTAAATGGAAGCTCAGTAATACTTTCCTCGGCTTCGGTGTTATTACTGCAACGATTTCATCTGTGTTTACTTTGTATTTCTTCCTTGTTTCCAAGGAAAGAGTTCCTCAATCGCTTGAAAAACCGAACGTTAAAGAAGGACTTAAAGCTATTTTTACAAACTATCCCGTTTTGCTTATGTGTCTTTCTGATTTCCTTGGCGGATTTGCCATTAGTTCGGGTGATAATAACTATTTTATTGATGTCCACGGCTCGTATTCTCTTATTACCCTTGCAAATATTCCTTCCAGTCTTAACGGCTCTATCAGCTATGCTTTCGTAAGCCCGATGAGAAAGAAATTCTCATCAAAAGCACTGTGGGTAGGTGCTGATGTTTACGGCGATATTCTTACCGCTGCATATTTCTTATTTGGCTGGACTAATGAAAATTATCTTAAAAAGATGCCTATGGTCGTTGCATACGGCATAAGAGAGTGGTTCTCAAAATGGGCTTTCGGTGTCAATAAGGTAATCAATGCAGATCTTTGGAATGAAGCCATGGATTATTGCGAATGGAAAAACGGCTACCGTATGGAAGCGACAACCGGTGTTGCAAAAAATCTTGTTCTTAAAATTCAGAGTGCCTTTATGAGTACCGTAAGAAGTCTGATTATGAAAAAAATCGGCTATGTACAGGGCATAAAGATTGGTACACAGAGTAAAAATACAAAATTTTGGTTGTTTGCGATAAGCTCGGTCGTTCCTCTTGTTACGGGAGCACTCGGAATACTTCCCAAAATGCTTTGGCCTATTTCGCAGAAAAAGAGAGCACAGATGTATGATGAGCTTTCCGAAAGAAGAAACAGAATGGTTAACGATTATGTAAGCGCTCTTGACGATAACAAATCCGCAGAAGCATAAATTAAATTTGATTGGTGATATTATGTATAATTTTAAATTTTCCTTGACTTATAAAACAAACGGTAAAATAATTAAATCTGACCTGAAAGAAAATACGGGTTATTCCATAGAGTATATTCAGGATGATAACTCAATTAAGTGTATTCTGCACTCTAAGAAAAAAATGGAACTTCTTTCATTCTGTCTTGAGGCAGATAAGACAATGGATAATGATGAAATATTCTTTGTCAACGGTTTCCAGTCATGGTCAACCTGCGAAGAAGTCAGAAAGAATGACAAGGTCAGGGATATTTTTCCCATTGCAAAGATTTCCGGTTTTACGAAGCATATAACTGCAATGTCGGGTGACAATTTGTTTACCGATTACGGTAAGGCCGGACTTTTCCACTCATATACATATACCTATTTTCGTAAGGGAAATGATATTGAGCTTTTCGGTTCAAAGAGTGAAAGAACAGGTTATACGATATTTGAGGTTGATTCTTCACTCAATAAATTCTATATCAGAAAAGACGTTGAAGGTGCTGTCTGTGACGGAGATTATCTGCTTATGGACGTTATGTTCGTCAAGAGCAATTATGATGAAGCGTTTGATAAATATTTCGGTTCGCTTAATTTGCGTAAACCCGGCATCAAGCACCTCTCGGGTTATACTTCCTGGTATAATTATTTCCAGAAAATTGACGAAAATATAATCATACGCGACCTTAACGGACTTGATAAGGTCAAGGATTCTGTTTCAATTTTTCAGATTGATGACGGCTATGAGACCTATGTCGGTGACTGGCTTGAAGTAAACAGCAAGAAATTCCCCAAGGGAATGAAATACTGTGCAGATGAAATACATAAAAAGGGGTATCTTGCCGGAATCTGGGTTGCTCCTTTCTCTGCCCAAAGAACTTCAAAGGTTGTAAAAGAACACTCTGACTGGCTTATAAAAACCGCGAACGGCAAAAATATGTGGGGTGTATTTGCATGGGGCGGCGCCTATATCCTTGATATGTATAATGATGAAGTACGCGATTACATAAAACGTTTCTTTGACGTTATTCTCCGTGACTGGGGATTTGATATGGTCAAGCTTGACTTTCTTTATTCTCAGGCAATTTATCCGCGTAACGGTAAATCAAGAGGTCAGATTATGTGTGAAGCCCTTGATTTCCTGCGTGAATGTGTTGGAGAGGATAAGCTTTTCCTCGGTTGCGGTGTACCTCTCGGACCGGCATTCGGTGTAGTTGATGCTTGCCGAGTTACCTGCGATGTTGACCTTGCATATAAGGGTAAGTTTTATAATTTCCTTCATGTAAACAGAGAAGTTCCTTCGGCACAGAATTCTATGAACAATACAATTCTTCGCCGTCATCTTAATCAGAGAGTATTTTGCAATGACCCTGATGTTTTCTTCCTTCGTAAGAATAATCTTGTATTCAATGATGAACAGAAGAAGATTCTTGCTACCGTAAACAATATGTTCGGTGACGTATTGTTTGTTTCCGATAATGCCGGTGATTACGGAGATAAGGAAGCTGAAGATGTAAAGAAATATTTTGCCGAAAATGATATTAAGGTAATTTCGGCAGAATACACCTCAAAGGACGTAATAAGAATTATTTATCTTGAAAACGATACGGAAAAGAAGTTTGAATTCAATATTACCGAAGGTACAATAATTAAATGATTTATCATACTCCGGCCGTTATTCGGTCGGAGTATATACATTCCGTGAATTGATAAAAATTAATTGTTGACAAATAAATATGTCCGTTATATAATAACCCTAAGTAAATAATTCCTTATTTAGAGTGGCTGAGGGACAGGCCCAGTGAAGCCCGGCAACCTGATGTTTTTCAAGGTGCTAATTCCTGCGGTATTATTACCGAGAGATAAGGTATTTTCGCTCGCCGGGATGCCTTGGCGGGTTATTTTTTTGGAGGAAGTATATGTCACATTATTATTTCACATCAGAATCAGTTACTTGCGGTCATCCCGATAAAATCTGCGATCAGATTTCCGATGCCGTTCTTGACGCAATTCTTTCTCAGGATCCAAACGGCCGTGTTGCCTGCGAATGCTGCACAACGACCGGCATGGTTTTGATTATGGGAGAAATTTCAACCATCGCTAACGTTGATATTTCATCTATTGCCAGAAAAGTTATCTGCGATATCGGCTATGATTCAAGTGATAAGGGCTTTGACGGTAATACCTGCGCAATTATCAATTCCATTGATAAACAGAGCGCAGATATAGCTCTCGGTGTTGATAAAGCCGGAGCAGGCGACCAGGGAATGATGTTCGGTTACGCTTGTAACGAAACGCCCGAATTAATGCCGCTTCCCATTTCCCTTGCTCATAAGCTTGCTTCAACACTTACGAAGGTTCGAAAAGACGGTACGCTTGATTACCTCAGACCTGACGGTAAGAGTCAGGTAACTGTGGAATACGATGAAAATAACAATCCCGTAAGAGTAGATACTGTAGTTATTTCTTCGCAGCATTCCGATAAGATTTCAATTGAAAAGCTCAGAAAAGATATTATTGAGAAGGTAATTATTCCCACTATTCCTTCAGAGCTTCTTGATGAAAATACCGTTTATCATATCAATCCCACCGGCAATTTCGTTATCGGCGGTCCTATGGGTGACAGCGGTCTTACAGGTCGTAAGATTATTGTCGACACCTATGGCGGTTATGCAAGACACGGCGGCGGTGCTTTCAGCGGCAAAGATCCCACAAAGGTTGACAGAAGTGCTGCTTATGCCGCAAGATATGTTGCAAAAAATATAGTTGCTGCAGGTCTTGCCGATAAATGCGAAGTACAGCTTGCCTATGCAATCGGTGTAGCCGAACCTGTTTCTGTATTTGTTGATACTTTCGGTACAGGCATAATTGCCGATACCGATATTTCCGAACTTGTAAAAACGAAATTTGATCTTACTCCTGCAGGAATAATCAAAACACTTGACCTCAGAAGACCTATATATCAGCAGGTTGCTGCTCTCGGTCATATGGGCAGATCCGATATTGATATTCCTTGGGAAAAGACAGATAAAGTTAACGATCTGAGGATGTGAAATAATGAAGCTTTCATTAGTCGTTCCATGTTTTAATGAAGAAGGAAACATAGCTCAATTTTATAAAGAAGTCAGAAATGATTTTGCTGATGTTGATTTTGATTACGAGATAGTATTTGTAAACGACGGAAGCAAAGACGGTACTCTTAATGAATTGAAAAAGCTTCTTGACGGAGATATTCCTGTTAAAATCGTTAATTTCTCACGAAATTTCGGTAAAGAAGCGGCTATGTATGCAGGTCTTGAAAATACAGAAGGGGACTATGTAACAATTATTGATGCTGATTTGCAGCAGAGTCCCGCTCTTGCTCTCGAAATGGTGAGAACTCTTGACAGAAAGTCTGAATTTGACTGTATTGCCTGTTATCAGAAGGAAAGAAACGAAAATAAATCTCTTGTTTTCTTCAAGAATACTTTTTATAAGCTTATAAATAAGTTTGCAGATACGGAATTTGTTCAAGGTGCAAGTGATTTCAGGACTTTTCGCAGGCCTATGGTTGAAGCAATTCTCGGAATGAAAGAATACTTCAGATTCAGCAAAGGACTTTTTTCATGGGTCGGATTTAATACAAAGTTTATTCCTTATAGGGCAAATGACAGATTGAGCGGTGAATCCAAATGGTCTTTCTTTAAACTATTAAAATATGCGTTTGAAGGAATCTTCTCTTTTACCACGGCTCCGCTTAGAATCGCCACGTGTGCAGGTGCTCTCACCGGATTCGGTGCATTCTTATTTTTAATAATTGAACTTGTCAGACATTTCGGATTTAAGCTTGATTGTCAACCCTACTGTTTACCGCTGTTTTTATTTCTTTTAATATCAGGGGTTCAACTCATTTGTATCGGACTTGTCGGCGAATATCTTGCCAGAACTTATATTCAAGGTAAAAACAGGCCGGTTTACATAACAAAGAATATAATTAAAAATGATAAATATTGAGGCGTAATATGGATAATATCACTGTAAATGAAAGCAAAGTAAAGGATATTGAGGTTGACGGTGTTAAATATGAAAGATATGCCGTAAAAACTCATGTAATAACTGAAAAAGATAATATAGTTGAGGTTGCTGAAAAATATGCCAAGGAGTTTCTTCAGGAAGGCGACGTTCTTTTCATAACCGAAAAAGCCGTTGGATGTACTCAGGACAGAGCAATTCCCATGAAGGATATTAAGCCCAGACCTCTTGCAAAACTTTTATGTAAATTCGTATTGAAAACTCCCTACGGAATCGGTCTCGGTATTCCCGAAACTATGGAAATGGCGCTCAGAGAGTGCGGTACTCCCAGAATACTTTTTGCGGCTGCAATTTCTGCTTTCGGTAAGCTTATCGGTAAGAGAGGATGGTTTTATAAGATTGCAGGTGAAAAGGCACGTTCAATTGACGGACCCTGCGATTGCACTCTTCCTCCTTACAATGAATGTGTATCTCTTTCACCTCTTAATCCCGATGACGTTTGTAAGGACGTTTCAAAGGCACTCGGTTGTCCCGTACTTGTTACGGATATAAACGACCTCGGCGGTGTTATTATGGGTGCTTATCCCGCAGATACAGACAGAAATCTTATGGCCAGAATTCTTAAAGATAATCCTCTCGGTCAGTCTCATGAGCAGACACCTATCGGTGTTATCAGAAAAATATAAAAAAATACGGGGTTGAGTTATTCTCAATCCCGTATTTAACTGTTAAAATTATATTATTGATTTTTTAATTTAATAGTATTATAATCAATAAAAATTTCGGAGATAATTTGTATAATGGACGATATTTATTTTTCAAGGGGAACAGATTACGGAAATAATAATCCCGTTCCTCAACCTCAAAACGTTGAACCGATTAAAAAAAAGAAAAAGAAGAAACATAAATTATTCAGGTTTATAGTTACTGTTGTTCTTGTATGTTTTGTAATAAATCTGTTTTTTGTGTTTATCATTACGGCATCCGGATACAAAAAATCCGATAATATCGGAAATAGGTATGTTTCGTCAGCCGATTTGCATTCCAACGCTTTAATTACAAATATTTTGCTTATAGGTACCGATGATGATAACGGCGGCAATTCAAGGTCTGATTCCATGATACTTGTATCCGTTGATTATCTTCATCAAAAAATTAAGCTTACGTCTTTTCTGAGAGATTGTTGGGTTGAAATTCCTTCAACTGGAAAAAGCTCAAAAATAAATTCAGCATTTGCGAAAGGCGGTGCACCTCTTCTTTGTAATACTATCGAGTATAATTTCCTGATTAATATCAATCATTACGTAAAAGTTGATTTTGATATGTTCAGAGCGATTATTGATGAACTCGGTGGAGTAGAGGTTGAAGTAACTCAGAAAGAAGCCGATTTTATCAATAGGACAACAAGGCAGACTGTCAGCAGCGGTACGGTTACTCTCAACGGTGACGAAGCTTTGGTATACGCAAGAATAAGAAAACTTGATTCGGATTATAAAAGGACTGAAAGGCAAAGAAAAATCATTACCTCTCTCATTAACAAAGCCAGACATAAAGATATTGGCGAGCTGCTTGAAATGGTAAAAAAAGTTGTTCCTCTTATTGAATCCGATATGAGTGCAGCGGCAGTTTCAAGATTGTTGTTTAAGTGTATAATCCTTGCTTTGAGCTTTGAAACAGAACAGATGCAGCTTCCCGATGATACTATGATGACAACGGGTTACGTAGGTGACCAGTGGGCAGAAATTCCCGACCTTGATTTATGCAGAGAAAATATTTACGATTTCATTTACAGATAATAAAAAGCGGTACTCATCTTTGGATTGAGTACCGCTTGCTTTTTATTCGGAAATTGTTTCTTTAATTATTGAAATTGCTTTTTTAAGAACATCAAAATCAATATTGAGAGCCGGTAAAAGACGTACTTTATCTTTAGCAGTAAGGCAGAGAACACCTTTTTCAATGCATTTTTTAACAACATCACCTGCGGGCTTAACTGTTTTAATGCCTATCATCAGACCGAGACCGGAAACCGATTCAACACCGTTTACGTCTTTCATTTCATTGAATATATACTGACTTTTTTCGTTGACTTCGTTAAGAAGATTATCGTCTATTCTGTTGATTATACTTAACGCCGCATTACAGCAAACCGGGTTTCCTCCGAATGTTGAGCCGTGATCACCCGGCTTAAAAACGTTTTCAAGCTTTTCATTGAGCAATGTTGCTCCGAGAGGAAGACCGCCGGCAAGGCCTTTTGCGGTTGAAACAACGTCGGGCTGAAGATCATAATTCATATAAGAATATAATTTACCCGTTCTGCCGTTACCCGTCTGAACTTCATCAATGATAAGCACGATGTCGTTATCTTTACAATACTTATTGACCTTTGATGCGTATTCGGGATCAATTGTAATTACTCCGCCCTCTCCCTGAATGCATTCCATCATTATTGCGGCCGGTTTTACCTCTTCGCATGTCTTGATAAACTCGTCAAAATTAGCTGATTCAACGCTGCAGAATCCGGGAGTAAGAGGATTGAATAATTCATGATAATGCTCCTGACCGGTTGCGGAAAGAGTAGTTAAAGTTCTGCCGTGAAAACTGTTCTTTAACGTTATAATGGTAAAGTATTCGTTTCCTTTATTTTCGCTTGCATATTTTCTTGCGGCTTTTATAGCACATTCATTTGCTTCTGCGCCGGAATTTGAAAAGAAAACTTTTTTCATTCCAGTTTTATTGCAAAGAATTTCAGCAAGTTCGGCACAAGGCTCGGTATAATATAAATTAGAAGTATGTTGTACTTTGTTAATTTGTTCAATTACAGCGTTTTTCCATTCGTCATCGGAAATGCCGAAAGCGGTAACGCCGATACCCGAACCCATATCTATATACTCTTTACCGTTCATATCATAAAGTAAAGATCCTTTGCCGGATACTATTTCTACCGGGAACCTTGCATAAGTAGAAGCAATATATTTACTGTCTTTTTCAATTAAATTCATTATTTGCCTCCGGTAAACATTGTACCTGCACCCTCATCGGTAAGCAGTTCAATAAGAATTGAATGAGGAACGGTACCATCCATAATAATAACGTTTTTAACCCCTTTTTCAAGTGCTTCAAAGCAACAGTCAACCTTGGGAATCATACCGCCGCAAATTACGCCTTCTTTTTTAAGCTCTTCTGCATATTCGTAAGTGATTTCGGGAATAAGCGTTGAAGGGTCATCTTTATCTTTTAATACGCCCGAAATATCCGTCATCATAATGAGTCTTTCGGCTTTAAGAGCACCTGCGATATAACCTGCAGCTGTATCACCGTTTATGTTATACGTGTTGCCTTTTTTATCGCAACCGAGCGTAGAAATAACGGGAATATAGTTTTTCTCAAGCAAGTCAATAATCGGCTTGGGATTGACCTTTGTAATTTCACCGACAAATCCGAGTTTATCGTCTTTGATTTTCGCCTCAATAAGACGCCCGTCCATACCCGAAAGACCGATTGCCTTTCCGCCTTCTTTTTCAAGAAGATTAACGAGTGTTTTATTGACTTTACCGGCAAGGACCATCTGAACTATGTCGACGGTTTCTTTATCTGTAACTCTCAGACCGTCAACAAATACCGCTTCTTTACCGAGTTTGTTCATCATGTCGTTGATTTCGGGACCGCCGCCGTGAACAAGAACAACCTTAACGCCGATAGTTGAAAGAAGAACGATGTCTTCCATTACCTGGAGCTTCAGTTTTTCGTTTATCATGGCATTACCGCCGTATTTTACAACGATAGTCTTGCCTGTATATCTTTTGATGTAGGGGAGGGCCTTAACAAGATTATCCGCCCTCTGTTCAGCTGCTGATGAATATGTCTTCATAATTTCTCCTATCAGGTGCGGTAATCTCCGTTGATCTTTACATAATCATAGGTAAGATCACAGCCCCATGCTACGGAATTACTGCTTCCGTCATTAAGGTTAATCAGTATCTCGATTTCTTTTTCAAGAAGAATTTCTTTTGCAATTTCCTCGCTGAAATCTATTCCCGCACCGTTTTTACATACGGGAATCGTACCTTTATCACTTTTGAATGCAACATCTATTTTATTTACATCAACGTCAGCTCCGCTGTAACCGATTGCGCAGAGGACTCTGCCCCAGTTTGCATCCGAACCGAACATTGCGGCTTTAAGAAGTGATGAGCAAACAACACTTTTGGCTACGGTTTTGGCAATGCATTCCGATTTTGCATTTGATACTTTACATTCAAGTAGTTTGGTTGCACCTTCACCGTCTCCGGCTATCATTCTGCAAAGGTTAACGGTTACGCTGTTGAGCGCCTTCATAAATTCGTTATAATCATTGCCTTCGCAATCAATTTCTATATTGCCTGCCATTCCGTTTGCAAGAACGGTAACCATATCATTTGTTGAGGTATCTCCGTCAACGGAAACCATATTAAAGGTATTCTGTATATCGCTTTTAAGTGCTTTTTCAAGCATTATTGAAGAGATTGCACAGTCGGTCGTGATAAATACGAGCATTGTAGCCATATTGGGATGAATCATTCCGCTGCCTTTTGCTATACCGCCGATTTTACATACTTTATTATCAACCGTAAATTCAACTGCAACTTCTTTTTTGATTGTATCCGTGGTCATTATTCCTTCTGCAGCTTCAGCACTTCCGTTACTGTTAAGCGAATCAATCAAAGCGGGAATGCCGTCTGCGATCGGAGTTACGTCAAGTGGCTGACCGATAACGCCCGTTGAAGCAACTACGATATCTTCTGCTTTAACGTTGAGCTTTTCCGAAAGAAGATAACTCATTTTTTCGGCGATTTCTATACCGTCGGCGTTACACGTATTTGCATTACCGCTGTTACAGATAACTGCCTGAGCTTTGCCGTCGGATAAATGCTTTTTAGTAACCAGAAGGGGAGCGCCCTTTACAAGGTTTGTTGTATAAACCGCGGCAGCAGAGCAAATATTTTCGCTGTAAATAAGAGACAAATCTCTTTTTGTTCTGTTTTTACGTATTCCGCAATGAATGCCTCCTGCCGTGAATCCTTTTGCGGCACAAATACCACCGTCAATAAATTTCATATTTTTTCTCCTTATACGTTAAGACCGGTACATTCATCTGCACCTGTAATGATATTGAAGTTTTGAATTGCTGCACCCGAAGCACCTTTACCGAGATTATCAAATCTTGATACGAGTAAAATTCTTTCTTCGTTTCCGCATACGGTTATAATCATATTGTCCTTACCGCTTAATGTGTTAGTATATAAGAAATTATCGTTATTTTCAAGATATTTTACAAGTCCGCTTGAATAATAATTTTTATATATATCCTTAATTGTATTGATATTTCCGTTAATCTGTGTTCTGAAAAGGGGAACGGTTACCTCCATTCCCGAATAAAACGGCGCTACTACAGGACAGAATACCGGGTTATTTTTAAGTCCGCATACAACAGACATTTCAGGAAGATGTTTGTGATTCTGATTCAGTCCGTACATACCTGGAGATTCAAGCTGAAAATCTCTTTCATTGCTTTCGTATTCGGCAATCATTTTCTTTCCTCCGCCGGAATATCCAGTAAGCGAATATGCGCTCATAAGAATATCGTCGGAAATTATTTTGTTTTCGACTAACGGAGCAACAAGAGATATAAATCCGCTTGCATGACAACCGGGATTTGCGATTCTTTTTGATTTTTTTATTTTATTTCTGTAACCGGTCAGCTCGGGAAAACCGTATGCCCATTCGGGGTTTACTCTGTGAGCCGTAGATGTATCAATAATTTTTGTATCCGGATTCTCAACAAGTGAAACAGACTCAATTGATGCGGCATCGGGTAAACAAAGGAAAGCTACGTCTGCTTTGTTTAGAGCTTCTTTTCTGGCGTTAACATCTTTTCGCAGTTCATCGGGAAGAGTTATTATCTCAATATCATTTCTTATTTCAAGACGTTCTCTGATTCTGAGTCCGGTAGTACCTGCACTGCCATCGGTAAAAACTTTAATCATAATTGTCACCTTAAATGATAAAATATGCAAATTGTTTAATAAATATACATTGATTATACAGTTTTATGCATAGAAAGTCAAGCAATAATGCAAAATATTCAATTTTATATACATATTAATCATTATTTGAGATTATTTTTATATTTATTTATATATTTTATTGCAATAATGATGGATTTTTCAATTTTTAAGTGTTAATATTAGAGTATCAACATAAGGAGGGATACTTATGCTTTATAAAAAAAATTCAGAAAGTAAGCTTTCTGAAGAGTTATTCCGGAATCCTACCGCAGAATACAGAGGTACTCCGTTCTGGGCGTGGAACAGTAATCTTGAAAAGAATGAGCTTTGCAGACAGATAGACATTTTTGACGAAATGGGTCTCGGCGGTTTTCATATGCACGTTCGTACCGGCCTTGAAAATGTTTATCTAAGTGATGAATATATGCAGCTTGTAAAAGACTGTGTTGAAAAAGCCAAAGAGAATAATATGCTTGCATGGCTTTACGACGAAGACCGTTGGCCTTCGGGTGCAGCAGGCGGAATCGTTACAAAAAACAAAGCGTTCAGACAGAGAAGTATTTGTTTCTCCTGCGATTATGATAAAACGGTAAGACGCCATAAAACCGAACGAGATAATCCAGCAAATGATGATGAATCGGGTATTGATTTGCTTACTTGTTATGATATCGTTCTTGATGATGAAGGATATCTTAAATCATATAATCAAATAGGCAAAGACGATGTTCCCGTCGGAAAAAAGTGGTATCTTTTCAATTATGTTGAAACCTCAAATTCATGGCATAATGACCAGACATATATTGACACTCTGAATCCCGAAGCTGTAAGAGAATTTGTTGAGGTCACTCATGAAAAATATAAGGAATGGGTAGGAGACGAATTTGATAAAGCTGTTCCCGCTATTTTCACTGACGAGCCGCAGGTTTCAAGAAAAAATCAAATAGGTAATTCATTTGATTGCGACAGAGATATATTTATGCCCTGGACTGATCGTCTTCCCGAGGTATATGAAAAAAGATACGGAGTTAGTGTTTTTAAACATCTGCCTGAAATCGTCTGGCAGCTTCCCGATGACGTAAATTCACCCCACAGATATTATTATCATGATATCATCGGTGATTTATTTACCGATTCATTTGCAAAGGTTATCGGAGACTGGTGCGAAGAGAATAATCTTGCTTTTACGGGTCACCTTATGGAAGAACCGTCACTTGAAAGCCAGACTCATTCTTTAAGCGAGGCAATGCGTTCTTACGGTCATTTCGGTATTCCTGGCATAGACCTTCTGTGTAACAGAGAAGAATATACCACCGCAAAACAATGTCAGTCGGCAGTTCATCAATACGGTAAGGAAGGTATGCTTTCGGAGCTTTACGGTGTAACGGCATGGGATGCTGATTTTCGTCTTTATAAATACAGCGGAGACTGGCAGGCGGCAATGGGCGTTACGGTAAGAGTTCCTCATCTAAGCTGGTATCAGATGAAGGGTGAAGCAAAAAGAGACTATCCCGCATCTATCAGCTATCAGTCACCGTGGTATAAGAAATATCATCTTGTGGAGGATCATTTTGCAAGACTGAATACCGCACTTACAAGAGGTAAACCTGTCGTTAAAGTCGGCGTTATTCATCCTATTGAAAGCTATTGGCTTTATTATGGGCCCAATGATAAGACCGAATTATTCCGAAGACAGCTTGAGGAACAGTTTACTTCTGTTACGGATTGGCTTTTAGAGGGCAGTATAGACTTTGATTATATTTCCGAATCTCTTTTACCCTCTTTGAATGAAACGGCCTCAAATCCTCTTAAAGTCGGCAAAATGGAATACGACGCTGTAATCGTACCCGGTTGTGTTACTTTAAGAAAGACTACTATAGAAAAACTTGACTCTTTCAGAAAAGCCGGCGGAAAACTTGTCTTTATGGGTTCTGCCCCGAAATATTGTGATGCAGTTATTTCCGATTTGCCTGCTTCTCTTTATGAAAACAGCGAAAAAATCGGATTTACCCGCGGAGAGCTTCTTGCTTCTCTTGATAAATGCAGAACTCTTACCATCAGATATCAGAGCGGTAAGCTTGCTTATAATTACATATATCAACTTCGTAAGGATAACGACTGCAGCTGGCTCTTCATCTGTCATAAACACGAAACGAATAATAAAGAGATAACCGGAAGCGATAAACTCGCAATTAACATAGTCGGTGAATATACAGCCGAAATTTATGATACGTCAAACGGTAAGATTTATTCTGCCGATGTATCATATAAAAACGCAGATACTGTCATTAAAACAGAGCTTTATGCGTATGATTCAATTCTTCTTAAGCTTGTTCCGGGTAAAACTCAATCCGAATCGGATGCAAAATATCCCGATATGAACAGTGCTCCTGCTGTAATAAAATGTGATTCGTTTGAAATTGACGAAGATAATGTACTCGTACTCGATATGGCTGAGTATAAGGTGGACGACGGTGAATATCAGGCAAGAGAAGAAATCCTTCGTCTCGATAATAAAGCACGTGATATTATCGGTGTTCGTCACAGAAGCGGTCACGTTGTTCAGCCCTATATAATTGAGAATTCCGTCGTAAATCATTCTGTTACACTCAGATTTGAATTCGAAAGTGATATTGATTATAAAGGTTCTTTCCTTGCACTTGAGGACGCGGA
>JAZLLW010000021.1:0-114174 GCA_045598305.1 Acutalibacteraceae bacterium
TGTCAAATGCAGACGCATAGGGTATCGCCATTCCGAGCATTACCGCTCCTCCGCCGAAATAGGCAACCATTACCGCCGCCTTCAGCTTCTCAAAGAAAAACAGCTTTGACAGTATGCCGAAAAGCGCACAGCACCACGCAATGACAAAAACAGTTATTCCCGAAGCTTTGCTGACCGCATAAAGAGATATCAGGGCGCAGGGCGTGGTAGTGCCCGCAAGAAGAAGGGGAATCGCCATGTGGTCAAAAAGACGCGCCCTCCTCTTTGCCTCTCCCTGAGGCAGTCCGTGATAGACTGCGGAAATAAAATACACCGCCATCAGTGCAATTCCCTGCACCGTAACGGAAACTGTATGAAGCATATTTCCGTCGGGAATTACCTTTTTCAGCATCAGTATGAAGCAGATTACCGTTATCGCCGCACCGACCGCATGGGTAATGCAGTTTGCCGCATCCTGCTTTTTTGTATACTCTATCAGCTTTACGTCTTTTGTAATCATCAGTTCACCGTCTGTCTGCAAAATACGGCTTTCCCGCAGGAAAGCCGTTTATTTTATGTGTCCCAGACACAGCTGACGGTAAGTCCGTCAACCGTATATTCAATATCGTGATAAACGTTTCTGTCAATGCCCTCGCAGAATGCCTTTACCATTTCCTCGTCATAGAGCGTAATTGTGAATTTCATGGTAAGACTGTGAGGCGAATACATTCTGTTGCCCATTTTGAAGCCGTTTACCCACCAGTGGGGAGTTTCGTCAACGTTGACCAGCAGGTCGTTTCCGTGATAAATCTGTAAGCTCATGGGCATAAGCTCGTCGTTGCTTATACAGTCGTAGAACGTACCGAAGGAGCCGGGCTCGCGGTTGTAAACGCCGACCTCACCGCCGTTGGTGATAAGATAGGTACCCTTCCAGATCTGTACCATCCATTCCTTGTCGCCGTAATCGAATTTGATCCTTCTCGTACGGTAATTATACATCCAGTTGGGAAGGATGTAGCAGAGAATGTCATACTCAACACAGAAGCCGAAGTTTCTCATCCAGCACTGGAGAGGAGCATAAACGAGCAGGTCGTATACGTCACAGTTGAAGCCGATATTCCACATTCCTTCACCGTGCTCGCCGAAGCATCTGCCCGTTTCAAAGTCAATGATGATACCGGGAATGAATTTCTCAACAACGCCGTCGCTGTAGGTAATATCACAGCAAATCGTATAGTAACCGGTGTCTCCGTAGGGCTCTACGTAAGCGTATGCCTTCGTGATGCCGCTTAAATATGCACCAAGGAAAAAGAGAAGATTTGCCTTTACGTCATCCTTGCCCCAGAGCTCGTCTCTCTGTGCGTAAAGCTCTGCCCTGAGCTCCGTAACGTTAAGGCGGAATACCTTATTGATAATCTTTGACGTATCCGTAAGGTCGGGGAGATTCGTAAGCAGCAGGTTGATATCAAGAGCGGAATTATCTTTCATATAGCTGCAAAGGTCAACGATTTCTTCCGAAAGCTCAGCGTCAAAGATATTGTCGTCTCCCCAGAAGAAACGTCCCTGGAGCAGACACTTGATGCTGTTGATGGTTTTGAATACGGATACGATCGTTTTTGTGGTAGGAGTGGGCTTGCCGTTTTTGTAGTAATTATTGATAATAGGATTTTTGCTCCATACCTTTTCGGCGGGTTCCTCAACGGGCTCTTCCTCAACGGGCTCTTCTTCAACGGGAGCTTCCTCAACGGGAGCTTCCTCAATAGGTGCCTCCTCAACGGGTACCTCTTCTATGAGCACCTCGTTTTCCTCCGACTGAAGAACGGGAAGCGCTTCATCCGTGTTGACTTCTTCGCCGTATACCTGAGAAACGTCTTCGGTCTGCATTGCGGTAAATAATGCCGCCTCAACATCTTCGTCGGCAAGTACGGGAATTACAGCCCCCGCAACAAGGATAAAGGTAAGCAATAATGCCAAAGCCGATTTGAATTTCTTCATTGTTTTTTCCTCCATAAAATCTGACCCGCTTATTATATCATATATAATATATTATTTCAACCTTGGAAAAATGTCCGATATTTTAACGTAATAATTGCATTTTATATAAGTATGTAATATAATTACTTTGTATGTTATTCAGGAGGTATCTCTATGGAAAGATATGACAGTGCAAAAGCAATTTACGCTTCCTACGGTATTGACACGGAAAAAGCAATAAAGTCAATGGATGACGTTACGGTTTCAATTCATTGCTGGCAGGGTGACGACGTAGGCGGCTTTGACAGTCCCGATGCCCTTTCCGGCGGCATCCAGACCACGGGTAACTATCCCGGCAAGGCATCCACACCCGAGGAGCTCATGGCTGACATTGACAAGGCCTTCTCCCTCATTCCCGGTAAGAAAAAGCTGAATCTTCACGCCTGCTATGCGATTTTTGACGGCGGCTTTGCCGACAGAGACGCTATCAGACCCGAGCATTTCGCAAAATGGGTTGAATTTGCGAGAGCGAGAAATATGGGCATCGACTTCAATCCCACCTTCTTCTCTCATCCCATGGTAAAGGACGGTCTCACCCTCTCCTCACCCGATGAGAAGGTAAGGAAATTCTGGATTGAGCACGGCAAGAGATGTATTGAGATTTCACAGTATTTCGCAGAGGAAACGGGTGTTCCCTGCGTAATGAATATATGGATTCCCGACGGCTACAAGGATATCCCCGCCGACCGTCTTTCTCCCAGAATCCGCTTCCGCGATTCCCTTGACGAAATCCTTTCAATCCCCTACGACAGAAGCAAGGTTTACGTTACGCTGGAGTCAAAGGTATTCGGTATCGGTCTTGAAAGCTACACCGTCGGTTCTGCGGAATTCTGCCTGAGCTACGTTTCAAAGGCAGGCATCGTTCCCCTTATGGATAACGGTCACTATCATCCCACCGAGCTCGTTTCGGATAAGATTTCATCCCTGCTCGCATTCAACGAAAAGATTGCCCTTCACGTTACGAGAGGTGTCAGATGGGACAGCGACCACGTCGTTCTCCTTGACGATGAAACTAAGGAAATGATGAAGGAAATCGTTCGCAACGATGCCCTCGGCAGGACCTTCATCGCAACGGATTATTTTGATGCTTCCATCAACAGAATTTCCGCCTGGGTAACAGGTGTACGCAACGTGCGCAAGGCACTCCTCATGGCTCTGCTTGAGCCCTCGGCTCAGATGAAGGAGCTTCAGGATAAGGCGGATTTCACCGCGCTCATGGCTATCGGCGAAGAAATCAAAACTCTTCCCTTCGGCGACGTATGGGAGGAATACCTCAGCAGAAACAATCTTAAGAACAGCTACATCGCCGACATAAAAGAATATGAAGAAAAGGTATTGGTAAACAGAAAATGAAAGATATAATGACAGCTCCCTTCCTTATTGAAATGATGCAGACCACCGCCAATATGTACCGCCTCGGCTATGACGAGAGGAACGGCGGCAACATCAGCTATATGCTTGACCCCGCGGTCGTCGGCGAATATCTTGACCTTAATAAGGTCATCCGCACCATCCCCACCGGCTTTGATGCAAAGGCCCTTGCTGGCAAAATCTTTATCGTAACGGGTACCGGCAAATATTTCAAAAACGTTGAATACGATCCCGAAAACAATCTGGGTATCATCAGAATCGCAGAGGACGGCGTGACCGCAGAGCTTCTCTGGGGCTACAGAGACGGCGGCCGCTTCACAAGCGAGCTTCCCGCTCACCTTATGAGCCACATCGCAAGACTCAGCGTTGACCCCGAAAACAAAATCATCATGCACTGCCATCCCGATTACACTCTCGCAATGACTCAGGTACACGAAATGAACGAGAGAGCAATCACCAGAACTCTCTGGAAGCAGATGACCGAAAGTATCGTCGTATTCCCCGAGGGCGTAGGCGTGCTTCCCTGGATGGTTTGCGGCACGAACGCAATCGGCGAAGCAACTGCGGAAAAAATGAAGGAATACAGGATCGTTCTGTGGACCCTTCACGGTATTTACGGCTGCGGCAAGGATATGGACGAAGCATTCGGTCTTATCGAAACCGTTGAAAAAGCGGCAAAGATGTATATGCTCACGGCTCACCTGCCCAACGTAAACACCATCACCGACCGGAATCTCGTTGACCTTGCTGCCAGATTTTCTCTTGATTACCGCAAGGATTTCCTTGATATCTGACTTAAATAATCATAATCCCGACGGCACCGCATTGAGCGGTGCTGTTTTTTATCGGGAAAGCACATTTATGAACGTTTTGTGAAATCTGAAAATAATTATTGACTAATGGTCATTTTTGTGTTAATATCCTAAAAAATGACTGACGGTCAATTTTTATGGGGTGATTTTATGGCAAAAGCCGCAGAAAATAAAATAATAAAGAGAAATAAAATTCTTGAATCCGCATATAACCTTTTTATGAATAAGAGCGTTACCGCCACCGCCATTGATGACGTTGTAAAAATGGCAGGCGTTGCAAAGGGTACCTTTTACCTTTATTTCAAGGATAAATACGATTTGCTCGAGCAGATCGTGATTTACAAGAGCGCGGGCGTTATCCGTGAGAGTATTGAGGCGATTGAAAAGAACGACCTTACCCGTATGACACTCACCGACAAGGTCCTTTTCATTGCGGATTACGTTTCGGATTATCTTCACAAAAACAGAGACCTGACAGCCCTTCTCAATAAAAATCTTTCATCCTGTCTCAGATATGCCATGACGGGAACGGAAAACGAATACAGCGATATACTCGAACGCTTCACAAACGCCCTCGTTGCGGAGGGATACGAAAAAAGGGAAGCGGAAATGACAATTTATCTGCTTGTTGATATGGTTGGCTCCGCCTGCTGTGACGCGGTGCTGGGAACAGCCCCCTTCTCATTTGAGGAGATTTATCCGTATCTCAGGCAGACCATCGCAAGAATTACGGAGGCACGGAATTGATTATCAATAAAATATCTCGCTTTATCGCAGGGCATCCGAAAATCATACTGATTATCACCTCCCTGCTTCTCATACCCGCCATCATCAGTTATCTGGGTACCTTTGTCAATTATGACATCATGTCGTATCTGCCCGACAGCATTGAGTCGGTGCAGGCGGAGGAAATACTTGATAAAGAATTTGAAAGCGCGGCAAACGCATTCCTCGTGGTTGAAAATATGAAGCCGAAGGATATCGTTAAACTCAAGGAAAAAATTGCCGAAACAGAAGGTGTCAGCTCCGTTATCTGGGTTGACGAAATAGTTGATATCAGCATTCCGCAGACGATTTATCCCGAAGCGATTACAGATATTTTCTATTCAACGGACGGGGACGCCACCCTCATAATGATTCAGTTCTCTCAGGGAAGTGCCTCCACCTCAACGATGGACGCCATAAAGGAAATCAAGGGGCTGCTCAATAAACAATGCTTCCTCAGCGGTATGTCCGCAATTATTGAGGATACAAAGGAGCTGACGGATTCGGAAGCTCCCAAGTATATTGCAGTCGCCATCGTGCTTGCCCTCATCGCCCTTTCGCTCACTATGGATTCGTGGGTGCTTCCTCTGGTGCTGCTCGTTTCCCTCGGCTATGCAATCATCTACAATATGGGCACGAATTTCTTTATGCCGGACGGTATTTCCTACATTACCCAAAGCATTGCGGCAATTCTGCAATTAGGCGTTACCATGGACTATTCCGTATTCCTCATGGACCGCTTCAACGAAGAGCAGAAGCTGACGCAGGACAGAACTCAGGCAATGGCAAATGCCATTTCGTCCACCTTCGTTTCCCTGCTCGGCTCGTCTCTCACCACCGTTTTCGGCTTCCTTGCCCTGTGCTTCATGAGTCTGACACTCGGCTTTGATATCGGCATCGTAATGGCAAAGGGCGTTTTGCTGGGAGTAATCACCGTAGTGGTCGTACTGCCCTCGTTCATGCTCATTTTCTACGAGCCCGTCTACCGCTTCAGACATAAGAGAATCATCCCCACCTTTGATAAGCTCAACGAATTTATAGTCGGTCACAGCAAAACCTTTGCGGTGATTTTCCTCTGTCTTATCATTCCCGCATACGCCGCAAAGACAGCCGTTCCTCTTGACTACAATATTTCAAACGCCATGCCGGACCAGCTTGCTTCCGTGCAGGCGCTGAAAAAGCTCAAAAACGATTTCAATATGGCAATGACGCATTTCGTCATCATCAGCGATTCCGTTCCGTCGGGCAAGGTATCCGAAATGATAGCGGAATTCAACGATACCCCGGGCGTTTCAAACGTTATTTCCCTCAACTCCTTCGTCGGTCCCGCCATATCCGAAAAAATACTGCCGGATATCGTAAAGGATATCTGCTTCAAAAACGGAAGACAGCTTATGATGGTCAATTCCGTTTACAATACCGCTTCGGATGAAGCAAACGAACAGATTGAAACGCTCACGTCAATAGTCAAAAAATACGACAAAAACGGCTACATCACGGGTGAAGGCGTAATGTCCAAGGACCTTATCACCGTCACCGACAGAGATTTCAGGATAACAAGCATTATTTCAATAGCGGCAATTTTCGTGCTGATAGCAATATGCTTCAAATCCGTCACGGTGCCCGTTTTCCTCGTTTCAGCCATTGAGCTTGCTATTTTTCTGAATATGGCGATATCGCTGATAACCGGCGCAAACGTTTCGTTTATCGCGCCGACCGTAATAAGCTGTGTCCAGCTCGGTGCGACCGTTGACTACGCCATTCTGATGACAACCCGCTTCAGAGAGGAGCTTCAGTCCGGCAAAAGCAAAAAGGAAGCCATACTTGCGGCGGCAAACGCCTCGGATAAGTCAATATTCCAGAGCTCTCTCGTATTCTTCTGCGCCACCTTCGGAGTATATGTAACCTGCAACATAGAAATAGTAAAATCTATCTGTTCAATGCTTGCCAGAGGCGCGGCTGTCAGCGGCCTCATAATCGTAATCTTCCTGCCCGCCCTGCTGACGGTATTTGAGGGAATAATCAATAAGACGTCTCTCGGCTGGCGTAAACCCATAAAAAAGAAATCGGAGGAATCTGAATGAAATCCTCATCAGTAATCAAAAGAATAACCGCCCTCTCCCTTGCCCTGCTGATGGTAATCGGTATGACCGCTTGCGGCAAAAAGGAGGAGGAAGCGGAAGAAACTCAGACAAAAACCGTAAATCAGCCCGTTTACACGGCGGCTCCCGATACAGTATCAAAAAAGGAGACCGTCTATGTAAATCTCGGCAATAACGGCTCCGTCGGCAGTGTCAATATCACGGACTGGATTCACACCGACAGAGGCGGCGTATGCGTAAACGATATTAGCAATCTCACGGATATTGAAAGCATAAAGGACGATATCGTCCCCGTTAAAAACGGAACCGCCCTCCTATGGAATATGACGGGAACGGACCTGTATTACAGCGGCAAGACCAAGGAAAAGCCACCCGTTTCTCTCAAAATCAGATATTACCTTGACGGTAAGGAAATGACCGCCGACGAAATCGCAGGCAAAAAAGGTACCGTAAAAATTGAAGTGGATATGATAAACAACCTTTTCGAAGAGGTTGAAATCGGCGGTAAGACCCGTAAAATCTATTTGCCCGTTCTGGTGGCAGGCGGATTTCTTATGCAGGAGGCGAATTTCTCCGGCGTTCAGGTCAGCTCCGGCAGATCAATCGGTGACGGCACAAAGGAAATCGCCGTTATGTTCGGTTTCCCCGGTATGAGCGAAAGTCTCGGCATTGACGAGCTCGGTATCTCCGATATTGAGGGCCTTATGCTCGGCAACACCGTAAGCGTAACCGCGGAAACGGAGCATTTTGAACTGAGCAATATGTACTTTGCCGCCGTTCCCATAAGCTCCCTGGATATTGAAATCGGCAGCGAGGATACGGTTGACGATCTAAAATCCACGCTTTCAATACTCAGGCAAGTGCAGAACACCCTCTCGGGAATGAACGTGAGCAGTCTCATTTCAATGCTCACCTCAGGAGCGAATAGCACGACCTCCCTGCTGAATGTGGTTTCCGATGCGGCTCACCTTTATACGAGCAACGCCGCTCTCATCAAAATGCTTACAAAATACGTTGACCCCGCCAATAACGAAGCGGTGGCAAGCGTACTCCGTTTCCTTTCAAGCGAAAACACGGAGGCAGCCCTTAAAATCTTTTCAAGCCCCATTGTCGTCAGATTCTTTTCCGACCTTTCAAAGCTGGGTGACGCATTCCCTCTGACGGAGCAGTTCTTTTCCGATTTAAGCAGTCCCGAGGTTCAGCTCGCAATCAAAAATCTGCCTCAGACCCTTTCCTCGCTTGCCCGGATTTCGGGTGCGCTTGCGGTAAATACGGATTCCATTCAGTATCTTCTTTCCCTGCTTGACGGAAATACGGTAAACAATCTCACCGATATTCTCTCCCTGCTGGGCGGTGCAGACATAGAGGGCTTTGAGGAAAAATACTCATCGCTTGTTGCAAATTCCGACGTTTTTGTCGCAAGAACGGAAAAGTGGATTGAATTCGGCAAAAGCTACCGCGTATTCACCGATGCGGCAGACAATATGGAAACCGCCCTGCTCTTTGTCTATATGACCCCTCCCATTGAGGAGACACCCGTCGAAAAGCCCGACGAAGGCACGAAAAATACGGGCGAATCCCCGCTTGATTCCTTCATCAAAAAGTTCAGATAACAAGTGAAGACGTTTCCCGGACAAATATTCAGAATATATAAACACAAAATCCCGATACTCGGTATCGGGATTTTCTCCTTGATTTATGTTTTTATCTTATTCCGCTTCGGATGCGGTCTCAACCGTTTCTTCCGCCGCTTCTTCTTTTATTTCTTCTGCTGTTTCTTCTGCGGGAGCATCATTTTTCTTTCTTACTCTCTGAAGAAGTCTGTCAATATAGGGATAAACCGCTTTACAGATAAAGTAACCCGCAACGCCGCAGAGAACGCCTACCACCGCGCCGACAAGCACGTCCGTGCAGTAATGAACGTGAAGATAAATTCTTGAGAATCCGATAAGTGCGGCAACGATTACAGTAATTGTACCCCCTACGTTCTGCTTTTTGCCCTTGCACATAAAGAGCATTCCGCATGCGGCGGCAAAGCTTGACGAGGTATGACCCGAGGGGAACGAATAGCCGTGAGCGTACGGATAAATGTCAATGTAATACTTATAGGTGCTGAGCCATTTCTGCTGTATAGCAACGGAATAGTTTTTCATTTCCGCCAGTATCTGGTCAATATATCCTTCCTTCATCCAGCCCTCGAGAAATTCTCCGTTACGGGTATAGCCGTTTATACACTGCTCTCCGACTACGGGATTAAAGAGAGCGAAGGGTCTTGTTCTTGAGAAAATGCTCTTGAGGATAATATTGTTTGCAAAAAGCATTACGAGCTGCGCAAAGAGCATTGCGATGCCGATTTTTCGTGTCTTTTTGAATATGCATAGCACTACGCCGAGTATAATGAAAAACGCGCCGTCGCCGAGCCAGGTGAATACGGGCATAAACTTATCAAGAAATCCTCCCGTGCCGTAACCGAGGAAATCCTGAACGAATTTGAATACGGATAAATCAAAATTGAGTATCGCTTCCAAATCATTCACTCCTTTTTTAATATATTCTCATTTTACCGAATTTTACGGATTTTGCAAGTATTATTTGTTTCTGCGCCAATGAAAAAGATACTGCTGGGCAATTCCCCTTACGCCCGCGGTACATTCCGGAAGACCGTCGGGATAGGTTTCCTCAAGTATTCTCTTTACCCATACGTCAACGGGCAGACAGTCAACTCTGCCGAAGCCGTAAAGGAGAGTGCAGGCGGCGACCTTTGCACCTACACCCTTGATTTTCTGCAGCTCAAGGGACGCTTCTTCATCGCTTATTTTTTCTATGTTATCAAAATCAACCGTACCGTCGGCAACCTTTGCGGCCGCATCAAGTATATATTTCGTTCTGAATCCGGCTCTCAGAGGAGCAAGTCCCGTTTCGCCCGCTTCAAGGATTTTTTCGGGCGGAGGAAAGGCGAAATCTCCGTCTCCCAGATCCTCGCCGAGATTTTCACACAGACGTGAAATTATGCCCTTGATACGCGGGATATTGTTATTCTGTGAAATGATGAAGGAGCAGAGCGCCTCCCACGGCTCCTGCTTCAGTATTCTGATTCCCGGGCAAAAGGAAACTGCGCCTGCAAGTGCTTCGTCGGATTCAAAGCCCTTACAGATTTTTTCATAATCTCTGTCAAGGTCAAAATAATCCTTCCAGATTTTTTCAAAATCGGATTTATCCGCACCGATGAAAACGAGCTTTTCACCATCGTCAAATACGTCGATTGCCTGACCGTATGCCACCCCGTGCATACTGCCGTCCGGCTTTTTTTCCCAGCGGAACGCCTGTCCGCAATCAAGGGAAAGAGGTGCATTTAACCAAATTTTTTTGTATTCGTATTTTTTGCTTCTGTTCATAATTTCGCCTCAAATAGTGAATAACTTCGGCTTTTTCACTTGGTTTTCCTATGAAAAATAAAGGTTTTTTCTTCATTTCTTCACATTATTCACGGAGTTTTTCACTTTTTCCCCGCACTTTTGCAAATTGTACACATTACACAAATTTCACATTTCGGACGTCCCGAAATGCAGGTATCTCTGCCGTGAAGCACACATCTGTGACAGAAGTCGTTACTCTTGTCGGGAGGCAGAATTTTGCGTAATTCCGTTTCAACCTTTAACGGGTTCTTCGTGTCGACCAGCCCCAGCAGATTTGAAATTCTGATAAGGTGGGTATCCGCCACAACTGCGGTTTTTTTGTAAATGTCACCGAGGATAAGATTGGCGGTTTTTCTGCCCACTCCGGGTAACGACGTAAGCTTTTCCATCGTATCCGGCACTTCTCCGTCATAATTGTCAATCATTTTACGGCACATGCCGATTATATCCCTTGCCTTGCCTCTGAAAAATCCGCAGGAATGAATGATTTCCTCTATATCCTCAACCCTTGCGTTTGCGAAATCCTCAACCGTTTTGTATTTTTCAAACAGAGCGGGAGTCACGAGATTGACTCTCGCATCGGTACATTGAGCCGACAGTCTGGTGGCAATGATAAGCTGAAGCGGATTTTCCGCATTCAAGGAGCATATTGCATCGGGATATCTTTTTTCAAGTGCTTCGACCGCTGCCAGCGCCCTTTCCTTTTTTGTCATAACATACAACCTCGTATTATTTCAGTTAAGCAGATTATACAATAAATGAAAACCATATTAAAGCCATTTGTAAACTTTTTTTATATAAAGCGGAATTTAATTGATTTTGGATATCGGATGTGTTAGATTATGATTGTCACAGGACAATCTGATTATTACGAAGGAGGACTGACATGAAAAACAAATTCAGTTCATTGATTGCGCTGGCTCTGTGCTTCGTATTGGTCGTTACAATATTCACCGCCTGCACAAAGAGAGAAAAGGTCAACGATACCACCACTACCACGGGTGTGACCTGGGCTCCCGGTGAGGGCTCCTATCAACCCGTTGAAATCGGTGACGGCGAGCTGGCTGAAATCGTCAGGGATGCTCTCGGCGAAGAATACAAATTTGACGGAAATCTTGATTCCCTTCCCAAAAAGGATTATCAGAAGGTAATCGAATTTGCGGAAAAAGAGGGCTATATCGTAGAGGATAAGGACGATCCCGATGACGTAATAATCAAGAAGGACCAGAATAATCTCACGACCACTCAGATTACCACCATTATCGGCTCCTCCAAGGAAAGCAAAAAGACAAAGGACGATAAGACAAAGGCAAACGATCCTTCAAAGACCGAGAATAAGAAGGACGATAAGAAAGACAATAAAAAAGAAAATGAGAGCAAATCTATAGTTTATACCGAAGCTCCCACAAAGGAAACCACCAGAGCAATCGTCACGAATGCTCCCTACAGCTTTACCACCGAAACGGGAACAAAGATTATTGAAACAAAGGATATCAAAACGGTAACGGCAAACACCTTCGGCAACGGAGCAAGCTGTAACTTTACCGCCTCCTCCACCACAACAGACGGCGGCGTGGTCGCGGTCGGCTCGATAATGAGCAACGCAAACAACAAAAAGACGGATTATTCCTCCGCAGTTATCGTCAAATATACTTCAGACGGTCAGAAATCCTGGTCAAAGATAATCAGCGGCAACGATGCAACCTCATACGAGGATGTTGCGGTGCTTACCGACGGCAGTATCATTGCGGTAGGTTATACACTCGCATCCAACCTCGCAGACGATTCCGCATATAAGTGCAAGGATACCGTTGAAGCGGTCATAAGCAAATTTGACGCTTCCGGCAATCTCAGATGGACAAAGATGTTCGGCGGCAGCAAGGGCGATATCGCTTATTCGGTAGCAGCTACTCCCGACGGCGGATTCATGGTAGGCGGCAAGAGCGAGAGTAACGACGGCGACCTCAAGAATACGGGCGACGGCAAACTCAAGGCCTACGTTGCAAAATACGGCAAGGACGGCAAGATTGCATGGGTCAAGGCACTCTCCGGCTCAAAGCACTGCGCTGTTTTTGATATCGCAACCACCGGCGACGGCTCCGCATATATTGTAATTGAAACAGTCAACAATGACGGCGATTTCGCAAAGATAGAGGGCTCCGAAAACAAGAGATATCATGCCGTTGTTGCAAGAATCAACAGCGAAGGCGGCTGGAACTGGGCAAAGGGCATCAGCGAAACCGGCAGAATGATAATCCATAACGTCGTTGTCGGCAACGACGGCGGCTGCGTTGTGGCAGGTTACTATTCCGTATCCGATGCAGGTGCGCAGTTATCCCTTGCCGGTCAGCATAACGGCGGCGAATCCGGCACCTATGACGGCATTATCATCAAGTTCAATTCAAAGGGCGAAAAGCTCTGGCATCAGGCACTTATCGGATTTGAAAACGATATGATTACCGGACTTACCGCTATTGACGGCGGCTATGCGGTTACGGGTTATACGACATCCACAAACAGAGACTTCCCCTGGGAAAACAAGGGCAACTACGACAGCTTCATCTGGACCGTTACAAACGGCGGACGCAAGATGCAGGCCCGTTCCTTCGGCGGTTCCGGCTCAGACAGAGCAATGTCTGCCTGCCGTTCGGGTAAAAACGTATTTATGTTCGGCAACACCAATTCGGGCGACGGAACGTTTGCAAACGGCGAAGCAAAGCCCAACGGAACAACCAACAACGGCTTCATTTACAAGGTGAAGCTTGAACAGGACGGCTAAACAAAACCAGGAGCACGGTTAAAAGCCGTGCTCTTTGATTGATAAGAGAATTGAGGAGAAATCAAAAATGAAAATCACGGTAGCAGGTGCAGGTCACGCAGGTCTTGTTGCGGCGGCTTTGCTTTCGGAAAAAGGTCACGACGTAACGGTTTATGAAAAGAAACAGAGAAACGAACTCGGTCACGACTGGGAAGACAGATTCACCTTTTCCCTTCTTTCCGAAATAACGGGTAAGGAAATTCCCGACGACATCTGGAGATACAGAGGCGACTGTGCCTTCGTAAGTCCCGCATACAAGACAAACGTTATCATCA
This sequence comes from Acutalibacteraceae bacterium, assembly GCA_045598305.1. Classification (GTDB taxonomy): domain Bacteria; phylum Bacillota; class Clostridia; order Oscillospirales; family Acutalibacteraceae; genus CAG-177. The sequence continues at coordinate 13,573 of JAZLLW010000021.1, forward strand.
ATTATACAGACGAAAACAGACAAAAAATCATGTGGCGTAAGCCCCTTATCAATATGCTTCTTGATTTTGCAGAGGAAAAGGGCGTCAAATTCAGCTTCGGCACGGAGATTACCGGTCCCCTTACCGAGGGAAACAGAGTAGACGGCATCGCCACCGATGCGGGTGATATCAAGGGCGATCTGGTCATTGACGCGGCGGGCGTATTCTCTCCCGTGAGAAGCAATCTGCCCTCATCCTTCGGCATTGAAAAAACTCCCGGCAGAGGCGATTTATTCTATGTTAAAAGGGCATATTACGATAAAACCGACGATACTATGCCCGAAATTCCCTTTGAGGTATTCCTCTGCCATAACCGTGAGCAGGGCCTTTCCTGGTGCTGCACGAATGCCGACAGCGTGGATATCCTCATCGGCAGAATTGACCCTCTCACAGATGAGCTTTACGATAAGCACGTTGAAAAATTCAGAAAAGACCATAATTATATCGGAACGAAAATTCTTCACGGCGGTCAGAAGGGCATCATCCCCGTACGCCGTCCCCTTGCTCTGATGGTTGCTGACGGTTACGCCGCCGCAGGTGACAGCGCATTTATGACCACTCCCATGAACGGCATGGGCATTGACCTTTCCCTCAACGCCGGCAGACTCCTTGCTCAGACCGTCATCAATGCCGGAAACGCCGATATCAATACCCTCTGGAGCTACAACCGTGAATTTCATAAAAAATACGGTGGCTTCACCTCAAAGAACGAAGGGCTCAAAAACTCCCTGCTTGAGCTTCCCGGCGAGGGCGTTGACTTCCTCTTTGACAACGAGGTCATCCAGTCCTCCGACCTTGCGGGCGCGGGCACTAAAACAAGCATTCCCTCCCTGCTTGCCAAATTCGTAAAGGGTATGAGAAATCCCCCCTATTTCTTTGCGATTCTCGGAGGCATAATGAAGGGCTCAAAGATGAAAAAGGCCCTTGAATCCGCCCCCGCGGTCTATGACAGAGACGCCGTTAACAAGTGGCAGAATGTCGTTAATTCAACCGTTCTCAAGGTTACGAGAAAGTAATTCAATCCTTTTTATATCAACACTTTTCGGGTAACGCTTAAAAAATTTTGAAAAAATGCTTGACAAATGGCGAAACGGGAATTATAATAGTCAAGCATTCAAGAAAACGCCGAAGCGTTTCCGAAGTTGGTGTTTATGACGCTGAGGGTCCACCCGTTCCCATCCCGAACACGGTAGTTAAGCTCAGCAGTGCCGAAAATACTTGGAGGGCAGCCTCCCGGGAAGATAGGATGACGCCAACACAATAAGCAGCCACCCAATAGGGTGGCTGTTTCTTTTCCTTTCTTTTCGCTTGATTATTTTGGTGAAGAACAAACCAAACAAATAATAGTTGTTTTTATGCAGGCATTTATCTGACGGTAAGTGTCTGCATTTATTATGGAAATTACAATGTTTGGTTTTAAGCCGTTTTACTCATTCCCCGTACGGAAGTACTGTGTTCATTCGTAAAACGACTTTCTTCACTCAAACTAATCTTCGCTTTGCTTGATTTCTCTTGATTATTTTGGCGAAAACCGGTCAAAACAAAATACAAAGTAGGGCGGCGTGCTTCAAGCGAGCAGAGCGACAATGTTTCTGACCGATTTTATCCCGCCGTCAAAAGGATATCCGTGAGGATAATATAATCGGAGCTTGCGACGAAACTTGTCAGGATTAGCGGACAGATAGAAGAGTTAAAAATCGTTTATTCACTCTTCAATATTCCAAAAAGGGCTTTCCGTATTTTGAGAGGTCGCCGTTGGAATAGCCCTTTTCGTTTGATACGTCCCTCTCAACCCATTCGGATGCGGGAAAATCCTCTGCGGTCTTCTCGTCGCCGAATTCGATTTCCATATAGCAGAGCCCTTCAAATTCACCGTGAAATACGTCGATTTCCTCAAGCAAACCGTCCCCGCGTCTGTTGAAATATCTCGTTTTGGCGATGACTCTCCCCTCTGATTTTTTCATCAGACCGTCGTAGTCCTCCCCCGTGATATCCGTTTCGTATTCCTCTCTTGACAGCTTTGACGTTGTCTTTGATTTGACGGTAAGGATGAATCTCCTGCCGTCAATTTTTCTTACTCTTATCGTGGGAGAAAAGGAAATATACGCCTGCTCGATTTCTTCCGATTCCAGTTTTTCAAGGCCGTAGGGTATCTTTTCCTTTTTCACGAGCCATTTTCTTTCAATTTCCATTTAACGCTCACCTCTTTCATATTATACCATACCTCCCGTTATTTACAAAATAATTTATATGTGTTAAAATAATGTGTAATTTATTTTTTTCGGGAAAGGATACCTGTTTATGATGAATGAGCTCAGATACTGGGAAAATCCCTACATAATCAAAGAAAATAAGGAAGACGGTCACAATACCGCCCTGCCCCGCAAGACCGTAAGCGATGCGGTAAACGGGAATCCCGCTCCCGATTATCTGCTGCTGAACGGTATATGGAAATTTTACTGGCAGACGGGTGTTGACAATGTCAGGACCGATTACTATGCCGAAAACTATGACGACAGCTCGTGGGATGACATTGAAGTCCCCTCTCTGTGGCAGCTCAAGGGCTACGGCAAGCCCATTTACCTTTGCGCCTTCTATCCGAAAGCGATTTCAACGGTAAAGAGCGAAATACCCAAAATCAGCCATTCTCTCAATGAGATCGGTGTTTACCGCCGCAGCTTCATCCTTCCCGAATGCTTTGCGGGCAAGGAAATATTCATCCATTTCGGTGCGGTAAAGGCGGGCTTTTTCCTCTATATCAACGGCAGGAGAGTCGGATATTCCCAGGGCTCAATGACTCCCGCTGAATTTGACGTTACGGATTACGTCTGCGCAGGTGAAAATAAAATCACCGTAGAGGTATTCAGATACACCGACGGCACTTATCTTGAAGACCAGGATATGTGGTTCCTCAGCGGTATTTACAGAGACGTTTATCTCTATGCGGAAGAAAAAATCTGCATCCGCGATTTCTTTGCCGATGCCTCTCTTTCGGATGACTATAAGGACGGCGTTCTCTCTCTTGAGGTCACGCTTGAAAACTATCTGAAGGATAAGCAGGACTGCACGGTGGAAGCATCGCTGTATGAAAACGGCAAATCAAGAAAAATCGCTTCCGAAGCCGTCAGCGCAAAGGCGGGAAAGACCGTCCTTCATTTCAGCCATACCGAAGAAAACGCAAGGCAGTGGAGCGCCGAAAAGCCGGAGCTTTATCAGCTTGTAATCGCACTAAAAAAGGGAAAGAATATCCTTTCCGTCAAATCCGTCAGATTCGGCTTCAAAAAGGTTGAAATCAAAGGCAACGTTTTATATATCAACAACCGTAAGGTCATTATCAAGGGCGTTAACAGACACGATTTTGACCCCGATAACGGCTGGGCGATCCCCGAGGAAAGATACTATCAGGATTTGTATCTGATGAAACAGGCAAATATCAACGCCATTCGTACCAGCCACTATCCCAATAAAGAAAAGCTCTACGAAATGTGTGACGAGCTGGGCTTTTACGTTATGGACGAAGCGGACGTTGAAAGCCACGGAGTCCGCCGCAAGAACTGCCCCGGTGACAATCCCGATTTCAAGGAAGCCGTCATTGACAGAGCCCGCAGGATGGTGCTTCGTGACAGAAGCCATGCCTGTGTCTGTTTCTGGTCTCTCGGCAACGAAGCGGGTGACGGTATGAATTTCGTTCACGAAAAGAACGCCATCCTCGCTCTTGACAAGAGCCGTCCCGTTCATTATGAGGGTGATTTTGATTTCACAAAATCCGATTTCATCAGCAGAATGTACCCGGTTGAGAGTCTTGTAAAGCTCATGGTTGAGCAAAAGGAATTCAAGACTTCTCTTTACGATAACGTCGCAAATATCCTCGCGGCAGACAATAAGCCCATTCCTCAGAAGGTATATGCCGACCATCCCGTAATTTACTGTGAATATGCTCACGCAATGGAAAACAGTCTGGGCAATTTCAAGGAATACGTGGACGATTTTGAAAAATACGACCACATGGCAGGCGGCTTTATCTGGGACTATGTTGACCAGTCCATCAGAAAGGTTGAAAACGGCGAAGAGAAATGGCTCTACGGCGGTGACTTTGACGAAGGCAATACAAGCTATTATTTCTGCGCCAACGGTATCATTACCGCCGACAGACAGCCACAGCCCTCATACTGGGAGGTCAAGAAGGTATACTGTAACCTTGAGGTAATTGATTCCGACGCGAAGGACGGCAGGGTAACAATCAAAAATAAGAATTACTTTGTTGATACCTCCGAATACGATTTCGCCTGGTCTCTCACCCTTGACGGCAAAGAGGTTGAAAGCGGAATACTCAAAGACACGGCGATTCCTCCCATGAGTGAGGAAACGGTCTGCCTTCCCTACGATGCTTCAAAATATCCCGAAGGCGAGCTGATTCTTACAGTCCGCTTCCTGCTGAATACCCCGAAGCCCTGGGCTGAGCCCGGATTTGAAGTCAGCTTTTCGCAAATCATTATCAGAGAAAAGTCCGCCGCGGACGTAATCCCCGCCAACGGTGACCTCAGATTCAAACAGAAGGGCCGCGACGTGGATATCGTCGGCGAAAGCTTTTCCGCAAAAATCGTAAACGGCGCACTCGCATCTCTGATTTACGGCGGTAAAGAGTATCTTATGACTCCCATGAAGCCGGATTTCTTCAGAGCTCTTACCGATAACGACAGAGAGTATCTGAACTTTGCTCCCTTCGTTTCCGGCGTTCATCCCCTCTATCAGTGGAAGCGTTCAACCGCAATGACGGTGGCTTCCTCCGTAAAGGCGGCAGCGACTCCCTCGGGCGTTGAGGTATCCGTCAGCTGGACGGCTCCCTTCGTTTCGGGTGTAAATACCACCTATCTCTTCTCCCCCGCGGGTGAAATCACGGTCAGGCATTCGGCAAAGGGTCTGCTCATCCCCATGCTGAAGGTCGGCGTGCGTCTAGGTATCCGCACGGATTTATCAAACGTTGCCTGGTACGGCAGAGGCCCTCAGGAAACCTACTGTGACAGAAAGACGGGCGCAAAAATCGCCTGCCACTCAATGACCGTTGAAGAACTTGAGCACAGATATATGAGGCCTCAGGAAAACGGCCACAGAACCGACGTCAGAACTCTCAGCATTACCGACATCGACGGAAACGGCATTAAGATTGACGCCATGGATATCCCCTTCGGCTTCAACTACGGTATATATAATCCCGAAAAGCTTGATAGGGCAAAGCATCTGTTTGAGCTTGAAAAGGACGATTACCTGACTCTTTGTCTTGACGGCGCAATGAGAGGCGTGGGCGGAGATATGCCCGGCTGTGCTACTCTTCACAAGCCCTATAAGCTCAGGAGCTTCAAGGACTATACTTTTGAATTCAGGATAAGTAAGATATGACTAAAACCAACGTAATGCGCCTGCTTGACGCGGCGGGAATTGAATACGAATGTCTGGAATATTCCGTTGACGAAAGCGACCTTTCGGGTGCTTCCGTAGCCCGCAAAACGGGTAAGGATAAGGATATTATTTTCAAAACCCTCGTAGTGCACGGCGAAAAAAACGGCTTCGGTGTCTGCTGCATTCCCGTCTGTGAGGAGCTTGACCTCAAAAAGGCGGCAAAGCTTTTCGGCGAAAAAAAGATTGAAATGATTCACGTTAAGGATTTACTCAAAACGACCGGATATATCCGCGGTGGCTGTTCCCCCGTAGGTATGAAAAAGCCGTTTCCCACCTTCATTGACGAAACCGCAGCGCTGAATGAAAAAATCTTTGTCAGCGGAGGAATGAGAGGGCTCATGCTCGGTCTGGACCCACAGAAGCTCTGCGATTATATCGGTGCGGGATTTGAAGATATAACGGTGTGAATATTTCCTCCGAAACGGGTTATCCGTTACGACATTTCACGCTTATTGTCTTTTGCGTTGTAAAATAATGCATAATTTATTCAGAAGGGATGCAAAATGAATTTTTCAAAGAAGACCCTGCCGATTTTACTGTGTACTGTAATGATTCTCGGCGTTGCTGCAATAGACGGCGAGGGATTTATTGAAACGCTTGATTTACTGAGCGTAAAGGCAAGCGCGGAGGAAAGCGGTATTTATACTTACGAGATATCAGACGACGAAGCAACGGTTACCTGTTGTACGGGGAGGGTGCAAAGACGATTAAGCAAAACATATAATCATTTACCTTATTTCCATAAATAACTCAACGGGCTCTCCTTTTCGGAAAGCCCGTTTATCATTGTTGTTTTGCTGTTCTTCGCCGATAGAATCAAGCAAAGCCAAGCGCAGAAGATATTGCGTAGGAAAGCCGTTTCTCCGTCGGAAGACAGTATCGCGATACGGCGGAGACGGAAAACGGCTTAACACCAAACATTGTAATTTCAACAAGAGGAGCAGGCACTTACGGTTAAATAAGTGTCTGCTCTTACTAATATTGTTTGGTATGTTCTTACACAATAGATTCAAGCATTTATTTAAGCCAGTCGTCTTTCTCTCTGTCCTTTTTGCTGACAAGCTTTTCGGGCTTCTTTACGTAGCTCCTTACCACGCTTCCGCAATTTCTGCAGATTACGTGATAAAGGTCCATACTCTTGAATGCGTTGCCGACCACAGTCGTTGCTCCGTATGCACCCTGATAGGTTTCAGTCATATCTGTGCCGCCGCAGTAGGGGCATCTGCTTACATACTTATCCGTCATAATAATTTCTCCTTTCGGATACTGTCTATGTATTTCTCAATTTCTTCCCTTGAAGCGGAAAGACTGCCCATAGTCATCTCGGGCTTGCCTCCGCCTCTGCCGTTGAGGGCAGAATTGAGATTTTTGCTTATTTCTCTTACGTCCGTATTCTTTGAAGCAACGGAATATTTATATCCCGTTTCGTCATTTCCCGAGAATGCGAAAGCAACGTTCAGCTTATCCTTGAGGATATCCGCAAGGATTCTTGCGTTTTCCGCATTTCCCGATTCTTCAAATACGGCGGGAAAATCCTCCGTAACGCCTTCACATCTGAGTGAAAGCAGTTTTTTGACGACTTCGTTAAGCTGATAATTCAGCTCGGCATTCTTTTCTTTAAGCTTTTCAACGCCTTGGGTGACTTCAGACGTTTTTTTGCAGAGAAGAGCGGATATTTCGGCTACACTCTTATTCTTTTCTCTGTAATCAAGCAGTGCTTTTTTGCCTATCTGAAGAGAAATCCTCACTCCCTGCTTATAATTCATGCAGGAGGTCACCTTTACGATACCGACCTCGGAGGTAGTCGCGGTGTGAGTACCGCAGCAGGCACAAAGGTCAACTCCCTCTATCCTTACGAGCCGTACCTGCCCCTCTATTTCCTTTTTGCTTCTGTAATCGTAATTTTTCAGCTCATCCTTTAAGGGATAAAGCGTTTCGACCCGAATGCTCCGGTATATCGCATCGTTTGCCCTGTCTTCGGTTTCAATAAGCTGCTCGGGGGTAACGACTCCGTTGAAATCAACGGTCACTTCGTTTTCACCCATGTGAAAGCCCACGTTGTCAAAGCCGGTCAGCTGATGAAGTATTCCCGAAAAAATATGCTCACCCGTATGCTGCTGCATATTGAGAAATCTGAAATCCCAATCAAGCTTACATTTTACCTTTCCCGAAACGGCTCTGTCACAGATATGATAAATTTCACCGTCTCTTTCAACGGTATCAATTACCTTTGCTTCGCCTATATATCCTCTGTCGCCGGGCTGACCGCCGCCCTCGGGGAAAAACGCGGTTTTATCAAGGATTATTTCATACTTTCCTTTACTCTCCGCCGACGAAATTATCTCTGCTTCAAACTCATATATATACTGACTTTCATAATACAATTTCTCTGTCATATTCAACCCTCCGTAACTATAATTATATCATCATATTTGAACGGATTGCCATATTTTTTTAAATAATCGGTAAATTTTCACTTGATATTGAGTGTGTTATATATTATAATATATAGGATTTGAAAGACTTTTCTTTACTCATGTGGCGGTGGGTCCTGTGCGACGAGGCGCTGTGAACCATGTCAGGCGGGTGAACCGAGCAGCATTAAACGGTCTGTCTTGTGCGCCACAGCCCCCCCATCGCCATATGATTAAGGGAAAGTCTTAAATTATAAAAAGGAGGAACGGGAATGTATCAGGCACTCTATACAAAATGGAGACCTACGACCTTTGACGACGTTTACGGTCAGCTTCACGTTACGCAGACCCTTAAAAACGAAATATCCTCGGGCAGAATTTCCCACGCCTACCTTTTTACCGGCTCAAGGGGTACGGGTAAGACCACCTGCGCAAGGATTCTCTCAAAGGCGGTCAACTGTCTTCATCCCGTTAACGGCAATCCCTGCAACAAATGTGAAATCTGCAAAGGTATTGACAGCGAAACGGTATTTGATATTACCGAAATCGACGCCGCATCCAATAACTCCGTTGACAACGTCAGAGATTTAAGGGAAGAGGCAAATTTCACTCCCGCAGTTGCAAAATACAGAGTATATATCATAGACGAGGTCCACATGCTCTCGGCGGGTGCATTCAATGCCCTGCTCAAAACCCTTGAGGAGCCCCCCGCACACGTTATTTTCATACTTGCGACTACAGAGATTCATAAGCTCCCCGCCACGATTCTTTCAAGATGTCAGCGGTTTGATTTCAAGAGAATCGCTCCCGATGCCATAGTCAGCCGCCTCAATCTGATTGCGGAGGGCGAAAACGTAACGCTTACGGATGAAGCTGCAAATCTGATTGCCAATATTTCAGACGGCGGTATGAGAGACGCCATATCTCTGCTTGACAGATGCGTCTCCTCTTCCGATAACATTGACAGCGAAACCGTCAGCAGTGTGGCAGGTACCGCAAGCACATCAAATCTTTTCCGCCTTTGCGAAAGCATTTCAAAAAGAGACTGCACCGAAGCTCTCAGAATTATCGCGGAGCTTCACGCCGGTTACTGTGACGTTGACAGAATCTGCACGGGACTTTCGGAGCATTTCAGAAATCTCATGGTCGCTTACAGCGTAAATAACTGTAAAGACCTTATAGTCTGCAGCGATGCGGAGCTTGAAAAATACAAGGCCCAGGCGCAGACCTTCCGCCTTTCAAAAATTCTTGAATGTATTGATATCATTTCAAATACAACAAAAGTCATCAAGGGCGCTCCCAATAAAAAAATTCAGCTTGAAGCCGCAATAATCAAAATGTGCTCCGCAGGCAATAATGCGGCGGTACTCAGCGAAGATTTTGATATGAGGATCACCGAGCTTGAAAATAAAATCAATTCGCTTATGTCGGGCAGTGTTCAGGTAAACGCACCCGTCGCGGAAACGGAAAAGGCAGCCGAAGAAAAAACGGAAACATCTGCTCCCGTTCCCGAAAAAGAAGAAACAAAAGACGAGCCGGAGACCGAAACACCTGCTCCCGAAAAAAACATCAATCCTCCCGTGATTGATGAGCCCGTTCAGCCGGAAGCACAGCCCGTCTCCGAAGCAAAACCCGAGCCGGACGTACCCACTTTCATCCCCGACGGTGCTTTCTCCGACTGGGCAGACGTGCTTGAAAATCTGATGAAATCGGATATGCCTCTTTACGGTTTGCTTGCAAGCACATCCGCTTCCGTAAATATGGGCAAACTGGTAATTCAGACGGATAACAAATCGCTTTTTGATTTCATAAATAACGAAAAAGATAAAATTCATTACCGCAATCTGCTCAAATCCGTATTTGACGTTACTGGGCAGAAGATGAAGGTAATCATTCACTGTATTTCGGAAAAACAAAATCAGGAAAATACCGGAAACAGCCCTCTTGACAATCTTATGGATAAAATCAATAAATTCAATCAAGGAGAATAAAAGATGAAAGCAAGAATCCCCGGCGCTCAGCAGGGCGGCACAAACAATATGATGAAAAAAATCCAGGAAATGCAGGAAAATATGGAAAACGTCCAGAAAGAAGTTGAAGCAACCGAGTTTACTTCCTCCGTAGGCGGCGGAACGGTTGAAGTCACCGTAACGGGTGCTCACGAGGTTACCGCAGTCACACTCAAGCCCGAGGTAGTTGACCCCGAGGATGTTGAGATGCTTCAGGACCTTATCATTTCCGCATTCAACGAAAGCATCCGCAAGGCAAACGAAGCCATGGAAAAAGGCATGGAGCAGGCCAAGGGCGGACTTTCAATTCCCGGTCTCTTCTGATATGGCAGGATTTACACCTTCACTTGAAAATCTTATAGATAAGCTGGCGGCATTGCCCTCCGTAGGACGCAAAAGTGCTCAACGGCTCGCATTTCATCTGCTCGGAATGAGCGACGAAGCGGTCAATTCATTCATTGAATCCATACTCAATGCCCGTTCCTCGGTACACCGCTGCAATATATGCTGTAATTTTACCGACAACGATATCTGCGAAATATGTGCTTCAAAAGAGAGAGACAAATCCGTGATTTGTGTGGTTGAAGACCCGAGAGACGTCATGGCTTTTGAAAAAACACACGAATACAGCGGCCTCTATCACGTGCTTCACGGCGTTATTTCACCCATGAATGACGTAAGCCCCGAGGATATCTGTATCAAGGAGCTTATTGCCAGACTCGGCAGTGACGAAATAAAGGAAGTCATCATGGCGACCAATCCCACGGTTGAGGGAGAAGCCACGGCGATGTATATTTCAAAACTGATAAAGCCGCTCGGTGTGGAGGTTTCCCGTCTTGCATACGGTGTTCCCGTCGGCGCGGACCTTGAATATGCAGATGAATTTACCCTGATAAGAGCGATTGAAGGCAGAAAAAATATCTGAGTTTTTCAACGGTTTTTTCACAAATTCTTCAACGCAATTCACGGTTTTCACCACCCTGATTTTTCTTCACTTTTTTAACTTTTTATTCATTTGCCTGCGGTGAATTATTCTCGGCGGCAATTCATTATATATTAACGCGTTCCACGGTTATACCACATTTTCACCTACTCTACTATTACTACTAAATTATTATTGTTATATCATTTATTTGGGAGGTAATCTCATGAAGTTTACATGTAATTCCTACGATCTTTCCGAAGCTTGTCAGATAGTTCAGAGAGCCACGTCGGCAAAAACAGCAATTCCTTCGGTTGAGGGTATCCTGCTTGTTGCCGAAAACGGTACTCTTACGCTTACCGGCTATGACCTTGAAATGGGCATTACCACAAGTATTGCATGCGCCATAGAAGAAAACGGCAAGATAGTAGTTAACGCTCACATGTTCAGCGAAACGGTGAGAAAGCTTCCCGACAGCTCCGTTACATTTGATTCGGATGCAAGACAGATTGCCGAAATCAAATGCGCCGATTTCAATACTAAAATTATCGGTATGAGTGCAGACGATTATCCCGAGCTTCCTTCAATTATCGGCGGATATGACGTTGTACTTGATCAGAAAATTCTCAAGGATATGATCAAGAAGACTATTTTTTCCGCAGCTCAGAAGGATGCAAAAATCGTTCATACCGGTGTTAAGTTTGAGCTTGAGGCAAATCATATCAGACTCATTGCGGTTGACGGTGTCCGTCTTGCAATCAGAAATGAAGACGTAATCTATGAAGGTGACGAGCTTTCTTTCGTCGTACCCGCAAAGACTCTTTCCGAGGTCATGAAGCTTCTCGGCGAAGAGGATGAAAAGGTAAATATTTCGGTAGGCAAGAGACATATTGTTTTCAAGATAGGCGCTTACGATATCATTTCCCGCCTGCTTGACGGTGATTTTCTCAACTATAAAACCGCAATTCCTTCCGTAACGAAGACGGTTGCCAAAGTAAAGACTCTTGATTTCCTTGAAAGTATAGACAGAACTTCTCTTATACTTGCCGACAGACTCAAGAGCCCCATCAAATGCGTTTTTGCAAATAATGAAATCTGTCTTTCAAGTAATGCTTCAATAGGTACGTCAAACGATAAAATCAGCGTTGAGCTTGAGGGTGACGAATGTACTATCGGCTTCAACAATAAGTATATGATTGATGTTCTCAGGGTATGTGATTGCGACGAAGTAAGAATCATGCTCAGCGGTCCCGTTTCACCCATACTCGTTGTTCCCAATGAAGGAGAAAGCTTCGTATTCCTTATCCTTCCCGTGAGGCTGAAAAATGAAGATTAAAGTCAAGGTTGCGGAAAAACCCGAAATCAACAAAAAAATAGACACCGATTTTATCCGTCTTGATGCCTTTCTCAAAATGAACGATGCGGTTCAGTCCGGCGGTCACGCAAAGGTGGTAATCCAGGACGGTGAAGTAAAAGTAAACGGAGAGGTCTGCACCATGAGAGGCAAAAAGCTCCGTCCCGGTGACAGTGTTGAATTTCAGTGGAAAATATATAATGTAATATAAATAAAACGGAAACGGAGGAATGAAAATATGCGTATCATAAATCATTCCTCCGTTAATTTTCGCAATATAAATGAGATTTATTTTGAGCCGCACGAAGAAATGAATATCATTTTCGGCGAAAACGGTCAGGGTAAGACAAATCTCATTGAAAGCATCTGGATGATGACCGGCTTTCATTCATTCCGCGCAAGGAAAAACAGCCAGCTGATAAATTACGGGGCGGATGAATCAAAAATAGAAAGCACGTTCTTTTCACACGGGCGTGAGCAAAGCGCACAGATGCTTATAAATCAAAAGAAGGAGCTTATCCTCAACGGCGTTAAGGAAGAATCCCCCAGAGCGCTTATGGGCTCTTTTTATGCTGTCGTTTTCTCTCCGAATACGCTCGGCATCGTGCAGGATGGCCCTTCCGAAAGACGCAGATTTCTTGACGTGGCGTTGAGTCTGGTAAAGCCGAATTATGCTCTCGTAATGTCAAGATATCTCAGAGTTGTCGATCAGCGCAACGCCCTTCTCAAAAAATTCGGCGAACACAGCTTTGATAAAGAATATATCTTTGCTCCGTGGGATGAAGAGCTTGTCAGTCTCGGCTCAAAAATAATCAAATACCGTCTTGATTATATAGAAAAAGTATCTTCTCTTTCATCGGATATTTACGGTGAAGTCAGCTCCGGCAGAGAATCCTTTTCATTCCATTACGATTTTTCAAGAGAAAATATGAGCGAAGAGGACATAAAAAATAAGCTCCGTGCAGAGCTTGAAAAATCAAGAGAAGCGGATATGAAACGGCTTTATACCGTAACGGGTCCCCATTCTCACGACCTTGTGCTCACTCTCAATGACAGAGAAGCAAAGATTTACGGCTCTCAGGGACAGCAGCGTTCATGCGCTCTTTCAATCAAGCTTGCGGAGGCGTCAATGGTTGAAAAGACCGTCGGAGAAGCTCCCATCGTGCTGCTTGACGACGTAATGAGTGAGCTTGACGAAAAACGGCAGACGTTCATTCTCAATTATCTTGATAACAGACAGGTTTTCATTACCTGCTGTGAGCCCTCAACCCTTTTAAGAAGCGGAAAAGGAAAGATTTTTGAAATAAACGGCGGCAGTATAAAGGAGATGAACTGATGTATCTTCATCTCGGATTTGATAAGGTCATTACGTTTGATGAAATACTCGGCATTTTTGACCTTGATAACACGACCGTTCAGAAGGGTAAATACAATATAACGAGTGATTACCTTGCAAAAGCCGAAAAAGACGGAGAAACCGTAAATGTTTGGACTGATTTGCCCAAATCCTTCGTTGTATGCATCAAGGACGGCAAAAGAGTAATTTACATAACGCAGATTTCATCCTCAATATTACTCAAGAGAATACAGAGCAAAAAACTGATAAGAAAATAGAGCAGCAGATACGTTCTTAAGCGTACCTGCTGTTTTGTCATTTATTGATTATTTTTAAGAAAGTCGGCTACTTCCTCTTTATAAGGAATAGTCTCCGCCGCTCCGGGCTTCGTTACCTCTATCGCAGAGGCGGCACAGCCCGTTTTAAGGGCGATTTCGGGGCTTTCGCCTTTGAGAAGGGAATATAAGCAGTAACCCGTGAAAGTGTCCCCTGCGCCTGTTGTATCCACCGCATTTACCTTATAAGCAGGCAATGAATATATTTCTTTTCCGTTAAAGTACATTGCACCCTCGCTGCCGAGAGTGAGTATGACCTCACCGCCGATAAGCTCATACAGTGCCTTTATCAAGTCATCGTATTCATACTTGCCCGTAATGCTTCTGCCCTCGTATTCGTTGAGAATGAGGCAGTCAATGCAGTCAAAGGGAAGTGCTTTGCATTTTTCAACAAAGGGTGAAGGATTGATTGCCGTCCTGATGCCGTATTCGTGGGCTTTTTTCAGAATATACTCAACGCAGGAGGTTTCATATTCCGTAAGAATTAAATCGGCATCACTGTGCTTTGCAAGTATTTTATCGCAGTAATCCTCTGTAATCTGCTGATTTGCACCGCCGAAAAGAATCATCTGATTCTGGCCGTCGGGGTCAACCTGGATTATCGTATGTCCCGTATAATCTCCCGAAAAATCAATATCGGATACGTCAATTCCGTTATTTTTAAGGTAATCTGTCAGATAATTTCCGTCTGAGCCGACCTTACCCGCCACGCATACGTCCGCACCTGCTCTCGCAAGGGCAAGTGCCTGATTAAGGCCCTTTCCTCCTACGTGGACTTCATAATTCGTGCAGTAAATATCCTCTCCCGTTTCCGGCAGACGGGGCATGGTGTAAACCTTATCTATATTATATGAGCCGAATACAAGTATTTTCATTCCGATACCTCTTTGAGCAGATTTCTCATTTTAAGTATATTTTCACCGAGGTCACCCGGTCCGAGAACGCTTGAGGTACCGACTACGAAGATATCGGCGCCCGCTTTTCTCATAAGAGGGGCTTTTTCGTAGTTTACGTTTCCGTCAACCTCAATGCTCATATCGGGATATCCGGCTTCGTCAAGAAGCTTTCTCGCTTCGGTAATCCTTTCAAGCGAGCCGGGTACCATTTTCTGACCCGCAAAGCCGGGATAAACCGTCATCAGCAGCACTCCGTCAATCCGACCGAGATACCGTCTGACTGTTTCAACGGGCGTATCGGGATTGATTGCGATGAACGCCCTTGCTCCTCTTTTCCTGATAAGCTCAAGGGCTTTTTCAATATTTTCCGTGCTTTCGTAGTGAACGGAAACGATATCCTCAGCGGAAAAATCAAAGTTGAAGGCATCCAGCGTCTTTTCCGGCTCCGTTACCATAAGATGAAGGTCAAAGGGTATTTTCGTTCCCGCTTTAAGCCGTCTGCAATAGTCGGTTCCCAGACAGTAATTCGGAACGAAGTGACCGTCCATAACGTCAAGGTGTAAATATTCAATATCCTTCTTCTCAAATTCGTCAATGATGTATCTGAGACTGAAAATATCCGCGCACATGAGCGACGGCGAAATCTTTGATTTAAGCATGGGGCACCTCGCATATATAATATGAAATAATTATACAGCAATAAAAACCTTAATACAATACAAAAAAGCAGATGCTATACTCCGAAAGCATCTGCTTCTTATTATATGTGCGTATTACTGAACGTATGAGCCGACGGTGAGAAGGAATCCGCCGAAGATACCGCCGAATTCGGGACCGCCGTCCATGATAATCTTACCTGACTTGGTAGCTTCAAGCATATCGTCAGTACCCAGAAGTGTACCGAGAGCGCTCTTGAAGGAATCAAAGCGAAGGGTGAAGAAAGGCATTGCTCTCTTGTATTCGCCTCTGCCTGCCTTGGAGTGACCTGCTTTGACTCTGATGAAAGCAGATACCTCGGGATGGCCGTCAACTGCAAGTGCGTAAACACGGTCGGGGCTCTTGACTGCCCAGTCGTGAATCTCATCGTGACCTAACTTGTTGAGGGTGCTGATACCGCTTGTAAGAAGATAGAAGAAGCATTTTACCATCATCTGCTGTGTTCCTTCATCTTCGGGAGCTTCCTTGGCTGTAAGAAGTGAGCTCATCTTGAGCAGGACCATCATAAAGGAAATGAAATCCTTGCCGATGCCGCGCATCTTGGGAAGAGTACCGGGGCCGATTTTGCCCTTGAAAAATGCGTTCATCTGTTCAATGCTCTTGAATTCAAGCTCAACGTTAGTGTGCTCTTTATCGCTTACCTTGTCTGCGTGAACGACCCATTCGCCGTTGTTTACTACGAAATGTGTAGCATACTTTCCGTCGGGTGCGTCGGGATCTTTTGCGCTGACCTGGATAACTGCATGGGTCTTCTCAAACTTCTTTGCAAGCTTGGGATCGTCCATGGCGATGGTTTTTATAAGGGGAAGAGCAGCACAGAGAAATAATTTATTGGTAAAAAGATCGTCTTTTGAAGCCATAATTATCAATCCTTTCTGTTATTGCTCTTCTTATTAATATTCGTCGTCCCAGTCGTTATCTTCTTCAAAGTCCTTCTTCATAACTTCACGGACAGCAGCGATGATACCGTTTGCATCAATACCTGCATCAGCCATGATGTCTTCCTGAAGGCCGATCATTGCGAAGGTGGGATGGCCGAGCATCTTGAATGCGCATGCCTTACCGCTGTCAACAACAACCTCTGCAACTGCCGAGCCGAGACCGCCGGTAACAAGATGATCTTCAACGGTGATGATTCTTCTTGTTTCAAGAACTGCCTTGATGATGGCATCCTTGTCGATGGGCTTGATTGTGTGCATATTGAGTACACGAACACTCAGGCCGTCGGAATTCTTGAGGAATTCTGCTGCCTTCTTTGCCTGTGCTACGCATGAGCCGCAGGCGATAACGGTAATATCGGTACCTTCGTTGAGGGTAACTGCCTTGCCTACTTCAAAGCCGTAATCCATATTATCATAAACAACGAGGTCAAAACCGCGGTTGATTCTGATATAGAAGGGGCCTTCGGTAGCGTAAGCAGCGTTAACTGCGTTTGCTGTTTCAAAACCGTCAGCGGGAACGATAACGGTGAGGTTGGGCATTGCTCTTGTGATAGCGATATCGGTGATGGCGTGGTGAGTTGAACCTGCCTGACCGAAGGACGTACCTGAGTGAGTAGCTACGATCTTAACGTTTGCTTTCTGATAGCAGATGTCGGTGTGAAGCTGATCGCAGGATCTCATTGATGTGAATGCGGAGAAGCCGGATACGAATGGAACGATGCCCGCCTTTGCCATACCTGCGGCAACACCGAACATATCCTGCTCTGCGATACCTACGTTGATAACTCTCTCGGGGCAAACCTTAAGAACGTCGCCCAGCTTTGTTGACTTTGCAAGGTCAGCCGTGATGGCAACTACCTTGGGGTCGTTAAGCATTATGTCAGCTATTGCTTTGCCGTAAATTTCAGCGGTAGCAATTTCGGTCTGACCTATTGCGTCATATACAAATCCGCCTGCCATAATTATTTTGCCTCCTTTTCTACACGTGCAACACGCTCAGCATAGTAATCGTCGAGATCTTTGTTGAACTTTTCAAATGTTGCGTCATCAATGCCCATGTAATGGCAATGATAGTCGCCGCCTACTGAAAGGCCTGCACCCTTGACTGTATCCATGATGATGCAGGTGGGAGCGCACTTTTCCTTTGATCTTTCAATGGCTTTGTCAATAGCATCGCAGAGCTCTTTGATGTTATTGCCGTCAACGTTTATCGTGTTGAAGCCGAAGGCAGTCATCTTATCCGCAAGGGGTTCGAGCTTCATAACTTCCTCTGTGGGACCGTCTATCATGCAGTGGTTTCTGTCGATGAAAACGATGCAGTTTGAAAGCTCGTAATGGTTCATGGTCATGAAACCTTCCCAGTTGGAGCCCTCACCGAGTTCACCGTCACCGGTAACTACGAAGGTAAGGTAATCCTTGCCGAGAATTCTTGCTGCGAGAGCGGTACCTGCTGCGATTGAGGGACCGTGACCGAGAGAACCGGTGGAAGCGTCAACGCCTACTACCTTATTTGAGTCAAGGTGCATACCCATTTTTGAACCTGTAAGGTTGAAGGTCTTGAGCATTTCAACGTCGTTGAAGCCCTTATCACAAAGTGTGGGAGCATAGGCAATGGCTGCATGACCCTTTGAAAGAATGAATCTGTCTCTGTCTTCCCACTTGGGCTCTTCTACCTTGATGCGAAGGTATTTATGATACATAACCGTGAGAAGATCGAGAACCGACATACCGCCGCCGAGATGGCCGCTGCCGGCCCAAGCGGTTGTCTGAAGAGTAAGGTGGCGGAGCTCATTAGCTTTCTTTTCGAGATCAAGCCATTCCTGTTTTGTTAATGCCATGGGAAATTCCTCCTTGTTACATTTATGACAGGCGGTTGTTCCGCCTTATTTATCAGCCGAGTTCGGGATGAAGCTTCTTTACGACGTGGAAAGCTTCCTCTGCGATTTCGATCGTTGTCTGAATATCTTCATGAGTAAGGGATGCATTGATGAAGTGATTGTGGTGAGAAGCGAAGAATACGCCTCTGTTTACGCACTCTGCGATCCAGTCCTGATGAAGCATCATATTGTCGTCGTTTGCTATTCTCAGATAGAACAGAGCGGGAGCACCGGAAGTGATAAGATTGAAGCCGTTGTTTGCGGCTGCTGCCTTAAGGCCTTCGGTAAGCTCTGTACCGAGCTCTTTGAAAAGCTTGGGGGTATCGAGTGCCTTCATCTTGTTGATGCAGGCGATACATGCTGCGAAGGGAACTGCGCTCATCCAGTAGGAGCCGGTGTATGAAAGACCGGAAGCGGCACTCTTGAGGAATTCCTTACCGCAGAATGCGGACATATTGTAACCGTTTGCAAGCGCCTTGCAGAAGCAGATCATATCTGCCTCGAAGCCGAAGTAATGGTCAGAGCCCGCAAGGTCAAGACGGAAGCCGGCACGAACGTCGTCGATGATGAGGACGATATTGTTCTCGGTGCAGAGCTTTCTTACTTCCTGCCAGAAGCCCTCTTTGGGGAATTTATTGTCGTAGAAATTACCATGGTCATAGGGCTGAGCGATGAGGCAGGCGATATCGTCGTTTTCCGCGATAACCTTCTTGAGACCCTCAATGTCATCCCATGCAACGTAAAGACTGTTTGCTACGTCCTCGGGAAGTACGCCGGGATAGTCAATCTTCTGTACCATGGGAGATACGCCGTGATAGAAGCCCTTGAAGAAGATAATCTTCTTTTTATGGGTGTAATTACGGGCTGTAAGGATAGCACCTTGGGTAGCGTCGTTGCCGTTCTTTGCAAACCATGCCCAGTCGGCGGATGCTACGGTATCAACGAGAAGCTCTGCGCACTCAACCATGATTTTTCCGGGTGAGCTTGTGCAGTTGCCGATTTCAATCTGCTTGATTGCGGCTGCGTCAACATCGGGATCACCGTAACCGAGTACGTTGGGGCCGTATGCGCACATATAGTCAATGTATCTGTTGCCGTCAACGTCCCAGAAATATGAGCCCTTTGCCTTCTCTGAGAACTTGGGCCAGCGGCTTACGGGAATGAACTGACCTTCACCGGGGCCGAGATGTCCGTAAACACCGGAAGGAATTACGTCACATGCTCTCTTGAACCATTTGTCCGATTCGGTAACCTTATAGGTCGGGTATTTTTCTTTAACTTTAGCTTTAGCCATTATTATTCCTCCTTCCGTTATGCAAGGTAAAGACCGACTCTGTCAAGAATACGGTTTACGTTGTCAAGCATTGAGTTGAGACCGTGCATTTCAACCTTGCCTTCTCCGATGCAGACCATTGCGTTTACTTTCCCGCCGAAGAGAGCGTTGGCTGTCTCATAGTCACAGAATACCATGGAGCACTTGTAATTCTGAGGTCTCTTCTTGAGACATACAAGGCGGTGATTCTTTGCTACTACTTCAACTGCTTCCTTGCCCTTGATCTCAATCATCACGCTGCCGTCGATAATGTTGGAAGCGGAGAACTTGCCGATTTCATCGTTGTTGCCGACCTGACAGATTGCTACGCCTACAACATAGAGAGTGAGGATTGTGTTAATCTTGAAGAATTCGGGATCCTTGAGGTCTTCTTCACTCGGTCTCATGTACTTGTTGAGGAGATCCGTAAGACTCGTGAAATCCTTGAGAAGGAAGCCGATATGCTGGAATCCTTTTGAGGGAATGGGAGTTACGGTACCGTCAATAAGGCCGTTGAATTTCTCACACGAGCTGAAGGGAAGCTTTACGTCGCAGCTGCTGCAGCCCTGTTCCATTCTGCACTTACCCTTGTAGAAGGTAAGTGTTGCGCTGGGACCGTCCTTAACCTCAAAGCCGATTGAAATGGGCTTCTTGTTTGTCAGTATTTCCTTCGCTTCGGGTGCAAGGTCACACAGATTTTCAAGAGCACCCAATACAGCGTAGAGATTGATGTACGCAAGGGTTTTCTGGTCAATCATATTATTTTCCTCCTTATTTGATAACACCGACACTTCGCCGATGATAAAAAGATTTATATAATATTAACAGATATGTACGCCATTGTCAATAATACTTACATTATGTGAGTGTAAATTGTTCATAATTGACAAAAAGGACCGACGCTAATTGTCGGCCCTGTCAATTATATTATTTTGCCTCTTAATAGGACTTCACGAAGTTTTCAATGATTTTTGCCGCATTTGCCGCCGCAAGAGGAAGAAACTGGGTGTAGTCCATGTGTGATGAACCGTCGGCACAGTCGCTGATTGCTCTTACTACGCCGAAGGGAACGGAATTGGAATAACAGGTCTGAGCGATTGCGGCACCCTCCATTTCACATACCTCGGCACCGAAGACGGAAACGATAAAATCCTTTTTGCCCTTATCTGCGATAAACTGGTCGCCGGATGCGATTTTACCTTTAAGCACCTTGGTTTCTCCGGTCATTTCGGCGCTTGCGAAAAGACGGTCGGAAACGGATTTATCGGCGGGAATATCAACTAAATTCAGACCGGAAATGAAACCGGGAACGTCACCGATGGGGGAGGTATCCATATCGTGCTGAACGAGTGTTTCGGCGATAACCACGTCGCATATTCCCAACTTTGCGGAAAGACTTCCGCCCACGCCCGTATTGATAACACATTCGGGCTTATATTCCATAATCATTGCCTGGGCACAGATAGCCGCCGCCACCTTGCCGATACCGCAGACGGCGGTCACGACGTCCTTGCCGTAAAGCTTTCCTTCGGTAAAAGTGACACCTGCGATTTCCTTCTCTTTTTTATCCGTCAATAAACCGTTGATTGCGGATACCTCGATTTTCATGGCTCCGATAATGCCTATCATAACGAGCTCCTCCTATGTAAAAATGATTAATCTCATTATATATCCCGAACGGAACAAAAGCAAGAGAAAAAGACGAAGTATTCACCCGATACGAAGTCCGCGTGAACAACTTTCACAAAAACGGGACTCAATCTTTGACAACCTGATAAATTGATTATTTTATAAAAATATGATATGATAAACTATCTGTATAATGGAGGTGTGTTTTTTGAAGGATTACGTTGTAATTATCCTGCTTGCGGCTGTATTCATCCTGCAGCTCGTTATCCTGCTTACCCGCAAAAACGGAAAGATCGACGGGAAGATAGAGGATATAGAAAAGAGAGTGTCGGGCTTTGACGAAAAGCTCAGCAGAGAATTTGAAAGGTCAAGAAGAGAAAACTCCTCCGAAATGTCCACGTCCAGAGAAGAGAACGCGAGAGTGATGGGCGACCTTCGTGAGGATATGGAAAAGCTCCGTCTTGATAACACGGAGCGTTCCGCAAAGCTTGAAAAGGAAGTAATCACCGTTCTCGGTGAGATACGCTCCGAAAACGGAAAACAGAATATTGAAACCTCACAGCGTATTTCGGCGGCGATTGAAGGTATGCGCGAAAGCAACGACAAAAAGCTTGACGAAATGCGTGCCGAAAACGAAAGAAAGAGCACCGAGCAGACAAACAAGATGTTTGAGGCGGTTGAAAAGATGCGTGAGAGCAATGAGAAAAAGCTTGAGCAGATGCGTGTTACCGTTGACGAAAAGCTTACCTCCACTCTTACCGACCGGCTGGATTCCTCCTTCCGCACTGTTTCCGAGCGTCTTGAAAGCGTAAATAAATCCCTCGGCGAAATGAAGGAGCTTTCAAACGGCGTTACCACAAACGTTACCGCTCTGAGCAGAGTGCTGACCAACGTCAAAGCAAGAGGCACCTGGGCGGAGGTACAGCTCGGTGTTATCCTTGACGAAACTCTCCCCGGTATGTACGAATCAAACTTCGCTACGGTCGAGGGCTCCGGCGAAAGAGTTGAATTTGCCGTCAAGATTCCTTCAACGGACGGCAAGACCGTTTATCTTCCCGTTGACTCCAAATTCCCGATGGAGGATTACGTCCGCCTTTGTGATGCCGCCGATACGGGCGACAGAGAAGCGCTTGAAAGCGCGAGGAAGGCACTTTATACCAGAGTGCAGAACGAAGCGAAGGACGTTTCAAAATACATCAACATCCCCGTTACCACTCCCTATGCGATTCTTTACCTTGCCACGGAGGGACTTTATGCGGAAATCGTTTCCGCAAAGAACGGCATTGCCGAAAAAATCAAGAGCGATTATAACGTAATGGTTGCGGGCCCCTCCACAATCACTGCATTGCTCAACGCCCTCTCCCTCGGCTTCCGTGCAGTCGCCATCAACGAAAAAGCAAACGAGGTCAGGACTCTTCTGGGTGCGGCAAAGCAGCAGTATGACAATTTCGGCAATACTCTTTCAAAGGTCCGCAAGAAGCTGGAAGAGGCGGGCAACGCTCTTGACGATGCGGATAAGAGAAACAGGATCATCGTCAAGAAGCTTAAAAACGTGGAATCACTCGACGGCTCGTCCGCCGATGAAGTATTGGGTATAAATGAAATTAACGATACACTCAAGGAGGAATAATAATGAAAGAACCCAAAGAATTACTCAAGGAGCTTACTCTTGAGGAAAAGGCAAAGCTTTGCGACGGCAGAGACTTCTGGCATCTTCAGCCCATTCCCGAAAAAGGCATTCCCGACGTAATGGTATGCGACGGCCCTCACGGTCTGCGTAAAAAGGACTATGAAAAGACCGGCTCGAGTCTTAACAATTCCGTACCGTCAATCTGCTTCCCCACCGCCTGTGCAACTGCGGCATCATGGGATACGGAGCTTATCAACAGAATGGGTGTTGCCCTCGGTAAGAAATGCCTCAAGGAAAACGTAGGCGTTCTCCTGGGCCCCGGTATCAATATGAAGCGTTCTCCCCTTTGCGGCAGAAACTTTGAATACTTCTCCGAAGACCCCGTTCTTGCCGGTGAAATGGCGGCAAGCTTCATCAACGGCGTTCAGTCCATGGGCGTAGGCACATCCCTCAAGCATTTTGCCGTCAACAGCCAGGAAACTCTCAGAATGACGGTCAGCGAGGTCGTTGACGAGAGAGCACTCCGCGAAATCTATCTTCGCGGCTTTGAAATCGCCGTAAAGAAGGCACAGCCCTGGACCGTAATGAGCTCATATAACAAAATCAACGGTGTTCACGGCTCCGAAAACGAGCATACCTTAAAGGAAATCCTCCGTAAGGACTGGGGCTTTGAGGGCTCGGTAGTATCCGACTGGGGTGCAATCAACGACAGAGTAAAGGGACTTGCCGCAGGCAACGACATTGAAATGCCCTCCTCCTTCGGTGCGGGTACCGAAAAAATCATCAACGCCGTAAAGAACGGCACTCTTGACGAGGCAGTCCTTGACGAGAGCGTTCTCAGAATCCTTGAGCTTATCAAAAAAGCATCCGACGGTGCAAAGGAAAATTACGAATATAACGACCTTGACGACCAGCCCCTTGCAAGAGAAATCGCAGGCAAGTGTATGGTACTGCTCAAGAACGAAGACAATATCCTTCCCATTTCAAAGGATAAGAAGCTTGCGATTATCGGTGAAATGGCAAAGACACCCAGATATCAGGGTGCCGGCTCTTCACAGATAAATCCCACAAAAATCGACAATGCTTATGACGAGCTTGCCGCAATGGGCTACAATCTTACCTTCGCCAAGGGTTATGAGCCCTCAATCAAAAAGGAAAAGAAGAACGCCGCTTATCTTCCCGAGGCAGTAAAGGCGGCTTCCGAAGCGGACATCGCCGTAGTATTCGTAGGTCTTACCGATGACTTCGAGTCGGAGGGCTTTGACAGACAGCACATGGATATGCCCGAATCCCACAACAAGCTCGTTGCCGAGGTCGTAAAGGCAAATCCCAACACCGTTGTCGTACTTGCAGGCGGCTCACCCGTTGCAATTCCCTGGAATGACAGCGTAAAGGCGATTCTCAACTCCTATCTTACCGGTCAGGCAAGCGGCGGAGCGGTTGCGGATATCCTTTCCGGCAAGGTCAACCCCTCGGGCAAGCTTCCCGAAACTTATCCCATCTGCTATAACTGCACACCCGCAAAGAATTACTATCCCGGAAATCCCGCTTCAGTTGAACACAGAGAAAGCGTTTATATCGGATACAGATATTACGACACCTTCGGCAAGAAGGTACGCTATCCCTTCGGTCACGGCCTTTCATACACGAGCTTTGAATACTCCGACCTTAAGCTTGACAAGAGCGAAATGGATGACAGCGATAAGCTCACCGTTTCCTTCAAGGTAAAGAATACCGGCGCTGTTGCAGGCGGAGAGGTCGCTCAGGTTTACGTTTCCGATAAGGAAAGCACCATATACCGTCCCAAGAAGGAGCTCAAGGGCTTTAAGAAGGTTTATCTTGAGCCCGGTGAGGAGCAGGAGATTTCCCTTACTCTCTGCTCAAGAGCATTCTCATTCTGGAACGTCAACACAAACGGCTGGACCGTTGAAGCAGGCGACTTTGATATCCTTGTCGGTGCATCGGTTGAAGATATCCGCCTTTCCGGTACGGTAAAGGTCAATGCACCCGAGGTCAGCATTCCCGATTACAGACAGACCGCTCCCAAGTATTACGGTGCCGATATCCAGGAAGTACCCGACGACCAGTTCAAGGCGGTTTACGGAGCAGAGCTTCCCGCTTCCGATTACGAGCCCGACGCACCCGTCACGATTTCGGATAACTTTGATTCGGCGGCAAGAAAGAAGAACGGCAAAAAGCTCCATAAGCTCCTCAGCGCACTTATTCCCGAGGGCTTTGCCCAGGCAATCGCGCTTCAGGTACCCTTCCGTGAT
Source organism: Acutalibacteraceae bacterium (assembly GCA_045598305.1). GTDB lineage: Bacteria > Bacillota > Clostridia > Oscillospirales > Acutalibacteraceae > CAG-177. The sequence goes on from JAZLLW010000021.1 coordinate 38,714, forward strand.
TTCATTTCAATGAGCGGCGGCGTATTCAGTGAGAGCATGGCAGAGGGTCTCTGCAAGCTCATCAACGGTGAAAAGGGCGGCGTACGTCAGATTCTCAAGGGTATTCCCAAGGCAATCAAGGGCGTAGGTCCCCTTCTCAAGCAAATCTGATTTATACGGTTTACAATTTTGGCTGCACTGCGGGCGTTTCCGCCCGCGGTGCAAAGAGGTAATGAATTATGAATAAAGTGTCCCTTAAAGAAAAAATCGGTTACGGTGTAGGAGCCGTAGGTCTTGACCTGAGTTACGGTCTCTTTTATTCCTATCTTTCGCTTTTCCTCACAAACGGACTTAAAATCAGCCCCCTCTTTCTGCTTATCCTTGCTCCCATAGCAAGAATCTGGGACGGTGTGAACGACCCGATGATGGGCTCCATCGTTGACAGAACGAGGACGAAAATGGGCAGATACCGCCCCTGGATTCTCACGGGTGCGGTGCTGAACGCCATAGTTCTTACCCTTCTTTTCAATGCCGGCTCCTTCGGCATGGGCGGAACGGGACTCTATATCTTCGTTGCCGTCTTTTACGTTCTCTGGGGTATGACGAATACCCTTGCGGACATTCCTTTCTGGTCAATGGTCCCCTCTTTCGCTACCGAAGAAAAAGACCGCAATCTCGTTTCCACCATTGCCAGAACCTTCTCCGGCCTCGGTCAGGGTATTGTTTCCATACTTACCTCCGTGCTGGTCATCAAATTCGCGGGAGTTGCCTCCGACACGAATCTTTCCGATATGAAGGCACAGGACCTTACAAACGGTTTCGGCAAATGGAGTGCAATCTGCTCTGTCGCCCTCGTGTTCTTTGCCTGTATCAGCGTTTTCTCCACGAAAGAGAGAAACCTCGCACCCGCATCGGAGGAAAAATTCTCGTTTACAAAGGCACTCAAAATCATCCGTCAGAACGATCAGCTTCTTACGTTTATGCTTTTCGCAATGATTTCAAACTGCGGTTACTATATGACTTCGGGCATCAGCTCCTACTACTTCCTTCAGGTACTCGGTGACCTGAAGCTTCAGTCAAAATTCAATCTTCTGGGTTCGGTGGGCTCGGTGCTTGCCATTCTCGTAATCCCCATAATGGGCAAGTTCATGACCAACCGTACGGTTTATAAGTTCTCGCTTACCGCCGCCACGGTCGGATATATCGGTATGGCGATAGTCGGCTACGGCTTCTCCGGCATGAATCATATTGAAATCGCGCTCGGCGCATGCTATCTCGTCGCTTCAATAGGTATCGGCTCAATGTTCGTCAATCAGACGGTAATGCTTGCGGATATCGTTGACTACGGCGAATACAAGCTCGGCTCAAGAAGTCAGAGTCTTACGTTCTCAATGAAGGGCTTTCTTCAGAAAATGGCTTACACCCTTCAGTGCATTATCATGTACGCCGCATTCGTTGCCACGAAATACGATTTCAGCGGTTCCTCCGATGCGGTTATGAATAACCCCGGCGCAAACAGTGCAATCAAGGCAATGATGTTTATTATTCCCCCCGTAATGCTTATAATTTCGCAGATAATCTTCTCAAAGAAGTACCGTATCTACGGTGATTTCAAGAGAGAAGTTCTTGATACAATCATCAGAAAAAGAGAAGAAATGGCAAATGAAATCTGAAGGAGCTTCCTATGACTAATACAAAAGACGTAATCTTCCGTACCTTTCTTGATTTGCTCAGAGAAAAGCCCTTTGATAAAATCACGATAAGGAACATAGTTGAGACCGCGGAAATCAACAGAAACACCTTTTATTACTATTACAGCGATATCTATGAGCTGCTTGAAGAGATGTTCACCATGGAGATGAACGAGCTTATCGCCAATCACAGCAGCGGCGTACGCTGGCTCATCGGTTTCCTGAAAATGCTTCAGACCTCCTACGAAAACAAGTCCATCATCAATAATATCTGTTCCTCGCGAAGCTACGAGTATTTTGAGACCTATATGTTCAAATCCTGCCGTATCATCCTTACGGATTACGTTCATGAGGAATGCAAGAACAACATTAACGACGACGTGATGGAATTTATCATTTCATTTTACATGAACGGAATCACCGGCGCTCTTTCCGAGTGGTTCAGGACGGGAATGCAGGATAATCCCGAGCAGATAATGAAGAAATTCATCGTTATTTTTGAGGGCATTATTTCAACTCTCAAGAGAGCGGAAAGTCGTTTCAAAGACGAAGATGAAGACGAAGATGAAGACGAAGAGGAATGACGAAGATATCCTCGTATGCGTGAAGCCTGCGGGAATCCTCAGCCAGAGTGCAGAGGGTAAGACCGGCACGGCGGTGCAGGATGAATATCCCGATAAGCTCCTTTTTCCCGTTCACCGTCTTGACAGGGAAACGGGCGGAGTAATGGTCTTTGCGCAGACACGCTATGCGGCGGCGGAGCTTTCCGCACAGATTACGGCAGGCGAAATGAAAAAGAGATATCTTGCCGTGGTCAGAGGGAGACCCGCAGACGACAGAGGCGTTTTTGAAGACCTGCTTTTCAGGGATAAGCAAAAAAACAAGACGTACGTTGTAAAGCGTATGCGAAAGGGAGTGCGCGACGCCTCTCTTGAATACACGGTGCTGGGTACTGCGGGAGAGTATTCGCTTGTTGAAATATCTCTCCGTACGGGCAGGACTCACCAGATCAGAGTTCAGTTTTCCTCAAGGGGTATGCCCCTTTACGGCGACGGCAGGTACGGAGGCGGCGGAGGAGACCTCGGTCTTTTTGCATATTCGCTGTCCTTCATTCATCCGCGTTCAAAAGAAAGAATAACCTTCACGGAGCTTCCCGATACGGAAAAGCTTCCCTGGAGCTTATTCGGAAAGGAATGTTACGAAAGTAACGGTATGAACAAATGATTTATTATTTTTCGGGTACGGGCAATTCACGTTATGCGGCGGAAAAGCTTGCGATTCTTACAGACGACAAATGCGTCAACATTGCGTCCATTTTCAACGGAACGGTCAAATCCGTTTCCGGCAGAACGGACGTGACGGGCTTCGTTTTTCCCGTCTATTATTCGGGACTTCCCGAAATGGTAAAGAGATTTGCGTCTCACCCCGAAATCAGGGGACATCTGGGAGAATACGTTTACAGCGTCATTACCTGCGGAGCGGATTCCGCGGCGGCGGAGCTGAAGCTCGGTAAGGAGCTGGGCAGAAATCCCGATTTTTCCGTTCCCCTCAAGATGCCGGACAATTACGTAATCTGCTTTGACGTTGAAAGTAAGGAAAAATCAAAAGAAAAGCTGAAGGCGGCAGACGAAAAGCTGGATAAAATCGGCAAGGTTGTCAATAAAAAAGCGGCAGGCACGAATATGGCGTTCAAGAAAAAGCTGCTTACCGCGGTAATGTATCCTCTCTATAACGTTTGCAGAATCACTGCCCTCTTCAGAGCAGACGAAAACTGTACGGGATGCGGATTATGTGCAAAAATCTGTCCCGAAAAGGCAATAGAAATCAAAGAAGGCAGACCCGAATGGGTAAAAAAGAAATGTCAGCACTGTACTGCCTGTATCAACCGCTGCCCGAATGCCGCCATTCAGTTCGGCAGAGGCACGGAAAAGAGAGGCAGATATTACATAGCGAATATCAATAAGTGAGGTATTATTATGATAGTAAAGGATTTATTCGGCAAGACGCAGGACGGCAGAGAGGTTGACCTCTATTCTCTCAGAAATACGGTGGGAACGACCGTTGACATCATTACCTACGGCGCAACGATCAACAATATTTATACTGCCGACAGAAACGGCGAATTTGCCGACATACTTACCGGCTTTGATACCGTTGAGGGACACGAAAAGTATTCCGCAAACCAGGGCATGACCATCGGCAGATACGCAAACCGTATCGCACAGGGCAAATTTTCCATTGACGGCGTTGAATACAACGTAACAAAAAACGAGAGAGGAATTACCTCCCTTCACGGCGGCGGAGAGCTCGCCCACGCTATCTGGAAGGCAATCATCATTGACGACACCGCCATTGAGATGACCTATTCAAGCCCCGACGGTGCTCACGGCTTCCCCGGCAATGTGGATTTCAAGGTCACGTTCACTCTTTACGAGGATAATTCCCTCAAAATAGATTATTACGCCGTTTCCGATAAGAAGACGGTTATCAATATGACAAACCACGCATATTTCAACCTTGCAGGCAAGGGCGACATTCTCGGTCATGAGCTTATGATAAACGCCGATAAATTCACTCCCACGGATGCCGACAGCATTCCCACGGGCGAATTGAGAAGCGTTGAGGATACTCCCTTTGATTTCAGACAGTCAAAGCCCATCGGCAGAGACATAGGCGCAGACGATATTCAGCTCCGTCAGGTCAAGGGCTACGACCATAACTTCTGTCTCAACGATGACGACGGTCCTGCCGCAGTCGTTTACGAGCCGGAAAGCGGCAGGGTAATGGAGGTGTTCACGGACCTTCCCGGCGTACAGCTTTACTGCGGCAATTTCCTTGACGGTACAAGACCCGGCAAGGACGGAATCATGCTTGAGCAATATTGCGGCTTCTGCCTTGAAACACAGTTCTGGCCCAATACTCCCAATATGCCCGAATTTCCTCAGTGCACCGTAGATGCGGGTGAAAAATTTGAGAGCTGTACCGTTTTCAGATTTTCCGTTAAAAAATAATTGAATGTAAATTCAAGATTTATTATCTGCTAATTCACAAATTATCTATAATTGCGGCTATAATTAAGATTGTAAACCATAAATCGGAGGGTATTGCAATGGCAGAAAAAATTCTTATTGTAGATGACGATACGAATATATGCGAATTACTTCGCCTTTATCTTGAAAAAGAGGGCTATGAAATTTCCATCGCAAATAACGGCGGCGACGCGGTAAAAATGTATAAGGAAATTGAGCCCGATCTGATGCTTCTTGACATTATGCTTCCCGTCCTTGACGGCTGGCAGGTATGCCGCGAAATCAGAAAGTTCTCCGAAAAGCCCATTATCATGCTTACCGCAAAGGGCGAGACCTTTGATAAGGTGCTCGGCTTTGAGCTCGGTGCAGACGACTATGTAACAAAGCCCTTTGATACAAAGGAAATCGTCGCAAGAGTCAAGGCGGTCCTTCGCAGAAGCTCCGGCGGAGCGAAACAGGAAATGAAAGAGGTAAGCTTTGATAAGCTCGTTATCAATCTTACCAACTATGAGCTTATCGTAGACGGCAACAAGGTTGATACTCCTCCCAAAGAGTTGGAGCTTATCTATCACCTTGCAAGCAATCCCAACCGCGTATACACGAGAGACCAGCTTCTTGACGAGGTATGGGGATTTGATTACTACGGTGATTCAAGGACCGTTGACGTTCATGTAAAGAGACTCAGAGCAAAGCTTGAGGGCGTATCCGACAAGTGGGAGCTCAAGACGGTCTGGTCGGTGGGTTACAAATTCGCCACCAACGAATAAAAGAAAAGTCGGGTGGGTCGCCTCAAGGTGACCCCCGATTACTCTGAGGGGAGGCGAAGATAACGAAACTGCCGCAGATATCCGTAATGTCACGCAGCTCGGAGCTGTTCAAAAAATACTTTTTCATTACAATTTCAATTATTCTCGTCAGCTTTGTTTTCCTCGGCTCTGCCCTTATCCTTCTGGTAACGGGTATCTGGAAGGATGAAAAGCTGGATTTACTTGAAGAAAATACCGTCAGCATCACCTCAAGCACCTACGGTATGCTTACCTCATCCTATATGGGGCAGAACAGCCGCGGTGCCATCATCACTATTTGCAGCAACCTTACTCAGGTTTCGGACGCGGTTGATGCCGACTTTTTCATCATAAACGAGCAGGGCGTGGTGGTCTACTGTAAGGATTTGCTTGACCCACACGGTCTCGTCAGCACCGGCACCTGCTTTATCCACGACAATTACGCTATTCCCAACGAAATCATGCAGACGGTCGCTGCCGGCAGCAATTACCGTGCAAACGGCAATATGAACGGTTTGCTGAGAAACAACAGCTTCATCGTTGCCTGCCCCATTATGCAGAGCGGAGCTTTTAAGGGTGCGGTCATAGCGGTTCAGCCCATTGAATCGGGACTCGTCCCCTATATTCTCACCATTCTGAGAATGTTCCTTTTTGCTTCTCTCTTCGCACTTGCCGTCGCATTCTTCATGGCGTATTTCTTTACTTACAGCATGATAAAGCCGATGAGGGAAATGTCAATGGCGGCAAAGCAGTATGCAAACGGAGATTTCTCCACGAGAATTTCCGTCAAAAAGAGGAAATATCTCAAGGGCAGGACGGAAATCGACGACCTTACGGATTCCTTCAACTCCATGGCGCAGGCGCTTTCCGGTCTTGAATCCTCCCGCAGGAGCTTCGTTTCAAACGTATCGCACGAGCTTAAGACGCCCATGACCACTATCAGCGGATTCATTGACGGAATACTTGACGGAACGATTTCGGGCAAGGAAAAGGACAAGTACCTGAGGATAGTATCGGGCGAAGTCAAGCGTCTTTCCCGTCTTGTAACGGGTATGCTCAATATGAGCAAGATAGAGGAGGGCAAGCTTGATATCAAGCCGTCGCGTTTTGATATCAGCGAAATGATATTCACTACCCTGCTCAGCTTTGAACAGATAATAGATAACAGAAATATAGAAATCAGAGGCCTTGATACGTTTAAGGAAAATACCGTAAACGCAGACAAGGATATGATAAATCAGGTAGTATATAATCTTATTGACAATGCCGTCAAGTTCACTCCCGACGGGGGTTGCATTGAGGTAATGTCAAAATCGGATGCCGAAAAGGCGATTATTAAAATCAAAAACAACGGCAAGGGTATCGCTCCCGAGGAAAGAGAAAAAATCTTTGAGAGATTTTATAAGGTGGATAAATCCCGCAGCTATGACGTAAAGGGCGCAGGCCTTGGTCTGTTCCTCTGCAAGACCATAGTTGAAATGCACGGCGGCAGTATTTCCGTTCGCAGTGAGGTGGGAGAATACACCGAATTCATATTTACGTTACCGAAGCAGTAACAAGTTCATTCTTAAATGAATTTCTATATGGAGGCACAATATGTTTGATGAAAACGAAAACCGTGAGGAGATAATTCAGGAAGAACCTGAAGAGAAAGCGGAAGAAACGGTTGAACCGAAAGAGGAAGAAATTGCTGAGAAAAAGGCGGAGCCGGAGGATATCTTTTCCTCCTCGGGTTCGGACGGGGATTATACGGACGTTTATTCTTCCGACGTCAATGCGGACGATGACGACGATATAGATATCTATTCCTCAGATGAGCCCGGAGTGAAATACGTTGACGTTGAGCCGGATATTCCCGAAGCTGCCTACACGGACGCATATTCACAGTCTGCGAATGCCGACCGGAATTATCAGCAGCCCCAATATGCACAGAATCCCTATTCGCCCTATACCGAGAGGGCTTACGCTCCTCCCGTTTACACTCAGCCCGCTCCTCAGCCGACAGGTCAGTATAATCCGCCGGTTACTCCTCAGGAGCCCGTAAAGAAAAAGAAAAAGGGAAGAAAATTCCTTAAATTCCTTGCTCTCGTTCTCGTTTTCGTCCTGGGCGTATGTGCCGTTCCCGTTGCCAAGAAGATAAAGGCAAAGCTCACTCCTTCCCACACGGCGACCTATGAAGAAACCGAAGAGGAAGAAACGAGCAGAGGTACGGGAGAAAATAAAGAGATCGTCATCAGCTCCAATCACGGTAAGGAGCTTTCAAATACCGCCGAACTTGCGGAAAAGGCAAGAAAGAGTAACGTCGGTATCCTCCTTTACACGGATAATGCCGCCGCATCCCTTCAGGGTCAGGGCTCGGGCGTTGTAATGGACGTTGACTCCACGGGCGAATACACCTTCATCATCACCTGCGCTCACGTTATTGACAGCAAGGGAACCAACGTCAAGGTACAGACAGAGGACGGCAAATCCTACGATGCCGAAGTCGTAGGTTACGATACGAGGACTGATCTGGGTGTAATCAGGGTACATGATACCGGCTTTACCCCCGCAGAGTTCGGTAATTCCGACGACCTTGTCGTAGGCGATCCCGTTTATGCTATCGGAAATCCCGGCGGCGTTGAGTTCTTCGGTTCGTTTACCGGCGGCTTTGTTTCGGCAATCAACAGACCCATCAACAGCGAAATCGGATACACAATGAAATGTATCCAGCACGATGCATCCATAAATCCCGGCAACTCCGGCGGTATGCTGGTCAATAAATACGGTCAGGTCATCGGTATCAATTCTCAGAAGATTTCAAATACAAGCTACGAAGGAATGGGATTTGCGATTCCCGTTTCCGCCGCCAAGCCCATTATTGAAGACCTTATCACCTACGGCTACGTCAAGGACAGACCCAAGCTCGGTATCAGCTATTACTCGGTTTCATCCGTGACACAGTACTATATGATTGCTCAGATGAATAATCTGCCCGCCGGCTCGCTCATTATTACCGAGGTTAATGATGATTCGGCACTTATCGGTACGGACGTCAAGCGCGGAGATATCATCATCGGCGTCAACGGCAAGGATCTTACCACCGCCGACGTATTGCTTGAGCTTATTGATAAGGGCAAGGTCGGTGACAAGCTGACTCTCAAAATTGCAAGAGTAAACAGCAACTATTCGGTTGACACCTTTGACGTGACGGCTACGCTTGTGGAGGACAGAGGTACGAATGCGGTGAAGGAAGAAGTTACGCAGTATGACCCGTTCTCATACTTCGGCTACTAAACACTTGAATCTATTGTGTAAGAATATACCAAACTAAATAATGTAGGTTTAAGGCAAGCACTTATCTGAAGGTAAAACAATTCACAATTCACTCCTCAATATTCACTATTCACTAATCAAAAAACCGGGCTTCCCTTTCGGAAAGTCCGGTTTTATTATGCTTTAAGTTGAATTTTCAGCGAAATCTTTACTGTGCGTATTTAGCTTCAAGGGCAGGGCATTTTACATTTGAGAAGTCCATCTTCCAATCGGTCGGGCTCTTCTTCTCGGCAGTGAACTGAATTTCAACGTCGCCGCCCATCTTCGCAAGTACCATCGTGTATTTGCCGGGCTCGATTTCATTCTGTTCAAATGAGAAACGGTAAGGACATGTGGCGTAATCTAAACCGCCGAAACCGCAATATGTTAAATCGGCAGCGTCTGCGTCCTTATATGTCGTATAGTCACCCTCCGGACAAACCATCAGATAATATTTGTCATATCCTTCCGGGTCGGTTTCTTCCAGATAATATCCGTTAAAGTTGAACGTTGCCCATTCGTCGTAGCTTTCTTCGGGCTTAAACGTGAACCAGGATGCAACTTCCTTTTCAAGACTGTCGAACTCCTTGACCTTTTTGTCTTCGCCTGCACCCTTAAGGAATGAATCACTGAATGCGAAGTGATACTTTCCGCCGCCCTCGAGGACTATCAGCCACTGACCGATAACAAGACCGCTCTCGCCTTCATACAGCAGCATTGTCCATGTTCCGGGTGCCCATTCCGATTCATCCGAAGCAAGACCTGTAATCATGCTGTTATCAAGCTTGAATACGTAGATTCCGTCGAACCATTCCTTATCAAACTCGTCATCAAAACAACGGCCGCCGTCGAAGATGCTCTGCGTGATGAATTCGGAATTTCTTGTCAGATAGAAGCCGGGATTTACGATATCAATATTAGCTTCGTGGGCATCAAATTCGTATGAAGTTTTGACCTTGATATATAAATATTCGTCGTCCGTGTAGCAGGTGACCGATTCACCGAGCTTTGTTTCGTCGGTAACAGCACCCTCGGGAGCAGTTCCGTTGGCTGCCGGATTCTGATTATCCGTGGATTCGGCAGAGATTTCGGTTGTTTCCGTCGGTTCTTCTGTCTTCTCAGTCGGCTCTTTTCCGCATGCCGCGAGTACAAGTACCATTGAAAGTGTGAGTAGTAATGCTAAGATTCTTTTCATTTTTGTTTCTCCTGTTTTATATATTACTGTTTATCAGTTTTTGATTTCCGGCTCTTCTGCCGGTTTTACGATGCCGTTATCGTCAATCGCAATTGCATTGACGGGTGACCAGCCGATGATGCTGTCAAAAAGCCATCTCTGTTCGGCTTTGTCTTCCATATAATGCGTTTCGCTGTTTTCCTGCATACCGGGGATGATTGCGGTCGTCATTTCTCCCCCGCTTTTGATTTCCAGCTTCAGCATTATCGTCGGCTGATTTCTTGTATTGAACCAGAAATTGCCCAAGCTGTATATTATCGGCTTGCCGTTATAGAATTCCATACCCTGCAGAATGTGAGAATGGTCACCGATGACCGCATCCGCACCCGCATCAATATATTTCCTGCCGTTCGCTTTCTGGGCGGCGGTCAGCTCCGTTGTGTTTTCATATCCCCAGTGAGGATAGACGATTACGTAGTCACAATTTTCCTTTGCCGCTTTGATTGCGGTCACCATTGCTTCGCCGCCGTCATAAGAGCCCATGATTCCTTCATTTTCTTCGTCGGCAACGGGTGTTTTGATAGGTGATTCCACTCCGCAGCAGGCAAGGTAGGCAACCTTGTAGCCGTTTATAACGAATGTGGCGGGAGCGTTTGCCTCACGACTGTTCATACCTGCTCCGACTCTTGCGATTCCCGCTTCGTCTATGGTGGCCATTGTGTCAACGAAGGCATCGTGGCCGTAGTCGTATGCGTGATTGTTGGCAAGGGAAACGATATCCACGCCCAGATCAACGAGGTATTTTACGTTTTCCGGCTCTGAACGGAAGGTAAATTTTTTGTCCGGCTGGGCTTCTCCTCTGTCGGAATAAGGAAATTCGTTATTGACCAGCATTATATCGGCGGATTTCATTTCGTTCTGAAACGTTTCGTCGATGCAGTCCATGACGGAATTCGGCATCGTCCTTGCGTGAGTCATAACGTAACCGTTTGGCGTAAAATTGATATCACCCGCAAATCCGAGTACGAATGAATCCCTGCCGTTATTTCCCATATTGACGCTTTCCTTCGTTTCAAAAATGTCCGTAAGGGCGTTCAGGGTGTAGCCGACTGTTTCGTGCCATTCTTCATTCGTAAGAAATCCGTCTTTGGTGGCGTTCCCGAGAGCGGTAAGCTCTTCATCGCTGAAATTTTTCAGTATATCGGCGGATATTTCTCTGCCGCAGATAAGCGAAACGGATTTACTCAGCCCGTCATAGTCAAATTCTTGCGGCTTTTCCTGCGGCTTGACGGTTTCGCTTTGAACGGGGATGGTGGGCTCGGTTTCTCTGACCCATCTCACGCTCAGCACACCCGACACTCCTATGATTGCCGCCGCCGTAACACACAGAGCTGTTTTTGTTTTACTCACTTTCAACTTTAATCTCCGTTACTGTTCAAGTGTACCCAATGCTTTTGCGATGGCTTCAAGGTCTGCTTTATCGTAGAAATCTATTTCAAGAGTACCGCATTCCTTTTTACCTTTGGTGATTACTCTGGCCTTGCGTCCGAGAGAAGATGATAATGCCAGTTCCACTTCATCAAAATATGCGATTCTTTTGGCTTTTGTATTCGTTTCTTCCTTCGGCTTGGTTTTGCCTATATTTTTGACAAGCTTTTCCGTTTCTCTTACGGAAAGACCCTTTTTTACTATTAAATCGGCCGCTTCAATCAAAAGTGCTTCGTCTTCTATTCCGGCAAGTGACTTCGCATGACCTGCGGAAAGCTTGCCCTCTCTTATCATTTCTATTACCGACTCGGGTAATTTGATAATTCTCAGAGCGTTGGTGACTGCTGTCCTGGATTTACCGACCTTTTTGGCGGCATCCTCCTGAGTAAGCCCGTATTCTTTTATCAATTCCGCAAAGCCGTATGCTTCTTCAACAGGATTCAGATTTTCTCTCTGTAAATTCTCTATCAGAGAGATTACCGCCGCTTCCTCATCAGTAAGTGCCTTTATGATTACGGGTACTTCCGTCAGACCTGCAACTCTTGAAGCTCTCCATCTTCTCTCCCCTGCTATGAGCTGATAACTGCCGTTGAGCATAGGTCTTACAAGTAAGGGCTGAAGTACACCGTGGTCTGCTATGGATGCGGCAAGTTCGGATATTGCTTCGTCATCAAAATCTTTTCTTGCCTGGTCTTTATTCGGCTCTATATCCGAAAGCTTCAGTGTGGTTACGGACGTGCTGTCTGCCGTTTCAAGAGCGTTATCTATGATGAGAGAATCAAATCCTCTTCCCAATCCGCCTTTTTTAGGTGCCATATCTATACCTCTTATCTGTTATTTTTAAGAAATTCGTCTGCAAGGTCGTTATATGCTTTCGTTCCCTTTGAACTTTTGTCATAGTACATTACCGGCATACCGTAGCTCGGTGCCTCCGATAATCTTACGTTTCTGGGAATGAATGAGGAATAAACCTTTTTGGGGAAGCTCTTTTTGATTTGCTCAACCACCTGCTGGGTAAGGTTGAGACGCCCGTCATACATTGTAAGTACGATTCCTTCGGTTTCAAGATAAGGATTATATCTTTGCTTTACCGCTCTTGCGGTTGATACAAGCTGTGACAGACCTTCCATTGCATAAAATTCGCATTGAATGGGAATCATCAGCGTCTGTGCCGCTACAAGACCGTTAAGCGTTATGAGTCCGAGTGAGGGGGGACAGTCAAGGAAAATGAAATCATACTCCCCGCTTACGAGTGCAAGGGCGTTTTTGAGACGGGATTCTCTCTTTTCCGTTTCCGCAAGCTCTATTTCCGCTCCTGCGAGGTCCATTCCCGACGGGATTATTGATACGTTCTTGAACCCGGTGACTATTGTTGCCTCTGCCGCGCTGCAGCTTCCCGTCAGTACGTCATAAGAGGTTTTTTCAAGTCCCCTTTTGCTTATTCCGTAACCGCTGGTGGTATTTCCCTGAGGATCTATATCCACGAGCAGTATTTTCTTGCCTTTTGCACCCAGTGCGGCGGCAAGATTAACGGCGGTGGTCGTTTTGCCTACTCCGCCTTTTTGGTTTACTATTGCAATTGTTTTAGACAAAGCCATCTCTCCTGAATCAGATTTTCTACGATTATATCACAGCAATTTATAAAATAAAAGTGTTTTCCCTAATTTATGTTAAACACCGTAAAATGTTTCACGTGAAACATAAAAAGTCTTTGACTTTTGTCAGAGACTTTTTTTTGCTATCTGTGCCGATACTCTCGGATATTTCGGGGGTGTCGGTTTGACTTTTTTGATTACCACTATATTCCTTTCGGCATCATCGGTAAGACGGAACGCCTTGATTTGCTCAATCTTACCGCCGAGGATTGAAATGGCGTTTTCAGCCTGCGCGATTTCTTCGTCCGCCTTTGCACTTTTCATAGCGAAGAAATATCCGCCTACCTTTACGAACGGAAGACAGTATTCAGAGAGCACGTTTAGTGAAGCGACCGCTCTTGAAACGACCGCATCGTATTTTTCTCTGTAATGAACGTCTTTGCCGAGCTCTTCTGCTCTTGCGTGTTTAATTTCGGCTTTGAGTTCCAGAGTATCAATGCTTTCTGATACGAATTTCAGCCGCTTTGCGGTTGAATCAAGCATGGTCATTTCGGTGTCGGGATTCATAATCAGCAGAGGTACACCCGGGAATCCTGCGCCCGTACCTATATCCATGATTTTCTTTGCCGTTTTGTATTCGGGCAGAGCCGATACGCTGATACTGTCTGCAAAATGCTTGATTGCGAATGAGTCCGGGTCTGTGATAGCGGTTAGATTCATTACCGTGTTTTTTTCGATTACCATTCCGGCAAACGAATCAAGTAATGATATCTGAGAATTGGTAACGGATATATTCAGCCCGGATAGATTATTAAGAAACAATTCTTTATTGAAGTTCATCCGAACGGTTCCTTTCAAGATATATTAGCAAAACCGTAATGTCGGCAGGGGATACACCCGAAATCCTTGATGCCTGCCCTACCGTTTCGGGCTTGACCTTGCCGAGTTTCTCTATGGCTTCAAGACGAAGTCCCGTAATCTTTGCATAATCAACGCCTTCGGGAATCTTCTGTACCTCGAGTCGTTTCATTTCGTTTATCTGTAACTGCTGTTTTTTGATATAGCCCTCGTATTTTATATCTATCTCAACTTGCTCAAAAATTTCGTGCGGCAGGTCGGGACGTTCTTTATCAAAGTCCGTAAGAAGTTCGTAAGTAACACCGGGTCGCTTGAGCATTTCCGACATCCTGCATCCCTTTTCCATGGGAGATGTTCCACGTGAAACAAGCAGAGCGTCGAGGGCTTCGGATTTTTTGATTGAAACTCCAGAAATTCTTTCTCTTTCTTCACCTATAAGGCGAAGCTTCTCTTTGAAAGCGGCGTAACGCTCCTCGCTGATAAGTCCTGCCTTGTAACCGAATTCGGTAAGACGGCGGTCCGCATTATCCTGCCTCAGAATCAGACGGTACTCACTGCGGCTTGTCATCATTCTGTAAGGATCGGAGCATCCCTTTGTAACAAGGTCGTCTATGAGCGTTCCCGTATAAGAAGTTGTTCTGTCAAGGATGAGGGGTTCTTTGCCGAGAAGCTTGAGGGCGGCGTTTGCACCTGCCACAAGTCCCTGCGCGGCGGCTTCCTCATATCCGCTTGAGCCGTTGAACTGACCTGCACCGTAAAGTCCGGGGAAATCCTTGAATTCAAGCGTTCTTCTTAATGCAAGGGGATTCACGCAGTCATATTCAATCGCATAAGCGGTGCGCAGAAATTCGGCGTGTCTCAGACCGGGAATGGAACGGACGATTTTAAGCTGAACGTCCTCGGGTAATGACGAGGAAAGACCCTGAAGATACATTTCATCTGTTTTCATTCCGCAAGGCTCAATGAATATCTGATGGCGTTCCTTTTCGGAAAATCTTACTATCTTATCTTCAATGCTCGGGCAATATCTCGGGCCTACACCGTCAATCCTACCCGAATAAAGAGGGGAGCGGTGCAGATTATCAAGTATAATCTGCTTCGTTTCGGGGCTTGTATAGGTAACGTAGCAGGGTTGTTTGTTTTCAACTTCGCATATTTCCGAAAAAGAAAAATGAACGATTCTCTCGTCACCGGGCTGTGCTTCCAGCTCGTCAAGGTCACAGCTTCTGCGGTTTACTCTGGGAGGAGTGCCCGTTTTGAATCTTCTTGTGGGAATGCCGAGCTCTTTGAGTGATTGGGCAAGCTGAGTAGCGGGAAACATTCCGTCCGGACCGCTTTCGTATGAAACGTCACCGATATATACTCTGCCTGCAAGGAACGTACCCGTTGCAAGCACGACCGCTTTGACTCTGTGGGTGGCCTCAAGACGTGTGGTAAGCACCCATTCGTCGCCATCCTGTTTTATATCAACGATTTCCGCCTGCTTGAGAAAGAGATTTTCCTGCCTTTCAAGTACGCCCTTCATATAATCGGAGTATGCTCTTCTGTCAATCTGGGCTCTCAATGAATGAACGGCGGGGCCTTTACCGAGATTGAGCATTCTGCTCTGGATGGTATTCATATCCGCCGCTTTTCCCATTTCACCGCCGAGAGCATCTATTTCTCTTACAAGGTGTCCCTTGGAGGTGCCGCCTATGGAAGGATTGCAGGGCATATTT
This sequence comes from Acutalibacteraceae bacterium, assembly GCA_045598305.1. GTDB lineage: Bacteria > Bacillota > Clostridia > Oscillospirales > Acutalibacteraceae > CAG-177. Next base: position 54,325 of record JAZLLW010000021.1, read on the forward strand.
CCGACCCAGTCAAGATTGACCGTGAATACGGCAGTCCTGCATCCGAGACGCGCAGAGGCAAGCCCTGCCTCAATTCCGGCATGACCTGCACCGATAACGGCTACGTCATATTTTTCAGATTCATACTTCATAGGTGTGATCACAGATTTCCTTTATTTTTTCTTTTAGAGAAATAAAATCCTCAAGAGCGAGCGGTTTGTTATTGGGATTGCGCAGCAGAGCGGCGGGATGGAAGGTGCCCATAAAGAGGATTCCGCCTTTTTCAATGAACTGACCGTGCTGCTGTGTAACTCTGAAATCCTTTGAGATAAGCCGCTGGGCGGAAATTCTGCCCAGACAGACTATGATTTTCGGTCTGATAAGCCGTGTCTGCTCACGAAGCCAGTCGATACAGCAATCCATTTCGCTGTCGGCGGGGTCTCTGTTTTCGGGAGGGCGGCATTTTACCATATTGGCAATATAAATGTTCTTATGCCTGTCAAGGTCAACGTATTCAAGGAATTTGTCAAGGAGCTGACCGCCTCTGCCTACGAAGGGCTCGCCCTGCATATCCTCGTTATATCCGGGGCCCTCGCCTACGAACATGACCTCTGCCTTTTCGCTGCCTACTCCGAATACGAGATTTGTCCTCGTCTGTCCCAGAGGGCATTTCATACATCCGAGGCAGTCCTTTTTAAGCGCTTCCCAGCTTTCATACATGGCGTTCATTCCTTTCTCTGAATTTTTCTTCGGAGATTACCGCATCGGCGCTGATTCTGTTGCCGAGCTCTTCCGCGGAATTGAACCGCATTTCTCCTCTTATATAGTCAATCAGCTTTACCTGAACCGTCTGACCGTAAAGATTACCGTCAAAGCCGATAATGCAGGTTTCGCTTCTCAAATCCTCGTTTTCAAAGGTGGGACGAAGACCGATATTCGTAACGGAGGGATATTCTCTGCCCTCAATCACGGTAACGGAGGCGTACACACCGATTTTCGGGATGATGAATCCCTTGTCAAAATACTGGTTTATTGTGGGAGCGCCGATAAGGCGTCCTCTTTGAAATCCGCTTCTGACCGTTGCTTTGTATGTGAATTCATAGCCGAGCATACCGTTGGCTTGCTTTATGCTGCCCGCGGTAATGCAGTCGCGTATTCTTGACGAGCTGACGGGGGAGCCGTCATAGTCGATAAGGGGAGTGACAAAAAATTCAATTCCCCTTTCGTTACACAGTTTTTCAAGAGCGGCACAGTCACCGCTGCCGTTTATGCCGAATCTGTAATTCGTCCCGCAGCATACGGCGCCGGCATTGAGTTTATTTACGATGATTTTTTCAAAAAATTCTTCGGGGGAGTAATTTCTGATTTCGGGGAAGCTGATAAATTCCGTTTTTACCTCCATATCCGAAAGCATTTCGTCTCTGACGGACTGCTGAAGCAGAGAGTCGGGAGCGATACCCGAAATGGTAAGCAGGGGGTGAGAATCAAAAAGAAGTACAGTAGGAACAAGCCCGCGCTCCTTGCAGGAAAGAGCGCAGGCAATTACTGCTTTATGACCCTTGTGAAGTCCGTCGAAGCTGCCCAGAGCAACGGCGGAACGAAACGGCTCAGCCATAGTAAGTTCCTTTGATATTATTTCTTTCTGAACTGGTCCTTCATCCTCTGTTCCTTTGAGAGAATCTTTTTACGAAGACGAAGGGAAACGGGAGTGACCTCAAGCAGCTCGTCATCCTTGATGAATTCCATACACTGCTCAAGACTGAGATTTGAGGGCGGAACAAGGCGGAGTGCCTCGTCGGAGCCGGAAGCACGGGTATTGGTAAGGTGCTTGAGCTTACATACGTTACAGGTAACGTCTTCGCTCTTTGCACATTCGCCTACTATCATGCCTTCATAGACTTCAACGCCGGGGCCGATGAAGAGACGGCCTCTGTCCTGAGTGTTGAAAAGACCGTATGCGGATGAAAGTCCCGTTTCGTGAACGATGATGGAGCCCCTGTCTCTTTCGGAAATGTCACCCTTGTAGGGTTCGTAGCCATTGAAGAGCTGATTCATGATACCGTTGCCGTTTGTATCCGTAAGGAACTCGGAGCGGTAACCGATGAGTCCTCTTGAGGGAATCTTGAATTCAAGGTGGGTGGAGCCGCCGTCACGGGTACCCATATTCTCAAGCTCGGCCTTTCTCGTGCCCAGCTTTTCTATTACGTTGCCTACGTACTGCTCGGGAACTTCAATGATAAGAAGCTCCATGGGCTCGTACTGCTTGCCGTCGATGGTCTTGAAAATTACCTTGGGTCTTGAAACCTGGAATTCATAGCCCTGACGGCGCATGGTTTCAATGAGGATTGAAAGGTGAAGCTCGCCTCTGCCGGATACCTTGAAGGTGTCTGTGGTTTCGGTTTCCTCAACTCTCATACTCACGTTTGTCTCAACCTCTTTGAAAAGGCGGTCACGGATATTGCGCGAGGTAACGAATTTACCTTCTCTGCCGGCAAAGGGGCTGTTATTGACGATGAAATTCATTGAAAGGGTGGGCTCGTCAATTTTAATGAAGGGGAGAGGATCGATATTTTCGGGATCGCAGAGCGTTTCGCCGATATTGAGCCCGTCAATACCCGAAACGCAGATGATGTCACCTGCTTCGGCTTCTTCGCATTCAACTCTCTTGAGGCCTTCAAACTGATAAAGACGGGAAATCTTTACGTTCTGCGTTGAGCCGTCATCCTTGCAGAGAACGACCTGGTCGTTTCTCTTGATACGGCCTCTTTCAACTCTGCCTACACCGATTCTGCCGATATAATCGTCATAGTCAAGTGAGGAGAACAGACACTGGAGAGGACCGTCGGGATCTCCCGCGGGGGGATCGATATTTTCAAGTATTGCGTCAAAGAGAGGACGCATATCGCCTTCTCTTACGTCGGGATCAAGACTTGAATAGCCGTCTCTTGCACTTGCATAGACTACGGGGAATTCAAGCTGGTCTTCCTCTGCACCCAGGTCGATGAAAAGATCAAGCACCTCATCCACGACCTCGTAGGGACGGGCGTTGGGACGGTCAATCTTATTGATTACGACAAGTACCTTCTTTTTGAGATTGAGAGCCTTTTTGAGAACGAATCTCGTTTGGGGCATACATCCTTCAAAGGCATCAACAAGCAGGACTACGCCGTCGACCATCATGAGGATACGCTCAACCTCACCGCCGAAATCCGCATGACCCGGGGTGTCGACTACGTTTATTTTTGTGCCCTTATAATGGATGGACGTGTTTTTGGAAAGAATGGTAATGCCTCTTTCACGCTCAAGGTCGTTGGAGTCCATGACTCTGTCGGCAACCTGCTCGTTTTCTCTGAAGGTGCCGCTCTGCTTGAGCATTTCGTCGACCAGCGTTGTTTTGCCGTGGTCAACGTGGGCAATGATGGCTACGTTTCTTAAATCTTTTTTTGCGGACATTGGAATCACCTGTTTTTCGGAAAATAGAATAGATTATTCGGCAATTTCTGCCTTTTCTGCTGCTCTCTTTGCTTCAAGAGCCGCAATCATTTCTTCCTTTTCCTTGCCGGAAATCTTATAGAAGAACATGGGAATTGCGCACAGAAGCATACTGACACCGGGAATTACGGACACCAGTGAGAATACGGCAAAGTTCTGGGTTCTTGTCAGTTCGGTAGCGGCTGTAATTACTTCGGATGAAAGCATCTTTGAGGGCTCGAAGCCGATGAGCATATACATTACGATAATGCCGCAGGTGGAAAGACATGAACCGATTTTGTTGATGAAGCCCTGAATTGCGGCGCCCAGACCGTTGTCGCGGAAGCCGGTATTCAGTTCAATATAGTCAAGACAGTCGCAGATGAGCGCGCCTGTGATAACGTTGATAACGCCGAGGGGAACGCAGGTAATGATGATAAAGGGAATGCAGATGAATAAGCTTACGTTTGAGGGAGCAAACCAGCCCACGATTGTGGTGAATACACTGGAAACCGCACCTGCGAGGCAGGTGGTGATGAGAAGCTTCTTATAGTCAAATTTCTTCATCAGATAAGGCATGAGCAGAGTAACGCTGAACATACCTACGATAGCGCATATCTGGAATATGGTCTTGACTGTGGAAACGCTTGCCTCAATGGCTGCCACCTTTTCATCGTATGAGAGATTCGTAAGGTCGGGTCCGAGGTAGAAGGCATATCTCGCGACATGTATTGCGGCTGCCTGCACCATATATCTGCCGCTTGAGAGAACGCCCATTGCAAGCACGAGCATAAGGGGCTTGCAGGTAAATATTCTCTTGAGCTGAGAGGGCTCGCCGGGAGCGGGCTTCTTGATGGGAGGAACGACTCTTTCCTTTATGTGGAAATAGCTGTTGATATAGAATACCGAGCCGATTGCGACAATTATGAGTGCGATGATAAGATATTTCTTCTTATTGAGAGTAAGGGCATCGTCACCTGCAAAGATTGCGGGAAGAGCGAAGCCGGCAATGAAGAATATGATTTCGGGGAATGCCGAGCCCACGCTGTTGATAATCTTTGTGAAGGAGATGACCTGACCTCTTTCCTTTGAGTCGGGGGTGATTACGTTGGGAATGCCCCAGAAGGGAACGTCCGCCATGGTGTAGAACATACCCCAGAGGACGTAAACGACGGCTGAATAAATCATCAGCTTTGTCTTGTCACCGCCGAAATCGGGACTCAGGTACATGAGAATGGTAAGCACTGCGATGGGAACGGCGGCAAAGAGGATATAGGGCTTCATCTTGCCCCATTTGGTGGTATGACGGTCAACTATCATACCCATGAGCGGGTCGTTGACTGCGTCCCACACTCTTGCAAGGAGCATAAGACCGAGAACAAATACGGGAGTAAGCTGAAGGACGTTGAGATAATAGTCGCTGATGTAGCTGGACATCATGGCGTAAATCATACCCTGACCGCCTGCGCCGAGAGCAAACATCCACAGCTCTTTTTTGCCGACATAGTTTTTGCTTTCCATACTATCGTTCCTTTCGCGTTTTTTATGAACAGTCAATAACGGATAACCCGGTCGGATACCCGTTATTCGCTTTTCATGGCATAAAAATACGGGCCTTATAAACCCCAAACAACGGAGCTGTATGAAACAGCTCCGCTGTGCAGTATAATCGGGAATTATTCGCCTTTCATTTCAAGAAGCTTAACCTTGCCGTTGTAAGCAGCTTCGCTGATCTTGATTGAATCGAAGATAGCTGCCTGGATATCGTCCTCGGTAGCGCCGAGCTCTTCGGCATATCTTCTGTCAATGAAAAGGTTGATGTTCATGATGTCGGGAAGATTAAGGGGATCCATACCGGAGTCAATGCCTCTGGCCTTGTAATCCTTGATGATCTTGCCCATGCCCATCTTCATCATCCAGGGAGCTACGGAAACTATCTTACGGCCGTTCATGCCTCTTGCGGCATAAACAACTGAAAGGAATTCCTTCCAGGTCTTGTTATACATACCGATGGGGAATGCCTCAAAGCCGGGAACTTCTCTCTCCGCTGCACCACAGATAACTTCACCGACCTGACGGCAGGTAAGCATTGCCGTGCCGCCTGCAGGATACATTGTGAACGGAAGCTTATCCATGAAAGCAATCTGCTCAATAAGGATAACCCAAACGGGCTTTCTGCCGGGCTGAGTACCGAAGATGTAGGGAAGCTCAAGAACTTTTGCACTGAAGTTCTCGTCGCATGCATCTTCACAAACCTTTTCCTGAGCAAGACGAGATCTGAAGTAGGGGTTTCTGTCTACGAAATCCTTTTCGGGCATTTCCTTTGCGAGGAATGCGAAATATGAGCCGAGTACGACTGCTCTCTTAACGCCTGCCTTTTTGCAGAGAGGGAATATTCTCTCAAGGGGGGCGATATTATACTTATGATAGTATTCTTCTACGGGAGCGGGGAATTCAACTCTTTCGTCAACGCCTGCTGCAAAGATGAAAACATCGTTGCCCTTGAGCATCTCAAGGATTTCTTCGTCGGACTTCTTGTTGATGTCGCCGAAGATGAGGTCCATTTCACCGGGGATGGGAGCACCCTCGGGAAGAGGGGGGAGAGCTACGGAAGTAACCTTGTGACCGTGCTTGATGAGCTGGATAGCAGCTTCACAGCCGAGCAGACCGGTACCGCCGATCATAAATACATTCATGGATAGTTCCTCCTTTATTAAGATAAATATAATATATTACAATTTTTATCAATAGTCAAGAAATTTATACTTCAGTACAAAATTATTTGAACAAATCGCCTATTGCACCGAACAATGCCTTGAAAAAGTCGGAAAAAGCGGTGGGACTGACGGTGAAAACGGGATATTTTGCGGTGTAGCCGAGTGCTTTTGCGGTAAATCTTGAGATTTCCTTGTTCTTGACGGATTTTCCGTCCTTGACGAGAGTGTCGCTGCCGTAAACGAGAAGGGGCACGTTTGCGCTTGAATGACCGTCTTTTGTGAATTCGTATTCGCCCGTTTCTTCGTTAAGGGTGATACCGCCCGTTTCGTGGTCGGCGGTTACGACGATAAGGGTGTTGCCGTCTTCCTTTGCGAATGCGAGAGCGCTGGCGACCGCCCTGTCAAATTCGATAAGAGCGTTCATCATGGCATCTTTGTCGTTGCTGTGGCTGCCCTTGTCAATGTGAGCGCCTTCAACCATAAGGAAGAAGCCCTTTTCGTTGTCAAGCTGTTCTATTGCTTTTGTTGTCAGCTCGCTGAGAGGAATATAACTGTCGCTGCCGTTATCGTAGCAGAGAGGGCCCTTGAATGCGCCGAAGGATCTGTCGTCTGCGCCGAGAGCATCAATGTCGTCTGTACCGTCAACATATTCCCAGCCGTTTTCCGTGATATTCTGCTCGTTCAGAAGACCGTTGTTGACTGCCCAGATAAGGTCAAGATTGCTTGAAAGCTGCTGATTTGTAATATCCTCGGTGTTGTCTCTGTCCGTGGTGTGAGCCGAGAATGCGGCGGGAGTAGCACCGCTGTTGACGTCGGAGGAAAGCACGCCTGCCTTCTTACCGAGGGCTTTGGCGACCTCGCAGGTGTTCATATAGGTGGAAATAATGAAATTGTAATCACCGATTTCGCCCGAAAACGTGCCGACGTTGGAGTTGTTCGTGATAAGACCGCTTGAAAGTGCGGTACCGCCTGCCGCCGAATCCGTCGTGCCGGAGAGGGAATCAGTCCTTGACTGACCTCTGTAAGGCAGGGATTCCATGACGAGAGCAACGTTTCTCTCCGCCTTTGTCCAGTTCAGGTGGTTTTCGCCCATACCGTCACCGATGAGAACGATAACGTTTTTGAAGCCGTCTTCGTCGGAAGCGGAAAATCCGTAAACGGTAAATGATGAGAATGCAAGAACAAACGCGAGCATTACCGCGAGTATTCTTGAAATGTTGTGTTTTTTCATTGCTGTTCCTCCTTTTCTTTACAACTAAAATATACAATCATATTAAACGTTTGTCAATAAATTCCACTATTGCACGCGGAAAAATAATATGTTATCATATAATGAGATATCCCTCGGAGGTGCAACAAATGAAAGGCAAATTCGATATCCGCGGATTCTTCGGAAACGCGGCAAAAAATATAAAGGATTTTTTCGGCAGGATTGATGTCAAAGCCATTATCAATATGCTGAAAAATCCGAAGAAGATGACTCTTTCGCAAAAGAGAAAGCTTCTTGTTTACGGCGGCGGCAGTTTGCTGATTCTCATTATACTCATAGTAATCATCTGCCTGATTGCCCACAGTGTCGGTGAAAAGAAGAGAATAGAAAAATCCGGCTGCACCTTTTCAACAGAGGGCTACGAGGATATAGTAGAAGCAGAATGCGTCAATAACGAAATCATCGTCTTTACCGCCAAAAACGGAAAGAAGGGCATTATGCTTCTCGACGGCGAAATTACCGAGGAAGCAAAGAACAAAGAGATTTATGCCGTCAGCGAGGAATGGAATACAAGCTCGGTCGTAGCGGAAAATTCCTCCTCCGAATACGTGCTTTGCGTTGATACGGAAAGCGGAAAGGTGCTTACCAGACAGTATCAGGGCGTAGGTGAGCCCCCCAGAACTCCGGCATGGAGCGAAGAAAACAACGGTCTTATCTGGGTATACAAGGAGGGCACGGTCAGCTCCGTTGAATCCGGAGATATCGTTCTTCCGAGAGGTCTTTATGCGATTTCCGACAGAAACAATCCTCCGAAATACGGCTTTATTGACGCTTCCCTTCAGCTTGTGATTCCTGCAAGATATAAGCATGTCGCTCCCTTCAGCGAAGACCTTGCCGCGGCAGAGGTAAACGGCAAGTGGGGTTATATTGACGCAAGCGGCCAGGTCGCCGTTCCCTTTGATTACGAATCCGCCGGCTCGTTCATGAACGGTCTTGCTCCCGTATGCAAGGACGGAGTTTACGGCATAATCAACAGAAATAACGGCACTGCCGTGAGCTTCGGATTTGAGAAGATCCTCAACGGCAAGGACGGTAAATTCCTTGCAAAGAAGGACGGCAAATGGGGACTCATCACCGTCAACAAGAATGTTTACGATGCGGAAAACACGTATCCCTCAACCTCCGCACCCGCAGCAGTTATGTGCAGGGTCAAAACAAGCGGCGGAACGCTGAATATGAGAGAGTCCGCAGGCAGGAATGCGCGGGTGGTAGCAGAGCTTCCGAACGGCACCGAGCTTGAGTATCTCGCCAAAGAAGAAAACTGGGTAAAGGTCAGCTATAACGGTACCGAAGGATACGTATATTCGGACTATATTGAGATAATCGGTTAATCAGACAACAAGATGTTGTGGTCAAATTTTTTTTTGAAGATTTTTTGACAAAACTATTGACAAATAAGGATTTCGGGGATATACTATAGAAGCATAGTATCCAGCTAATATTATGTATCTGCAATTTGTGAGCAACAATTACAGAGCCATCCGATAAAATACGGAGAATGGTTACGTTCTCCGTATTTTATCATTCGGGATAATTCTGTTTTAGAAATATAACTGCTGATTGCACTTCCGGTTTTCTGTATGAAAAAGGACGGAAAAGGTGGTGCTGCAACAGAAAAACGGGGCGGAATCAGACAGGTTCCGTCCCTTGTTTTTTGCAAAAAAAGAACTGTAAGAATACCGCATTGCGGTAAACCTACAGTTTTTCGGATTCAGCGGCAGGGAATAAAAAACAATGAAAATGCATCCTCTGTTATACAACAAGTCCCCCGTGAGTACATGACCCTCATTTTATTCTCTTGCCGTTGATGATGTTGATCTTTCCGATAAAGGGCAAACGAACGTACCCGGTCAGCTCGGTGTCGGTAAAGGTTGCACAAATGCGTACTTTACTTTCTTCGGGAAGACCTTCGATGGTAATGGTGATAATCAACGTGTCGCCGTCTTTTTCCCTGATGGATTCAACTTTGTAGTCGGGGATGTTCTTATCTTTGGCAAGAAGTCGGAAAGCGTAGTTTCCGTCCCTCTCGGAGATCTGAACAACGCCGTCTTCTTCCACCAAAGGTGTGTCAAGACCGCAGGACCATCTGCCTAATCCTATCATACCTTTTCCTCCGAAATAATTTTTACTGTAAAAATACAGACATTTGCCCCCAAATGTATGAATATTCTATCACATCGTGTCAAATACTGCAAGATATTTTTTTGTCAATATATGGACAAAACCTTTTTTGATACACAATATATAGTGTATTTATTTATATTATATTTATTTCATTAAATTTCCCCTTCCGCAGCGCGGGACGATATATTGCAAAAGCGTTGATATTACTTGATAAACGGCGTATCCGAAACGTAAAAAACTTTTGAAAAAAAGTGTTGACATTGAATATATGTTGTGATATTATGTCAAGGCATGCTGAGTAAGTAGGGCGTATTATGTCCTTTTAGTAAGGTATGCAGATATGCGATGATGCGGGAGGTGGCCGTCTTCGGGACGGGGAATTTCCGCGGAGTATGTCCGATTTTAAACCGGGCGTTGGCTTATTTCCGATACGCTTCGGCATTGCCGTGGGTTTTTCGTCACGGTGCTCAAAGGCGCGATACTTGCGAATCGTGATGGTTTGAGCATGCTGATGAAAAATGACGACATTGCCGCGGAGTACAGTATCCCGACCTTTCCCTGGGAAGGATGCCGAGGAGATAACATGTTATGCAGAAGCGAGAGCTTTGACCCGGAATTTGTTTCCGGTTTATAAAATCGGGAGGGTTGAAACACCCGGGTCGGTTTTCAAATCTTGCGTTGCCCGCCAATATTTAAGGAGGCAAAAAAATGGCAGTTAAGGGAAAAATCAGAATCAGACTTAAGGGCTATGATCACACTCTTGTTGACAAGTCAGCAGAAAAGATCGTAGAGACCGCTAAGAGAACAGGCGCTGAGGTATCAGGTCCCGTTCCCCTTCCCACAGAGAAGGAAGTAGTCACAATCCTTCGTGCAGTTCATAAGTACAAGGACAGCCGTGAACAGTTTGAGCAGAGAACACACAAAAGACTCATCGACATTATCAGACCCTCAGCTAAGACAGTTGAAGCTCTGACAGGTCTTGAGCTTCCCGCAGGCGTTGAAATCGAAATCAAGCTTTAATCGGTTTTGACAAGTGCAGGTCAAGTTGACCGCGAGGCCAACCAATAACCAAAGGAGGATGCAAATATGCAGAAAGCAATCATCGGCAAGAAGATCGGTATGACACAGATCTTCGATGAAAAGGGAAACGTAATTCCCGTAACGGTAGTTGAAGCAGGTCCCTGCAACGTTGTTATGAAGAAGACAATCGAAAACGACGGTTATGAAGCAGTTCAGCTCGGCTTCGGCGATGTTAAAGTTCAGCGCGTAAACAAGCCCATGCTCGGTCATTTCAAGAAGAATGACGTTGCTCCCAAGAAGACTCTCAAGGAGTTCAGATTTGACGACGTTAACGCTTTCAATATCAATGACACGATCACAGCAGACATCTTTGCAGCGGGCGATAAGGTTGACGTTATCGGCACCAGCAAAGGTAAGGGCACAGCCGGCTCCATCAAGAGATGGAACTTCTCAAGACTTAAAGAGTCACACGGTACAGGTCCCGTTGCAAGACACGCCGGTTCACTGGGCGCTTGCTCCGACCCCTCAAGAGTTTACAAGGGAAAGAAGCTCGCAGGTCACCTGGGCTGTGAAAGAGTTACAATCCAGAATCTTACAGTAGCAAAGATCGACGCAGAGAACAACCTCGTTGCCATCAAGGGCGCCATCCCCGGTCCCAAGGGCGGTCTCGTTGTTATCCGCGACGCCAAGAAAGCATAAGGAAAGGAGTAGAAAATAATGCCTACAGTATCAGTATTTGACATGACAGGTAATAAGGTTTCCGACCTTGAGCTTAATGAAAGCATTTTCGGAATCGAACCCAGCATTCCTGCTATGCATCTCTGCGTAGTAGCTTATCTTTCCAATCAGCGTCAGGGCACACAGTCTACCCTTACCAGATCAGAAGTAAGCGGCGGCGGCAAGAAGCCCTGGAAACAGAAGGGTACAGGCCGCGCAAGACAGGGTTCAACCAGAGCTCCCCAGTGGTATCACGGCGGTATCGCTCTCGGTCCCAAGCCCCGCAAGTATCACAAGGACGTAAACAAGAAGGTAAGAAGACTTGCTATCAAGTCAGCTCTTTCCGCTAAGGTTGCAGACGAAGAACTCATCGTTCTCGACTCCCTTAAGCTTGACGCAATCAAGACCAAGGAAATGGTTAAGGTTGTTAACGCTCTTGAAACAGGCAAGAAGGTTCTCTTCGTTCTGCCCGAGAAGGACGATATCATTTACCGTTCAGCTCGCAACATCGCAGGCGTTAAGACAACTCTTGCAAGCACACTCAACGTTTACGATCTTCTCAACTGCGATACGGTTGTAGTTGTTAAGGATGCAGTAAGCAAGATCGAGGAGGTATATGCATGAGCAAGGCAGCACAGGATATCATCCTTCGTCCCGTAATCACTGAAAACAGTATGGACGGCATCGCAGACAAGAAGTACACCTTCATCGTTGCCAAGGATGCAAACAAAATCGAAATCGTTCAGGCAGTTGAAACTCTTTTCGGCGTTAAGGTAGCAAAGGTCAACACAATCAACGTTGACGGCAAGCTCCGCAGATACGGCCGTTTCGAGGGTTATACAGCTTCCAAGAAAAAGGCAATCGTTACTCTTACAGAAGATTCCAAGACCATCGAATTCTTCGACGGAATGATGTAATTAAATCTGTAAAACAATAATAAACCAATAAACTATATTAACCGGGCGGTAAGGTATGGAGTAAGATGATTGCTCCGCAAAGCCGCTGATAGGAGATTAGTAAAATGTCTATTAAGTTTTATAAGCCGACAACAAACGCAAGACGTAATATGTCGGTAACAGATTATTCCGAGCTTTCAAAGGTTGCTCCCGAAAGAAGTCTTCTTGTTTCTCTCAAGAAGAACAGCGGCCGCAACAGCTACGGAAGAATCACTGTTCGTCACAGAGGTGGCGGCGTTCGCACAAAGTATCGTGTAATCGATTTCAAGAGAGACAAAGTCGGTGTATCTGCTACAGTTGAGAGCATTGAATACGATCCCAACCGTTCAGCATTCATCGCACTCCTCAAGTATGAGGACGGCGAAAAGAGATACATCCTTCAGCCCGTAGGTCTTAAGGTAGGCGACACCGTAATGGCAGGCCCCGATGCAGACATCAAGGCAGGTAACGCTCTCGCACTCAAGAACATCCCCGTTGGTACTGTTGTACACAACGTTGAGCTCACCCCCGGCAGAGGCGGCCAGCTTGCAAGAGCAGCAGGCAACAGCGCTCAGCTCATGGCTAAGGAAGGCATCTACGCTCTCCTTCGTCTTCCCTCAGGTGAACTTCGTAACGTAAGCGCTGACTGTATGGCTACTATCGGCCAGGTTGGCAACATCGACCATGAAAACGTTAAGATCGGTAAGGCCGGTCGTAAGCGTCACATGGGCTGGAGACCTACCGTTCGCGGTTCCGTAATGAACCCCAATGACCACCCCCACGGCGGTGGTGAAGGTAAGGCCCCCATCGGCAGACCCGGTCCTGTTACCCCCTGGGGCAAGCCCGCTCTCGGTTACAAGACCAGAAAGACAAAGAAACCGTCCGACAAGCTTATCGTAAAGCGTCGTAACGACAAATAAGTGAAAGGAGCAGATAATAATGGGCAGAAGCGTTAAAAAAGGACCTTTTGTGCAGCCTAAACTGCTCGAAAGAGTTCAGGAAATGAATAAGGCCGGTGAAAAGCAGGTTCTCAAGACCTGGAGCCGTTCCTCAACAATCTTCCCCGACTTTGTCGGCCACACATTTGCAGTTCACGACGGACGCAAGCATGTTCCCGTATATGTAACAGAGGATATGGTTGGCCATAAGCTCGGTGAGTTTGCACCTACAAGAACCTTCAGAGGTCATGCAGGTTCAAAGACATCCAATAACGGTAAATAATTCGGTGAAAGGAGTGTATAACAATGTCAGATAAGGAAATGATGAGCGTGCCTACCGCAACAGCCAAGGCCACTTACATCCGTATTGCTCCTCGTAAGGTTCAGATAGTTCTTGATCTTATCAGAAATCAGCCTGTTGAGAAAGCAATGGCAACTCTCAAGTACACACCCAAAGCCGCGTGTGAACCTTTGGAGAAGCTTTTAAAGTCAGCAATCGCAAATGCTGAAAACAACAATAACATGGACGTTGAACGTCTTTATGTTGCAGAATGTTCCGTAAGCCAGGGCCCCACTCTCAAGAGAATCAGACCCAGAGCTCAGGGCAGAGCATTCAGAATCAATAAGAAAACATCACACATCACCCTTGTACTCAAGGAAATGGAATAATACGAAGAGGAGGTTAAACAATGGGACAGAAAATTAATCCTACCGGTCTCAGAATCGGTGTTATTAAGCCCTGGGAATCACGTTGGTACGCAAATCCCACAAAGTTTGGCGATACTCTCGTAGAGGACTATAAACTTCGTGAGTACCTCCTTGAGAAGCTTGCTCCCGCAGGTGTTCCCAAGGTAGAAATCGAACGTGATGCCAAGAGAGTATATGTTCACATTCACTGCGCAAAGCCCGGTATGGTTATCGGCAGACAGGGCGCAGAAATCGAGAAGCTGAAGGCACTTTGCTCAAAGATGCTCGGTGGTAAGGAAGTTTCCCTTAACATCGTTGAAATCAAGCAGCCCGACCTCAATGCACAGCTTGTTGCAGAGAGCATCGCTTCCCAGATCGAAAGAAGAATTTCTCACCGTCGTGCAATCAAGCAGGCAATCGGCCGCACAATGAAGCTCGGCGCAAGAGGAATCAAAATCCAGTGTTCAGGTCGTCTCGGCGGTCGTGAAATCGCCGGCTCCGAAACATATCATGAGGGTACAATTCCCCTTCAGACCATCCGTGCAGACATCGACTACGGTTTCACAGAGGCAAAGACAACCTACGGTCGTATCGGTGTTAAGGTATGGCTTTACAGAGGCGAAGTTCTTCGCGAGGCAAGACCCGGCAGAAGAGATAACGCCCGCCCCAGAAGACGTAAAGAAGGAGGTAACCAGTAATGCTTTTACCGAAGCGTGTTAAGTACCGCAGAGTACAGAGAGGCAGACTCAAGGGTAAAGCAACAAGAGGCAATAAAATCGCTTACGGCGATTACGGTCTCGTAGCCCTTGAACCCGCATGGATTACCTCAAACCAGATTGAAGCAGCCCGTGTAGCTATGACCAGATACATCAAGCGTGGCGGCCAGGTTTGGATTGATATATTCCCCGATAAGCCCATCACAGAGAAGCCCGCTGAAACCCGAATGGGTTCAGGTAAAGGTTCTCCCGAATATTGGGTAGCAGTAGTTAAGCCCGGCAGAGTTCTCTTTGAGATCAAGGGCGTTGATAAGGAACTTGCAGCAGAAGCTATGCGTCTTGCATCACACAAGCTTCCTATCAAGACAAAGTTTGTCAGTAAAGATGAGTTAGGTGGTGAGCAGTAATGAAAGCCAGTGAAATCAGAAACCTTTCCGCAGCCGAGCTGGATGCTAAGCTTGCAGAGCTGAAAGACGAACTGTTTAAGCTTCGCTTTCAGCAGACTGTTAACCAGATCGATAACCCCATGCGTATCAGTGCCGTTAAAAAGGACATCGCTCGTATAATGACCATACAGAGAGATAACGAACTCCACGGCACAAACGCTTGAGAAAGGGAGGTTAACAGACTATGGAAAGAAACCTCAGAAAAACCCGCGTTGGTATAGTTACCAGCGACAAGATGGATAAGACTGTAGTAGTTTCCGTTAAGGACAGAGTCAGACATCCTCTCTACAAGAAAATCGTTAACAACACATATAAACTTAAAGCCCATGACGAAAATAACGAATGCGGCATCGGCGACAAAGTTCTCGTTATGGAGACCCGTCCTCTTTCCAAGGATAAGAGATGGCGTGTAGTCGAAATCATTGAAAAGGCAAAATAATTTTGCCCGTTATGTAAGGAGGAAAACACCGTGATACAGCAACAGAGTTACCTCAAAGTAGCCGACAACACCGGCGCGAAGGAAATTATGTGCATTCGCGTTCTCGGCGGTTCCGGCAGAAGGTACGCTAATATCGGCGACGTTGTTGTTGCTTCAGTTAAAAAAGCAGCACCCGGCGGCGTAGTTAAAAAAGGCGAAGTAGTAAAGGCTGTTGTAGTTCGTACAGCAAGCGGACTTCGTCGTGAAGACGGTACTTACATTCGCTTTGATGAGAATGCAGCCGTCATTATTAAGGATGACAAGAACCCCAAGGGCACTCGTATCTTTGGGCCGATAGCAAGAGAGCTTCGTGAGAAGGATTATACAAAGATTCTTTCACTCGCTCCCGAAGTACTTTAATCGGAGGTGCGATGATGAATAAGGTTCATGTTAAGACAGGCGACGAGGTCGTCGTAAACAATGGTAAATACAGAGGCAAGAGAGGCAAGGTTATGCAGGTAAGCCCCTCCGAAGGTAAGGACATCGTTGAAGGCGTTAACATCGTTAAGAAGCATGTTAAGCCCCGCAAGATGGGTGAGCCCGGCGGAATTATCGAAGCAGAAAGCGCACTCTATGCCGATAAGGTTCAGCTGATTTGCCCCAAGTGCGGCAGACCCACCAGAACCGGCAGCAAAATCGTAGACGGCAAGAAGGTCCGCACTTGTAAGAAGAGCGACTGCCTTGCAGAGTTTTAATAGAGGAGGAAACAACAAATGGCAGCAAGATTAAAAGAAATGTATGTCAATGAAGTTGCACCTGCTCTTATGAAGAAGTTCGAGTACAAGAGCGTCATGCAGATTCCCAAGCTTGACAAGATCGTTATCAACGTAGGCGCAGGCGAGGCCAAGGAAAATTCCAAGGTTCTCGATGCCATCGCTTCCGATCTTATGCAGATTACCGGTCAGAAGCCCGTATTCTGCAAGGCAAAGAAGTCAGTTGCTAACTTCAAGCTTCGTGAGGGCATGGTAATCGGTGCTAAGGTTACCCTCAGAGGCGACAGAATGTATGAGTTCCTTGACAGACTCTTCAATCTGGCACTTCCCAGAGTTCGTGACTTCAGAGGAATCAATCCCAATTCCTTTGACGGCAGAGGTAACTACTCACTCGGTATCAAGGAACAGCTTATATTCCCTGAAATCGATTACGATAAGATTGACAAGGTTAGAGGTATGGACATCTGCTTTGTTACAACCGCAAACACAGACGAAGAAGCTCGCGAGCTGCTCACACTTATGGGCGCTCCCTATGCTAAGTAAGGAGGGAAAACCGTGGCTAAGACATCACAGAAAGTCAGACAGGCTCGTCCTGCAAAGTATTCAACAAGAGAATATAGCAGATGTAAGATCTGCGGCAGACCTCATTCCTATCTTCGCAAGTATGGCGTATGCCGTGTTTGCTTCAGAGAGTTGGCACATGCAGGTCAGATCCCCGGCGTTAAGAAAGCAAGTTGGTAATTGAGCAATTGCAAAGGAGGTAAACAGTATGCAAATTACTGATTCCATCGCTGATATGCTTACACGTATCCGTAATGCGAATGCGGCAAAGCATGACACAGTGAAAGTTCCCGCATCCAACATGAAGAAGGCGATTGCTCAGATTCTTGTTGATGAGGGTTATATAAAGAGTTTCAAGGTTGAGGACGACGGTAAGCAGGGCGTTATCGAAATCGCTCTTAAGTACGGTCCCAACAAGTCTCAGGTAATCACCGGTCTTCGCAGAGTTTCAAAGCCCGGCCTGAGAATTTACACAGACGTTGAGAATATGCCCAAGGTTATGAAGGGTATCGGCATTGCCATTCTCTCAACATCTAAAGGTGTTATGACCGATAAGGACGCTCGCAAAGCCAACGTAGGCGGCGAAGTTCTTGCATTTATTTGGTAAGGAGGTTCCATCAGTATGTCACGTATAGGCAGAATGCCCATAGTTATTCCCGCCGGTGTTGATGTTACAGTTGAAGGCAACCTTGTTACCGCAAAGGGCCCCAAAGGTACCCTTTCCTGCAACATTCATCCCAACATCACCGTTGAGAAGGACGGCAACACCATCAAGGTTACCCGCCCCAACGATGACAAAGAAAACAGATCACTTCACGGTCTTTCAAGAACTCTTATTGCCAACATGATTACCGGCGTTAACGAGACCTTCAAAAAGGAACTCGAAATTAACGGTATCGGTTATCGTGCAGAGGCAAAGGGCAATGTTCTTACCATGAAAATCGGTTACTCCCACGATGTTGTTATGACAGCACCCGAAGGCGTAAACGTAGAAGTACAGAACAACACAAAGATCATAATCTCTGGTGCCGACAAGCAGAAGGTCGGTCAGTTTGCAGCCAATGTCCGTGAGAAGCGTCCTCCCGAACCCTACAAGGGCAAGGGTATCAAATATGCCGAAGAGCATATTCGTCGTAAGGAAGGCAAAGCCGGCAAGGGCGGTAAATAATAACAGTAGAATAAGGAGTGAAATAAAATGGTTAATAGACCGGACAGCAAGAAGGCAAGACAGCATCGCCATAAGAGAGTCCGCGGTAAGATCTCCGGTACTGCTGCATGTCCTCGTCTTAATGTTTTCCGTTCCCTCCAGCACATCTACGCTCAGCTGATTGATGACGTCAACGGTGTTACACTCGCTGCCGCTTCAACAGTAGAGAAGGATTTTGAGGAATACGGCGGAAACAAGTCCGCAGCTCACAAGGTGGGCGAAATTATCGCAAAGCGCGCTGCTGAAAAGGGTATCACTGAATGTGTATTCGATCGCGGCGGTTACGTATATCACGGCCGTGTACAGGAACTGGCCGAAGGCGCCCGTGAAGGCGGCCTCAAATTCTGAGAAAGGAGAAATTATTTATGGCTAAGATTGACGCATCAGCATACGAGCTTACCGAGCGCGTAGTTGCTATCAACCGTGTATCAAAGACTGTAAAGGGCGGCCGTATTATGAAGTTCTCCGCTCTCGTAGTTGTCGGTGACGGCAACGGCATCATCGGTTTTGGTCTCGGCAAGTCAGGTGAAGTTCCTGACGCTATCCGCAAGGGTATTGAAGATGCCAAGAAGAACCTCATGCAGGTTTCTCTTAAGGGCACAACAATTCCTCACGAAATCATCGGCAAGTTTGGTGCAGGCGTAGTTCTGCTCAAGCCCGCTGCTCCCGGTACCGGCGTTATCGCAGGCGGCCCCGTTCGTGCCGTTGTTGAAACCGTAGGTATCAAGGATATTCGTACAAAAGCTCTTCGTTCAAACAATCCCTGCAACGTAGTAAGAGCTACCATCGACGGACTTTCAAAGCTTCGCAATGTAGAAGAAGTTGCCGCTATCCGCGGTAAGTCCGCTAAGGAAATTTTAGGTTAAGGAGGGCGCAAAAATGGCAGATTTACAGGTAAAGCTTGCTAAAAGCTTAATCGGTTCCACAAAGCCCCAGATTGCGACCGCCAAGGCACTTGGTCTTCACAAAGTAGGTGACGTTTCGGTTCAGCCCGATAACGCAGCTACTCAGGGTAAGATCAGAAAGCTTTCTCATCTTCTTGAGGTAAGTGAAGCCAAAGGAGGTGCAAACTAATGAAGTTGCACGATCTCGCACCCGCAGCAGGCGCAACAAAAGCTAACAAGCGTATCGGCCGTGGCCCCGGTTCAGGTCAGGGTAAGACCGCCGGCAAAGGTCATAAGGGTCAGTTAGCACGTGCAGGCAGAGGCCAGCGCGCAGGTTTTGAAGGCGGTCAGATGCCCCTTCAGAGAAGAATTCCCAAAAGAGGATTCAACAACATTTTTGGCACTGAGATGGCTATCGTAAACGTAGCTACTCTTGACAAAGCTTTTAATGACGGCGATGTAGTAACAACTGAAGCTCTTCTTGAGAAGAGAATTATCAGAAAAGAACTTGACGGCGTTAAGGTCTTAGGTCAGGGCGAAATCACGAAGAAGCTCACCGTTCAGGCAAATGCTTTTTCAGAAAGTGCTAAGTCTAAGATTGAACAGGCCGGAGGAAAGGCTGAGGTGATCTGATGTTCCAGACCATTGCTAACGCTTGGAAGGTAGCTGATCTGAGAAAAAAGATGCTCTATACATGCCTTATCGTTCTGATATTCAGAATCGGTTCCGCCATCCCCGTTCCTTTCACCAACGTTGGTGTTGAAGGTATCGTGGATCCGAGCCAGGGTACGTTCATGAACTACCTTTCAATGATGACAGGTGATGCATTCAACTATGGTACCATTTTTGCAATGTCAATCACCCCCTACATCAACAGTTCAATTATTATGCAGCTGCTCGCAGTTGCCATTCCCGCTCTTGAAAGACTTCAGCAGGAAGGCGAAGAGGGTCGTAAGAAGATTGCTTCCATCACTCGTTTCGTTACCATCGTGCTCGGTCTTCTCCAGAGTACCGCATATTTCTTCTACTTGAGAAGCAAGAATTTCGTTACTCCCGCAGGTCTTACGGGTTTTGCGGCATTCTTCCAGGCAATTACAATCATTGCCTGCTTCACCGCAGGTACAGCCCTTATCATGTGGCTTGGTGAGAGAATCAACGAAAACGGCATCGGCAACGGTATTTCTATCATCCTTTTCGCCGGTATCGTTTCAAGAATCCCCACCCTCATCACTTCTCTTTACGGTCCCAAGAACGGTTATATCGCTCACGGCGGCGCTTACTACGTAGTAACTCCTCTCATCGGTGTAATGCTTATCCTCATGATTGCTTATATCGTATGGATGGACAATGCAGAGAGAAGAATCCCCATCAACTATGCAAAGAGAGTTGTAGGCCGTAAGATGTACGGCGGCCAGAACACCCATATGCCCATCAAGGTAAATATGTCCGGTGTTATGCCCATCATCTTCGCTTCATCAATCCTTTCTGTTCCTCCCACGATTCAGATGTTTATTTCAGCTGACAAAATCGAGAAGAGCGGTTTCCTTAAAGGATTTTTCAACCTCTTTACAGCAGATCATTGGGCTTACGCAATTATCTATTTCGTATTCATTATTGCTTTCGCATACTTCTATGCAAGCATTCAGTACAACCCCATTGAAATGTCCAAGAACATCCGCGAAAACGGCGGTTCCGTTCCCGGTATCCGTCCCGGCGAGCCCACGGCAAGATATATCGGCAAGATCATCAACAGAATCACCCTTCTCGGTGCTCTGCTTCTGAGTATTGTCGCTCTTGTTCCCATTATCGTATCTCAGATCGGTAAGGCAACTCTCCCCAACGGACTGAACGTTTCACTCGGCGGTACTTCAATCATCATTCTTGTCGGTGTTGCTCTTGAAACAGTAAAGCAGCTCGAAAGCCAGATGATGATGAGACACTACAAGGGCTTCCTTGATTGATGAAGTCCCGGACAGAGATGTCCACCAAACGGAGGATCAGCATGATAGTGCTTAAAACAAGCAGTGAGATTGAGCAGATGAAAGATGCCTGCAAAATCGCTGCCGGTGCATTAAAAGCGGCGGGTGAAGCCGTGGAACCCGGAGTTTCATCGGCATACATCGATAAAATTGCCCGTGATTATATAGTTAAACACGGCGCGAAGCCCACTTTCCTGGGCTATAACGGTTATCCCGCTGCATCATGCGTTTCCATAAATGACACGGTCATTCATGGTATTCCGAGCAAAAGCCAGATAATCAAAGCCGGCGATATAGTCAGCATTGATGTCGGAGCGACCTTTAAGGGCTATGTCGGTGATAACGCCGCAACATTTGCGGCAGGGGAAATATCTCCTGAAGCACAGCGGCTGTGCGACACCACCAGAGAGAGTCTTTACGAAGGCATAAAGATGGCGGTCGCAGGCGGCAGACTCGGCGACATCGGCTCTACAATCCAGAGGTATTGCGAGGAAAGGGGCTTTTCCGTCGTTCGCGAATACACCGGTCACGGTGTCGGAAAAGTAATGCATGAAGACCCCAGCGTACCCAATTACGGCACACCGGGTAGAGGTGTGCGCCTGCTCCCCGGCATGACAATAGCCATTGAGCCCATGATAAATCAGGGCGGTGCAGGAATCAGGCAGCTGCCTGACGGTTGGACTGTCAAAACCAAAGACGGCAAGTTATCAGCCCATTTTGAGCATACGATAGCCATCAGTTCTAACGGCCCCGTTATTCTTACAATGTTATAAGGAGAAACGGTATGCTTGAAAGAGGCACGGTAGTAAGAAGTCTTGCAGGCAGAGACAGTAACCGTTTGCTTGCGGTAATGCAGGCAGACGAAAAATCAGTTCTCGTCTGTGACGGCAAAGAACGTCCCATTGACAGGCCAAAAAAGAAAAACGTCCGCCACGTTGAAGCAACGGGCATCACCCTGAGCGGAGATTCCCTTGCGACAAACAGAGCTCTTAAAAAAGCGCTGAAAGAGGCGGAAACCGAAATTAACTGCAACAATTAGGAGGTTATTATGTCTAAGCAGGACATGATCGAAATTGAAGGTACAGTTATCGAAGCGTTGCCGAATGCGACCTTCCAGGTTGAGCTCGGAAACGGACACAGAATCATGGCACACATTTCCGGCAAGCTGAGAATGAACTACATTCGTATCCTTCCCGGAGACAAAGTGACAGTTGAAATGTCGCCATACGACCTTACAAAGGGCCGTATCACGTGGCGATCAAAGTAAAATACAAGGAGGTATTCTAATATGAAAGTCAGACCTTCTGTTAGGAAAATGTGCGAAAAATGCAAGATAATCAAGCGCAAGGGAAAAGTAATGGTAATCTGTGAAAATCCCAAGCACAAACAGCGTCAGGGTTAATCCCGACGAAACCAATTTTATTGGAGGTGTAACTGACAAATGGCGCGTATATCAGGTGTCGACCTTCCCAGAGACAAGCGAATTGAAATCGCTCTTACTTATGTCTACGGTATCGGTCGTAAAACAGCAAGCGACATTATTGCAGCAACCGGCATAGATCCCGACCTCAGAGTTAAGGATATGACCGAGAACGACGTATCAAAGATCCGTGAATACATCGAACATAACCTCAAGGTAGAAGGCGATCTCCGCAGAGAGACAGCTTTTGATATCAAGAGACTTATTGAAATCGGATGCTATCGTGGTGTTCGTCACAGAAAAGGTCTCCCCGTAAGAGGCCAGCGTTCAAAGACAAACGCACGTACACGCAAGGGTCCCAAGAAGACCATTGCAAACAAGAAGAAATAATCGAGGAGGGATATCATGGCTAAAGCAGCAACAAAAAAGACAACAGGCCGTAAACGTCGTGAGAAAAAGAATATCGAACGCGGCGCAGCCCATATCCAATCCACCTTTAACAACACAATTGTTACAATCACTGACACTCAGGGCAACGCAGTTTCATGGGCAAGTGCAGGTGAGATGGGCTTCAGAGGTTCAAAGAAGTCAACTCCCTTCGCAGCACAGACCGCAGCAGAGACAGCAGCTAAGATTGCTATCGACCACGGTATGAAGACTGTAGAAGTTTACGTTAAGGGCCCCGGTCAGGGACGTGAAGCAGCAATCAGAGCTCTTCAGACAGCAGGTCTGGAAGTTAACATGATCAAGGATGTAACTCCCATTCCTCACAATGGTTGCCGTCCTCCCAAGAGAAGACGCGTGTAACAGAATTTATTGGAGGTGTAACAAAATATGGCAAGATATACCGGCGCGGTATGCAAGCTTTGCCGTCGTGAGGGCAAGAAGCTCTTCCTTAAGGGCGAACGTTGCTACACAGGTAAATGTGCATTAGAGCGCAGATCTTATGCTCCCGGTCAGCATGGTCAGAGCCGCAAGAAGCCCACAGAATACGGACTTCAGCTTCGTGCTAAGCAGCAGGCCAAGCGTTACTACGGTATACCCGAGAAGCAGTTCTATAAGTATTTCCTTATGGCTGAACGCAAGCAGGGCGTTACAGGTGAAAACCTGCTTCAGATCTGCGAAAGCAGACTTGATAACGTTGTTTATCTTCTTGGCTGGGCTAATTCCAGAGCAGAAGCAAGGCAGCTTGTAAATCATGGCCATTACAAAGTAAACGGCAAGAGGGTAAGCATTCCCTCATATCTTATCAAGGCAGGCGACGAGGTTGCCATCGCAGATAAGAGCAAGGAAAGCGAAAAGATTAAAGCTACGGTAGCAGCTATGGGTTCAAAGCCCGTTCCTCAGTGGCTTGATCGCAACGATGATACTCTTACAAGTAAGGTTCTTGCTCTGCCCACACGTGAGCAGATCGAAGTTCCCGTTGAAGAGCATCTTATCGTCGAGCTTTACTCCAAGTAATCAGTGCCGTGTGCTATGCCCTTTTACGGGCATACACCGCCCGATTATTCCGGCAATTTTTTTGAATGCATATTGCAGGAGAAATTCCTGCCTTTTATAAGGAGGGTTTTGAAATGATTGGTATCGAAAAGCCCAGAATTGATACTGCCGAAATCACCCCCGACGGTAAATACGGCAGATTCGTAGTTGAGCCCCTTGAAAGAGGGTACGGACAGACACTCGGCAACAGTCTCAGAAGAGTACTTCTTGCTTCTCTCCCCGGCTACGCAATCACATCCGTAAAAATCGACGGAGTTCTTCATGAGTTCAGCACCATCCCCGGTGTAAAAGAGGATGTTACTGAAATCGTGCTTAATCTCAAGGAAGTTATCCTCAAGATTAATGGAGACGGCCCCAAGACACTTTACATCAATGCTTCCGGCGAAGGTGAAATCACAGCCGGTGACATCAATACCGATTCCGAGGTTGAAATTCTCAATCCCGAGCTGCACATAGCAACTCTCAATGCAGACGCTCACGTAAATATGGAGCTTACCTGCGACAAGGGCAGAGGATATATTTCATCCGAAAGAAACAAGGCCATTATGCAGCCCATCATCGGTGTTATAGCTATTGATTCAATTTACACACCCGTATTAAAGGTTAACTACACAGTCGAGAACACACGTGTAGGTCAGATTACCGACTATGATAAGCTGACGCTTGAAGTGTGGACAAACGGCACCATTAACGCCAGGGAAGCTGTTTCGTTTGGCGCCAAGATTCTCAACGAGCATCTCGACCTCTTCACTGCTCTTTCAGAGGAAGTAGAGGTTGGCAGCAATGGTATATTTGAAGAGAAGCCCGACAATGGTAAGGATAAAGTTCTGGAGATGACCATTGAGGAACTTGACCTGTCTGTGAGATCCTTCAATTGCTTGAAGAGAGCCCAGTATAATACGGTTGGCGATCTTGTTACCAAGACCGAAGAAGAAATGATGAAGGTCCGTAACCTTGGCAGAAAGTCTCTTGACGAAGTTGTTGCCAAGCTTCAGTCTCTTGGCTGTGACCTTCGCAGAGACGACGATTAAGATTAAGGAGTGTGAACTAAATGCCCGGAACCAGAAAGCTTGGCCGTTCAACTGACCATCGCAAAGCAATGCTCAGAGGCCTTGTCACATATCTTTTGGAAAACGGCAGAATAGAGACCACCGTTACAAGAGCACAGGAAGTCCGTGCAATGGCTGAAAAGATGATCACCGTTGCTAAGGATGATTCCCTTGCATCAAAGCGTAAGGTTCTTGCATACGTTACAAAAGAAGACGTTGTTAAGAAGCTCTTTGATGAAATCGCTCCCAAGTATAAGGAAGTAAACGGCGGTTATTGCCGTATTATCAAGACCGGTACCCGCAGAGGCGATGCAGCTGAAATGTGCATCATCGAGCTGGTCTGATAAGTACATAACCACATACAATCAAAAAACTCTCATCCGTAAGGATGGGAGTTTTTGGCTTATAATGAATAGCGAAACGGGTCGTCCGGGATAAATTATCTGCTTGCCGTGTAATACATATCGTAATATTCCTCTGGAGTCATATACTGAAGCAAATCGGCGTAATCAATGACACATTCATAAATTCCGTTAAGGTCACCGCCGGAAAGAATTTCGTATGAATAGTAGAAGGCGATGCCTTCGGGCTTGCAGCAGAAGCTGTTGCTGCTGTAAAGGGAATCAAGCATTGCAAGCTTGTCTTCTTCAAGGGCGGCTCCGTTTGCGTAAGTGAGATTTGCCTGCTTTTTGATGAGGTCTTTCACCAGCTCCTCGTTATATACCATATCCGGCTTCAGCAGATTCTGAAGGGAAAGACGGCTGCCGTCAACCATAGAGAAGGTATATCCCGTGGTGTTTCCGGTGGCGTTTGAGATATCGGTGCCGGTTTTTTCGTTAAGGGTAACGGAAACGTAGCAGTCGTTGCATTCCGTGATTTCGTAAACGATTTTTGTAACCGTAACGCCCTCAATATTAAATTTTTTCTTATATTCGGCGGTATTTCCGAGATTTGATTTTATGCTGTTGACTGCGGCATTCTTATATTCGTCAAAGCAGTAATTCATATTGTTGGCGACTGCGGGACTCTCTTCACATTCAAATACGGGATAGGTCATATCTATTGAGCATATCACCTTTCCGTCCGGACCGGAAAAATCCTCCGTATAATGCTTTTTCTCGGAGCTGACCAGAGAATTTGAGGTCTGAAAATCGGGAGCATCCTTGTTGGAGCTGAGCTTGCAGGAGGAAAGGGACAGTATAACGGCGATAACGCAGAGAACTGCGGCGGTTTTTTTCATTTCGTTCACCTCGCGGGTTATTATACAACAGCAAAGCCCGATATGTCAAATGCGGGGAAAACACAACAAAACAAAATCATATTTTCAAAAATTTAATTAAAAAATATATGGAAATATGAAATGATAAGTGTTATAATGAACCGAATATACAAAATGGGTTAGAATGGCTACCAGTATATTAATTCAAGCGATTTATTAAATGGGAGGAAACCTAAATGCTTAAGAAAATCAGCAAAATTCCTTTTCATGGTACAGACGAGCAGGAAGCAGAGCTCAGAGCTGTAATCAATGAAAGCAAGCATGACAAACATCTCCTCATGGCAGTTATGCAGAAGGCGCAGGATATCTACGGATATCTTCCCTATGAAGTGCAGGTAATGATTGCCGAGGGTATGGATGTCCCCCTGGAAAAGGTTTACGGCGTATCTACTTTCTATGCGCAGTTTGCTCTTTCGCCCAAGGGTAAGTACAACGTATCGGTATGTCTGGGTACGGCATGCTACGTTAAGGGCTCTCAGGCAGTTCTTGACGAAATCTGCGAGGTACTCGGAATCGGACCCGGCGAATGTACCGAAGACGGCAAATTCTCAGTTGAAGAGTGCCGCTGCGTAGGTGCCTGCGGTCTTGCACCCGTATTCACCGTCAACGATGACGTTTACGGCAAATCATCACCCGAACAGGTAAGAGCTATCCTTGCCAAATACGAATGATATGACGATTAACGAAATAAAAGAAATACTTGAAGCAGATGTTGTCTGTGAGGGCAATATGAATGCAGAGGTCCTCTCTGCCTGCGGAAGCGATATGATGAGCGACGTGCTTGCCTTCGTCAAGGACCAGGCGGTTCTTCTCACGGGTCTTGTAAACGCTCAGGTAATACGTACGGCGGTTATGATGGATATGGCTTGCGTTGTGTTTGTCAGATCCAAGAAGCCGACTGCCGATATGATTGAAATCGCACGTGAAAGCGGCATTGCCGTCCTTACTACCGACAAGCGTATGTATGAGGCGTGCGGTCAGCTCTATGAGAGCGGTCTGAAAGGTACCAATGTCAGATAAGCTGAATTTTCATTATGATGTAGACGGCGAAAACTTTACGTCCGCAGGCCAGGCATCGGTCAGCGTAAAGAAAAATCTGCGCCAGCTCGGTGTAGAAGCGGAGATAATCCGCAGAGTATCCATCGCAATGTATGAGGGCGAAATAAATATGGTCATTCATGCAGGCGGCGGAGTTGCAGATGTTGAAGTTGACGATACCGGCGTCATCATAATTCTCTCGGATAAAGGTCCCGGCATAGCCGACGTTGAGCTGGCAATGCAGGAGGGCTACTCGACGGCACCCGACGGTGTTCGCTCCCTTGGCTTCGGAGCGGGTATGGGTCTGCCGAATATGAAAAGATACACAGATGATATGATTGTTGACTCTGTAGTAGGCGAAGGAACAACCATCACGATGAAGGTAAACTTCTGAGTGACAAGGAGGTCTGATGAGTGAATGAATACATTCATTCGGTTTCACTGGACTCCGGAAAGTGTACCGGTTGTACGACCTGTATGAAGAATTGCCCCACGGAGGCAATAAGAATCAGAAACGGTCACGCGGTTATTGATTCAAAGCGCTGTATTGACTGCGGCGAATGTATCAGAAACTGCCCCAACCACGCCAAAAAGAGCAGTTACGATTCTTTCAGTGAAATCGAAAAATTCAAGTATAAGATAGCGCTTCCCGCCCCTTCGCTGTTTGCGCAGTTTGACAACCTTGAGGACGTTGACTATGTTTTACAGGGACTTCTTGATATCGGCTTTGACGATGTTTTTGAGGTTGCAAAGGGAGCAGAGCTTGTGTCTGCTTATACGAGAATATTCCTTGAAACAGAGGGCATCAAAAAGCCGGTCATCAGCACCGCCTGCCCCGTTGTTACAAGACTTATCATAATGAGATTCCCTTTCCTCAAGGATAATCTCATTCCCCTGCTTCCTCCCATGGAGGTGGCGGCATCTCTTGCGAGGAAGAAGGCAATGCAGCAGCACCCCGAGCTGAACAAAGAGGATATCGGTGTCTGCTTCATTACTCCCTGCCCCGCAAAGGTAAGCTACATAAGAAACAAATTCGGTGACGGCGAAAGTCAGATAGACCTTGCAATCTCCATGAGCGAGATTTACTTCCTCCTCATCAGCGCGATGAAGAGAGAAAGAATCCCGAAGGTTTCTACCGAAGCCGGCCGTATAGGTCTGAGCTGGGCAATCTGCGGCGGCGAGGCATCCGCTCTTGTCAACGACAAAATCATAGCGGCTGACGGTATCAGGAACGTAATCTCCGTGCTTGACCAGATTGAAAGCGGAAACATTCCCCCTGTTGATTTCGTAGAGCTGAACGCTTGTCCGGGCGGCTGTGTGGGCGGAGTGCTCACCATAGAAAATCCTTATGTGGCAAAGAACAGACTCCACACCTTAAGACGCTATATGCCCGTGTCGCTCAACCGTGTACCGGCAGACGGCTACATTCCGGGTGACAGCTTTGTAGGCGAATTTCCCGGTTATCAGCCCCTGAATCGACTCAGCGACAATATCGGCGAATCCATGCGTCTTATGACAAAAATCAGACAGCTGAGAAAGGAACTTCCCGGAATCGACTGTGGTTCCTGCGGAGCCCCCAGCTGCAGAGCTTTTGCAGAGGATATCGTCCTCGGTCACGCGGACCAGAACGACTGCATTATTGCTTACAAGGAGCTTATCAAGCAGTACATAGCGAATTATAACGGAGGCGAAGCGAATGACGGTAAATGAATTGTTGACCGTTGATGGCTTTGAAGTCGTTACGGTACCCGAGGGAGACCGCGAAATAAACGGCTGCTATATCGGGGACCTGCTGAGCTGGGTAATGGGCAGAGCGAAGGCGGATAACGCCTGGATAACGATAATGAGCAATATCAATATCGTTGCGGTCGCGTCTCTTGCAGACGTCGCCTGCGTCATCCTTGCGGAGGGCGTAGAGGTTGACTCCACGGTCAGGGAAACCGCCGAAGCAAAGGGTGTCAACGTCATTTCGACAAAATTACCCGCTTATGAAACAGCGGTACTTCTTAATAAGGTTTTCTTATGAAGAAAAAATATTACTACGATCTGCATACACACTCCTGTTTGTCGCCCTGCGGTGACAACGATATGACTCCCGCTAATATAGCGGGCATGGGAGTAGTTGCGGGGCTGGACATAATGGCTCTTACTGACCATAATTCCACCCTAAACTGTCCTGTGTTTGAGCAGGCAGCGGAGGGCTACGGAATAGTGGCGGTGCCGGGAATGGAGCTTACCACGGCGGAGGATATACATCTTGTATGCCTTTTTGAAAGCACACGGGATGCCATGGAATTCAACGCACGGGTAAACGAGCGCAGGATATCCGTCAGGAATAAAACCGCGATTTTCGGCAATCAGTATATTATGGACGGCAATGATGAAATTATCGGCGAGGAAGAGAATCTGCTTCCCAATGCCACGACGATTACGGTTGACGAGGCGCCCGACCTCGTCGGCGAATACGGCGGTGTATGCTACCCTGCGCATATTGACAGGGAATCAAACGGCATAATTGCCACACTGGGTACTTTTCCCGATTCTCCATTTTTCCCCTGTGCGGAAATTCACAGCAGCGTAAAGACGGAGGAGCTCAGAGAAAAATATCCCTCCCTTAAGGACAAGCCTGTTATCATTTCGTCCGATGCTCATTATCTGGGAGACATAAACGGCAGGCAGAATTACATTGAGCTTGACTGTGACGGTACTCCCGAAGGCATCAGAAAAGCACTTATCAGAGGATTGAAAGGCATATGAAGGAATTATCACTGAATATTCTTGATATAGCCATGAATTCCGTCAAGGCCAAAGCGGAGAATATCGGAATTTTCATTGACGAAACCGATGAAACGCTCTGCATCACCATCAGCGATGACGGCTGCGGGATGAGTGAAGAAATGGTAAGAAGCGTTACCGACCCCTTCTGCACCACAAGAACCACCCGCAAGGTGGGTATGGGAATACCTCTTCTCAAGCTTGCGGCAGAGCAGACGGGCGGAGAATTCAGCATAAAATCCTCCGATAAGCCCGATGACCACGGTACGGTAACGAGTGCGGTCTTTTACAAAAATCATATTGATTTTACACCCCTCGGTGATGTGATTTCCTCAATAACCACCCTTATTCAGGGAGCTCCGGATATTGACTGGAAATTCTTTCACAGCAAGGGAAACGCAAGCGTAGAGCTTGATACAAAAGAGCTTCGGGCGGTGCTCGGTGATGTTTCGCTGAGCAATTACGAGGTTATCAAATGGATTGAGGATTATCTTAAAGAGGGATATGAATCAGTCTGACAGGATACAAAAAATTTTTCAGAGAGGATAGATATTATGAAATCATTGGCTGAGCTTGCTGCAATCAGAGAGCAGATGAAGGACAAGGTTGTTCTCCGTGAAGGCAGCGGCGAAATCAGAGTTGTTGTCGGTATGGCAACGTGCGGCATTGCCGCAGGCGCAAGACCCGTTCTCAACGCATTTGTTGAAAAGGTAAGCGAAGCAGGCCTTAACGAAAAGGTTACGGTCACGCAGACCGGCTGTATCGGCGTTTGCCAGTTCGAGCCCGTAGTTGAAATCTTTGAGGCAGGCAAGGACAAGGTTACTTACGTAAAGATGACAGCTGAAAAGGCAGCTGAGGTTGTTGAGAAGCACCTCAAGGACGGTCAGGTTGTCGAAGAATACACCATTAACAAAGCACTTTCATAATTGGAGGAATAGAGTATGATTCGTTCACAGGTAATGATCTGCGGCGGTACCGGCTGTACTTCATCCGGCAGCAAGGTACTTATGTCCACCTTTGAGGAAGAAATCAAAAAGCAGGGTCTTGAGGAAGAGGTAAAGATCGTTCCCACAGGATGCTTCGGTCTTTGCGAAAGAGGCCCCGTTGTTATTATTTATCCCGAAGGTACTTTCTATGCCCACGTAAAGAAGGAGGATGTAGCTGAAATCGTTGAGGAGCATCTTCTCAAGGGTCGTATCGTAGAGAGACTCGTTTACAGCGACGTTCCCGAAGAGGTTAAGGAAGAAGCCGGCAAGGCAGTTTCCCTTAACGACACCAATTTCTATAAGACGCAGAGAAGAGTTGCTCTTCGTAACTGCGGTGTCATCAACCCCGAAAGCATTGACGAATATATCGCAATGGACGGTTATGCAGCGCTCGGTAAGGTTCTTACCGAAATGACACCCGAAGACGTTATCAAGTGCATCTCCGATTCAGGCCTCAGAGGCAGAGGCGGCGGCGGATTCCCCACCGGCAAGAAGTGGAGCTTCACGGCTGCTCAGCCCGCAGGAGAAAAGTATGTTGTATGTAACGCAGACGAGGGCGACCCCGGTGCATTCATGGACAGATCCGTTCTTGAAGGTGACCCCCACTGTATCGTAGAAGCTATGACTATCTGCGGTTACGCAACAGGCGCATCCGTCGGTTATATCTACGTTCGTGCAGAGTATCCCATCGCTGTTAAGCGTCTTCAGATTGCCATTGACCAGGCAAAGGAATACGGCCTTCTCGGCAAGAATATCTTTGACAGCGGTTTTGATTTTGACCTTATCATCCGTCTCGGTGCCGGTGCATTCGTATGCGGCGAAGAGACTGCTCTTATGACCTCAATCGAAGGCAACAGAGGCGAGCCCAGACCCCGTCCTCCCTATCCCGCAGTTAAGGGACTTTTCGCTAAGCCCACGACTGAAAACAACGTTGAAACCTTTGCCAATATTCCCCAGATTATCCTCAAGGGTGCAGAGTGGTTTGCGTCAATGGGTACCGAGAGATCAAAGGGTACAAAGGTATTCGCTCTCGGCGGTAAGATTGCCAACACCGGTCTTGTAGAGATTCCCATGGGCACGACCCTTCGTGAAATCATCTATGATATCGGCGGCGGTATCCCCAACGGCAAGAAGTTCAAGGCAGCTCAGACGGGCGGCCCCTCCGGCGGCTGTATCCCCGCAAGTCTTATTGACACGGAAATCGACTATGATAACCTTACTGCCATCGGCTGTATGATGGGTTCAGGCGGACTTATCGTTATGGACGAAGACAACTGTATGGTTGATATCGCTAAATTCTTCCTTGATTTCACAGTAGATGAATCCTGCGGTAAGTGTACTCCCTGCCGTGTAGGTACTATGAGAATGAAGGAAATCCTTGAAAAGATTACTTCCGGCAACGGTACTCTTGAAGACATTGATAAGCTTGAAGAGCTTGCCAAGTACATCAAGGAAAATTCACTCTGCGGCCTGGGACAGACAGCTCCCAACCCCGTACTTGCTACCCTCAGATTCTTCAAGGATGAGTATATTGCTCACGTAGTGGACAAGAAGTGCCCCGCAGGTGTCTGTAAGGCCCTCCTTAACTACTCAATCGACCCCAACAAGTGTAAGGGTTGTACCAAGTGTGCAAGAAACTGCCCCGTTGAAGCTATCTCCGGCAAGGTTAAGGAAGCTCACGTTATCGACACGACCAAGTGCATCAAGTGCGGTGCTTGTATGAGCAACTGCAGCTTCGGCGCAATTTCAAAAGGTTAAGGAAGGAGGACGCAAATATGTCAACTGTAAATATTAAAATCAACGGTGTAGATTATACTGTTCCTGCCGGCATTTCAATTCTTGAAGCTGCCAGATATGCAGGTATTGAAATCCCCACACTTTGCTTCCTCAAGGATATAAATGAGATCGGCGCATGCCGTATCTGCGTTGTTGAGGTAAAGGGTGCCCGTTCACTCGTTACCGCCTGCGTTTACCCCGTAAACGAAGGTATGGAAGTATTCACAAATTCCGAAAAGGTAAGATTAAGCCGCAGACATACCCTTGAGCTTATCCTTTCCACTCACCGCAAGAACTGCCTTTCCTGCGTACGCAGCGGCAACTGCGAGCTTCAGAAGCTCTGCAAGGAATACGGTGTAGAAGACGAAGATTACTATGCAGGCAAAATGCCTCAGTTTGAGTTTGACGATTCCGCAGCTCACATGGTACGCGATAACAGCAAGTGCATCCTTTGCCGCCGCTGTGTTGCCGCATGCCAGATGCAGGACGTAGCCGTTATCGGCGCAAACGCAAGAGGTTTTGATACACATATCAGCTCCGCATTTGATAAGGATCTCGCAGACGTATCCTGCATTTCCTGCGGTCAGTGTATCGTTAACTGCCCCACCGGTGCTATCTATGAAAAGGACGACACCGCAAAGGTATTCGCCGCCATCAACGATCCCGAAAAGTACGTTATTGTCAATACCGCTCCTTCAATCCGTGCTACTCTCGGTGAAGCTTTCGGTATGCATATCGGCACAAACGTTGAGGGCAAGATGGTAGCCGCTCTCAGAAGACTCGGCTTTGATAAGGTATTTGATACCAACTTCTCGGCTGACCTTACCATTCTTGAAGAAGCAAACGAGCTTCTCGGCAGAGTTACAAACGGCGGCGTACTTCCCATGATTACTTCCTGCTCACCCGGCTGGATCAAATACTGTGAGCATTACTTCCCCACAGAGCTTGACCACCTTTCAACCTGCAAGTCTCCGCAGCAGATGTTCGGCGCTATCATCAAGACATGGTACGCAAAGAAGATGGGCATTGACCCCGCAAAGATCGTTGTAGTCAGCATTATGCCCTGTACTGCAAAGAAATTTGAAACGAAGCGCGAGGATCAGGCGGCATCCGGTTATCCCGATGTTGACTATGCGCTTACAACAAGAGAGCTTGCGAGAATGATCAGCTCCGCAGGTATCTACTTCAAGAATCTTCCCGACGAAGAGTTTGATAATCCTCTCGGCGAAGGCACGGGCGCTGCAGTTATCTTCGGCGCTACCGGCGGCGTTATGGAAGCAGCTCTCAGAACAGCAGTTGAAAAGCTTACCGGCGAAGAACTTGAAGACGTAGAGTTCAAGGAAGTCCGCGGTACTCAGGGTATCAAGGAAGCAACCTATAACGTAAACGGTCTTGAAATTAAGGTTTGCGCAGCAAGCGGTACGGCAAACGCAAAGAAGGTTATGGAAGACGTCAAGAACGGCACCAGCCCCTATACCTTCATTGAAATCATGGCTTGCCCCGGCGGCTGTGTAAACGGCGGCGGTCAGCCCGTTCAGCACGCGGTTGTACGTAATTTCCACGACCTCAAGGCCCTCCGTGCGGCTGCCCTTTACGAAGAGGATAAGAATCTTCCCAAGAGAAAGTCTCACGAAAGCGAAGCTGTCAAGACGGTTTATGCCGAATTCCTCGGCGAACCCGGCAGCCATGTTGCACACGAGGTTCTTCATACATCATACATCCCCCGCAGAAAATACAAATAATCCTTTCTCTGCTTGAATCTATCGGCGAAGAACGGCAGAACAAATAATATAACGGGCTTGCCTTAAGTGGTAAGCCCGTTGGTTTTTAATGAATAAGGAATATGATTATAAGTTCTGCCTAATCGTTTTTGCGTCCTCCCCGTACCAATGTACTGTGTTCGGTCGCAAAGACGATTTCTTCATCCGATATATTCTGCGCTTGGCTTTGCTTGAATCTATCGGCGAAGAACAATCCAAACAATAAGCAGAAGTTTTATGCAGGCACTTATCAGACGGTAAGTGTCTGCTTCTTTTTTAATATTATATGTTTGGATTTAAGCCGTTTTCCGTCTCCGCCGTATCACGATACTGTCTTCCGACGGAGAAACGGCTTTCTTCATCCGATATATTCTGCGCTTGGCTTTGCTTGAATCTATCGGCGAAAAAATGAGGCAGGCATTTATCAAATGATAGATGCCTGCTTTTTTGCTGAAATAAAATGTAAACTGTTTGTTGATTAAAATGCAAATTTATTGATTTGCAGTTTTTCGTCTTTTTTGCGGTCAACCTCGCCGTCAATGACGTCAATGAAAATCTCTGCCGTGAGGGAAATCGTACATTTCAGCAGGTGTCCGCCGATAAGCTGTCCGCCTTCTCCCGCAAGGGTTATGTGAATGTGGGTATATTCCTCCCCGTTCATGGTGTTAACATTGCCGACAAGTGACGTGATTTCGTGAGTGCCCGTTACGGAGTAACGGTTGTATGCCTTTTTCTCCATATCAAATACGCCGATGAGCGCATCGTCTGTCCCGCCGATTCCCGTCAGGGATGCAAGCTTGATTTTCTCCCGTACGGCGGTCTGCAAAACGGCGTCTGTTATCTCGTCACCCGCATCAAGGCGCAGTACGATTTTGTTCCCGAATCTTCTGTATTCCATAATATCACCTCCCACTTATTTTAATATCGGTTTGATTTTTTGTCAATCGGGACCCGATTTTATACCACAATATCAATATGGTGTGGCGAAAAACGCAAAGTTTACTATATATAATAAAATAATTCTAAAAAAAGTATTGACAATGCGTATATCAGACACTATAGTTAAAATGTCTATATGTATATATGAGGTTAGAATGGCCTTAGACAATTTCTTTTTTCAGGGGGTTATTATGAAAAAAAGAATTTTATCCGTCATGCTTACGGCGGCACTTATTTTGACGTCCGTACCCATGATGACCCTTGCAGATGCAGGAGATCCCGTGTACTACGGGAAAGACAATTACGTTTATGAGCTTTCGGCTGATTCCGATACGGGTACTGTACCCTCCGGCTTCGGCACGGCTGCCTATAACGGTAAAATCTGGACCGACAAGAGTGTTGCGGTAAACACGGCAGGTACCGGATTTGACGTTAACCTGAAGGCGCTTGCTCAGGAATACGTTTCCACCGCCAGTTCTACCAGGACTCAGGAAACTCTGGCAGACGTTCTTTTCATTCTTGACTTTACGACGTCAATGAACGGAGATGACGTAACGACTGCGAGCGGCGGAACGGAGACCAGAATTGAAGCACTTGTTGACGCTTTCAATCAGGCAGCGGATATCATCTGCGCAAACGGCAAAAACCGCATTTCGGTTTACGGTTACGGCGGCAACGGCAATAACACAAAGACCGTTCAGATGCTTACAAAGGGTAACTATACTCCGGGCAACGGCGGTGAATACCTCACTATGTCAATCACGACCGGCAGAAATCCCACTTATACAGTCAAAACCGCAACCGGACTGAAGAAGGACGGAGTTACCGCAACCCAGATGTCACAGAGTCTTATCAACTACACCTCTTCACAGTACGGTATCGCCAATTCCGCAACCGGATTCATCAGCGATATCAATGCGGATACAAGCTCTGCGGCAAGAAAGCCCTACGTTATCTTCATGACGGACGGTGCCGCTACCGACGGCAGCAAGCAGTATGATGATACGGCTGCCAATATCAGGAATCCGAATAACACCTATAAGCTGACCACAACCCAGTACACTGACGGTACAGCACAGATCGCTGCAGCGGCAATTCTTACCGCTAACGTCTGGAAGGATAAGATTCAGACAGCTTACGATACTTATAACACCAAAAACGGTCATGATACAAAAGAGCTTGACTGGTTCAATATCGGCCTTAGTATAAGTGCCAGCAACGTTAATGCAAGAGCGGTCGTTGACCCCGCCACACTTGACGGACATACCCAGAGCACAAGCGGAAGCAACGGTGACAAAGAGGGCCAGGTCAAGTACTATATGAATGACCTCGAGAGGAACAGCAAGGTCAACAGCTCTACTCCCGATTTCTATGCAAACGACAATTACAAGTACTATACCCACGAATACGTATATTTCTGCGACACGACGACTCTTCTGAACGGCGCATTTGAGGACCTCGCAAGACTCGTTGAGTCCGAGTCCGCCGCAGTCAATATCCCCATTGTCACCAATGAAGCATCCGGCGACGTATCCAGCGATATGGTATTCAAGGATTATATCGGCAAGGGTATGGAAGCAAACGGCTTTACCATCACCGTAAACGGCAGCGAAGCCGTAACCGGTAACGACGATGACAGCGACGGCGTTTATACCTTTGAAGGTTACGAAACGACCGTAACCGTTTCCAACGACGGCGACAATCAGCTTGTTGAATGGAATCTTCCCGCAACCGAGCTTGCAATGTTCACCTTCAAGGACAGAAGAAATCTCAATAACGGCGAAT
The DNA here is from genome assembly GCA_045598305.1 of Acutalibacteraceae bacterium. Classification (GTDB taxonomy): domain Bacteria; phylum Bacillota; class Clostridia; order Oscillospirales; family Acutalibacteraceae; genus CAG-177. Next base: position 91,474 of record JAZLLW010000021.1, read on the forward strand.
ACGACAGTGCAACACCCTCCGTTCTTTCCTACAGCGTCAAGCTCAAGGACGGCGTTACCCTTGAGGATTATGCCGATTATTCAACAGTCACAAACGCAGTTACAAGCAATAACGGCGCACGCACAACGGTTGAATATTCCGTTCCCGGTGATAACACATATTACTTTGACGTAACGAATACCACCGATGAAGAAGGCAAGATAGTATTTGACAGCAGTGAACTCAAGGATTCTATTTCCGAGGACCTCAACAAGACCTCAAACGTGACCTCCACCGCATCGGCTGCAAAGACATACAGCTACGATGCCGAGAATGAAGGCACGGAGGATTCACTCTGCAATATCACGGGCACTCTGGGCAATAACGGTAAGATTAAGCTTGTACTCAAGACCGAAAAGACCGTTGACAAGACAGAGAGCGCAACCAACAAGACGGTAACATACACCACCACGGTCACCAATTTCTCGGACGACGACCACGACGTGACTCTGGAGGATATCTTCAATACAACAAAGACGGATACAACGACAGTCACCGATCAGGACGGCACTGTTGAAGGCGGCGATACGACGGATATTACCAAGCAGGTAACCGTGACGGGCGCAAAGGACGACGTAATCAACGGCAACGACCCCATAGTCAAGTTCATTGACGATTATGCAGTCAATTACGACGAGGACGAGGATGCTCCCAAGTCAAACGACGACCTTGACGTAACGATTATTGAGCCCAGATTCAAGATTACCTACGTTTGGACAGGTGCACCTTCATCAGCAACCCTTCCCACAGACAGCGACACATACGTTGAAACCGCCTCCTTCCCCGTTGACAGCACCTATACCTCTTCCTCAAAGGTTGAGACAAAGAACAGCTACGGAAACGTTACGGAAAGATGGACCTTCAGTGGCTGGAACAGCATTACGATAGATGCTCAGAACGATGCATCTCTTACGGGCGAGCATAAGATGCCCGAATCCGACATCACTATCCACGGTGCATGGACATATACAAGCATTACTCCCGATAAGTACAATATTACTTACGTATTTGACGGCGATTATCCCGAGGGCAAGACCCCTGCAACAGACAGCAACGATTACGAACAGAATCAGCCCTTCGGCGTTTCTGAAGCTCCCTACAGTGACGTTAACGACCTTGACGAATACGGCAACGTAAAGGGTATCTGGTCATTTGACGGCTGGGACGACATCACGATAGACGGTCAGGATGACGCGGCTCTTACGGGCGAGCATAAAATGCCCGCATCCGACGTCACTGTCCACGGCACATGGACCTATACTCCTCAGACAATCAATGAATACGGCGTAACCTACGTTTTTGATAAGTTCACTCCCGACGGTTCGTCCTTCCCGTCAAGCGAAACAAGCGTACCTACGGATGCAAACACCTACGTAAACGGTCAGTCCTATAACGTAGCCGATGCAGAAGACATAGCCGACATTCCCGCTTGTGACGAGTTCGGCAATCAGATCGGCACATGGACCTTTGAGGGCTGGTATAAGGCAACCAAGGGCACGGGCACAACAGAAGTAACAGACGGCAAGATTCCCGATGATGACGTTGTTATCCACGGCGAATGGAAATATACGGAAATCACTCTGAACACCTACGGCGTAACTTACGTATTTGATTCGGTTACTCCCGAAGGAAAAACGATTCCCGCAGGTGTAAGCAGTCAGCTTCCCACCGATTCCAAGTCATACGTAAACAACGAGCCATTCACCGAGAAGACCGGCATCGCAGACGTACTCGAATACGATGAATACAATAATAAAACAGGCACATGGTCATTTGACGGCTGGTACAAGGTAACCAAGGGCACAGGCACAACGGAAGTTACTAACAGCAGGATTCCCGATGACGATGTAGTTATCCACGGTAAGTGGAAATATACCGAAATCATACTTGAAACCTACGGCGTAACTTATGTATTTGATTCCATAACTCCCTCGGGCAAGACTCTTCCCGCAGATGCAAGCAATCAGCTTCCCACGGATTCCAACAGTTACATAAATAATCAGCCCTTCACAGCCGCAAGCGGTATCACCGACGTTCCCGTATACGATGATTATAACAATCAGATCGGTACGTGGAAGTTTGACGGTTGGTACAAGACCACCAAGGGCACAGGCACAACGGAAGTAACAGACGGCAAGATTCCCGCTGACGACGTTGTTATCCACGGCGCATGGACTTATGATGAGATCACATTACCCAAGTATAAGGTAACCTACGTATTTGACGGTGAAGCTCCCTCAGAGGCAGTTGTTCCCGCAGTTGAGACCGGTTACGTTAATAATCAGCCCTTCGGCGCAACGGCAACCTATGTTGATATCAATGACCTTGACGAATACGGCAATGTAAAGGGTATCTGGTCATTTGAGGGCTGGTACAAGACCACCAAGGATACAGACAGCAGCGAATATGCAGGCACCGTAATTCCCGCAGGTGACGTTACAATCCACGGTAAGTGGAAATACACTCAGCAGGAAATCGGCAAGCACAGTGTTATCTGGGTATTTGACGGAGAAGCTCCCGACGAAACTCTTCCCGCAGCAGTTACCGACCTTGTAAACGGCCAGGATATTCCCGTTGACGAAACCTTCAAGACGGGCGATACTCATACCGATTACACGGTATACGGCAACCCCGAGGTCATCTGGACGTTTGACGGCTGGTACAAGACCACCGTTAACACGGATAACAGCGAATACACCGCATCCGTAATGCCCGATGCAAACCTTACCATTCACGGTAAGTGGACAAAGACTCCTCAGACGGTTGAGAAGTATGATATCACTTACGTATTTGACGGCGAAGCTCCTTCAAGCGCAGTTCCTCCCACGGATTCAGCCGAATATGAAAACAATCAGCCCTACACCGTTGCAGGTGATCCCGAGACCGTAACCGAATACGACGAATACGGCAACGTGACGGACACGTGGACCTTTGAGGGTTGGAACAAGACGACAAAGAACACCTCCGACGGCGACGTTTACTCAGGCGATACAAAGATTCCCGGCGCAGACCTTGTAATCCACGGCACGTGGGATCATCAGGAAATTGAAGTTCCCGAGCACAGAGTATATTACGTATTTGAAGGCGATACTCCCGAGGGTGCAGTTCCTCCCACGGACGAAAACACCTACGTAAACGGTCAGTCCTATACGGTAGCAGACGTTCCCGAGGACGTTCCCACCTACGACGATTACGGCAACCAGAACGGTAACTGGACCTGCAGCGAATGGGACGATCCCAATGACGAGAAAATGGGCGACGAGGACGTTACCTGTGTAGCAACCTGGACCTTTACTCCTCAGGAAGTTGCTGATTACGGCGTAACTTACGTATTTGATACCGAAGCTCCCGAAGGAAAGACAGTTCCCACTGAGAGCAGAAGATACGTCAAGAATCAGCCCTTCGATGTCCTTGACGGCTTTGAAGGTGTTGACGTTCTCGATGATTACGGTAATGTAATCGGCACCTGGACATGGCTTGACTGGTACAAGGTAACCAACAAGACCGATGCAACCGAGGTCAAGGACGGCAGGATGCCCGCATCCGATATCGTTATCCACGGCAAGTGGAACTATATGGGCGAAACTCTTGATACTTACAAAGTAACCTACGTATTTGATTCCGTAATTCCCGACGGCAAGACTCTTCCCTCAGATGCAAGCAGTCAGCTTCCTACGGATTCGGCAAGCTACGTAAATAATCAGCCCTTCACAGCCGTAAGCGGTATTACCGACGTTCCCGTATACGATGAATACAATAACCTCATCGGCACATGGGAATTCAACGGCTGGTACAAGACCACCAAGGGCACAGGCACAACGGAAGTAACAGACGGCAAGATTCCCGATGACGACGTTGTTATCCACGGCGAATGGGAATATGACGAAGAAACTCTGACCGAGTACAAGGTAACCTACGTATTTGACGGTGAAGCGCCCTCAGAGGCAGTTGTTCCCGCAGTTGAAACCGGTTACGTTAATAATCAGCCCTTCGGCGCAACCAAGACATATTCCGACATCAATGACCTTGACGAATACGGCAACGTAAAGGGTGTATGGTCATTTGAGGGCTGGTACAAGACCACCAAGGATACAGACAGCAGCGAATATTCAGGCAGCGTAATTCCCGCAAGCAACGTTACAATCCACGGTAAGTGGAAATACAGCGAGCAGGAAATCGGCAAGCACAGCGTTCAGTGGGTATTTGACGGCGAAGCTCCCGATGAGGTTCTTCCCTCAACGGTAATCAACCTTGTAAAGGGTCAGGCAGTTCCCGCTGACGAAACCTTCAAGACAGGCGATACTCATACCGATTACACGGAATACGGCAATCCCACCGTTGTCTGGACGTTTGACGGCTGGTACAAGACCACCGCTAATGCAGACGGCAGCGAATACACCGCATCCGTAATGCCCGACGGCGACCTTACAATCCACGGTAAGTGGACAAAGACTCCTCAGACGGTTGAGAAATATAATGTTTCATACGTATTTGACGGCGAAGCTCCTTCAAGCGCAGTTCTTCCCACCGATTCAGCCGATTATGAAAATAATCAGCCCTACACCGTTGCAGGCAACCTCGAAAGCATCACCGATTATGATGAATACGGCAACGTAACGGATGTATGGACCTTTGACGGTTGGAACAAGACAACAAAGAACACCGCTGACGGCGAGGAATATACGGGCGAAGAAAAAATTCCCGGCGCAGACGTTGTAATTCACGGCACATGGACACGCGATAAGAAGGAAATTCCCACTCATACCGTTACCGTTCCCGAAGATCCTCAGGATCCCGAATCACCCGTAATCGAGAAGGAAGTTACCAACGGTGCAACTATCATCGTTGACCCCAACTCCGGTATCTGGGAGCATGACGGCGAAACATACGACGAGTCTACAAATATTACCGTTGAAGAAGATATTGACCTTGAGAATCCCACCAGAGAAGACCACACCTTCACCGGCTGGACCATCACGGAAACCGACGACGGTATTATCAAGTACACCGCAGAATGGGATATCACAAACCGTGACGTTACCTTCACTCCCACAGAGGACAGCGACGATCCCGAAGGTGAGATTTCAGTACCCAAGGGCTCAATCATTACGATAGACCCCAACGAGGGCGAATGGACTCACGACGGAGAAACCTATACCGGCAAGACGACCGTTACGATTGATGACGATACCGTTATCGAGGATCCCACCAGAAAGGGCTACGACTTCACCGGTTGGGAAAAGACAGTTGACGAAGACGGCAATATCACCCTTACCGCAACATGGGAAAAGATACCTATCGACATTTGTAAGTATATCGTTCCCACAGCGATAATCGGCGGCGGCATCACCGCAGGCGCAATCGCAGGCGGCATCACTACCGCAATCGTTGCCGGCTCAATCATCGGCGTTCCCGCAGTAATCATCGGCGGTGCGGCTATCTATAAGGCAATCAAGGATAATCAGTCACAGGATAACACCGAGACCGAGCCCTCCGACATTCCTTACACCGGCTCCGATATTACCGTAACGCTCATGGCATCCGCTATGGCAATCATCTCAATGGTTGCAGCTGCATACATTATTCTTGAAAACAAGAAGAAAAGACAGTCAGCTGAATAATTAAACAGAGAGGGCTTCCCCGAATAAGGGAAGCCCTTTTGGTATATTGATAAAATAATATTGACAACGGTAATAATTTATCATAAAATAACAAGGCAATGTTGCGGGGTGTAAGGACCTGAAGCAAAGCTCCAGAACCTTGTTACTCGCTGCGCTCGTAATATGCGTGCGCCACACCCCTCAATTTAATATCCCTATAATTTCGGGGTGTAGCGCAGGTGGTAGCGCGCGTGGTTTGGGACCACGAGGCCCAGAGTTCGAATCTCTGCACTCCGACCAAAAAATCCTCCCTTCATCTGAAGAGAGGATTTACTGTTTTATTATGCCGTATCAGAACCGCGTTGAGATATATTCCGCAGCGGTTGCCACAATGCTCTGAATGTAGCTGTACAGAAGCGCCATACATATCGCACCGAAAAGCGAAGTGCCTCCGCGCCTTGAAATATAAAAGCTCCGCATATTGTTTTCTCTCATTTCTTCCTTTATGCGGGTGATGTCCTTTGTGGCACGGTTAAAATAAATCGAGTTTGCACTCAGACCCGAAATGATTGCGAGTATCAGCACGAAGCCCATCATAATGAGAAACGGCTTTTTGAGGATGCTTCCCATTTTTGAGAAAAGCTCGGTCTGGAGCTTAATGGATTTATCTGCCGCCTCTTTATCCGTCATAGCGTTGATTTCATCGCTGACCGTCACCTTTTCGCCGCTCTGGTCGGTATATTCCTTCAGACCGTCGAGCTTTGCGTTTATCATGGTGATTTCGGGGGAATATTTGAAAAATACGTCAAGTGCCTTTTCCGATGCGGGAACAACGATAAGAGAAATGCAGGCGATTGCAACCAGCAGGGAAATGCCGAAGGCATACATCTTTCTGAAGCAGAACCAGAGAGGACCCAGGAAGAACGCCGCCGCATTGAAGCGGAAGCTTTTGCCGTCTGCAATGGATCTGAATTTAGGCAGATATTTTTCCGCATTCCTGCGAACGTAAACGGCGTAATCCATTTCCTTGTGTATGCCGAGATTTTCGTCCTTGTCAACGCCGTTGAGGAAATCGGGCTGACGCAGTATTTTTGACCCTGCGGGCATAAGGGAGGTGCCGCAGTTTGTGCAGACAAGTGAGCCCGGCTCAAGCTTTTCACCGCAGACGGGACAGTTCCTTTCGCCCTCTTCGGAAACGGGTATCAGCAGAGCGCCGCAGTGATTGCAGTTCTTTGACGTGGAAGGGTTTTCGCTGCCGCAGACGTGACAGCTGATTACTTCATCGGCTTCACTTGCAGCCGCTTCGTCACCTATTCCGATTGCTTCATTTCCCGATTCGCCGGCACTCCATACGAATCCGCCGCCGTGCTTTGATTCATTTATACAGTGACCCGTTTCCTTCCAGCATTCACGGTGACAGGGAGTACCGCAATCCGGGCAGAAAACGATATCATCTCCTGCGTGCATGTGGGAGCCGCATACGGGGCAGGGTAAATTCTCATAATTCATATACTATCTCCGTAGATAAAGAATAATGTGAGTATATATTAAACCATAAGGCATATAAATGCAAACATATTTTTTGTAAACATAAAAAATACTTGACAAACCCGGCACGATGTAGTATTATACGTGCACAACAAAGAAGAGCAAGCGTCTCTCACCTTCCGGATTCGTCCGAGTCGGTCAATAGTCATGTGACTTATGTCATTATGTGATTTATTGCGAGGTGGAGAGTTCCGCCTCGCTTTTTCAATACCTTTGGGAGGTGCTTAGCATCAGCAAGCAGGAACAGCAAATCAATGAAGAAATCCGTGACAAAGAGGTAAGAGTTATCTCGGCAGAGGGCGAGCAGCTCGGCATTATGTCGGCGGCTGAGGCGCTCAAGCTTGCAGAGGAAGCAAATCTTGATTTAGTTAAGATTGCTCCTATGGCAAAACCGCCTGTATGCAAGATTATGGACTACGGTAAATTCAGATTTGAAAAAGCCAAAAAAGAGAAGGAAGCCAAGAAGAATCAGAAGATTATCGAAACAAAAGAAATCAGACTTTCTCTCAACATTGATGTTCACGACTTTGACACAAAGATTAACCATGCCAAAAAGTTTCTTGCCGAAGGCAACAAGCTCAAGGTATCAATCAGGTTCAGAGGACGTGAGATGGCTCATCCTGAGCTGGGACTTGAAGTCATGCAGAAGGCAGAGGCAGCCCTTGCGGAATGCGCAAACGTCGAAAAGGCGGCCAAGCTTGAGGGCAGACAGATGCTTATGTTCATGGCTCCCAAGGGAAACAAATAATACATTATTAACAGGAGGATATAATTATGCCTAAAATCAAGACACACAGCGGCGCTAAGAAGCGTTTCAAACTTTCCAAGAACGGCAAGCCCATGCGCGCTCATGCCTACAAGTCACACATCCTTAACAAGAAGAGCACAAAGCGTAAGAGAAATCTTCGCAAGACAACTGTTGCCGATAAGACAAACGTTACACAGATCAAGAGACTTGTACCTTACAAATAATATTTGACTAACCACTTTTACGGAGGATATATAATATGGCACGTATTAAAGGCGCGATAATGACTCGCAAGAGAAGAAATAAAGTTCTTAAGCTTGCTAAGGGCTACTACGGCTCAAAGCACGCTCTCTTCAAGACCGCCAAGCAGGCAGTTATGAAGAGCGGCAACTACGCTTACATCGGCAGAAAGCTCAAGAAGAGAGACTTCAGAAGACTCTGGATCACCAGAATCTCCGCCGGCTGCAAGATGAACGGCATGAACTACTCAACATTTATGAACGGCCTCAAGAAGGCAGGCATCAACCTCAACAGAAAGATGCTCTCCGAGATCGCTATCGCCGATCCCGCAGCTTTCACCGCTCTTACAGAGAAGGCAAAGGCAGCTCTCAACTGATTATATCATGGCAATACACTGTCGTCCCAAAAGGGGCGGCAGTTTTATTTTTCTTGTTTGCCTCTCTGCGTTCACTTAAACACGGTTAATTTTTTCTCATAGCAGCCGTCTGCTTCGTTGCCCTCAATCGGAATACACAAAGTATTCCTCATTTGGTCGCCTTGCATCCGACTATTAAAATGTAACTCGCGTTTCAGTTCACCCCGTTCGGCTGATATTTTCATCAACAATCTTTCCGATTTCCGAAAAAGTTGTTTCCGGGCGAACACAGCTCGCCCCTACGACGGATATATCACATAATATTTTGCTTTTTTTCGCTGTGCAAGCGGAAATATTTTTATTGACAAAATAAATATCTTGTATTATATATATTATAAAAATAAAATGAGCAGGTATGCCCTTATGGAAATGATAACCGCCCGCACCAACGAAAAAATTAAATATGCGGCACTTCTCGCTTCCTCTTCGTCAAAGAGAGCGGAATACGGTGAATTTTTCCTTGAGGGAGCACGCCTGTGCAGTGATGCGGCGCAGAGCGGAATTTTCGTTGTCCGTGCCTTCTTCACAAAGGATGCTCTTACAAAATATGAGTCGTATATTGCCGTAATAAGAGAAAATTGCGATGAGTGCTATACCGTTTCCGCAGACGTGGCGGGCAAGCTTTCCGATACGGGCAGCTCGCAGGGCGTTTTTTGTATATGCAGAGTCAGGGAAACCGAAGGCGTACCGCTGAAAAGAAACGGCAGATATATTGCTCTTGAGAACGTTCAGGATCCCTCCAATCTGGGTGCCGTATGCAGGAGCTGTGAGGCGCTGGGCATTGACGGTGTCATCGTTTCCGGCGGATGCGACGTTTACAATCCCAAGGCACTTCGTGCGGCAATGGGCTCATCCCTGAGAATAAATCTGATTACGGCGGATAATCTTCCCGCATTTATCAAAAAGGCAAACGAAGCCGGAATGCTGACGCTTGCCTCCGTTCCTTCATCCGATGCAAAGGATATCAGAAGCTTTGATTTTAATGACGGAGCGATTATATGCGTAGGCAACGAGGGTAACGGGCTTACGCAGGAAGCAAAATCCGTCTGCAGCTCAACCGTTACCATTCCCATGGAGGGCAGAGCAGAGTCCCTCAACGCCTCCGTTGCGGCGGCAATACTTGCATGGGAGCTGAAAAGATGACAAAAGCAGAATATTGGATATGGCTTTCCATGGCATTGGGCGCAGGCACGAGAGTTGACGAAATCCTTGCCGCCTATCCCGACCCGCAGGTGCTTTACGGCGAAAGCAGAATGTCCAGGACCGTTTCGGGCGTTTTCTCATCCGCGAAGCTTGACCGTCTTGAAAGCACGAAGCTTTCCGATGCGGAGAATGCCGTGCGTATATGCAGAGAAAACGGCTGGAAAATATATACACCCGATTCCCCCGATTATCCCGCGGATCTGAGGAATCTTCCCGATATGCCCCTTGTACTTTTCTGTGACGGTGACCTTGCCTGTCTTAAAAACAGAGTTGCCATCGGCGTGGTAGGTACGAGACAGCCCACCTACGACAGCGTGGATATAGCAAGGAAGCTCAGCGCGGATATGGCGAAATGCGGTGCGGTCATAGTCAGCGGCGGAGCACTCGGTATTGATTCCGCAGCTCACGACGGAGCCCTTTTATCAAACGGCATCACCGTATGCGTGCTCGGATGCGGTCTGGGTACGGATTATCTCAGGTCAAATGAATCTCTCCGCAGAGAAATAGCAAAAAGCGGAGCGGTCATTTCGGAATATATTCCCTTTTCACCCGCAAGTGCAAGGACTTTTCCCACCAGGAACAGAATTATCTCCGGTATGAGCAAGGGACTTCTTGTGGTTGAAGCGGGAGAAAAAAGCGGCTCTCTTATTACGGCAAGATACGCCGTAGAGCAGGGAAAAGAGGTTTTCGGAGTTCCCGGAAACATCCTAAATTCCTCCTACACCGGCGTCAACCGTCTTATCAGAGACGGAGCAAGGGTTGTCACTTGTGCAGACGACATCCTTTCACCGTTTGATACGGCATTCCCCGGAATGCTCAACCTCAAAGCAAATACCAACGAATTACCCCAAGGCACCCCGACACGGGGAGAGAAAAAAGTCAATTCCCGTAAGCCGCTGCCTCCCGCAGTCAGCGAGGATGCAAAAAAGGTTTACGCCCTGCTCTCACACGAGCCCGTCCATTCGGATGAAATCTGCGTCGTGGCGGATATTTCTCCCGCGAGGGCAATTTCCGCTCTCATGGAGCTGGAGCTGGAAGGTCTCATAGAGCAGACGGAAGGCAAAAATTATATTCTTTCATAGTTCAGGAGTTTATGTATGTCGGATTTAGTAATCGTAGAGTCCCCTGCAAAGGCAAAAACAATCAAGAAATATCTCGGCAGCGGATATGAGGTAATCGCCTCAAAGGGTCACGTAAGGGACCTTCCCGATAAGACCCTCAGCGTTGACGTTAAAAACAGATATGAGCCCAATTATCAGATAATCCCCGAAAAGGAAGCGCTTGTAAAACAGCTCAAGGAAAAAGCGGCAAAAAGCGGCAAGGTCTATCTCGCGACCGACCCCGACCGTGAGGGAGAAGGCATATCCTGGCACCTTGCTTACGTGCTGGGTCTTGACCTTAAGCAGGCCAACCGTGTAACCTTCAACGAAATCACAAAGAGCGGCATTCAGACGGGTATGTCAAATCCCCGCAGAGTGGATATGGACCTCGTAAACGCTCAGCAGGCAAGAAGAATCCTTGACCGTCTTGTAGGTTACACCCTCAGCCCCTTCGTTTCACAGAAAATCAAGCCCCGTCTGTCGGCAGGCAGAGTTCAGAGCGTAGCCCTGCGCCTCATTGTTGACAGAGAGGAAGAAATATCAAAGTTCGTTCCCGAGGAATACTGGTCTGTTGAAGCAAAGCTTGCAACGGAGCAGAAAAAGGTTTTCAAGGCATCCCTTGAATCCGATGAAAGCGGTAAAATCAAAATCACAAACGGTGACGAAGCACAGCGCTATGTTGATTTTCTCAACGAAGCACAGTATGAGGTAAAGACCGTCAAGAAGGGTGTCAAGAGTCAGAAGGCGGCTCCCCCGTTTACGACCTCGACCCTTCAGCAGGAGGCCTCAAAGAAACTGAATTTCCAGGCGTCAAGGACAATGAAGACTGCCCAGGAACTTTATGAAGGTATTGAGCTTACCGGACATGGCAGTACCGGTCTTATCACCTACATGAGAACGGACTCGCTCCGTATATCCGACGAAGCCCGCGCCGCAGGTACGGAATTCATCAGAGAGAATTACGGCGACAAGTACGTTCCCGACAAGCCCAATTTCTATAAGACAAAGGCAAACGCTCAGGACGGTCACGAGGCAATCAGACCCTCTACCCCATCCATTACTCCCGAATCGATTGCCGCCGACCTTACGGCAGACCAGCTCAAGCTCTATACGCTTATCTGGCGCAGATTCATCGCCTGCCTCATGGCTCCCTGCGCAATGGACACCGTGAAGGTTGAAATCCTTGCACACAAGCCCGAAGAAAGCGAAAAATTCTGCCTTCTCAATGCAACCGGATCAACTGTTAAATTTGAGGGTTTCACAAAGGTCTACGAGCTTCCCGAGGACGTACTCACAAAGAACGCTCTTCCCGAAATAAAGCAGGATGAGAAGCTGAAGCTCCGCGAAATCACTCCCGGTCAACATTTCACTCAGCCCCCTGCAAGATATACGGAAGCTTCCCTTATCAAAGAGCTTGAGGAAAACGGTGTCGGCCGTCCCTCAACCTACGCTTCCATTATCTCCACCATTACGGGCAAGGATTACGTCAACCGTAATCAGAAGCAGCTCGTTCCCACGGAGCTGGGTACCGCGATTACAAAGCTCCTTGAGGAAAAATTCCCCAAAATCGTAAATACCAAGTTCACCGCGCAGATGGAGTCCGACCTTGATAAGGTCGGCAGCGGAGAAACCGACTATATAGCAATGCTTGATGAATTTTATCCCGAGCTTAAGGGACAGGTTGAAAAAGCCAGGGATGAAATGAGAGGCAAGAAGATTCAGCTTTCAGATGAAATTACCGATGAAATCTGCGAAAAGTGCGGCAAGCCCATGATGGTACGCAACGGCAGATTCGGCAGATTCCTCGGCTGTACGGGTTATCCCGCCTGCAACAACGTCAAGCCCTTCTCAATCGGCAAGGGTCTCTGTCCCAAGTGCGGAGGCGACATTGTTGAAAAGAGAAGCAGAAAGGGAGCAATCTTTTTCGGATGCTCAAAATATCCCGACTGCGATTTCGTCAGCTGGGACGGTCCTAACGGTGAGGTCTGCGAAAAGTGCGGCAAGGCAATGCTCGCTCCCAGGAACGGTAAGCCCTACTGCAGCAACGAGGATTGCGAAAACAATAAGCATACCGTAAGGAAGAGCGGCCATTATGGAAAGAAAGGTTAAAGTTATCGGCGGCGGCTTTGCCGGATGCGAAGCGGCGTATCAGCTTGCAAAAAGAGGCATTGCCGTCGAGCTTTATGAAATGAAGCCCTTGAAATTCTCGCCTGCCCATTCAAAAAACGGTCTGTGCGAGCTTGTCTGCTCAAATTCCTTTAAGGCACAGCGTATCGGCAGTGCCGCGGGAATGATGAAGGCGGAGATGAAAATGATGGGCTCCCTCTGTGTGGAATGCGCCGAAATGACGGCAGTACCCGCAGGCGGTGCGCTGGCGGTTGACAGAGATAAATTTTCCGAAGAGGTCACCCGCAGGATAGAAGCCGAGGAGCTTATCACCGTCATTCACGAAGAGGTAACGGAAATCCCCGACGGAAACGTCATTATTGCGGCAGGCCCTCTGGCAAGTGAAGGACTCAGCGAAAAGATAAAGGAGCTTTGCGGCGGCAATCTCAGCTTCTTTGATGCGGCGGCACCCATAGTATCTGCGGACAGTATAAATTACGGCAAGGCCTTTGCCCAGTCAAGATACGACAGAGGCGAAAAGGACGATTATATCAACTGTCCCATGAATAAGGAAGAGTACGAAATTTTTTATGATGCCCTCATAAATGCGGAAAGTGCTCCCGTTCACGAATTTGATAAGAGAAAAGACGTGTACGAGGGCTGTATGCCCATAGAGGTCATGGCGTCAAGAGGGCACGACACGATAAGATTCGGCCCGATGAAGCCCACCGGACTCATTGACCCCGCCACGGGGCACAGACCCTGGGCAAACCTTCAGCTGCGTAAGGAGAATACGGAGGGCACGATGTATAACCTCGTAGGATTTCAGACCAATCTGAAATTCGGCGAGCAAAAGAGAGTATTTTCCCTTATTCCCGCTCTTGAGAATGCGGAATTTGTGCGGTACGGAGTAATGCACAGAAACACCTTTATTGATTCTCCCCGTCTGCTGAATGCGGATTTCTCGTTCAGGACGAGAGAAAACCTGTTCTTTGCAGGTCAGATAACAGGCGTGGAGGGATATATGGAGAGTGCCATGTCCGGCATTCTCGCCGGCATAAATGCGGCAAAAAGAATTGATGGTAAGGAAACGTTCCTTCCCAACGATGAAACAATCTGCGGCGCACTTGCAAGATACGTTGCAGACGAAAATATAAAGAATTTTCAGCCCATGGGTGCGGCTTTCGGTCTGCTTCCCCCCCTCGAAACAAAAATCAGAGATAAAAAAGAGAGATACGAGAAGCTGGCGGAAAGAGGACTTGCGGCACTCAGGGAGCAATTATCCGATGAGGTTGATTGACAAGATCATTATCCGGAGGTGTAAATATGAGTCTTGAAGAATTAATGACATTGATTTGCGACGAGCTGGGATTGGACGAAACCGCGATCAGCGAGGAAACACCGCTTGAAAACATAGTCGGTGATGAATTTGAATTGCAGGAGCTTACGGAAGCAATCTGTCAGGAGCTTGAAATCAAGCTTCAGACAGTTCCCGAGCTTGAGTGGACGGTTTCGGATCTGGCAAATGCCATTTCCGAAGCGTATTAAAGCGAATTAACTAAGGAGACAGGCAATGGAAGAAAAACTTGAAGCATTGCAGGACGCTCTGGGATATCACTTCAAGGATGTATCCCTTTTGAAAACTGCATTGACCCATTCCTCCTACGCAAACGAAAAAGGCGTCGTATGCAACGAGCGTCTTGAGTTTCTGGGAGATGCGGTTCTGGGCTTCATATCCGCAAACTATTTCTATAAGAATTATTCCTGTGCCGAGGGAGACCTTACCAAGCACAGAGCGGCAAGAGTTTGCGAAAAGGCATTGAGCGTATTCGCTACGGAGCTGGATATCGGCTCTGCCCTCTATCTGGGTAAGGGCGAAGAGAGAATGGACGGCAGACACAAGCCCTCCATGCTGGCGGACGCCTTTGAGGCGGTGCTTGCGGCGGTCTTTCTTGACGGCGGACTTGAAGAGACGCAGAAGATAGCCCTTCGTTACGTAGCCCGTCACGATAAGCTGGATAATACCGGCGATTACAAGACGGAGCTGCAGGAGGTCGTTCAGCGAAACCCCGAGGAGCATATCGAGTACGTTCTCGTTGACGAATCCGGTCCCGCCCATGACAAGCATTTTGTCGTTGAGGTCCACCTTAACAGCAATGTGATCGGTAAAGGCGAAGGAAAGAGTAAAAAGATAGCCGAGCAGATGGCGGCAAGGGAAGCCCTTGCTCTTATGGGAATAGTAAAATGAAGCATGTAAACGTTGCTCTGTTTGTAGTGCATAAAGGGTGTCCCCACACCTGCAGCTTCTGCAATCAGAGAACAATAACGGGATATCAGAAGGAGCTTTGCCCCGATGACGTTCATTCAGCCGTAAGGGTTGCCCTCTCGTCACTTGACAGAGAAACGGCGGCAGGCGGAGAGATAGCGTTTTTCGGCGGGTCGTTCACCATGATTGACCGTGACTATATGATTTCCCTTCTTGAAGCGGCACATACCTATATTGAAGCCGGTCTGTTTTCGGGAATAAGAATTTCCACCAGACCCGACGGGATTTCTGAGGAAATCTGCGATATTCTCAAAAAATACGGCGTTACCGCGGTTGAGCTGGGAGCCCAGTCGCTTGACGACAAAGTGCTTGAGTTTAACGAAAGAGGACACACGGAAAAGCAGACGACCGATGCGGTGGCTATGCTTAAGGCGTACGGCTTTGAAACGGGATTGCAGATGATGACGGGGCTTTACGGCTCCGAGGATGAGGACAGTATTGAAACCGCGCAAAAAATCATCGCTCTTCATCCCGCCACGGTCAGGATTTATCCCACGGTGGTGCTTGAGGGCACACGTCTGTGTGAGCTTATGAGAAGCGGCAAATTCATACCCAAGGGCGTTGAAGAATCGGTTGAGCTTTGCTCAAAGCTTATCCCCATGTTTGAGAATGAAGGAATCAGAGTTATCCGTGTGGGGCTTCATTCCGGCGGAGACGTGGAAAGCGGATTTGCGGGCGGAGCATATCATCCGGCACTCAGAGAGCTTTGCGAAGGACGCATTTACCGTGATGCGGCGTTCAGAGAGCTTATCACCCTTCCCCGCGGAGAATACACTCTGGCGGTGGGTCGGGGAAACAGATCCAAAATGACGGGTCAACGGAAGGCAAATCTTGAATTTTTCCGTGACCGCGGTTACATCTGCACCGTCACCGAAGAGGACGGTATTGAAAAATACGAAGTCAGGATAAGGTAAAAAGATGTTACTTAAATCAATTGAAATGCAGGGATTCAAATCCTTCCCGGACAAGACCGTTCTTGAACTGGGCAAGGGAATCACCGGCGTAGTCGGACCTAACGGCTCCGGCAAAAGTAATATTTCCGATGCGGTACGCTGGGTGCTGGGTGAGCAATCCACCAAGGCCCTCAGAGGCGCCCGTATGGAGGATGTTATTTTCGGCGGTACCGATCGCAGAAAGGCCCTCGGTTATGCCGAAGTAACTCTGCACATGGATAATAAGGACCGCTCTCTCGCAAAGGATACCGACCAGGTTTCCGTTACGAGAAGATATTACAGGTCCGGTGAAAGTGAATACAAAATCAACGGCGAAGACAGTCGCTTAAAGGATATCCACGAGCTGTTTATGGATACCGGTCTCGGCAGGGACGGTTATTCAATGGTCAGCCAGGGCAGGATTGCGGACCTCGTTTCCGCAAAGTCCACTCAGCGCCGTGATATGCTTGAAGAAGCGGCAGGTATTTCCCATTTCAGATACAGACGCGCCGATGCCAACAGACGTCTTGAGCAGGCAGAGGAAAATCTTATCCGTCTGAGAGATATACTTGCGGAGCTGGAATCCCGTATAGGACCCCTGAAGACGCAGAGCGAGAAGGCAGTAAAATTCATTGCTCTGTCCGATGAAAAAAAGACGCTTGAAATCGGTCTGTGGCTTCATACCATCGAGAAATCGGGCAACGACCTGCGCGAGCAGGAAAACAAGCTTTCCATCGCCACCGCACAGTACGCGGATGTTGAGTCAAAGCTTGCCGAGGTTGAACAGCAGATTGAAGCGGCAGTTGAAAAGGGACAGAATCTGACCGCGGAGGTTGAACGCCTCACAAGGTCCATTTCCGATTCCGAAGAGCAGGCGGCAGTGATTGACGGTAAAGTCGCTGTTGAAAAGAATACGATAGAGCATAATCTGGGCACCATTGAAAGAATTGAAGCCGATATGGGTGACGGCGAAAAGACCGTTGCTCAGACGGAGGAGCAGATTGCGGATGCTCAGGCGGAGATCGCAGATAAACAGAATCAGATCGAGGCAAAAAAGGAGGAGCTTGCAGGGGAACTTGAAAAGCTCAATTCACTTCTCGGTCTGAACGGTGAAAACAGTGAAAAGGTCAGGGAAGTAAACGAGAAGCTGACGGATGCGGCCATGCGTCTTTCAGATCTGAGAGTTGAAAAATCCACCGCACTTTCCACCGCATCCGAGCTGAAAACCAGAATTGCCACCATTGACGAGGTAATTGAAACCAGAGGCGGCATCATTGATACCCTTGAAATTGAGAAATCATCTGCGGAAAGAGAAATCCGCAAGTGCAAAGATGAGGAAGAGGACGTAAACAATGCTCTTGACGGTTACCGCCTCATCATAGAAACGAGGCAGGGTAAGGCGGATAAGCTTCACGGCGAAATAGACAGTCTCAATCTTGACATATATCAGAAGGAAGCCCGCATTAAAATGCTGGATGACCTTGAAAAGAATCTTGACGGGTATGCCGGTTCGGTGCAAAAGGTAATCAAAGAAGCCAAGAGAGGTGCATTAAGAGGCATCAGAGGTACCGTTTCTCAGCTGATTTCCACCAAGGGCGAATATGCCGTTGCGATTGAAATCGCACTGGGCGGCGCAATTCAGAATATTGTAACCGATGATGAATATGCCGCCAAGAGAGCAATGGAATATCTGCAGCAAAACAGAGCGGGCCGCGCCACCTTCCTTCCCCTTACCTCGGTCAAGGGCAGACCTTTTACCGAAAAGGGTGTTGAAAATAATGACGGCTACGTGAATATGGCGTCAAACCTTGTTGACTGCGATAAGAAGTATGCCGGAATAATAAACGATCTTCTGGGTAGGACGGTTGTTATCGACAATATTGATAACGGCATCGTGATGTCAAAGAAATACGACCACAGATTCAGAATAGTCACTCTTGACGGTCAGGTACTCAATGCAGGCGGCTCAATGACCGGCGGTTCAAGGGGCTCGGGAACGGGCTTCCTCAGCAGAATCAACGAAATTGAGGAGCTGAAGGAGGATGTTAAGGTCCTCACACAGCGCCTTGAAGAAAAGACAAAGAGTGCAGAGGTCATTGATGCAGAAATCACAACCGCGAGAGCGGAGATGGATGCGGGCGAAGCCGAAATCATCAAGATTCAGGAAAATCTCATCAGAGCAGAGGGAAATCTGAAGCTGATTGAAGACAGATACAATGCCGCAAAGAATCATATCGACGAGCTTCTCACGGAAAAGGAAAATTCCCTTCAGAGAATAGCCGCTTCCGCTGAGGAAGAGGCAAAGGCGGACAGCGAAATAGAAAAGATTACCGCCGAAACCGACAAGCTCAACGAAGAACTTTCTCAGCTTGACGAAGAGAGAAGTGTCCTTGAAGTGCGCCGCGAAAAATCCGCGGAAATCCAGAACACCCTCAATCTTGATATTCTTGCTCTCAACAAGGAAATCGAGGCGTGCAATTCCGTTATAGAAGCCGCGCTTCTCAGTAAGGAAGCTCTTGAGGATAAATCCGGCAGACTTACGGAAGAAATCGCTCAGATCAAAGCGGAAAACGAAAGAATTACCGAAAATATCGCTTCTCTTGAAAAAGAAGCGGCTGATTTGAGAAACAGCACCCGTCTTACCGAAGAAAAAATCACGGAGCTTATTTCGGACAGAACCTCCAACGATGCGGAAAGCGTACGACTTCGCTCAAAGGAGAAGGATTATTCGGAAGAAAAAGAAAAGCTCAGCGGCGAAATTGCCCGTCTTGATGAGAAAAAGACGGCTCTTGACAATGCCCTTGAAACCACGAAGAATAAGCTTTATGATGAGTATCAGCTTACCTTCCGTGACGCTATGGAAATCGGAGAGGTTCCCGAGGATATTCCTCAGGCACAGCGCAGTCTTCAGGAAATCAAAGGTAAAATCAGAGCTTTGGGCAGCGTAAACGTAGGTGCGATTGAGGAATATAAGGAAGTCAGCGAAAGATACGAATATCTGAACGGTCAGCTTACCGACGTTGAGAAATCCAAGACGGAACTTGAAAAGATTATTGAAGAGCTTACGGGTAAGATGGCGGAGAAATTCAGGGAGCAGTTCCGACTTATCAATAACGAATTCGGACTGACCTTCAAGGATTTGTTTGACGGCGGTAAAGCCGAGCTCGTGCTTGACGATCCCCAGGACGTACTTGAATGCAATATCAACATCAAGGTACAGCCCCCCGGCAAAAATGTTCAGAATATAGACCTTCTTTCCGGCGGTGAAAAGGGACTTGCGGCAATCGCACTCCTCTTTGCCATTCTGAAAATCAACCCCGCACCCTTCTGTATTTTTGACGAGGTTGAGGCGGCTCTTGACGACGTTAACGTCAGCCGTTATGCAAGCTACGTACGTAATATGACAAATAATACCCAGTTTATCCTCATTACCCACAGACGCGGCACGATGGAGGAGGCAGATATCCTTTACGGTGTCACCATGCAGGAAGAGGGCGTTTCAAAGATGCTTGAGCTCAAGAGCTATGAAATGGCAAAGAAACTCGGTCTTGACAGATAAAAAAGAGAAAGGATAAGAATTATGGAAATCAATGAAGCAAAAAAGCTCGTAATTGAAGCAGGCGAAAAACTCGTTGCAGAGGGTCTTATCGCAAGAACGTGGGGCAACGTAAGCTGCCGTATTGACGACAAAACCTTCGTAATCACTCCCAGCGGAAAGCCCTATATCGGACTTAAACCCGAGGATATAGTTGAAGTTGCCATTGAAGACCTTGCCTGGAGCGGTGACGTCAAGCCCTCCAGCGAAAAAGGTATCCACGCAGAGGTTTACAAAATGTATCCCGAAGCAAATTTCGTTATCCATACCCATCAGAAGAATGCATCCGTTATCAGCGCTCTCAAAAACGGCATTGATACCGTAACGGGAGAAGCAAAGAAGATTATCGGCAAGGATATCCTTCTGGGCGGCTACGGTCTTCCCGGTACCGGCAAGCTCAGACAGGGCGTTACGACCGCACTTAAATTCAGCGATTCAAAGGCGGTTATCATGGCTCACCACGGCGCTCTTTGCTACGGAGCGGATTTCAACGAAGCATTTGACGTTGCCGCCTGCCTTGAAAAATACTGTGCAGAGTATATTCTTGCAGGTGCAAAGGAAAAGTTCGGTATTGCAGCAGCAAATCTTGATCAGTTCTGCGAAAAAATCGTCAGCAGAGTAGCAAGAACCACCTTCGTTGACCTTGATAAATCCGAAACCTACAACAGCTCCTGTGACAGAGAAAACGGCATTATCACCCTCACGAATAACGGCGACGGCAAGGAGGTCAGCATGGACCTTCATACCGGCACGACCAACGATGAGGTTACCGATACGGCCGAAGCACACAGAAGCATTTACCTTGCTCAGCCCAAATTCAATTACATTATTCACAATACCGATAAGGAAACCCTTGCCGTTTCGGCTATCGGTAAGACGATGAAGCCCCTCCTTGACGACTTCAGCCAGATTTGCGGCACGAAGATAAAGGTTGCAAAGAAAGAGTCCTGCTGCGGTTCAAAAATCAAGGGCAAGAACGCCGTTCTTCTCAAGAACAAGGGCGCACTCTGCTGCGGCGGTGTTGAAGGCGATGCAGAGGCGGTTGATATGATTATGAGCAAGAGCTGTCTTACTCTTCTGGGTACTAAGGTATTTGATGCCGCAAAGCCCATCAATCCTGCCGAAGCACTTCTTATGAGAGTCATTTATACGCTCAAATATTCCAAGCAGGCAACGAAATAAACAACAGGTGTTATATGAAAAAGGCAATAAGTATACTGTTTGTTCTGATTCTGCTCACGTCGGCAGTGTTCTGCACTCCGGCGCAGGCAGAGTATGATGAGTTTCTGGAGCAGGGCTTTCATTCGCAGTGCTACCTTATGATATGCACGGATAATGATGAGGTCATCTTTTCCAAGGATGAAAACAAGCAGGTAAAATGCGCGTCTCTGACAAAAATCGTGACCGCAAGCGTTATTCTCACGAGTGTTCCCGACCTTCAGCAGACCGTTACCGTCCCGCAGAGCTGTATTGACGAGCTCAAGGGAACGGGCAGCTCAACGGGCGGACTCAAAGCGGGCGAGGTCTATACTGTTTATGACCTTCTCTGCTGTCTGCTTGTGGCATCTGCCAACGATGCGGCAACCGTACTGGCAAATTACCTTACGGGGGATAACCGTCAGGAATTTGTGGATAAGATGAATAATTATGCTCAGAGTCTGGGATGTGTGAATACCCATTTTGAAAACGTTCACGGTCTTGACTCCGAAAATCACTATTCCTCTGCCGCAGATATGGCGGTTTTGCTTGAAAATGCCATGAAGCTCAGCAAATTTGCGGAGATTACGTCCAAAAGGTCATACGAGCTTCCCGAAACCTCACAGCAGGATAAACGTACAATAACCAATACAAATAAAACCCTCAACGGTGCAATCAAGGATTACTACTGCCGTTATGTTGACGGCGGTAAAACCGGTTATACCTCGGGTGCGGGTCAGTGCCTTGCGGTAAGTGCCTCAAATAACGGCTATAATTATATTGCCGTTGCAATGGGCGGGACCATGGAAGACATTGACGACGACCATGTGGACGAAAACGGCGCATTTGTTGACTGTAAGAATATGATTGACTGGGCTGTAACCAATCTTCGCCTTATTTCCATTGCGGATGCCGCAAAAATCGTGGGCGAGGTCAAGGTAAGATACGGTAAAAGCGATTACGTAAGTCTCAGCCCCTCCTCAACCGCATTCAGTCTTATGCCCAAATCAATAGATGCCGGCGGTCTCTATGTAACCATCGTTGATAAAACGAAGCCCGACCACGTTAACGCACCCATTGAAGAAGGCGATGTTATCTGCAAGGGCGAGGTACACTATGCGGGCGAGGTAATCAAGACCATAGATCTGGTGGCGGCAGCTCCCGTCAAAAGAAGCTTCCTTTCCGCTGTCGGAAACCTGATAGTCAGGATGTTCAGATCCACCGCGTTCCAGATTATTCTCATTCTTGCGGCGGCTGTGCTTATCGTGTTGATAGTAATGCGAAAGAACGGCACGGGCGGCAGCAGGAAGAACGATCTGAAGCCGCTGAACTACAAGGACTTCTTTAAGGATAAATAATCTTGATATAATACAATATTATAAAAAGCGCAGAGGCAGGCGGCTGTCTCTGTGCTTTTTTATTCTAAATCAAAGATGCAAAAAATAATCCCCTGAAAAACAATTTTTGCGCGCAAAAAAGCGAAAAATCGTTACGGTGTAAGGCGTTCCGAAATGGCACACCGGGATAAGTTGATAAAAGGGATAAAAAAGATAAAAAAAGATGTTGACAAGAGGGAGAGGGGTGTGGTATATTATCAAGGCACTCACGAGGGAGTGCAGCGCACCTTGAAAATTAAACAACGACGAAATAAG
>JAZLLW010000022.1:0-11532 GCA_045598305.1 Acutalibacteraceae bacterium
CAAGGAACTTGCAGGTCAGTTCAAGGCAGAATATAAGAATCAGCTCGGTCAGGACTTCCCCTCAGACCCCGTTGAACAGCTTAAGCTCGCTATCGAAGCAGTATTCAAGTCATGGGATAACCCCAGAGCAAACGTTTACCGCCGTGACAACGATATTCCCTATTCATGGGGTACCGCAGTTAACGTAATGCCCATGGTATTCGGTAACCTTAACGACAATTCCGGTACAGGCGTTGCATTCACAAGAGATCCCGCTACAGGCGAAAAGAAGCTCATGGGTGAGTTCCTTACAAACGCTCAGGGCGAGGACGTTGTTGCAGGCGTTCGTACCCCCATGCCCATCGCAGAGATGGAAAAGCTCTTCCCCGAAGCATACGCTCAGTTCGTAAAGGTATGCGCTCTTCTTGAAGATCATTACAGAGATATGCAGGATATGGAATTCACCGTTGAAAACGGCAAGCTTTACATGCTCCAGTGCCGTAACGGTAAGAGAACAGCTCAGGCAGCTCTCAAGATCGCTTGTGACCTCGTTGACGAAGGCATGATCGACGAAAAGAAAGCCGTAGCTATGATCGATCCCAGAAACCTTGACACTCTTCTTCATCCTCAGTTCGACGCAAAAGCTCTTAAAGCAGCTACTCCTATGGGCAAGGGCCTCGGCGCTTCTCCCGGTGCTGCCTGCGGTAAGGTTGTATTCACAGCTGCAGACGCAGAAGCTTGGAATGCAAGAGGCGAAAAGGTTGTTCTTGTTCGTCTTGAGACCTCTCCCGAAGATATCACCGGTATGAAGGCATCCCAGGGCATCCTCACAGTTCGCGGCGGTATGACCTCTCATGCAGCAGTTGTTGCCCGCGGTATGGGTACATGCTGCGTATCCGGCTGCGGTGACATCGCAATGGACGAAGACAACAAGCAGTTCACACTTGCAGGCAAGACCTTCAAGGAAGGCGACTTCATCTCCATCGACGGTTCAACCGGTAACATCTATGACGGCATCATCCCCACAGTTGATGCTTCCATCGCAGGTGAATTCGGCAGAATCATGGCTTGGGCTGACAAGTACAGAAAGCTTAAGGTTCGTACAAACGCAGACACTCCCAGAGACGCTAAGAAAGCCCGTGAGCACGGTGCAGAAGGTATCGGCCTTTGCCGTACAGAGCACATGTTCTTTGAAGCTGACAGAATCGCAGCATTCCGTGAAATGATCTGCGCTGATACAGTTGAAGAGAGAGAAGCAGCTCTCGATAAGATCCTTCCCTATCAGCAGGGTGACTTCGAAGCTCTTTACGAAGCACTTGAAGGTTGTCCCGTTACCATCAGATTCCTTGATCCTCCTCTTCATGAGTTCGTTCCCACAGAAGAAGCCGACATCAAGGCACTCGCTGATGCGCAGGGCAAGTCCGTTGAATCAATCAAGACTCTCATCGCTTCCCTCCATGAGTTCAACCCCATGATGGGTCACAGAGGATGCCGTCTTGCAGTTACATATCCCGAAATCGCAGCAATGCAGACAAAGGCAGTTATCCGTGCAGCTATCAACGTTAAGAAGGCACATCCCGACTGGACTGTTAAGCCCGAAATCATGATTCCCCTTGTTTGCGAAATCAAGGAGCTCAAGTTTGTTAAGAACGTAGTAGTTGCTACCGCTGACGCTGAAATCGCAGCAGCAGGTGCTGACCTTGAATACGAAGTAGGTACCATGATTGAGATTCCCAGAGCTGCTCTTACAGCTGACGAAATCGCAACCGAAGCTGACTTCTTCTGCTTCGGTACAAACGACCTTACTCAGATGACATTCGGCTTCAGCCGTGATGACGCAGGTAAGTTCCTCAGCGCTTACTATGACACCAAGATTTTCGAGAGCGATCCCTTTGCTCGTCTTGACCAGAACGGCGTAGGCAAGCTTATGGAAATGTCAATCAAGCTCGGCAAGCCCGTTAATCCCAAGCTTCATTGCGGTATCTGCGGCGAGCACGGCGGCGATCCCACATCCGTTGAGTTCTGCCACAAGATCGGTCTTGACTATGTTTCCTGCTCACCCTTCAGAGTTCCCATCGCTCGTCTTGCAGCAGCACAGGCTGCCATAAATGATAAGAAGGATTAAGCAAAAAAGCACGCAATATCAAGGCTCTTGAGCGATTTTTCGACAAAAAATTTGATTTAAAAAAATTGCAATTTTAAGGCAAATTTGGGCGTATCACCTTGTGTGGTACGCCTTTTTTGGTTTATGAAACAATTTATTATGTCCTTTACAGAGTATACTACTCTATAAACAATAATGCAGCTCTCTGGAAACTCGTAGGGCTATTTCATTAAAGAGTTTGACAACTGGCTGTGGCTTTCAACTGTTGAAAAGGTAACTGTAAAAAGTGACGGCACCCTGGTTTTCAAATTCTATTACGGAGCGGAAATCAAAGTGTGATAAATAAACGAAGCGGCCTGCCGGGGTGATGTGAACTGCCCCAAATTGTACTGTCCGCACAATTTGGGGCAGTTCAGGATTAACCTCGGAGGGCTATTTTTGTGATTGATTTATACACTGAGTTCACCTCAGTTTTGATGAGGGGTCCATCTTGGAAAGCAGTAAAGATTAAAGTGAAAATATTTTTAAAAAATTATTAGCCCTTTTTCCAAAACCTTCGTATAAAGAAATGTAAGACAAAAACACGGAGGTAATCAAAATGAAAAAGAACAGAGTTTTAACAAAGGCAATCGCAATGGTACTCGTTATCATGACGGTTATGTCAGTATTTTCAATGAGCTTCACGGCAAGCGCAATGGATATGGAAAACGCTTCAAAGCAAGCTGCTTCGGCAATCATCACCACAGGCGTCGGCAAGATTCCCGTTGTCGGTGATTTCGCAAAATCAGCACTTGAGCCCATCCTTTCAGAGCTTTTCGGAATCAAGAGTGAAAACGAAGAAATCCTCGAAAAACTCGACGAAATCTCAACAAAGCTCGACGAGCTTAAAGATACGCTTGATAAAGATACACAGACAATACTTAAAACCCTGAGCAGTGCGCAGAGAAACGAGTTCAACTCAAACATGACAAGCCTGAGAACAATGATTTCAAACAACTATAAGTTCCTCAGAGAAATCGAAAGATCAGACAATTCAGATTACGCCAAGGCTGTTATGACAGCTGAAATGCTTGATTTCAACATGAACAACGCAGAACAGCTCGAGGTTCTCACGGAAACTCTCACAGAATATGTTAAGGGCACAGAATTCAAAACATCAAATACAGAAAATATCTACGATTATGTTTACCGCGTAAGCTGCGACGGTTCGGTTCTCGGCGGCGAGGCAGCTATGAAGGCTTCAGCATATATCAACAGCGTCAATGAAATCATCACTGCATCATACAAGCTTATGGCACTTGTTCTCGGTGAAAAAATCTATGTTTCAGATAACTACAACAGCATTATGGAAGCTGCCGAAACAGACGCAGACCTCAAAGCGGCACTTAATACAATCACATCGGAAGACCTTGCGAAATACAGCGTAAAGGTTTACAGAAGCTACTGGGCAGAACTTCTCGGCAGCAACTACACAAAGGAATACAACGCAGTTTACAGCCTTGATAATCCCGACAGCACAGTTTCAAAGTACAACAGAACAGTTCTTGATAACTGGTTTACATTCATCAGAGAAGTAAGATACTCTGACAGCAATATCACTGTAAATTTTGTAAGACTTAACAGCGCACTCAACAGCACAACACCCGAAGAATGCGGATTTATAAGAACGACAGTTTTTTCTGCAGGAGAAAGAATGCTGTTCACTACCAGAGATAATATCAACAGCAAAATTTCCGGAGCACTTACAAGAGAAGAACTCAAGAAATTCTACGACCACATTGTAAATTCCGACCTTCTTTGCACCGATGAAAACGGAAACAGAATTT
This sequence comes from Acutalibacteraceae bacterium, assembly GCA_045598305.1. Classification (GTDB taxonomy): domain Bacteria; phylum Bacillota; class Clostridia; order Oscillospirales; family Acutalibacteraceae; genus CAG-177. The sequence continues at coordinate 3,910 of JAZLLW010000022.1, forward strand.
CACTTTACACTTTCTTCAGCGACTACGGCTTTACATTTGAAAAACTCGGAAACGACCAGAATCCCGTATTTGTATACAGTGCAGATGCAGAGCGTTATACCTGTTTCAGTTCAGATTTGTCACCCTGGTATCAAAAAGCAAGCTATACAGGATATATCGGAAATAACACCTCAACTGAAAGTGTTACCGTACTGTACTTCAACCTTCATTACAACAAATGGACACCGATTGAAGACGGCTGCACAGACAACAACGCTATCATGATTTTTGAGGCGGCTTAAAAATATAAACAGAAATCAGTCGGGAGTAAAAGCTCCCGGCTTTTTCATATCCGAAAAATAATTTATTTCATCGTTATAATAAACATTGCACTTGAAAGATTAAATAAATAAGCTTTCAATGTGGCAAAGTATTAACATCGGAATATTTATCTGAATAGACTTGCTCCCCAATCTCATATGAGGTTGGGGAGTTTGTATATGTGTTACATATATATTGATTACAAAAGCAAAGCTTTACTACAAGGGAATGGATGACCGCGAAATATACTATTCCGATTACAAGGAATATGAAACCAACGGCGTCTTCTACGGCATCGGTGTCGTCAAGGTCGCCGATACAGACCGGATTCCCGAAATGTCGGAACGCATACAGAGCGTAATCGAGAGCGAAGTAAAGAACGGCACCGATATGGATTTCCTGCTGTTTGAGGTATATGACCCCGACTACTCTCTCGGCTATATGGGATTCTGCGGAGAGAATGCGGAATTTACGGAAAAGCTTATGGATACCGTATTCGGCAGCTCCGAAGAAAAGAAAGGCAAATTCTACGTTTCATCACCGAGTCTGTCAAGGAAAACGGACGTACTTCCCCCGATTGAAAACTATCTTAACACCCTCTTACCCTGATGTCAGAGATACCGGTAATCGGGGAATCACATAAACAGTTTGCTCTCCGTTGTAAAAGCAGCGGGGAGCTTTGCCGTATCTGTCCGATAAAGATGAATAATAAAATCCCGTACCGATAGTAACAGCTTTTAAGCATTACGCAGAAAAAACCGTAGCCATCTTAATTAATTCTTCGTATAAACAGATGAAAGACAAAAACAAAAAACAAACAATCAGGAGGAATTATCATGAAAGAGACAGTAAAAAGCACAAATCAGGTTTTAGCAGATTCTGAACTCGGTAAGGTTGCGGGCGGTGCTCTTCTCGGAGCGTCTTCATACGACTATTCGGTAATCCTGAGCAGCATCAGAAACTGCAGAAACGCCATCAACTTATACGCAACTCTGCCGGATGCCGATACAGCCTCCGCAAGTGCAATCCTTTCCTATCTGGATTCTGCGGCAAATGCAGCTACAAGCAACACTACAAAGATCAAAACATCTCTCGAAAGAGCCCTCGACAGGGTGCTGACACTGGACACCACACTCGATTGCATAAAGAAAGCAAAGCAAGCGTTGGAGCTCGGTCTTAACGAACTTAAAGTCAGATAAGAGCCCGATATCATATATCAAACTCCCCGCTGTTTATACGGCGGGGTTTTATTCTTCCCCCGGCGGTTGAAATATAACGGTAAATGATGTAATATAAATTTATACTGCATTTAGGAAGTGAAAAAATGAAAAAGGGAATTATAATCATATCCGTTCTGATTATATTGCTCGTTCCGTTCTTCTGCTATCAAAGCAAAAAGCTTGAGGTAACCGAGTATACCTTTTCTTCGCAAAAAATCGGAGACGGTCTGAACGGCTTCACGATAGTTCAGCTGTCCGATTTGCATAACGCTTCATTCGGAAAAGATAATAAAAATCTGATAAGCAAAGTTAAAGCATTATCACCCGATATCGTAGTGATTACCGGCGACCTTAATTACTCTGACCGCGCGAATATCAGAAGCGGTTTACAGATAATCAGCGCTTTATCGGAAACGGTACCCGTCTATTACGTTACCGGAAATCACGAATATTTCATTGAAGATTCCGATTTGCGCGGTGAACTGTTCAAAAGCATAACCGATGCGGGTGCAATATATCTTGATAACGAAAGCGTAGATATAAAGAAAGGCAAAGAATCATTTCTGCTGACCGGTCTGGACGACAACAGTCTCGGCGACGAAACCTTAAGCAATCTGATAAAGGGTACGAAAGAAATGACGGTTGCGCTTGCTCACGAGCCCCAATATATCCGTAGATATGCAGATTCGGGCGTTGACCTCGTATTGACGGGTCATGCACACGGCGGGCAGATAAGACTGCCCTTTATAGGCGCGGTAATTGCACCAGACCAGGGCTTTTTCCCGGAATATACCTCGGGCGAGCATATCTGCGGCAATACAAAAATGATTATCAGCAGAGGACTCGGAAGCAGTATCATCCCGCTGCGGCTGTTCAACTATCCCGAAATAGTATGCGTAAAATTAAAAATCGAATAGTTTCATAACACGCCTGCGGTTACTTGAAACAGATTTTTTCATCTGTTATAATCGTCATATAAAGAACGGAGGTCGGAAAAATGAAAAACAGTACGGTCAAAAAAACGTTATCGGTCTTTCTTTGCCTTATTTTTGCTTTCGGCAGCTGCATTTTTGCTTCTGCATTCAATTCGCCTCTCAATGTAGGTGATTTCGTTCCCTCGGGAACGGGCGAAGAGGTTTCTGCACGGCTTCAGGCGCTGATTGACGAAAATCCCAACAGAACTCTCTTTTTCCCCGACGGTGAATACCTCGTTTCTTCTCCGATTTACACGCCCGCAAATCCCTCCAAAAGTGTGGATTTACAGCTTTCAACCTACACGGTAATCAAGGCGGCGCCCGATTTTTCCGGCGAAGCGGTAATTGCTCTGGGAGGAAAAGACTCCTATAACGATATCAAGACCCCGGGAAGTAATTATTCGCTTATCGGCGGTATCATTGACTGCTCCGGCATCGCCACGGGTGTCGCAATATTAAGCGGCAGAGAAACAAAGATTCAGAATACCTCAATTAAAAATGCCGTAACGGGCATCTATATCGGCTACGGTGCAAACAGCGGATCTTCGGATTCGGATATCAGCAACGTAAACATTACCGGCACCGAAAAGCCGGACTCCGTAGGAGTCCTGGTTGAAGGCCACGACAATACATTTACGAATATGCGTATAGGCGGAGTGTACAGAGGATTCCATATCAAATCCGGCGGCAATTCCCTCTATAATATTCATCCTCTGTTTTACGGAGATTTCGATAAATTTGATACAAGCATTGGATTTTACGTTGAAGGCACCAACAACACTCTGAATTACTGCTATTCCGACCAGTTCTGCACCGCTTACCGCATTGAAGGTAAAAACACGTTTGACAACTGCTTCTGTATGTGGTGGACCAATCAGGGTGAAAAATGCACGGTCATTCAGTCCGACGGCGATTTCAGATCCGTTTTTACAAACCTCACGGTTTCCCTGCGCGGTGACACGGATAACACGATGCTGAAGGGACCTTCCACGGGCAGCGGTAAAATTCAGAATCTGATGGCAGACGAATCAAATCTGAATTCGGACCGTACCTACCGTAATTTCATGGAGGACTCGGTTTCGTTTTCAATCAAGGCATTTTTTGACGATATTATCAACTTTTTCAAAAATATCGTTTATCTGATAAAAAACGCATTCCGATAATACATTCAAATGCTTCCCCGGTCCGTCAAAGACCGCGGAAGCATTTTTTATAAAAAATCTTGTCAGGCCCCTCCGCTGATGATATAATCAAATTATAAAAAAGTATTTCAGGAGAGATGAAAATGATAAGAAAAGCAGAAGAATGTACATCCGAAGCACGCGAAAAAATGCGTGACGGCAACGGAACGGTCAAGCTGACACATTTCGTCAGCAAAGATGAGCTTTACGGTAAGGGCAGACTTTTCAGCCGCATTACCCTTGAGCCCGGCTGTTCAATCGGCTGGCATATTCACGATACGGACAGCGAAATTTTTTACGTTGAAAGCGGATGCCCTCTCTACAATGACGGCGGAGAAGAAAAAACCGCCGCTCCCGGTGACGTGCTTATCTGCCCCGCAGGTACGGGCCACGCCATTTCCAATCCTACAGACGAAACAGTGAATGTTATTGCCGTCATCGTTTATGCCTGATCGTGAGAAGGTTTCAGAAAGAAGATAACAAAAATGATTAAAAAACTACTGAGCAAAGCCGCAATGCGTCTGATTGTCATGAAGGGAAACGGCAGTTTGAAGCATCTTGAAAAATCCTCTTTCAATCCCATGAAGGAAAACGAGGAGCTGCTGTTAAAAATACTGAAAGACAATGCGGATACCGAATACGGCAGACTGCACGACTTTGCCCATATCAAAAGTATTGAGGAATACAGAAAAAAGGTCCCCATTTCAACCTATGAGGATTTCGCCCCTTATATTGAAAGGGTGAAAAACGGCGAAAATAATCTGCTGACCTCCTCAAAAATTCTGGGCTATTCCCGTACCTCCGGGTCATCGGGAGTTCCCAAATACATCCCCGCCACCTCAGACTCCATCAAGGCATACGTAAGATATACCTGGACCCGTGCCCTTGCACTGGCTGTAAAGGAGATGAACAAAAAAGGAAAGAAATTCAGACCCGGCAGAGGCATATTCCTTTCCCCCGCTACCAACGAAAAACTGCCGAACGGTCTTCCATGCTCCAACATCGCGGAAATCGGAGCAATGCGCTACGGATTTTTATATCCCTTTATTCTTACCATACCCACCGGTCAGCTTTTTGATATGCACGACGGTGATTACATTTACAATATTTACCGGTTTGCTCTTGCAGACGAAGATGCGACTTTTATTTTTTCCGTATTTTTCAGCATAAACGTCAGTCAGCTGGCTTACCTCAAAGACCACTGGCAGGTCATAATTGACGATATTGAAAAGGGAACGATCAGCGACAGTATCAACATCAATCCGGAACTACGTAAAAAGCTTTCAAAGCTCGTCTGCCCTATGCCCGAAAGAGCGGCATACCTGAGAAAACAGTTTGAACGGGGATTTGACGATACACTCATCAAACGCATCTGGCCGAATATGGTTGTAATTTCGGGTATCGGCAACGCCTCTTTCAAGCCGGCCGCCGATTTTGTGAGGAAGACTGCGGGAGACGTTCCATTTGATTTCTCGATTTACGGCGCATCCGAGGGACTGGTTGCGGCCTGCTATGAACTTGAAAATACGAATATGCAGCTGCTTACCGACAGCTGTTTCTACGAATTCATCCCCGCAGGCGAAGACACCGACAAGGTGCTTACCCTTGATGAGCTTGAAGACGGAAAGCATTATGAAATCCTCGTCACCACCCAGGCGGGACTTTACCGTTACCACCTGAAGGACGTTATCGAGGTCAGGGGATTCAGGAACAAGACCCCTCTTATTTCATTCGTTTACCGCAAAGGGCAGTATTTCAACATTGCCGGTGAGAAATTCAGTGAAGAGGATGCGCGCACCACCATTGAACTTTTCAATAAAGCTCACGGCATCTCCGTCAATGACTGGTTGTTTTATCAGGATGATGACGTCGTGCCCAGCCGTTACGCTCTGGTCGTGGAAAGCGATGCGGACATTGACTGGGATGAAAGTATCGGAGAACTTGAAGAAATAATGGGCAGATGCAACAAGCGTTATACAAGTCAGCGTGAAAAGGCATTCATCAGCAAAATGGTTGTCCGTAAGCAGCAGCCCGGCACTCATTCCGCATGGGCACAGAAATGTGTTTCGCAAGGTGCTTCTGCCGCACAGATAAAGCCCGTCCACTTTATTGACAACGAAAGCAAAAGAGAATTCTTTTTAAGCAGATTGATTTAACAGGGAGGTAAATTTATGAAAAACACGTTCAAAAAAGCGCTTGCCGTTTTCCTTTGCGCTCTCATGAGTGTTTCCTGCCTTGCGGTATTAAGCTCGGCGGCGACAAAAGACACCGTTTATCAGTACGGTGCAGACGGTGAAGGCGGCTATCTTGCTTTAGGCGACAGTATCGGTAAGGGCTGCGGTGCCGAGGGCTCATACATCGGAGCAAACGGCGAGCAGCTGACAGTTGAAAACTGCGGCGGTCAGTATAACGACAATGATTGCCGTTACGTTATCGGCTCTTATGCCGCTCAGGTAGCGGATGCAGTAGGATGCGAAGCTCCCGCCGACATGAATGATTTAAGCGGTAACTTCTGGCCCTGCACCTTCGGCGGAATGACCACTGCGGTCGCTCTTGACCTTTACGGAATTGAGGACAACTACTCAGACACCACTCTTAACTACGAATATTATGACTGGGCGCTTGATTATTTCGGCTATGAGGGCTCATCCGTAGGCGCGAAGGGTGAAACCTTTGACCCCGAAACAGACGGACGTACTGGCAATATCATTGACGTTACAAAGAAAGCATCCCTTATCACGGTTGAACTCGGTATGTGCGATATCTTTTACCGTACCTACCGCGTAATCACCAAGGGCGGTCTTCTCGGCGACGGACTTGACATTGACTTTACTGACGTTGATACACTCAAGCAGATTCTCACAAGCGCAGTTGATTTGCTTAACGAGGGCTACGACAACTGGGTAAAGCAGTATCCCCTGCTTCTCAAACGCCTTATTGAGCTCAACCCCGATGCAACCATCGTAATGGTCGGCTCCTTCAACATGGTAAATCAGATGACAATTCTTGACCAGACAATGTTCCCCCTCGGCTCCATCTTCTCATCATTCACCAATAAGATGAACAAACAGTATGAGAAATGGGCAAAGGAATACAACGTTCTTTACGCAGACATTTCCAATACGGAATCACTCTGTACCCAGGAAGACTGGTCACTTATGGGCAAATTCCTTGACGGAAACTGCTCATTCCCCGGCTCACATCCTTCAATCGAAGGCTATGACTACATCACCCGTCAGATTCTCAGCGTACTTCCCACACAAGAAGAGCAGGAAGAAAAGGACACCGGCAACGACATCATTTTTGATACCGTCCGTTTCAATGAAGAAAACGTTACAGCCGTCCTCGTAAACGGTATTCCTGTTAAGAATTACACCTTTGACGGATTCACGATCACCGTTCCCTGCAAGGTTCCCATTGCGACTCAGCTGACAATCAAATACACCTCCAAAACAGGTACGGAGGGCTTCCAGACCTATAAGCTTTCACATATCGCGGGCGGCGGTTACACGGTCAAGCGTGTATTCGGCAACAACGACGTTAAATCATGGCTTGCAAGACCCATCGCTCTGTTCAGAGTGCTCTTTGATTTAATCAAGGGTCTTATCAAGAAATAATTTCCCCGTAAATACAAAATTCCTCGACCTCATCTGAGGTCGGGGCTTTCTGTTAGCTTATCAGATTTTTGAAATTACGGACATGAGAGTATCCTTTGCATCACCGAGGAGAAGCGTTACACCGCTGTCTCTGGTATAGAGAGGATTCTCAACGCCTGCGTAACCGGGCTTGAGGTCGTAATTGAAGATGATAACGTGCTTTGCCTTATCCGCTTCAAGTACGGGCATACCGTAAATGGGAGTGCCTTCCGCTTCTCTTGCGGCGGGATTGACTACGTCGTTTGCACCTACGATTACGGCTACGTCACAATCCGCGAAATCACCGTTGATT
>JAZLLW010000023.1:0-24523 GCA_045598305.1 Acutalibacteraceae bacterium
GAAACACGAAAAGGTTACCTTTGTAACTTATGCAGGTCTTCCCTCAAGCCCCTATTATGAAAGGGCAAAGAAGTATCTTCCCAACGGAAGCTGCGGTGTCGTGTCATTCGGGGTTAAAGGCGGCAGAAAAGCAGCAGAAACCTTTATGAGGAATCTCAAGATCGCCGCTATCGAGACCCACGTTGCAGATGCAAGAACCTGCTGTCTGCATCCCGCAAGTGCCACACACAGACAGATGAACGATGAAGAGCTTATCGCTGCCGGCGTTTCAGCCGACCTTATCCGTTATTCATGCGGACTTGAGAACGCTCAGGATTTAATCGACGATATTGCTCAGGCACTTGAAAAAATTTAATTACCGGAGGGCATTAAGAAATGCCGATTAAAATACCAAACGAATTACCGGCAACAAAAATACTGACCGACGAAAATATATTTGTCATGACCGAAACAAGAGCCATGACTCAGGACATTCGTCCGCTTCAGATATTGCTTCTGAATCTGATGCCGACAAAGATAGATACAGAAACACAGTTATCACGGTTACTCGGAAACACTTCTCTTCAGGTTGAACTGACACTGATACATACAGAATCGCATAAATCAAAAAACACCAGTGAGGAACACCTTCTTTCTTTTTATCAGGTATTTGACGATGTTAAGGACAAATATTTTGACGGAATGATAATTACCGGCGCTCCCGTTGAAAATTTGGAATTTGAAGAGGTTGAATACTGGGATGAATTATGTGAAATAATGGAATGGAGTAAAACTCACGTTACCTCCACATTTCATATATGCTGGGGTGCTCAGGCAGCTCTCTATTATCATTTCGGTATTCCCAAAGTAAATCTTGACGAAAAACTTTTCGGCATCTTTCCCCATAAAGCCGATTACAAAAAATCAATCCTTCTCAGAGGCTTTGATGACGTATTTTATCTTCCTCATTCAAGACACACAACTATAAGAACAGAAGACATAAAAAAAGTTTCAAAACTTAAAATACTTGCTTCCTCCCCCGTTGCCGGTGCATCAATCATCATGACTCCGAGAGGAAAACAGGTATTTGTTACAGGTCACGCTGAATACGATCAATATACGCTTGACAAGGAATACCGCCGTGATCTTGCTGTGGGTAAACCGATTAAATGTCCCGTAAATTATTATCCGGATGATGATATGAATAAAGAACCGATAGTTTCCTGGAGAGCTCACGGAAATCTTCTGTATTCAAACTGGCTGAATTATTTTGTATATCAGACGACTCCTTATGATATCGGAAAAATTGCAGAAAGTGACGATAAAGAAGAAGAATAAAGCAAATTTCACAAATTTTTGCATTTTTTAAAAATTTTTATTTACATTTCTAAATATTTATAATATAATAACTTTGAATTATTATACTTTGAAAGGAGAACCACCATGCCTGCTTTTACTTACGAAATCACAGAAACCGTTGCAGTTCTTTCCGAGAATGCAAGAGGTTGGAAAAAAGAGCTCAACCTTGTCAGCTGGGGCGGACGTGATCCCAAGTACGATATTCGTGAATGGTCACCCGAACATGACAGAATGGGCAAAGGCGTTACTCTCAGTGACGAAGAGATGAAAGCTCTTGTTGATGCACTCAAGAAAATGTAATCTTTAAGATTCGGCGCTGTCAATCGGCAGCGTCTTTTCTTTTTATTGTACTATGAAAAAACAAGTTATCGGAATTCTGGCACACGTTGACGCAGGAAAAACAACTCTTGCCGAATCAATTTTATATACATCGGGTGTACTGAAAAATCAGGGTCGTGTTGACAGCAAAAACACGGCTATGGATAGTCATATCCTTGAAAAAGAGAGAGGCATTACAATCTTTTCTTCTCAGGCACTATTTCACACAGAGCATTATGACGTATCTTTGGTTGACACACCGGGTCACGTTGATTTCAGCTGTGAAACAGAAAGGACAATGAGAATACTCGATGCTGCCATACTTGTAATCAGCGGCATTGATTCCGTACAGTCACATACCAAAACGCTCTGGAATCTGCTTAAATTCTATAATATTCCCGTTTTTATATTCGTGACCAAGATGGATTACAGCAGAAACTGCAAAGATACGATTCTGTCGGATTTACAGAATGAGCTTTCAGCCGAATGCATTGACATTTTTGACATTGATTCGGAAGAAAATACAGAAAAAATAGCCACCTGTTCTGAAAACTTGCTTGAAAAATATATTAACGGTTATGAAATATCAAATGAAGATATTTCCGACTTAATTTATGAAAGAAAACTTTTTCCCGTTTATTTCGGCTCGGGTCTGAAAAATGAAGGCGTCAGTGAATTTCTTAATTCAATTGACGGATTGCTTCAGGAAAAGGTATATCCGGATATATTCGGAGCAAGAGTATTCAAAATCAGTCACGATAAAGAGACAAAGCTCACTCATCTGAAAGTTACCGGAAAGTCTCTGAAAGTTAAGGACACAGTAATAATCGGAGATAAAACAGAGAAAATAAACAGAATCCGTATATATACGGGAGCCAGATACAAGACCGTAGACGAAGTATCTGCGGGAATGGTCTGTGCGGTGGAGGGACTTGAAAGCTGTGAAAGCGGCTTTGGACTCGGTTATGAAAATGATTTTGATTCCCCCGTTCTTGAGCCCGTAATGAAATACAGAATCTGCCCGCCGGAGGATTTTGACATAAAGAAATTTCTTCCTTTACTTAAAGAATTTGAGGAAGAGGAGCCGACTCTGAATATCAGCTGGAATTCATATCTTCAGCAAATTCAAGTAGGATTGATGGGTGATATACAAGCGGAGATATTAAAAGCTTTAATTTCTGATAAATATTCAATTGATATAACTATTGACGAAGGTCAGGTTCAATATAAAGAAACCATCACAGATAAAGTTGAAGGAATCGGCCACTACGAGCCACTCAGGCACTATTCCGAGGTGCATTTGATAATGAAGCCCCTTCCGAGAGGAAGCGGTCTTAAATTTGAATCTAAGTGCAAAGAAGATAATCTTGACAAAAACTGGCAGCGCCTGATACTGACACACTTAGAGGAAAAGGAACATATCGGAGTACTTACCGGCTCGGTACTTACCGACGTAAAAATCTCTCTTGCCGCAGGAAGAGCACATCTCAAGCATACGGAAGGCGGAGATTTCAGGCAATCAACTTACCGTGCCGTAAGGCAGGGGCTTATGAAAGCCGAAAGTGTACTTCTTGAACCGTTTTATAATTTCACGCTGATTATTCCTTATGAACAGCTCGGAAGAGCCATTAATGATATCAGAATACGATCTGGCACCTTTAACACTCCCGACGAATACAAGGAAATGGCGATTATACGCGGGAAAGCACCCGTATCCGAAATGAACGGATATGCGTCAGAGGTTGCGTCATATACTTCGGGCAAAGGTCGTTTAACGTGCAATTTTGCAGGATACGACGTCTGTCACAACAGCGATAAAATTATTGAACAGACAAATTATAACCCCGAAGAAGATCCGGATAATTCTCCGGATTCGGTGTTTTGCGCTCACGGAGCGGGATTCAGTGTAAAATGGAATCAGGTTGAAGAATATATGCATCTCGGCAGTTGTCTGAAAGATGAGGCATTTTCCGAGCCTGAAATCAACCACATAAATTTTCATATTGACGATAAAGAACTGCAAAAAATAATGGAAAGAGAGTTCGGACGGGTTAAATACGAGCTTTACAGACCAACAGAAAATTCAAATAATAATTCAGTACCAGATTTAATTGTCACGGAAACAAAGCGTTGGGTAATCGTAGATGGATACAACGTCATATTCGCTTGGGAAGACCTGAAAGAAATAGCAAAAACAAGTCTTGCAGCAGCAAGAGAAAAACTGATGAATATTCTATGTAATTACAGCGCTTTTACCAAAGAAAACGTCGTACTTGTATTTGACGCGTATAAAGTACCGGGTAATACAGGCAAAAAATTTGATTATCACAATATTCACGTTGTATACTCCAAAGAAAGAGAACTCGGTGACGTTTATATTGAACGACTGATTAAAGAAATCGGGAAAAATGAAAAAGTGAGAATCGTATCATCCGACGGACTTATTCAATTATCTGCCGTCAGGTTCGGAGTATTGCGATTATCTTCAAGGGAATTTGAAACTGAAATTGATGAAGTTTCGACAAAAATCAGTAAAATGCTCGCTGAAATAAAACAAAAGAATCCCGTCTCAAAAATAGGAGACGTAAAAATATCGGAGCAGTAAAAAACTGCTCCGATATTTTTTATTTTGAATATCTGAATGCAATCTGATAAGCATACTTCCAGGCATTAACAAGTTTTTCGTTGTAAGCAACAGGAATGGAAGAACAAATACTCAACACGGAAGCAATTCTTGCTCCGGTTTTGGGAAGCTTCATAAGAAGCGAAGGCATTTTACAAACCTTAAACGCCTTATTGATAATATCCGATACACCGGTCTGAACCTTGAAAATACTTGTAAAATCAGAGCCAATTGTAACGTTATCCTCATTAACCATACCGCTTTCAAGAGCATAATCCGCTTCTTCGGGAGTCAACTCAAGCGCAAGAAGCTTTGCGGCGGCAAGCGAAGCAAGACCGGTGCCGAGAGTTCTTAAGAATTTGTACTGATATTTCCAAAGAGTCTTTTTACTGAATTCATTATTTTTATCTGAAATAACAGTATCGGCAAGTATTCTTGCGGCACGTAAGCTGTTTGCAATACCTGACCCTATAATGGGAACAGTCATAAAAGCACTGTCTCCAATTGCGGCATAACCGTCTGCAACCATAAGCGAAAGAGGCTGTCTAACAGGAATCTCAACAAACTGACCACCTCTGACGATTTGATTACCCAGACGAGGATTGGTTTTTCTGAGTATGTCGGCAAATCTGTTTACTTCATCAATATCATAATCTTCAAATCTGCCGATAAGAAGGTCAGTATGATTCTCTTCGGAAGCAACCCAGCTTACGCCGAGTTTATTATCCTTAAACAGACAAACCTTAAATTTTGCCTTTACCTCGTCATCACACGCTTTATTGAAAAATGCTCTGTAAATAGTAATTCGTTCATGTCTGGCGGGAGATTTTTCAATGCCGAATGAATTGGGAAGATTGTTTCTTACGGGAGAATTCATACCACATGAATCTATTACAAGATCGGATAAGAAAGCCCCTTTATCGGTTTTAATACCAACGACACGATTACCGAGGACTTCGGGACCGAGTACTTTAACGCCATAATTTATCTTTACGCCGCATTCAAGAGCATATTTTATCAGGTGATCGTATATATCTCTGCGTTCCATTTTAATTTCAAGCTTATCATCGGGAACGTGCTGAGATCTTCCGACTTTTTCCGAAGGACCGAAAAATGTCATATTCTCTTTATATTCAAATTTATCCTTTTCGGGCATTTTCATACCGCAAAGAGCAAGTACATCGGGAGCAAAAATGTCAGTCCAGTCATAACCGAGAGTTCCTTTGTCCTTCTGCTCGTAAACAGTTACGTCATAACCGACCTTTGAAAGGAGAGCGCCTGCAACAATACCGCCGTGTCCGAGGCCGGCAACAATAATTTTATTACCCATTCAAAAAACTCCTTATCTTCTGAAAAGAAACTCAAAAACACTTCTGTTAAATGCCAAAATTTTGAGAATGAAGTTAAATATCTTATCAAAAATATTCAATTTTACCTCGGGAACAGCTTCCTTATTGGGTGTAATAGAATGATCGGAAGAATTAAACTGAAGAAATCTGGGATACTGTTCAAATGTATCGCAGGTCGCCTGCTCATCAGACGAAAGAAGAGTAAGAATCATCTCGTCAAGATCGTCGTCGTTATCAGCATGAGGATAGTCCCTGATAAACCAAGTCTGTTCGGGGAACATGCAATCACCCGCATACAAATTCCTATCGGGATTTACGAATTTTTCATCTTTGTCTTTAAGAAAATCATCTTCAAGTTTTTCACCGTAATTCGCAAAAACAGCACCGAAAGATGATGCGGCAGAATCAACGACGCTGTCAGACATAATCTGCCAGTTAGGTACAGCGGGAATGGACGCTCTGTTATATCTGCTGATTACATAAACATTACTGATTTCATTTTCTGCTTTAAGTACTTCGGCTTTATCGGCTCTTACGTTTTTATTGTAATTAGTTATTTTATCATACAGACCCTGATGAGAAGCAATATCTCCCTCGTAAAGGTCTTCAAATACGTATTCAATGGCACCGTCAATATATTCATCAGGTACCATAGCCCAGATACTGAGCCATCCTGCAAACATTGGTAAGATAATTTCCTTGATGATTTCATCACCGACGTTAGTTACAAGGTCATTTCCAAGCTGACAGATATCCTCGATAATACCTGCAGAATAAAGGATATCAAATACGCCGTTTATAAGCTTACTGTATTCATTGGCACTCAATAAGCATTTAAGGAATTCGGTAAGAGCTTTATCGTTTACTACAATATCACCGTTAAGCATTTCGCCGGTATACTGTTCACCGAATATTGCGGTGGTATTATAACAAACACCTCTAACCTTATCAAATCCGTAAAGCTTAAGATATGCTTCGGTTACTATTCCGCCGAAGCTGTGGCACTCAATATTAACCTTTGAGGCGCCGGAACATTCAAGAACATAATCAATATACTCATTGAGCTGACATGCAATGACAACGGGATCAAGTCTCCAGTCATAATTAAAATCAACCTCGGAAGACCTCGTAATTTCAGATGCATCGGGAATTCTGAAATATACACCGCTTGTTCCGACAGGATTGCCGGCTGAGTCGAGATTTGCCTTACTAAGCAGACCTCTAACCGGCTCCATAATTGCATCCTTAAACTTAACAAAATTCTTTGTAATAAGCAAAGAAAGTATGTCAGGAAGGCAAGTTTTTACAACGTCAAGTATTTCATCGATCTGAGGAGGCCACAACACTTCACTGTCTCTGTCATTTTTATCGGCAAGAAGATCCTTAGCCATAAAACCGTGAATATGAATTACGGGATAAACTTCATTCGCATCGTTATCTGCTGCAAAAGCAACCGATACGCCGGAGATAACAACTAAAAAACTCAAAACAATTGCCAGAATCTTTTTCATAACAAATCCTCCTTGATGATATGAAAACAGTATATCACCCGTATATTTTTATTTCAATAATAATCAGTTTATTTTAATTGAAATGCCGAAAAGTATCTTTCTGAGATTAAATTTTCGTTCAGGTTCAAGTTCCTCATACGTTCCCCTGCTGCCTCTTATATCAATCTGATAATCAAGATAAACATAGGTTTTATTATCAGGAACAAGCTCATCATTATGACCTACGGTTTCAAGGTATACGGGCTTATAATTATTTGCATTAAAAATAAAACTGCTTTGTGTAATCGGTCTGAATTCAATTTTATTACCTTTGTCATCCGATATTATTCCGTATTTTGATGCAAAATGTGCACCGCATTCAGTAGGTTTAACATAAGGAACAAAATTATCGGTTAACGTTGAATTAAATCTGCCGAATCTTCCGCTCCAATGATTATCGGAATAGCTCTCATGAGGACCTTTACCGAAGTATTCCATTAATCCGAAACTGTCGGGAAGAGATGCACAAAAACCGAATCTCGGAAGTCTGAGATTCATCTCGGAAAGAAGAGCTCTTGTTTCACCGTCAAAAATAACGTCAATAAATCCGTCACCGTAAAATCTGTAGATCAGTTTTCCGTTAAGAACAGGAACGACAGCCGGTCCACCTATGGCAGTTTCACAAATAATTTCGACACAATTTTCTCTTACGGACAAAGCGGTATTGCGAACGTTGGAAATTACACATTGCATTGCTGCAGATTTCCAATCATTTGCTTTTCCTTCTTCATTATAGCCGGGAGCCTTGTAAATTTCAATTTTAAGGGGCTCACTAAAAAATTCGGTATCATTTGATACGGCAGACGAAATACTACCGTATAACTTATCAAATCTGTATTTATTGCCTGAACAGGTTACATCAATATACCTTGATGTTTCAACATATCCGGGAGCATCACAATTATGTTCATTGTCATTATCGGATTTAACCGATAAATCAAACTGATTAAATCCGTATTCATAATCCTTTTCAGCCCAATCACTGCCGTTCTTTCCGCAAAGATAAAATGTAAAATAAAGGCAATCGGAACTGGGAATATCAATATTAATTCTAAACTGTTTTTCTGATTGAGGAGCAATTGAATCAATATCAATGTCAAAAGAATCAATTATTTCACCGTCTTTTTCAAGTTCGGCTCTGATATAATAATCATCTAAAGTTTCAAAATATCTGCGGTTAAAAACGGTAAGGATATTGTTTTCAAATTTACATTCAAACGGTTCATAAGCTTTTTTTAGATTATAATATCCGGGTCTCGGCGTTCTGTCCGGGAAAACAACTCCGTCGATACAACAAATTGAATTATTCGGGAAATCACCGAAATCTCCTCCGTATCTGTACTTGCCTTCACCTACTTTAACTGCGTGATCGGTAAGTTCCCAGAAACATCCGCCGAAAATCGAAGGATATTTTCTCATCAAATCAACCTGTGCTTTTATATCACCCGTTGACATTGAGCAGGAATATTCACAGTAATAAAACGGCTTTTTTGAATTATTATTCTTTGCGTATTTTTCTGCATACTCAATAGGTGCATACATTCTGCTTTCAACATCGGAAATATCACTGAAATTTTCGCCGACGGGAACAGCTTTGAACTCAAGATGAGAATTTTCATAGTGAACAATTGCTTTATCATCACGGAATTTGATATAGTTTCTCATTGCTCGGTGATTTTTTCCGCATCCAGATTCATTGCCGAGTGACCACATAATTACATTGCCGTGGTTCTTGTCTCTTTCAAACAATCTTGCGGCACGGTCAACATACGAGTCCTCCCATTCATCATCAGTCGAAAGCTTTGACCATCTGTACCAATCCCACGTGTCTTTATATTCAAAGCCCATACCGTGAGTTTCAATATCTGCTTCGTCAACAATCATAAAACCATATTTTTTGCATAGGTCAAGAAACACGGGGCTGTTCGGATAATGTGAAGTTCTGATAGTATTGACGTTGGCTCGCTTGAGAATGTATAAATCCTCAAGCATCTGCTTATCGGTAAGATAATAGCCGGTTTCGGGGTTACTGTCATGTCTGTTAATACCTAAAAGCTTAATCGGTTTATTATTGAAATAAGCGACATTGCCTCTGAATTCAAGCTTTTTTAAGGCAAGAATAAAGGGAATATACTCGTCGTCAAACCTTAATATCAGAGTATATGTTAACGGATTTTCGCTGTTCCACAATAAAGGAGTGTCTATTGCAAAATCACATCCCTTACCGGCACATAACAATTTACCGTCATAATCATAGAGTGTATAGTCAGGAACCGTATTACATTCAATGATAATTTTAGCAATTGACAAATCATCACTGATATTTTGTCTGATATAGATATCCTTTACATCGGCTGAATTTCTTTCGAGAATATAAACGTCTCTGAATATTCCGGAAAGACGAAACATATCCTGATCTTCAAGATAACTGCCGTCACACCATTTTACCACAAGAACGTCAATTCTGTTTTTACCGTTATTAACAAAATCGGTAACGTTGATTTCACTTGTACAATGAGAAACCTGACTGTATCCGGCAAATTTTTTATTTATGAACAGATAAAAGCAGGAGGAAACACCCTCAAAATTGATATAATATTTCTTATTCGTATTTTTGTTGATATAAAATTCTCGGTTGTAATGACCACAGGGATTATCAACGGGTACAAACGGCGGATCAATGGGAAAAGGATACCAGAGGTTACTGTACAGAGGAACGTCATACCCCTTGCCTATCTGTGTCTGCCAACAGCAAGGTACGGGAATTGAATCATTAAATCCCGTATCAAGAAAATTATCATCAATGTCTTCAAAAGTATTATAAAATCTGAAATTCCATTCACCGTTAAGGTCCGAATAATAATCGGAGGAAAATCTGTCATTGTTTTTTGCAGATTCCTCTGATGAATACGGAATATAGTATGCTCTCGGCTTTTCGCAATTGATATGAAGCGATTCAAGTTCTTTATGATAAGTTCTGAAATTCATACTACTCTCCTTTAATTGCATATAGAAGTTCTGATAATTCTTTAAAATCTTCAACGTTCAGTCCTGAATAATTTACAAGCAAAATATGTTCATTTCCTCCGTAATCCGACATAAAAGAAACCCTTATTCCCATTTGCTGAAGTCTGGTTTTGAAATAATCATCTGATTTATCGGTATTAAGAAGTAAGGTAAAATGCAACCCGGAATCCGAATCAATAAGTTTGCAGTCCTGTGACAGTTTGCTGTCGTTGAAGCATGTAAAAAGCTGAGAACGAAATATTCTGTAATATCTCTTCATTCTGTTCAGATGCCTTTCAAAATACCCCTGAGAAATAAACTCCGAAAGTGTATACTGCTCAAATGACGGAACCGTGCATGAATTGAAGCCGAGTTCTATTTTATATTTTTCGGCAAGTTTTTCCGGAAGCACCATATATCCGATTCTGAAGGAAGGCGAAATGGTTTTGGAAAAAGTATTGATATATATTACTTTCCCTTCAGTATCCAGTGTTTGTAACGGAGGCAACGTTTTACCGGAAAAACGAAGCTCGCTGTCAAAGTCATCTTCAATAATAAACCGATCGGACGACATATTTGACCATTTTATCAATTCATGTCTCGCTCTTGCACTCATGACCTTTCCGGTCGGGAAATTATGTGACGGAGATATATGCACCGTATCAACACCGGATTCAATAATATCCGACAAGCGAACACCGTCATCGGAAACGTCTATCAATCTGTAAGCGGCAGAATTCATTTCATATACTTTTTTTATTTTATGATATGACGGGTTTTCAATTCCGTAAAGCTTATTTGTCCCGAGCAGTCTTATAATCAGACTATACAAATATTCGGAGCCCGCACCGATTACAATCCTTGAGGGTGAAACGTTCATACCTCTTTCTTCAAGCAGATATCTTGAAATGGACTGCCTTAATACAAGCGCACCGTTATACGGAAGCGGTTCAAGTAATTCTCTGCTGTAATTCAGTATAACCTCACGCATCAGTCTTGACCAAATCGAAAAAGGAAAACGATCGGGAGGCACGGTATTTGAGCTTAAATCCATTCTATATTTCGGTTCCGGAAATCCCTCGTCATACAATAGGTCTGTCGTAACCGGAATAGTCAAATTATTTTCAGCATAATACCCTCTTTTTTCAATCGAATAAATATATCCTTCCGAAATCAGTGATGCGTAAGCGGATTCGACAGTAACCTTACTGATTCCGAGATGAGATGCAAGCTCTCGTTTTGAAGGTAATTTGCTGCCGCCCTCTATTATACCTTCAAGTATATCCCTGCGGATAAAATGGTATAATTGCTCATACATGGGTATATGAGATTTTTTGTCAAAAACATAAGTTAACATAAATCACCGGCTGGCCTTATTTCTTAATATAAAAATGGCAATTGAATTAATGCCAATTCTAATTATAATGTTCATTACAGAATAATTCAAGAGGCACTGTATGAAAAACAAAAAAAGTTTCAGAATAATAACTGCAGCTTTATTTTCGGCATTGGCGGTCGTTACCTCTCTGGTAATCCATATACCTATACCAGGATCAATGGGATATCTCAACATAAGCGATGCTTTTTCCGTATCGGCAGTAATACTTCTCGGTCCTCTGTACGGTACTTTATCAGCCGTTACCGGAGGAGTTTTGAGCGACATAATTGCGGGAAATCCCTTTTATATTCCGGCAACGTTTGTAATAAAGATACTGGTGTCTGTAACTGTTAATTTTTTATTCATTATTTTATCAAGTAAGAAAAAAAACATAATTTCACTGATAATTCCGTGTATTTCCGACGTAATAATCATGACTGCCGGATATTTTCTCTTTGAATATTGTTTTATATCGGGTAAAGCATCAATAGTCGGAATACCGTTTAATATTCTGCAGGGCGCTGTATCTTCGGTGATCGCAATAGTGATAATTAAAGCAGCGAATAAAACCCGCTTTATCCAATCATTTGAAAGGAATCAGCCATGAATTTATACAATCAATCATATTCAGCCGCAAAGGAACTTATTGAAAAATCAAATCTCAAAGAAGGAGATCTTGTTGTAATCGGCTGTTCAACAAGTGAAGTAATCGGCAAAAAGATAGGCACATCAGGAACAGTTGAAACCGCACAAAAAATCGTAAAAGGATTACTTGATGCTTTCACACCATACGGCATTCATATTGCCGGTCAATGCTGTGAGCATCTGAACAGAGCTCTTGTAATTGAAAAAAGCGAAGCGGTTAAAAGAAATTACGAGCAAGTACTTGTAGTTCCTTATCCGCATGCGGGCGGTTCATTCGGAACAGCATTGTATCACACCTTTGAAAATCCCGTTATGGTTGAAGAAATTAAAGCAGATGCGGGAATTGATATAGGAAATACTCTCATAGGTATGCATCTTAAAAGAGTTGCCGTTCCGGTAAGACTTGAAAATAATAAAATCGGTGAAGCAAATCTGAACGCAGCAAAGACAAGGGCTAAACTTATCGGTGGCGAAAGAGCGAAATATGAATAAAGAAAAGCTCTCAAAACGAGAGCTTTTTTGTTTATGTAAGATTTATCTGCTGAAAAACACGTCTTTATTTGTGCCGTAAAATATATCATCGTGTCCCGAAATCATTTTACAGAATTCTTCCATTCTGCCCCACGTATTCTCAAAATCAAATTCATAACTGTGTCCCCAGATATAAAACAGTTTAGGAGTATCGGGTTTTATGGATAAAAATTCATCAGCAAGCTTAAACATATCTCCCCAGTTCATATGATAAACGGTTGGCTTGAACGTTAACAAATCATCCTGAATTTCAAAATTACCGGAGCATACCGTAGTTCTTGCATATCTTATATCGGAATTATTACGGATTATATCCGCAACGTCATTTGTAAAGTTTACTCCGCCGCCGGGGTAAGCCATCCCGATAACATCATAACCCACCAATTCCGATAAATTCTTTTTATCTCCAACAACCTGACGGATAATCTCCTTCTCATCTTTTAATTCGGCAAGATTAGGATGAGTAAGAGTATGAACCGCTACCTCATGTCCGTCATAAATCTTTGCAATTTCGCAGGGTCTCGGTTTACAATGAGCAATAGTATAATCGTTTCTGATGAGCGCGGTGCTATTACCGAGCAATTCGGAATTGATGTTAAAAGTTGCTTTCAAGCCGTATCTGTTAAATATATCAATAAGTCGGCGGTCCTGTGTTACACCGTCATCATAACTGAAAGTAACCGCTTTCATTTTTCCGTTAAACATTGCTATTCCTCCTTTTTCTCTATTATATCAAATTAAAGGTCAGTTTCAATAAAGTAAATAAAAAATATTGTAAAAATTGAATTCAGGTGTTAAAATCTTTTCGACTTAACTGATGGAGATAAAATAATGAAAAACGAGATGACAAACAAAGAATTTTATAAAGCGTTCATGATAATGACCGTTACGGTAGCTCTGCAGAATCTGATTGTTTACGGAGTCAACCTTGCAGACTCGGTCATGATGGGTGCATACAGCGAAACGGCGCTCAGTGGAGTAGGTATCTGCAATAATATTCAGTATCTGCTGTTTATGGCTGTAACAGGTGTTACAAACGGAACAACAGTTATCGCATCCAGATACTGGGGTATGAGAAATATTGATTCCGTAAAAAGAATATCATCCGTAGCAATGATTCTCGGTGCCGGTGTTTCCGCATTCATATTCATACTTTGCTGCTTTATGCCCGAAAAACTTATATATCTCTTTACGGATAAAGAATCTGTAGCAAACGAAGCCGTAAAATACCTTGTTATCATTAAATATACATACATTATTTTCGGCATTACACAGATATTGCTTGCAGTACTGAGAAGCGTAGAAACGGTTAAAATCGGGTTTTATGTATCGTTATCATCGTTCGCAATCAACGTATTTTTGAACTGGATATTTATTTACGGTAAATTCGGCTGTCCCGAAATGGGAATTAAAGGCGCGGCTTACGCAACTCTCGTTTCAAGGCTGATAGAATTTACGGTAGTAGTCATATATACCTTCTTCTTTGATAAAAAGATACGATTGACCTTATTGACAGTATTTAAAGCCGATAAAGAAATATTCAAAGAATATATCAAAACCGGTTCTCCCCTGCTTGCAAGCTCCGTTTCCTGGGGACTTGCAATGGACATTCAGGGAGCAATTATAGGTCGTCTTGTTGAAAGTGCCATAGCTGCCAACAGCATAGCAACAACACTTTTCCAGATAGCAAGCGTTATTACTTACGCTGCGGGAAATGCCGCTTGCGTACTTATAGCTAAAACCATCGGTGAAAAGAGCGGTCTTGAAGTAATAAAGAAAAGAACAAAAGGATTACAATGGCTGTTTCTGGCAATCGGCGTTTTATCAAGTATTCTTCTGCTTGCCATCAAATCGTTTATCATCGGTTTTTACGATGCATCTCCCGACACGGTTAAATATACAACACAGTTCTCAATCGTGCTGATGGTCACAATAATAGGTACATCATACGAATGTCCGTGTCTCTGCGGTATCGTATCAGGCGGCGGCGAAACGGATTTCGTATTCAAAAACGATATTATATTTATGTGGCTTATTGTATTACCGCTGTCAGCTTTAAGCGCATTTTACTTCAAATGGCCGGTCGTTGTTACCTTTGCCTGTCTGAAATCAGATCAGGTACTTAAGTGTCCCGTTGCGTTTTTCAAAACTCAAAGTTATAACTGGGTTAAGAAAATAAACAAGGACGAAAAAGAGGAAGAGTCGGCATAAAATATACCGAGGCAGAAATATCTGTCTCGGTTATTTATTTACGGATTCCATTCATCAGTTTCGTCAAGCAATACTGCATGCGCACATCTGATACCGTCAACTGCAGCAGAAACGATTCCTCCTGCATATCCGGCACCCTCACCGCACGGGTAAACGCCTCTTATATTAGACTGATATATGTCATTCCTGAGGATTCTGACAGGCGAAGACGAACGGGTTTCAGGTGCGGTCAGAACGGCATCGGAAAAAGCAAAACCGTTTAACATTTTATCCATTTTAATCAGAGCGTCAGCCATTGTGTCGGTAATCTTTTCGGGAAGCACCTCTCTGATATCACCCGGAGTAACGCCGGTAGGACACGACGGTTTAACAAACGATAGTTTCTTTGATTTAACGTTATTGAGAAAGTCACCGACGAGCTGACACGGAGCGGCGTAATTACCTCCGCCGAGTTCAAACGCTTTAGTCTCAATCTGTCTTTGCAATTCAATACCTGCAAGAGGATGATTACTACCGAAATTTTCCGGCTCAACACCTACAAGAACAGCAGAATTTGAATTTTCCCCGTTTCTGGCATATTCGCTCATACCATTGACAACTACTCTGTTTTCCTCACTTGCAGCCGAAACAACAGTCCCGCCGGGACACATACAAAATGTATATGCACCTCTTCCGTGATCGGGATGGCAAGCCATTTTATATACTGCCGATCCGAGCTTCGGATTCCCTGCATAGCTACCGAACTGAGCTTTGTCAATAAGTTCTCTGGGATGTTCTATTCGCACGCCCATTGAAAACGGTTTCTGAATTATATTAAATCCACGCTTATACAGCATTTCAACTGTATCTCTTGCCGAATGACCAATGCAAAGCAGTACCGTATCGGTCTCAAAATCAGTTCGACAGCCGTTGTTATCAATATAGGAAATACCTTGTACGGAATTATTAGCGATAATAATATCTGTCAGCTTGGTATTAAATTTTACTTCACCGCCCAAAACGATAATTTCTTCCCTGATTGCCTTAACAACGCTTCCGAGTTTATCCGTACCGATATGAGGAGTAGCGGAATAAGCAATTTCTTCCGGAGCGCCGTGAAATATAAGTTCGTCAACCACTTTTCTGCAAAGAGGGTCTTTAATACCCGTTGTCAACTTTCCGTCTGAAAAAGTACCTGCTCCGCCTTCGCCGAACTGAACGTTGCTTTCGGTATTCAGCTTTCTTGTATTCCAGAAGCCGAGAACATCGGCGTGTCTCTTGTCAACGTCCGAACCTCTTTCAATTACTAAAGGTTTAAGTCCCGCTCTAGCAAGAGTTAAAGCGGCGCAGAAACCTGCAGGACCGAATCCGACGATAACAGGTCTGAATTTGCTGTTCCGTTTATTTTCGGGCATAACGTAGGGCTCATATTCAAATATATCGGCTTTACTTGTCTTTGCATGCTTCAGAATTTGCCTTTCATCGCCTTCAACTTCGGCAACTACATTATAAACAAAGTAAATATCGTCTTTTTTTCTTGAATCAATCGCTTTTCTTGAAATAGAAATATTCTTTATTATTTCAGGATTACAACGTAAAACTTTTGCCGTTATTGACCTGAGATCAGATTCATCACTTTCAAGTGAAAGCTTGATTTCGTTAATTTTAATCATTAAGTTCACCAGCAAGTAATCCCGAAGCAAATGCCCATTGAAGATTAAATCCACCGCATCCGCCGTCAACATCTGCAATTTCGCCGCAGATATAAAGATTACTTATAATTTTAGACTTCATTGTTTCAACACATATTTCGGAAACATCAATTCCACCGCTTGTTACCTGAGCATTTAAAAACCCTCTTGTACCGAGAATATCAAGAGAAAAATCCTTAATTTCATTCACAAGCAAAGAAATCATATTATCACTCATAATATCAATACGCGCATCGGAAAAATATATACCCGCATTTCTCATAAGCATAATACCTATTTGCTTAGGTAAAATACCGGTCAGCAGATTTTCAAGAAGTTGACCTTTCTTTATCTTAGTAAGAGAAGCCACATACTCAGATAATGTTTTATCATCGGCTTCGGGAATAAAGTCAATATGCAATAACGGGTCGAAACCGTTTCGCAATTCTCTTTCCGCAAAGGAAGCAAGTTCCATAGCAGCAATGCCGGATATACCCGTTTCGGTGAAAAGGATTTCTCCTTTTGAATAATATTCTCTTCTCTTTCCTTCAAGAGCAAGGATAACGTTTGAAGCACGAAGTCCTTTTACTGATTTAATCATTTCGGGTCTTGAATTAAGAGGAACAAGGGAAGGAACAAGAGTTGTAACGGAATGACCGAGTTTCTTCAAAATCGGATACATGCTGCCGTCGCTGCCCTGAGAAGGAGAAGACTTACCACCGCAGGCAACAATAAGTTTATTGCAAAGATATGAATCGTTGACAATAAGGCCGTTATCTAATACCGAAATCTTTTCCGCTTTAAGTTCGGTATATACGTCAATTCCGGAATTATTAATTTCAAATCTGAGACAATCAAGTACCGATGCGGCAGTATTGCTGCGCGGATAAACTCTTCCGCATTCGTCACAATATGTAAGCAATCCGAGCGAAGAAAAGAAATCAATTACCTTTTCGGGAGGATACTTTTCAAATACCGATTTTGCAAATTCGTCATTTCTGTAAGTATGACCGACAGCGTTCATATTAGTCATATTACATCTGCCGTTTCCGGTAGCAAGAATTTTTTTACCCAACCGTGGAAGTTGCTCAAATACGGCAATTTTCATTCCGGGATGTAATCTTTTTGCATTTACAGCCGCTGTAAGACCTGAGGCACTGCCTCCTATTATACCGAGGTCATAGCTTTTCATAATATCCCCCTTTCATTATTTTAGGTGATTATACAATATAAATCATTATAATTCAAGTAAAAAACCGCCAATGAAATCATTGACGGCTTATAATTTATTTCTTGAATTTATTAAAAACAGACTTCTTATTTACTCCCGCTTCGGCAGTTCTGTTTACTCCGAGTTCTTTTTCAAGTTCGGAAATAAGTTCTCTTTGTTTCTGGGTAAGAGATTTGGGAACGTCAACCTTAATTGTAACCTTCATATCACCCTTACCTCTTCCGTTTACTATCTGTATACCTTTACCTCTGAGAGTAAATACGGTCTCGGACTGAGTACCAGAGGGAACGTCAATGAAAACATCACCGTCAAGAGTGGGGATCCTGATCTTATCACCGAGAGCCGCCTGAGTAAAGCTGATGTGCTTATCAAGTAAAACTGTAAAACCGTCTCTCGAAAAATAAGGATGAGGTTTTACAATAACAAATACTTCAAGGTTTCCTTCCGTACCGCCGTTTACGCCGGAATTACCTTCACCGTAAACGACGAAAGTCTGTTCGTCATCAATACCTGCGGGGACATCAACGGTAACGGGAACTTTATTTGTAATTCTGCCGTTTCCGTGACATTTCGGACAGGGCGATTCGATTATCTTACCGCTTCCGGAGCATCTCTGACAAGCTTTCTGACTCTGAATAACGCCAAACGGAGTTCTTTGCTGAACACTGACGTATCCTCTGCCTGCACAGTCAGGACAAGTCTTTTTGCTCGTGCCTGATGCACATCCACTGCCTCCGCATTCCGTACAGGTTGAAGTTTTATTGAGCTCAACCGTTCTCTTACAACCTTTGGCAGCTTCCTCAAAAGAAACGGTAATCCTTGTGCGAAGAGTTTCACCGCGTCTGGAAGCGTTGGGATTTGCTCTTCTGTTACCTCCGCCGAATCCGCCGAAAAACGAGCCGAAAATATCTCCCAGGTCACCCATATCAAATTCAACACCGCCACCGAAGGGATTACCGCCGCCGGCACCGAAATTGGGGTCAACACCTGCATGACCGAACTGATCGTAACGGGATTTTTTATCTGAGTCGGAAAGTACCTCGTACGCTTCATTTACTTCCTTGAATTTAGCTTCGGCATCGGGATTATCTGGGTTAAGGTCCGGATGATACTGCTTGGCTTTCTGTCTGTATGCTTTTTTTATTTCGTCTTCCGAGGCGCCTTTATTTATACCAAGGACTTCATAATAGTCTCTTTTATCTGCCAAGGTAATTCTCCTGTTCTGATATGAAGGTCCCCGATAAAGGGAACCTTCATAAAAATATTACTGGTCGTTTGCTTCTGTGAAATCTGTATAATTAGCATCATCGGGGCCCTGAGCGCCGTTGAAATCGGGAGCACCTTCTGCGCCGCCGTTTGCCTTATACATTTTTTCACTGATTTCATAGAATTTTGCCGTAAGTTCATCCTTCTTTGACTTGATGAGGTTTATATCTTCTCCCTTAAGTGCTTCCTTAAGAGCATCAATCTTAGCGTTGATTTCAGACTTATCCGCATCGTCAAACTTGTCACCGTTTTCGCTAAGAAGTTTTTCAGTCTGATATACCATCTGATCTGCTTCATTACGTGCATCAATATCTTCACGGCGTTTCTTATCTTCATCTGCAAATCTCTCCGCCTCTGCTACGGCCTTATCAATGTCTTCCTTAGACATATTGGATGAAGCTGTAATGGAAATTGACTGCTCTTTCTGAGTGCCGAGATCCTTGGCAGATACGTGAACTATACCGTTGGCATCAATATCAAACGTTACTTCAATCTGAGGAACACCGCGTCTTGCGGGAAGAATACCGTCAAGATGGAATACGCCGAGAGTCTTGTTATCCTTGGCAAATTCTCTCTCGCCCTGAAGTACGTGAACTTCAACTGAAGGCTGATTATCGGCTGCCGTTGAGAAAATCTGGCTCTTCTTAACGGGGATAGTAGTATTTCTGTCAATAATCTTTGTATTGATTCCGCCCATGGTTTCAATACCGAGTGAAAGAGGAGTAACGTCAAGGAGAAGAAGTCCCTGAACTTCGCCGCCGAGAACGCCTGCCTGAATAGCGGCACCGATAGCAACACACTCATCGGGATTGATACCCTTGAAGGGCTCAATACCCATAAACTTTTTAACTGCTTCCTGAACGGCAGGAATTCTTGAAGAACCGCCTACCATGAGAACCTTATTGATTTCGCTGTTTTTAAGACCGGAGTCACTCATTGCCTGACGAACGGGACCCATTGTGGATTCAACAAGATCAGCAGTAAGTTCATTGAACTTAGCTCTGGTAAGGGTTGTTTCAAGATGCTTAGGACCTGTTGCGTCTGCAGTAATGTAAGGAAGAGAAATAGTGGAAGTTGTTACACCGGAAAGCTCAATTTTTGCCTTCTCTGCAGCTTCCTTGAGTCTCTGCATAGCCATTTTATCAGAGCGAAGGTCAAAGCCCTGTTCCTTCTTAAATTCATTTACAAGCCAGTCAATAATTCTCTGGTCAAAACCGTCCCCGCCGAGACGGTTGTTGCCTGCTGTAGCAAGACCTCCCTGGATTCCGTCACCCATTTCAATAATTGAAACGTCAAACGTACCGCCGCCGAGGACATATACCATAACCTTCTGATCGGTTACCTTATCAATTCCGTATGAAAGAGGTGCCGCTGTGGGCTCATTGATAATTCTCTTTACTTCAAGGCCTGCAATCTTACCCGCATCCTTTGTTGCCTGTCTCTGTGAATCGCTGAAATATGCGGGTACGGTAATAACCGCTTCGGAAACCTTTTCGCCGAGATAAGCTTCTGCATCTGTCTTAAGCTTCTGAAGAATCATTGCGGAAATTTCCTGGGGCGTGTACTTCTTATCATCAATTGTTACTCTGTAATCAGAACCCATCTGTCTCTTGATTGAAGAAACAGTCTTATCGGGATTGGTTATTGCCTGTCTCTTGGCAACCTGACCGACCATTCTTTCGCCTGTCTTACCGAAAGCAACAACTGAAGGAGTTGTTCTTGCGCCTTCTGCGTTTGCGATAACAACGGGCTCACCGCCTTCAATAACTGCTACACATGAATTTGTTGTACCAAGGTCAATACCTATTACTTTTGACATAATTTTTCCTCCGTTTTATATCTGTAATTTTTATGAATTTGCTACTTTAACTACGGCTTCTCTGATAATTTTATCGCCGAGCTTATAACCCTTTGAAAAAACCTGAGCGATAACATTTTCTCCCAGATTATCATCTTCCGTGACCATAACTGCGTTATGATATTCGGGGTCAAATGTTTCTCCTTCTTCGCCGAAGGACTCAACGCCGTACTTTGAAAAGACGTTCATAAACTGTGTAAAAATCATTTCTACACCTTTTTTATACCCCTCAAAATCTGATTCCGAATTTGCTGCAGCCCTCTCAAAATTATCAATAATCGGCAAGAAATCACTGATTACGTCCGATTTCGCTGCAGAGTAGGCATCCGTCTTTTCTTTAACTGAACGTTTACGGTAATTGTCATATTCGGCGGCAAGTCTGAGAAACTTATCTTTTTCGTCTGAAAGTTCTTTGTTGAGCTTATCAATTTCACTTTCTTCCTGAGATACGTTTTCATTTAAATCTTTCGCCGGCTTTTTTTCTTCATCAATCTGCTTTTCCTTTTTCATTATGACTTCCTTTCTATTCATCAAGTGCCGAGGTAATCAGTTTACCGACCATATCGGAAAGATACCTGACACCGGGAATTACTGTTTCATAGTCCATTCTCGTGGGACCGATTATGCTTAACGTACCGGAATCATCATCCTTAACCTTATATTTGGAAATGATAACACTCGAATCAAACAACTGTTTGTACATATTTTCAGAACCGATTTTAATGCTGAACGATCCCTTGGAAGAATTAATAACTTCAACTATCGGCTCTTTTCTTTTTAGAAATTCAAGTAATGAAATTACACTTTCTCCATAATCACGAACAGTAATAAGATTAGAACTGCCTCCGAGAACGAATCTCGAATCGGTAATACTGCATGCCAGATCACTGACAGCGGCAAGAAGAGGAAGCATCGCGAAATAGTCTTCGTCAAAAGATGCTGCTACAGTCTGGATTGACGCCTGACTGATTTCTCCCGCGGGCTGACCGATAAAATAAGTTTTTACAATGTTATAGAACTTTTCAAGAATTCTCGAATCAAGTTCATAGTCAATCCTGCAAAGTCTGCTTTTCAGAATACCGTTTGACGTAAGCAAAACCATCATGGCTGTATGAGTGCTTACGGGAACAATTTCGATTTTACGAATAAGATTCATTATTCCTACTGGCGTAGTAGTAACGCAGGCGCAATTTGTAATATCGGCAAGAAGCTCTCTCGCCGTATTTATCAGCTTTTCTGGGTCACCTGCGGCAGTAAGAAGACGTGTATCAACAGTCATCTTTGTAAATTCATCCAGATCACGTGTAACCATCAGATTATCAACATAATATCGATAACCCTTTTCAGAAGGAATACGGCCGGCTGACGTATGGGGCTGAAGAAGATATCCGAGTGAATCAAGCTCATTCAGCTCATTTCTGACAGTAGCTGAAGAGCAATTCATTCCCGTGGCTGAAATCAGATTCTTTGATCCGACGGGTTCGCCGTTTTTAATATACATATTGATAACCGAAGAAAGTATCTGATTTTTTCTGTCTGATAATGCGGTCATAATTTTCCTCCTTTCATCCGGGAGTGCCAAAATTAGCACTCGCGCTCAAAGAGTGCTAATTTATGATGCTATAATAATCCAATAATTTACATTTGTCAATAATTTAATTGTTAATTCTTTGTGAATTACATAAAAAATTCAATAATCATTGACACTTATAGTTATGTTTTGTAAAATTAACCGATGAGGTGATAAATTTGAAAAAGTTTTTATCATTAATTTCTGCTCTGATAATTTGCTTTATGCTTTGCTCCCCCGCTTTTTCCGAATTAATCGGAACTACCTATTATGTTGATTCAATAAACGGGAGCAATGAAAACAACGGCAAATCCGAAGACAAAGCATTCAAAGATTTCACTAATCTCTTGAGCATATCAAGCTACGGTCCGGGTGACAAAATTCTGCTTAAAAGAGGAAGCAGATTCACACAGATGCTTACTGTCGAAGGCTGCGGTACAGAAAATAATCCTATATTGATTTCAGCTTATGGTGAAGGTAATAATCCAATAATCACTATGCAGGAAGCTGGATACAATCCCCTTTTGTTCATTCATAACGTCAGTTATATGATCCTTGAAAACATTGATTTCAGAGATAATTATAATTCTCTGTTTATTTATCCCACCGACGGTTATATTATGAGCAACATAGAAGTCAGAAACTGCGGATTTTACAATTTAAGTTACAGACCTGATGATCCGGACATTCGCTGTAATGCTATCCAGATAGACTACAACGGCAGTTCGATATATCACGATTTATACATTCACGATTTATCGTTTGTTAATTGCGGCGGCGGTATAGAAACAAAAGGCATAGACCGTGAAACAGACGATAATTTTATTGATGAAAAGACAAGCTATAACTATAATGTAAAATTTGAAAATCTTTATATGGAGAATCTTCTCTATGACGGAATAATACTGAGCTCACTGAGAGATTCTCTCGTCACAAAATGCAGATTCATTAATACTTGCCAAAGCGACGCCTTCGTTACAGCTCCTCTCTGGACACATCATTGTGATAATGTTACTATGGAGTACTGTGAAATCTGCGGTTCAAACGGGAATAATGACGGGATGACAATAGATTTTGACGGATGGTCAACAAACTGTACCTATCAATATATTTATTCTCACGACAATAAGAGATTTATGAGGAACTGTCTTTACGACTCCGAAACTCATAACAGAAACAATACCGTCAGGTACTGCCTATCGGTTAACGACAACAGAGGCATAAACTATGCATCTTTTGCTATTCCTAACGACACCGGTATTCCGACTACATCGGATAACTTCAGTTTCTATAATAATACCCTTATAAACTGCTCACCGATTTTATGGATTAACCTGAAAAACGTTACAATTAAGGATAATATATTTATAGGCAATACCGTTACCGCCATTACTTCATTATTTATGCCCGCGATAAGCTTCGGAAAAAATACAATTGAAGGAAATGTATGCCGAAGATATTATTCATTTATGTTAAATAACAGTATACTCAAGAATCCAGAATTTGCGGGAGGAGATCCCGACAGCATGTTTTACTATGTGCTTAATGAAAATTCGCAGTTTGCCGGAAAGGGATGTTATACTCAAGACAGTATATCCGAAATGGCAAAAATACCGACTGCATAAAAAATAAATCCTCAGCCAAACGGTTGAGGATTATTTTTATCATTTAAGAACACAGGAAAGAAATTCCTTTGTTCTCTGTTGGGTGGGATTATCAAATACATCTTCCGGTGTGCCCTGCTCAACGATTACGCCGTCACTGATAAAAAGCACTCTGTCGGAAACATCCTTTGCAAATCCCATTTCATGAGTAACAACAATCATCGTCATACCCTCAGCGGCAAGCTTTTTCATTACCTGAAGAACTTCACCGACCATTTCGGGGTCAAGAGCACTTGTAGGTTCATCAAAAAGCATAATATCCGGATTCATCGCAAGAGCTCTTGCAATAGCAACTCTCTGCTGCTCACCTCCGGA
>JAZLLW010000024.1:0-62095 GCA_045598305.1 Acutalibacteraceae bacterium
CATTTTGCCTGCAATAACAAAGAACCTAACAGATTCGCGAGTGATTCACGGCTTTCCGAAAGAGCCCTCAGAGAAATATATCTTAAGGCGTTTGAAATCTGTGTCAGAGAAGCAGACCCTTGGACGATTATGTCTTCATATAATCTTATCAACGGTGTCCATACGTCCGAAAGCTATGACCTGCTTACGGGAATACTCAGAAAAGAGTGGGGCTTCAACGGAATGGTCGTTACCGATTGGGGACAGAAGAATAATCCGGTCCTTGAATTGAAGGCCGGAAATGATATGAAGATGCACATCGGATATCCCGATGAATTAAAATCGGCTTATGAAGACGGTACGGTTATAAGGGCCGACCTTGAACTCTCCGCATCACGTATTGTTAATCTTTTTCTTAAGCTTGCCGAATAAACATACATCGGAGTGACCGAAATCACTCCGATGTTTTACTTTATTTTGCCGGCGTGCCGAGAAGCTTGCCGAAGCTTTCGACTATCTGCGATGCACTGTTGTTTGAAATTGTCATAAGCATTGAGTTTGATACCTCATTTCCTCCTTCTCCGTTATAGAAAAGAAGGGGAGTGAGAATGCCTTGCGTGGTAACGGGATCGGGAAGAATATAACCGATTTCATCGTTTGTGATGCCCATTACGATAACCTGTTTGTCCGAGTCGCCGGATGCAGTTCTTACCATGGATTCAATGGTGTTATATTCCCAGTCTGTGCCGTTCCATGACTGTGTGCCTTTCCACATTGTTGTGCCGTCATATCCGTCCTTTGTGCCGTAGACAACTGCAGGGGAAAGTTCACCGGGAACTGTTATGAAAGCTACGTCATCGCCGATTTCAATATATCCGATTTCAACTACTATACCGTAGCCGCTTTCGGCTGTTTTTGATTTAACGGCATTGAAATTCATTACGCCGGTTGCAGCGCCTAACTGCATAAGACCGTAGTCACAGTCGAGGATTGTTTCTGTTGCCTTGATGTTGAGTGTGGGGGCTACTTCTGTCTTTGCATCGGAAGCATCTATAATATAGTGTGCCAGGTCGTAACCCTTTCTGTACTGACCGCGAAGCCAGTTTTCTTCCGAATCAAAGAGCTCTGCGGTTGCTTCTTCACCGTATCTTTCAACCCACTGTTCACGGGTAAGGCCTTTGCTTTCGCCCCATTCTTTACCTGCATCTGTTTCGGCAACATCAGGGCTGGAAACACCTGCCTGAGCACCCTGGATGAAAAGGAAATTATAGCCGGCATCCTTCATCGCCTGCTTTGTAAAGTTGGGATAGTCACAGACCATAAGATGCGTACTCTGTGCATTTGCGCTTACGGGGTGAGCACCGATATTGGATACTATTGTTTTTACTCCGCTGTCGGATTCAAACATATAGGATGAGAATTTATTCTGTGTCTTTGCTCCGCTCTGGAATTTATCTCTTGCTCCGTCAGTTTCTTCGGTGTTGAAGAAATAGAGCTTACCGCTTTCCATGCTCTTATATGCCTTGTCAACGGCATCGGAGCACTGCTTTGTAAGAGTATTGTACATTGCTTCATCAAGAGTAAGCATATAGCTGTTGGGAGCAATCAGCTTCTTGAAAAGATTGGTAAAAAGAACTTTGAGAATTACCTTCCAGTACATTCCTTGAGTATCAAGTGCGGCATGACAATGAGTTGCGCTAACCGTACATGAAAGAACATCGTCTGACTCGATACCTGAGGAAGAAAGCTTATCTTCAACGGCTGCTCTAATGGCTCTGCATGTAAGATTTGTAACACCTACACCGTCGCAGCTGATGATAATTACAAGGTCTTCCTTACCGTTCTGATTGATGTCACAGCCGTTTGAAAGAACTACAACGCTGACGTTCTGGTCAGTGTATAATTTGTTGATTTCGGCTTGGTATCCGCCGCCTGCATAGTTTTTGTTGAGATTATATCCGTTCGGATCTGCGTTGCCGTCTGCATCGCATCTCCACTCGGCGGGAACTATGCTGTTGTCGCCGAAACCTGCTTTCCAGCCCGTTCCCTGAATCTTTCCGTCTGTTCCGGGATAAAAATACTGACTCTCATTAAGCTTATAGTCGGATGCTTTGGGAATATCAAATTTCTGATTGAGTCCGGTAAGCAAAGCAAATAAACCGTCCTGAACTATGCCGAATACGTTATCAACCGCATGGGGGAAGAAGCCGTACCCTTCGTCCTGTGCAAAAGCAATAACCGAGGTGGAAAATACAATTATTACTGCAAGCAGGACAGAAACAATTTTTTTCATTTTCATATTATTACCTCCCGACATAATGTCATTTTAATAATATCACACCTGAATAGCATTATCAACATAAATCGGATTTAATTATGTGCTTGTTATATTCTGGTTGCCTTAATTATATGTTGAATAATTGTATTGAATGTGATATTATCCTTTTGATTCGGAGATGATATTTTGGAAAAAGCAGTAAGTAACCGCATTCAGAAATGGGATAATATCAAATTCTTCCTTATATTCTGCGTTGTTCTCGGTCACATGACCGACGTATATGCAGATAATTCTCTCTTATCAAATTGCATCAGACTGTTTCTTTTTACTTTTCATATGCCGGCTTTTGTGTTTATCAGCGGTCTTTTTGAAAAGAAGAATATAAAGGAAAGACGCTACAATAAAATCTTTTCCTATCTTATACTTTTTGTTTTTATAAAGGTAATAACGTTCTTTGCCGAATGGATTGCATACGGTGAAAGACCCGGCTTCAGTCTTTTGTCAACGGGCAACGTTGCCTGGTATGCATTCTGTCTGTTTGCCTTCAATATGATGACTATTCTTTTTGAAAAGTTTTCACCGAAATATGTACTTATTGCATCTGTACTCATTGCCCTGGCGGCAGGGTATGATAAAGAAGTCGGTGAATGGTTGTGCCTCTCAAGAATAATAGTATTTTATCCGTTTTATTATCTCGGTTTTATTCTTGATCCCAAAAAGGTTATGGATTTTCTGAATAAAAAGAGCTTAAAAATTATTTCGGCTCTGATTATTACGTCTTTGATTGTAATAATTTGCTTATTTAACAGGTATTTGTTTGACCTGAAGTATGTATTCGCAGGCAGGATTGCTTTCGTTAAGATAATGAAGGACCGCCCGTATGCATTTGTTTACAGACTGATTTGTTACGTAGTTTCCCTTCTTGTCGGAGGAAGTGTAATCTGTCTTGTTCCCGATAAATTATGCAAAGGATTTTTTGCTAAACTCGGGGTAAAATCAGTTCAGATTTATGCTTTACATTCCGCATTGAAGCATCTTTGGCTGGGACTTGTAAGTGACCGCTTCGGAATTGATAAATATTTCGGCGGAAATACAATAGTAATTTATGAATTGGCGGTCACGATAGCTCTTGTTGCGATTTGTGTTCTGCCGATTTGGAAACCTTTGTTTGATAAAATGCTGAATATAAAACTGAGAGACAGTGAATAATTCACTGCCTCTTTTTTTTAGATATATTTTTCTGCGATGTCAGCCGCAATTTTGCAATACTCACCGCAGGGACGTTTATGGTAAAAAGCCTCGTTTCTTTCTGTGGGAACGGGGGATGTTCCGACGTTTAATCCGAGAAGCTCACGGCAGATATAATGCCCGTTTATTTCTTTGAATTCTCCGATAGCTTTCTGTATTAGAGCGTAGAGTTCTTTTTTCTTCTCATGGTCGGAGGGGTCTTCACAGGCGTTTGCAAAGGAAATTACGGCGGTCATTCCGCTGACGGCTCCGCAAACCTCTCTCATTCTTGCAAATCCTCCGCCGAATCCGGCTGATATGCGAACTGCAGTACTTCTGTCAAGACCGA
Organism: Acutalibacteraceae bacterium; assembly: GCA_045598305.1. Lineage (GTDB taxonomy): Bacteria > Bacillota > Clostridia > Oscillospirales > Acutalibacteraceae > CAG-177. The sequence goes on from JAZLLW010000024.1 coordinate 3,834, forward strand.
TAACATCCTCAAATGCAAGAAATACCGACTGTGAGCAGTTATATCCTTCTTCAAAAAGTGCTTTTGCTTTTTCTCCTCTTGTCATAATATCACCTCAGCTTAATTTATGGATGAATAATCCACTGAGTAGCTTGGGCTCAAACCAAGTGGATTTCGGAGGCATAATCAGACCGTTGTCTGCGATATTCATAAGCTCTTCAAGTGTAGTGGGATACATGGAAAATGCAAGACACATATCATCGCTGACTCTTCTTTCAAGTTCTGAAAGACCTCTGATTCCGCCGACAAAATCAATTCTCTTATCGGTTCTGGGGTCATCTATTCCGAGTATCGGAGAGATGAGATTATTCTGCAGGATTGAAACGTCAAGTGAACCTACAACGTCATTACTGTCAAAAGAATCGGAATGAGCAGCCAGTTTGTACCATTCTCCGTCAAGAAGCATACCGAATGTATGTGATGAAACGGGTTTGTATGCTTTTGTGCCGACTTTTTCAATATTAAACTTTTTCCCTATTTCGTTAATGAATTCGTCTTTTGTATAACCGTTAAGGTCTTTGATTACTCTGTTGTAGTCCATTATTTCAAGCTCATCGCAGTTGAAAAGAACAGCAAGGAAATAATTGAATTCTTCGTTACCGGTGTAATCCGGATTAGCTTCTCTTCTCTTGATTCCAACCTTTACTGCAGAAGCGGCTCTGTGATGTCCGTCGGCAATATAGAGTGACTCTACCTTCTCAAAGAGGGAAGTGATCTGAGTATTTGTTTTATCGCAGTCAATTACCCATACGGTATTCTGAATACCGTCTTCGGTTATAAAATCACAGTACGGTGTATGATTGTCTTTCCAGTTGTTTATGATTGATGCTATTTCATTATCGGGCTTATATGTCAGGAATATAGGACCTGTATTTGCATCACAGTAATCAACGTGATTGATTCTGTCTGCCTCTTTATCGGCTCTTGTCAGCTCATGTTTTTTGATAACATTATTCATATAGTCATCAATTGATACACAGCCGACGAGCCCGGTCTGAGCTCTGCCGTTCATAATCTGACGGTAAATATAAAAGTACGGCTTTTCGTCCTGAACACTTATTCCGTCAGCAACAAGCTTATCAAGATTTTCTTTTGCTTTGAGGTATACTTCCTCTGAGTATAAGTAGGTATCACGGGGTAAATCAATCTCGGCTTTATCTACGTGAAGAAATGATACGGGATTATCCTTTACCATCTCGCGTGCCTCGTCACTGTTCATTACGTCATAGGGGAGAGCAGCTACTTTTGAAGCATATTTCGACGTGGGTCTTATTGCTTTGAACGGTCTGAAAACAGACATTATAATCACTCCTTTTTACAATACGCTGGAAATTATATATCATAGAGGAAATTTTGTCAATTTCATTTGATTCTGAATTTTTAATTCTGTAATTGATTTTTTATTTTTATAGTTGTATAATAAATTCACTTAGAAATAGGAGTTGATTATATGTATTGTCCAAATTGCGGTAATCAGCTGAATCCTAACGGCAGTTGTCCCGTTTGTTCGGTAAATCCGCCTACGCCTGTTCCCACTCCTGCTACTGTTCAGCCGACGGAAGTAAATCCGCAGCAAAACGAAAATGAAAAAGAGCCCGGCAAGTTTGCAAAAGGTTATGCAGCTCTCTTTACCGCTCTTCTTGTTTTCCCCGGTTCACTTTGTGCCGCTATTGATCTGAGCTTCCACAGATACGATTTCTGGTTTGGGTACGTTGTCGGTGCACTTATAGTTGTATGGGTTTGCGCAGTTCTTCCCGTTATGAAGATTACCCCTGCTCCCGTAACCGCGGTTATCTGTCTGATATCAATATTCGGATACATATCCTTCCTGATGTCCAAGCTGGGTGACATACCGTTTGTTCAGTGGCTTTATGCGAAATTCCTTCCCTTGCTTGTGCTTGCGGCAATATTTGTTGCCGTTGATGTTGCAATGATCAGTTCAAAGAAATTTGACTGGATGAAGATTTTGTCTGCTATGTCTTTTGAAGTCGGTATATATTTCATTGCACTTGAATTTACATTTACCAAGGATCTTGCAAATCTTCACTGGTCGCCGATAGCTGCCTGCGGTTTTATTTCCGTAGCCGCTGTTCTGCTTGCATTTTCGTTTATATGGAAGACAAATAAAAAATAGTAAGTAAAATTTGAAGCACCTCGATTGAGGTGCTTCTTTTTTAATCTTCAATTGCCGCCTTGCGTGAGTTGACCTTGCAGAAAAACTCAGTATCGAATTTCTGCTCACGGTTATAATAGTAGCAGCCGTTCTGTTCCTGCTCAACGTCTGTCAGTTGAGTGTAGCAGAAGCCGAAAATCTTGGGATTATCAAGCATAACATCCGTGAGACCTTTATATCTTTCCTTGTATTCCTCTTCTGTTTTCGGTGCGTTGCCGTAACCCCATGCGTTTCCTTTTATGTCAGGTCGGCTCCATTTGATTCCGCCGTATTCGCTTACAAACATCGGCAGTCCGTGGATATAATGCTGACGGTTACGGAGCCCGTCGTGGAATTCGTCATTTTTTTCAAAGTCACTGTAATGCTCGGCATATACTGTGGGATTTTGTTCGTAATCGTGGACGTCATAAATATCCGTTTCAACGTGGAAATTACCGCTTGTATCAATACACGGACGGGTTGAGTCTGCCGCTTTGGTCGCTCTGTATACAAGTGAAAGCAGGGGATCAAATTGCTTACATCCTCTGATATCCCATGTTTCGTTAAACGGACACCATCCGATTATTGCCGGATGATTGAAATCGCGGTTGATTTCTTCAAGCCATTCGGGAAGAAAACGGTAGATACTTTCGGGTTTTGTATGGTCAAGACCCCAGTTTCCGTATTCACCCCAGACAAGGTATCCTTCCTTATCACAATGATAAAGGAATCTTTCTTCAAATACCTTCTGATGAAGTCTTGCACCGTTAAACCCGAATTTTTTTGAGAGCTTGATATCATTGAGCAATGCTTTGTCGGTGGGTGCTGTATAAATTCCGTCGGGATAGAAACCCTGGTCAAGTACAAGACGCTGGAAGACTGATTTATCGTTAAGCATAAACCTGTATCCGTCAAATCTTATGTTTCTGAGACCGAAGTAACTTTTGACTTTATCTTTGCCGAACGTGAATTTTACATCGTAAAGACGTCCGTTGCCTACCTCCCACAATTGTTTTTCACTCAGCGGAACAGTAAACGTTACGATGCCCGCCGCGTCTTTAATTTCTGCTGAACCCGTTGCTCTGCCTTCAAATGACGTTTCTGCTTTAAGGTCTGCCTTGCCGCAAAGATCCGCCTCAACGGTTACGGAAGAGGTAAGTATATCGGGATAGTATTTGACTTTTCTGATATATGTTTTTTCAGTGAATTCAAGCCATATGGTCTGCCATATACCGGTAGTGCGTGTGTAATCACAGCCGTGAGAATGGTATTCCTCACTCTGTTTTCCTCTGGGAATCATGGGATCGCGTGTGTCGTCTTCACAGTTGACGACAATTATATTTTTGCCTTCACGTACTTTATCGGTGATGTCAAAACAGAAAGAAACGTAACCGCCCTCGTGCGTACCCGCTTCGGTACCGTTAATGTAGACGGTGGTTTTATAATCAGCGGCACCGAAATGAAGTACGGTCCTTCCTTTAACCTGCTTTTCAGTCAGCTCAATTTCTTTTCTGTACCATACGCCGTATATAAAATCTTTTTTGCCTATTCCTGATAACTCAGATTCAACACAGAAGGGGACGGTTATTTTTCTGCTGAAAGAAGCTGATTTGCCGTATATTTTTCTTGCTTTTCCGCTTCTGCCGTTATCAAAGCAAAAATCCCATTCGCCGTTAAGGTTGAGCCAGTTTTTTCTTTTGAATTGGGGCTTGGGATATTCAGTTCTCGGAATGTTATTCATAATTGTTCTCCCTTATATTTCAAAGTATGTTTCTTCAATCATTGCCGCTAATGCATGATAGACAGGAAGAGTATATTCCTGAATTTTGAATGTTTCATCTGACGGAAGCTTAATACAGACTTTCGCTTTTTCACTGCATTTGCTTTCATTCTTTCCCGTAATTGCAATTGAATTTATTCTCAGTGCGTTTGCGGCTTCAAGAGAATAAACTATATTTTTTGAATTCCCCGATGTGGAAAACGCAATCAGTACATCATTTTCGCAGGCGAGTGCATAAACCTGCTGTGCATAGACAAACGCCGGATTGCAATCATTTTCAAATGCAGTCATAAGTCCGGATTGAGTGGTGAGCGATAACGCCGGAAGACCCTTCTGAAGACCCTCTGCAACGGATTTATCTTCAAACTTGTTTATTTCATCCTTTGACAGAGGTCTCTTTTTCAAAAAGCCCTTCATCAGTTCACCTACAAGATGGTCGCAGTCGGCACTGCTGCCGCCGTTGCCGCAGCACAGAAGTTTTCCGCTATTATCATAGGAGTATTTTATGAGATCATACGCCTTTATGATATCTTCCTTACATTCTGCCAGAGGGGGATAGCGTTCTATCAAATTTTCAAGAATATCATTAGCCATAAAACTCCTCCTCATATTGCTTTGCTACGCCTATGGCCGCAAAATCACCTATTTCATCACCGAGAAAAGCCGGTACTATTTTACAGCTTTCAGCCGATATTCCGAGTGCTTCTTCCTTTATTGATTTTTTCATTGAATCAATAAGCAGGTTTGACGAGCGCTGATAGATACTGCCTATTACTATCCTTTCGGGATTTAGTATATCAATCAGAACGGCAAGTCCTTTGCCGAGCATCGTACCGCATTTACGGTAGATTTCAATTGCAAGCCCATCGCCGCAGTTCGCCGCCTGAGCGACTTCCTTTGCTGAAAGATTGTCTGCGTTAAGGACTGTTTCACCTTTGTATTCATCAAACATTATTTTTGATAAATTTGCAATTCCGCCTCCTGAGCAGAACCCCTCGAATGAACCTTTTTTACCGTATCCGACGGGACCGTCATCGGCTAATCTGATATGACCTACCTCGCCCGCCGTACCAGTTGTACCGGAATATAACTTTCCGTTAACAATAAGTCCTGCTCCCATTCCCGTACCGAATGTGAGAAAAATCATATTTTCCGTTCCTTTGCCTGCTCCGAATTTCCACTCAGCCAATGCGCAGGCATCTGCATCGTTACAGATTTTGCAGGGAATTCCGAGACAGTTTCTTATCATATCCGCAAGCGGAACATTATCCCAATCCGGAAGATTGGGGGGACACATTATTACTCCTGTTTTACTGTTAAGCGGACCGCCGCAGCTTACTCCGCAGGTGCAAAAATCAGATGCTTCAAGTCCGTTTTTTCTTATTAGTTTTTCAGCGGATTCAATCAGTTCATCCGTAATTGACTTCCATCCTCTTTTCGGATTTGTATCAAATCGGATTTTATCCGTTATTTCACTGCTGTTATCGCGGGAAATCACGACTGCACATTTTGTACCGCCTATGTCCATTCCCAGATAATATCTGTTGTTATGTGACATTAAATCACCCCACGTAATATTATCATAAGACGGTTTTTATTTCAATAAAATAATCAATTTATATTGATAATTCACTTTTAATTTGATAGTATTTACTCATTATGATGTCAGGAGATGATATTATGAAATTCCCAACTGAATTTTATAAGGCCACAAAAACATATAACACTTATGAAAAGCACGTTAATGCTCCTCTTCTGAGATATGAAACGGATAAAAAGACCGGCTGTAAGACTTTTATTACCGTATCAGGTCTCGGCTTTTACGATGTTTTTATCAATGGTCAAAAGATTACCAAGGGACTTCTTGCCCCATATATTTCCAATCCCGATGATATGGTATATTTTGACAGATATGATGTAACCGATATTTTTGACTCGGGTAAAAACTGCATCGGGCTTATTCTCGGTAACGGTATGCAGAACGCCCACGGAGGCAGAGTGTGGGATTTTGATATTGCGAAATTCAGAAATGCTCCCTGCTTTGCAATTTCTCTTACTAATGAAAACGATGAAGGCAAGGAAATAGGATTTGAGGATATAGGAGGACTTTTCAAAGCTTCTCCTTCTCCTATTATCTTCGACGATCTCCGTTCGGGATGCTTTTATGACGCAAATCTTGAACAGAAGAACTGGAATATGCCCGGCTTTGATGATAGCAGTTGGATAAATGTAATCAAAGCGGATACTCCGAGAGGAGAAAGAAGAATCTGTGAGGCCGATCCGATTGTCATTACAAAAGAAATCAAGCCGGTTGCCATTCGTGAAGCTGAAATTGATACGGATTTCGACAACAGGGAGAATATGCGGCTTGACACTCAGTTCAAATTCAACAAGCTCGGTCAAAAAGGTGTTTTGTATGATTTCGGTGACAATTCCGCCGGTATATGCCGTCTGAAAATCGACGGTAAAAAAGGACAGCAGATTTTTATTCAGTTTTGCGAATTGATGCTGTCAAACGGTAAATTATCCTATAAAAACACCGGCAGCTTTTATCCCGATGGCTACGGTCAGTCGGTATACTATATATGCAAAGGCGAAAAGAACGAAATCTTTGAGCCCTCTTTTTGCTATTTCGGTTATAGATATGCGGTCGTCTTCGGATTGGAAAAAGACCAGATAAAAGATGATACCCTTACGATGCTCGTTGCCAATTCTGATTTGAAGGAACGCTGTACCTTTGATTGCTCTGACGAGGTAATGAACACTCTCGGAAAAATGGGCAGAGTAAGTGACCTTGCTAATTTCTATTATTTCCCCACGGATTGCCCTCATCGTGAAAAGAACGGCTGGACCGGTGACGCTGCAGTTTCAGCTGAGCATGTTCTTCTTTCTCTTACGCCTGAAGCAAGTTACAGAGAATGGCTCAGAAATATATGCAAGGCGCAGAAGCTTAACGGCTGTCTTCCCGGAATAATTCCTACCGGTGGCTGGGGCTTTGAATGGGGCAACGGCCCCGCATGGGATAACGTACTTACAGAGCTTTGCTGGCAGACTTACCGTATGAGAGGAAACCTTGAACTTGCAAAAGACTGCAGCGAAAGCATACTCAGATATCTCTCGTATATTTCACAAAAAAGAAGACCCGACGGGCTTATTGCAATCGGCCTTGGCGATTGGCTTCAGCCGGGTAAGGACGCCGGTTCTCCGCTTGCTCCTCTATACGTTACAGACAGCGTGATTTCAATGTATATCTGTAAAAAGGCATACGATTTGTTTGATGCACTCAATCTGGAATATCATAAAAATTTTGCATTTTCTCTCTATTATTCATTCAGAGATGCAATCAGAAAGAACCTCATTGATTTCAACACGATGACGGTTAAATCGCGCTGTCAGACTTCACAGGCAATATGTATCTATTACGGTGTATTTGAAAACGGTGAAAAAGAAAAGGCGTTTAACGTTCTTCTTAATCTGATTCATGAAAGAGACGATCATTTTGACTGCGGAATGATAGGCGTACGAGTTATATTCCACGTTCTTTCCGATTTCGGTTACGGTGAACTCGCATATAAGATGATAACCCGAGAGGATTATCCTTCCTACGGCTCGATGATAAAGCAGGGGCTTACCTCACTTGCAGAAGACTTCCTTCCTCCCGAAAAATGGGATTATCCCAATTCTCTGAATCATCATTTTATGGGAGATATTACGAGCTGGTTTGTACAGAAAATTGTCGGTATTACAATTAACCCGAGATTTACATCACCCGATGATTTTGATATCAGACCCGACTTTATTTCGCAGCTTGATTTTGCCGAAGCCGAATATGATGCTCCCTGCGGTAAAATCAGGGTTGAGTGGAAACGCGAAGGGGAATATGTCAATCTCATTGTCAATGTCCCGGACGATGCAATAGGATACATTGTTATGCCTGCCGGATGGTGTGTTTCTTATGACAAAAATACCTATTCACAGCTGGACAGACAGACTCTTCTTGAACTGAAGTCAGGAATTTATAAGTGCAGGAAAATCATATAAAGAAAAATCCCGTCCTTGGACGGGATTTCTTTTTTCAGTCAAATACTTTTTTGATTTTTTCAAGAAGTTCAATAAGTTTTTCCTTCGGAATTGCGATGTTTATTCTGATGAAACCAAGCCCCTCGTCACCGAACCAACCACCGTTATTTACGACGATGCCTGCCTTGTCAGCAAAGAATTTAATGATTTCGTTATCGGGAATTCCCAACGAAGAAACATCAAGCCACATGAGGTAGGTACCTTCAAGTTCATATTGCTTTATTGCCGGAATATTGTCCGCAATATATTTTTTCGTTATTTTATAGTTTTCCCTGAGATGGGTATTCATTTCGTCAAGCCATTCGTCGCATTTGCTGTAAGCTGCTGTAATGGCGGGATATGCAAAGGCATTTATACATTCATATCCGTCTTTTGCAATTCTTCCCTGAAATCTTGCTCTGAGCTTTTCGTCGGAAATGATGATGTTTGATGTTCCTAGACCTGCAATATTGAAGCTTTTTGAGGGTGCAGTACAGGTTACGGTGATTTCAGATGCTTTTTTGCTGAGGGAAGCAAATACGGTATGGGGTTTAGAAACTATATCAAAGTGAATTTCGTCGGCAATGACGATGAGGTCGTTTCTTGCTGCAATATCAGCGACTTTTTCAAGTTCTTCTTTTGTCCATACTCTGCCCACGGGGTTATGAGGTGAACAGAGGATTATCATTTTTGCTTCTTTTGCAAGCATCTCTAGTTCGTCAAAGTTCATTTCGTATTTGCCGTCTTTGATGATAAGTGAATTATTGAGAACTTTTCTGTTGTTTAGTCTGACGGCGGCTTCAAAGTGACCGTAAACGGGGGATTGAATGATTACTCCGTCACCTTCTTCTGTAAATGCTCTGACGCAGGTATGGATTGCGCTTACAATACCGTATGTAGTCGTTACCCATTCGCCTTTGATATCCCAGTTATGTCTTCTTTTCATAAAAGAACAGACAGTATCAAGATACTCTTCATCGCTGATTGTATAGCAATAGAAGCCGTTCATTGCAAAATCAGAACAGGCCTTCCTGATTTCGGGAGCGGTGCCCCATTCCATATCTGCAGTAGAAAGCGGGAAAGCACCTTCAAAAGGTTTGCCTTCCTCAGTATCTGTCCATTTGAAGGAACCTGTAAATCTTCTGTCGGGAATTGAACTGAAATCGTATTTCATATATTTTCACTCTTTCTTTCGTTTATCAGTGATAAAGCCAATGCACTGATAATACCCAATGCAGGTGTCATCAGTACGGAAATTGCAATAATGATAAAAAATGAAACGGCAGTTTTAACACTCTTAAATGATTTGGCAATTGAACCCCATTTTACGTTATGCCAGCCGGAAACGATAAGTACGACAGCGCACGCGGAAACGGGCAGTCTTTCAAAACCGTGGGTGGGAATCAAGAATATTGTCATAATGACCGCGGAAATAAGTCCCTCGACGATTTCTTTTAATTTTGTATTCGCGGCGGTCGGGAAGAAATACCCTGTATCCGCCTGCAAAAGGATTGCCGCAGAGGAGTAAATCGGTTTCCTGTCGGAACTATCCGTTCCTGTCATACACATGAGAACGGATAATGCGAAACCGCTGATAAAAATAATTGCTATTGAATTGAAAGATAACAGATTTGCCGCAATAAAGGGCACATGCGAAAAATAATCTGCTTTATCAAGCAGGGAAATTACTTCAACAGATCCGCGCGGAATCAACCAAAGATTAAGCAGGAACGCTGCAAGTAATGCAAGAAATTCTGAGCTGATATATTTTGATACGGTCTTGAACTTGCGGGGAAACGTAATCATTATTACCATTACTATCGTGCCGTAGAGTATTCCTCTCCAGTTTGGATGAAATCCCAGCGAACGGTAAGATTTTATCATTTCCGTTACGGTGTTCCCTGTGGCTCCGATGCCGAAATACAGAGTTGTAATGAGGACGGTCATAACAATTGCAGTTGAAAGTGTTACCGAGCCGAGAATATAGCTGTCATCAAGTTTTTTCTTCAGTTTGTCACTTCGCATCAGAAATACCGATATTATAGCGCAAATTACAAATGAAAATTTTGCACCCCAGAGACCTACCGTATTGTATTCGTAAAAGGTTATCAAAAATCCGGAAAGTAAAGGGAACATTGCAGTTTCCGGAGTGATTACTGCTATGACGACCGCTACCAGCGATGAAATAATCAATTCACCTGTTTTGCCGCCAAGGCAGGTACCGATGCTTACGGCATAAGCAATCAGAAATGATGATTTGTATAATATCCTGAACAGAGCAGGCTTCAGATTGTTTTTGTTCAATTTGGTTCTTCCTTATCAACAATGATTAATCATTTTACAATAAAAATACATGATTAACAAGTGAAATATAAAAAAAGTGTAGTAAATTGATAAAAACTGTGATATGATACATTCAGTTTTTTGGTTGGAGAAATCTATGAATAAGAAAAAAGCGGCTAAAATAATCACATGGATTATAGTGCCTCTGATGGCCTCATTTTTTATTCTTGATATAATTACGGTAGTAATCGGGAATAAATATGCTTCAAGGTTTGAAATAAATCAGGAAAACTTTGACGGCAAGCACGGAAACGATAAGATACATTTTCTCAACACGGGTAATTCCGATTGCATTCTGCTCGAAAGCAACGGACATTTTGCCTTGATTGATTCCGGTGAGGGTAATTATAATCCGAGAAGAAAAACCGAATATCTCGGTTATGAACAGCAGGTTTTGACCTATTTGAAAAAGGTTGCCCGTTCAAATGACGGATTGGTGCATCTTGATTTTATTATAGGCACTCATTATCATTATGATCACGTCGGGAATTTTGCGCCTGTAATCAATGACGATGAAATCGTAATCAATAAGGCGTACTTCAAAGAGTATAATTCGGTAATCAATCATAAGTATGAGGACGAAAAATGGCTGCTTAAATCGTTTTACGATGATATATTATCTGCTTTGAAAAGAAAAAATATCACTCTTATACAGCAGATTCCGGAAACAATAAAATTCCAGGATTTTTCTCTTTCTCTCTATAACCTCGGATATTACGATGATTTGGAGAATAAAGGTGCAAATGCCGGAAGCATTGGTATAAAAGTTATAAAGGGTAAGAAGACGGCGTTCCTTGCCGCCGATATTACCAAACCGTCCGGAATTGAGCAGAAGCTTAAAGGGACGGTAGGCCATTGTGATTTGCTGAAGGTCGGTCATCACGGCTACTACGGCTCATCATCAATGGATTTTCTTAAAGAAATTTCGCCCGAACTCTGTATTGTTACCAATCAGCAGGGTAAGGTATATCCGAATGTTAAATGGAATCTGACAATGTTTGCAAAAGCCCCGTTTTACGGGACTTATGACTATAACGGAATTATTGCGTCATTTACGGATGACAATCAGATAATACTGACAGACAATATTCATGATTAAAGGAGATTTGTTATGAGCGTTCAGACAAGAATACCTGCGGCAGGGGATAAAATCGCTACGATTAAAACAACAATGGGCGATATTAAAGTCCTTTTATTCCCCGAAGCTGCTCCGAAAACCGTTGAAAATTTTGAAGGCCTTGCCAAGAAGGATTACTATAACGGTATCATTTTTCACCGTGTAATTCCCGATTTTATGATTCAGGGCGGTGACCCGACCGGAACGGGTATGGGCGGCGAAAGCATTTGGGGAAGATCCTTCAAGGATGAATTCCATCCCGATTATCATAATATTTGCGGAGCTCTCTGCATGGCGAATGCGGGACCCAACACCAACGGTAGCCAGTTCTTCATTGTTCAGTGTCATCAGTGTGACAGCAGATTTCTCGGTCAGATGAAGAGTATGCCCGATTCTTTTCCTGCCGAAACGATTGAGGATTATGAAAAACTCGGCGGTACTCCCTGGCTTGATTTCAGACACACGGTTTTCGGCCAGGTCTTTGAAGGAATGGATGTCGTTGACAGTATAGCAACTGTAAAAACAGGACCCCAGGACAGACCTATTGAAGATATATCAATTATCGGTATTGAAATAAGCATTATTGAATGAATAAAAAACAGACGCGGAACTTGAATCCGCGTCTGTTTTACTTATTTTCGGTGTTATTTGCTTTCTTTACCGGCAACGATTTTATTGTGAATTGCTTCAAGAGCAATGCTGACTCCGAAGAAAATTGCGGAAAGAACTATTACTACCGCAACGATAAGCAAAACGCCTACCGTGGAATCATACGGCTTATCCTTGAAGAGCATACCGTAAAACTGCGTTGTGCTGAGGAAAGGATACGGATAGAAACCGTCGTCATTGCCGAGAACTATGCTTACAATGAAGTAACAAATGGGAAAAATCAGGTTGACAAGTGAATATCTGACCTTGTTGAGTTTCTTGTATTCTACGGGCTTAAACCAGAATGCCGTAAATACAATGGGAGTAATAATGTGATTCCAGAAATTTACTACGTTGGTAAACCACATAGCGCCTGTGGATTGCATTATACCTGCCGCATCGGGAATTTCCGTGGGAAATTTTCCGCCGCCGAAAGGGAGAAGTACACAGCAGTAAATAATGCCTGTAATGAGGATGTTGAGAGTTATACTGCCTCTGAGACTTTCGTTGTGTGTGAAGTGATATACTTCCTTCTGTCCGAAAACTCCTATTGCAAATAGAATAAGATAGAGGTCAACAAAAATATTGGAAAGATTCGTAAACATTCTGAGGAACGTTGAACCGCTTCTGTCATTGGTGAGTATCTGGTTTTCCATAAGATACTGCATGATCCAGGGCTTATCGGCGGGATTGAGAATTTTGCTGTAGCTTCCCATATGATGAAGCATGATGAGTATTCCCAAAATACCGAAAATCAGGCATACTACGGCGAATCCTTTGCTTTCAATAAATGATTTTTCTTTTTTCATTTTCTAACTTCTCCCTATACATTAAATCTGAATAATACAACGTCCCCGTCTTTCATAATGTATTCCTTGCCCTCACTGCGGACGAGGCCTTTTTCTTTTGCGGCCGACATTGATCCGAGCTCGATAAGGTCGTTGTAAGCAATTACTTCCGCGCGGATGAATCCTCTTTCAAAGTCGGTGTGAATCTTTCCTGCCGCCTGAGGAGCCTTTGTTCCGTTGGTTATAGTCCATGCACGGCATTCGTCGGTACCGGAGGTAAGAAAAGAAATGAGCCCGAGAAGAGCATAACTCTTTTTGACAAGAATATCAAGGCCGCCGCTTTCTACACCAAGCTCTGCAAGGAACATTTCTTTTTCTTCATTATCAAGAGAAGCGATTTCGGCTTCAAGTTCAGCACATATCGGAAGTACTTCACTTCTTTCGGCCGAAGCTATTTCACATACTTTTTTATAGTTGGCATTTGAATCTATACCGTTTGCAAAGTCGCCCTCACTCATATTACAGGCGTATATCACGGGCTTTGAAGTCAACAGCGCTATATCGGAAAGCCATGCTTTTTCGTTTTCGTCACATTCAATATTTCTTGCGGGAATATTATTCTCAAGAGTATCTTTCAGTTTGTTGAGAAACTCAAGCTCTGAAGCAAGAGTCTTATCACCCTTCATTGCTTTGGTAACTCTGTCGATTCTTCTTTCAACCATTTCAATATCTGAGAAAATCAACTCAAGATTTATCGTTTCGATATCTCTTGCGGGATCGATTGTAGCATCAACGTGAACGATATCGTCATCCTCAAAACAGCGGACAACGTGGATGATTGCATCGACCTCTCTTATGTGAGAAAGAAATTTGTTGCCGAGACCTTCACCCTTGCTTGCACCTCTTACAAGACCTGCAATGTCAACAAACTCAATGAAAGCGGGAGTGACTTTTTTTGGATTGTACATTTCCGCAAGCTTGTCAAGTCTTTCGTCGGGAACATTTACAACACCGACGTTCGGCTCTATCGTACAAAATGCATAGTTGGCACTCTGAGCGCCTGCATTTGTAATCGCATTAAAAAGCGTGCTTTTACCTACATTGGGAAGTCCCACTATACCCAATTTCATATAAATCAACCCTTTCGGAATTTTTCAACACATTATACAATATCGGATTTGAAATTACAATAGAAAATAGAATTTGTTATTTACTTTATATATGTTTTGTTGTATAATCTATGATTGAAATATTATGGAGTGATTTGATTGATTGACGAACGCTTTTCAAGAACCTCCCTGCTTCTTGGCGAGAATGCTGTTGAAAAACTGAATAATTCGCGGGTGATTCTTTTCGGATTAGGCGGAGTCGGTTCATATACCGCCGAAGCTCTTGCAAGAGCGGGAGTAGGAAATATCACCCTTGTTGACAGCGATAAGGTTTCTGTTACAAACATCAACAGACAGCTCTGTGCGTTGGAGTCAACTGTCGGTAAAAACAAGACCGAAGTAGTCAGGGATAGAATCCTTGATATTAATCCGGAATGTAACGTTACGGTTAATAATGAGTTTTATATTCCCGATAAAAATTTAATAGATTTTTCACATTACGATTATGTTGCCGACGCTATTGATACCGTCAGTGCCAAAATTGATATAGCCGTAAGATGCCGTAATGATTCAATTCCGCTGATTTCATGTATGGGTACGGGGAATAAACTTGACCCGACACGGTTCAGAATCAGCGATATATACCAAACAAATACGTGCCCCCTTTGCAGAGTAATGCGAACGGAATTAAAGAAGAGGGGAGTTCCGGGCCTTAATGTCGTATGGTCTGATGAAGAACAGATTAAGGTCACGGTAAACGGTGACGGCAGACATATTCCTGCCAGTTCTTCCTTCGTTCCCGGTACGGCAGGGCTTATTATGGCCGGTAAAATAATAACAGATTTATGTAAGGACACAAAATGAAAAAGATAACGGCAATTTTATTGGTCGCTTTTCTTCTGCTGTCTCTTTCTTCGTGCGGTGAGCCCGTCGCTTACCAAGAAGAGTCTTATGAAGAATCCGATGAAGAAATTATAAACTATACAATGAAGCTTGTCTATTCAAGAAACGATTCTCTCAATCCGTTTTATCTTGATACGGTTATGAACGGACAGATATCGACTCTCGTATTTGACGGGCTGTTCAAACTGGATAAAAATTATAATCCGAAGCCGTGTGCCGCTTATGCTTACGTAGCGAGCGGAAATACGGTTACGGTAACCCTTGATGATATTATGTTTTCCGACGGTACTTCCGTTACGGTGGGCGACATAATTTATTCTTTTAATGCTGCAAAAGAGTCAGCTCTCTATATGAACAGTCTTTCTAATATTGCTTCCTGTTCATCAGGTGAAGGCGGTACGATAATATTCTCTCTTGAAGAGCCTGATCCTTATGCCGTGAGCTGTCTTGATTTCCCGATTATCAAGCAGGGAAGTGACCTTAATTTTCCTGTTGGCTGCGGAAGGTACTATTTTCAGAAAAATGGTGAAGAAGTTTATCTGGTCGTCAACAGATACAGAAAAAATTTCAATCCGATTATCAGAGTAATCAGATTGGAGTCCATACTCGAAAACGAGTCTGTTGAAAGCAGTCTTGTAATCGGCAATACAGCATTCTTCTATGATGATCTTGAAGACGGTATATATGAGAGGGTTGATGCAAGAAGCGTTGATATGGGCATAAACAGTTTCGTTTACCTGGGGATGAATTCGTCAAGCAATTTCTTTGAATCACCTCTCCTCAGGCAGGCGGTAAGCTATGCTCTTGACAGAACGGAAATCGTTTCTTCGGCTTTTCGCTCACACGCCCGTGAAACATCAGTTCCGTTTAATCCGGATTGGTATGCAGTAAGTGACGGTACGTATTCAACGGGCATCGACCTTGAAAAGGCAATGGAGCTGGTTGAGGAGTCCGGGTATAATCTTGATAACGGCGAAGTAACAATTCTTTATAATAAAGAGAACGAATTCAAAACTGAGATGGCTGATATAATAGCAAAGTCGCTTACCGAGGTCGGTTTTCACGTCAGATTGAAAGGATTCAATCCTCAGGCATACAGATATGACCTCAAAGAGGGAGCTTTTGATATTTACATCGGCGAAATGATGCTTTGCGACAATATGAATCTTAATCCCGTTTTTACCGGTGACTATGCATACGGTATCAGCAAGGAGTCCCCGGGAGTTGAGAAATATACTCAATTCCTTCAGGGTAAGCTGGAACTGATGGATTTTATCAATGCTTTTTCCGAGGATATGCCGATAGTTCCCGTTTGTTACAGGAATGCACTTTGTCTTTTTACCAAGTCCATGTCTGTCGGTCATAACTGCTGTGATAATGATATTTTTTACGATATTGAATCCTGGAGTCTGGGATAATGGAACTGAACGATAACGTTACTTATCTCAAGGGCGTCGGTCCCAAGAGAGCCGCTTTGCTTAACAAAGCCGAAATCTTTACAATCAGAGATTTGCTGACTTATTTTCCGCGTACCTACCTGGATTGGTCGGCACATTATTCCATTCGCTCTGCTCCTGTAAATGAAAACGTTTGTGTCAGGGCTTACGTGGGGTCACCCTGCAGGGTGCATCTGATACGAAAGGGTATGTCCACTTATACGGTTGATATTACCGATGGGCAGAGTATTCTCAGCGTTGTGTTTTTTAACAATAAATATGCATGCGATTCCTTGAAGCAGGGAGAGGAATATTTGTTTTACGGTAAAATTACCGTTCTCGGTGATCGTTATCGTTCTATGACTTCTCCGAAATTCATCCCCGTAAACGGAATGGATTCCTCATTAAGACCGATTTATCCGCAATGCGGCAGTTTACAGTCGTATGCTTTTGAGAAGCTTATCAAAAACGCTCTGGATAGCTGTATCTACATGGAGGACTGCCTTCCCGAAAACATCAGAAACGAATACTGCCTTATGTCCTATGCTGATGCTATCCGTAATATGCATTTTCCGGAAAGCCCCGATTTGCTCATTGAGGCAAAAAGAAGAATTACTTTTGAGGAACTGTTTTTGCTTCAACTGGGACTTTCCAGATTAAAAATCAAATCCAAAAGCTCAACTTCAATCAAAATAGAGAAAAACTTTACCGGTGAATTTATTTCTTCGCTTTCCTTTGAACTGACGGGCGCTCAAAAAATGGCAATTGATGAGTGTACGTCGGATATGTTATCCGGCTTTCCCATGAACAGATTACTTCAGGGGGATGTCGGGTCAGGAAAAACCGCAGTTGCCGCAGCCATAATATATAACTGCATCAGAAACGGCTATCAGGCGGTTATGATGGCACCTACCGAGGTGCTTGCTCAGCAGCATTACGAAAATTTTTGTTCTTTTTTTGAGGGAATGCAAATCAATGTGGGATTGCTTACCGGTTCCGTTACGGCTGCGAAGAAAAAAGCAATAAAGTCACAGCTTGCCGACGGCTGCATACAGCTTGTAATCGGTACTCATGCGGTAATTCAGAAGGACGTTGAATTTATGAATCTGGGTTTGGCAGTAACGGATGAACAGCACAGATTCGGTGTTAACCAGAGAGGTATGCTTTCCGCAAAAGGCGATAACCCACATGTTCTTGTAATGTCCGCTACTCCGATTCCCCGTACTTTATCCTTGATTATTTACGGCGACCTTGATATCAGTATTCTTGATGAAATGCCAAAAGGAAGACAAAAAACCGATACGTTTCTTATTGATACATCAAAAAGAGAACGTGCTTACGGTTACGTGAAGAAGCATATACTTGACGGCTACCAGGGATATATTGTTTGTCCGCTTGTTGACTATGAAGAGGACGATAGCGGTGACAGCGAAAAAGCCGCATCCCTAAAGCTTTATAAAGAACTGTCTGACGGATTCTTTAAGGGATTCAGACTCGGTTTGCTTTACGGTAAGATGAATTCCGCTGACAAAAAAGCGGTAATGAAAGAATTTGCCGACGGAAATCTTGATTTGCTTATTTCAACTACGGTTATTGAAGTAGGAGTTGACGTACCAAACGCGGTTATTATGGTAATTGAAAATGCCGAAAGCTTCGGACTTTCACAGCTTCATCAGCTGAGAGGAAGGGTAGGCAGAGGCAGTGTAAAATCAACCTGTATTCTGATTTCCGACAGTTCGGAGGAAAAGACCTCTGAACGCCTCAAGATAATGACGGCTACTACGGACGGATTCAGAATTGCAGATGAAGATCTTCGCCTCAGAGGCCCCGGTGATTTCTTCGGCTCAAGACAGCATGGTCTTCCCGATTTAAAAACTGCCGATATGATGTCTGACGGTGAAATTGTCAGAGAAACGCATACCGCCGCTGAAAAATTGCTGAAAAAAAGCCCCACCCTTGAGGGTGAGGAATATGCTTTATTGAAAAAGAACGTAAATATGATGTTCAGTAAGGGGCTTATTTTAAACTGACTTCGTTTCAGAGTGACTCAGTTTGTATTGTCTGTTGTCAGTGTCTATCATTATTATCGGTATATCAGGCAGTAATTCGTGCAGGTATGAGATAAATCCCATACTGTTTTCACCGGGATATCCTGTAATTATTGTTGATGTATTAAATCTTTTTGCAGCCACAGCTGCCGTCAGTACGGGCTCGCTGTTAAAGTAAACGTTCATATTTGCGTTGTGCTTTTCTACTTCTGCATACAGTTCGTTAAGCTCTTTTGATTTTGAGCCGGTCAGAGGGTTAATGACCGAAATGACGATTTCTTTCTTTCCTTCTGCTGCTGCAATTTCAGCGCCTGCTTCAATAAGTCTTGCACAGGAGCTTTGCGGTGTTACAAAAACAGTTACGCAGCTCTCATTGATGCTCATGAGGTCATCCCTTTCATAATCAATAACGATGATATGATAACATAAATATGTGAACCAACGTGATTAAATAAATGTATAAATTGTTAATTCAGGTGATTATATGAAAATATCCGAAATACTCAGTGGTAATAAAGCTTCTCTTTCTTTTGAAGTCTTTCCTCCCAAGACAGATTCCGCTTTTGAATCTGTAAAAAATGCTGTCAGTGAAATTGCGTCTCTGAAACCTGCTTTTATGAGCGTTACCTATGGAGCAGGCGGAGGAACGAGCAGATATACTCTTGATATCGCAAAGGAAATAAATGAGGTATACGGTGTTCCCACACTGGCTCATCTTACCTGTGTTTCCTCATCTAAGGAGACGGTTAATGACAGAATCCGTGATTTCAGAAATTCCGGTATTGAAAATATACTTGCTCTCAGAGGCGATATTCCCGAAAGTATGCTTAATGATGACAGGAGCGGTTGGGATTTCAATCACGCTACAGATTTGATTGAAGTAATAAGAAAGACAGACGGTAACTTTTGTATCGGAAGTGCATGCTACCCTGAGGTTCATCCGGAAAGTGTCAATAAGGACGATGATATCAGACATCTTAAGGAAAAAGTTGAATCGGGTTGTGAGTTCTTTACCACACAAATGTTTTTTGATAACAATCTCCTGTATAATTTTTTATACAGAATCAGGGAAGCGGGCATAACGGTACCGATAGTTGCGGGTATTATGCCGATTACTAATGCCAAGCAGGTCGAAAGAGCCGTGAAACTAAGCGGCTCGTTTATGCCCCAGAGATTCAAGAGTCTTGTTGACAGATTCGGAAGCGACCCGAAAGCAATGATGCAGGCGGGAATTGCCTATGCAACAGACCAGATAATAGACCTTTATGCAAATAATATTAACAACGTTCACGTTTACACTATGAATAAACCGGAGGTTGCCCGTAAAATTCAGGATAACCTTTCCGATATTCTCGGAAAATAACAGGAGTAAAAATGAAAGTTCTCGATTTTATAAAGGATAATATTGTTATTCTTGACGGCGCAACGGGTTCCCTGATGCAAAAGATGGGATTTCCCGCAGGAGTACGTCCCGAAACCGCAAACATAACAAATCCGGATATGCTTATAAAAATACATAAGTCATATTTTGATGCCGGAAGTAATATCGTTACCACAAATACCTTCGGTGCAAATTCGTTGAATTTCAGCGAGACAGAGCTTGAAAGTATTATCAGCTCTGCAATTGGAAATGTCAGGAAGGCCGCTGCTCTTTCGAAAACAAAACAGCAAAAATTTGTCACCTATGATATCGGCCCTACGGGAAAACTACTCGCTCCTTACGGCGATTTGCCCTTTGAGGATGCGGTTGAGATTTTCGGATTGCAGGCAAGACTGGCTGAGAAATACGGTGCGGATATGATTACGATTGAAACCATGAACGACGGTTATGAAACCAAGGCCGCGCTTCTCGGTGTCAAAGAAAACAGTTATCTGCCTGTTTTTGTTACAAACGCATACAATGAAGATGACCGTCTTCTTACCGGTGCCGAACCCGAGGCGATGGTTGCCATGCTTGAAGGCCTTGGCGCTGACGCTGTGGGACTTAATTGTTCATTTGGTCCCGATAAGCTTCTCGGAGTTGTTCGGAGAATTGTGTCGTCCGCCTCAATACCGGTTATTTTTAAACCAAATGCCGGTCTTCCCAAGGTAGTTGAAGGAAAAACCGTTTACGACATTACACCTCAGTATTTCACCGAATGTGTCATGAAGGCGGTAGATATGGGTGTAAATATTATCGGCGGATGCTGCGGTACTGACCCTTCATATATTTCACTTCTTTCAAAAGCCGCTGCGGCTAAAACAAGAAAGCCCGAGCAGTACAAAAAACGTACCGTGGTTTCTTCTTATTCACATGCTGTTGAAATCGGTGAACGGCCAGTGATAATAGGTGAAAGAATAAATCCCACGGGTAAGAAACTGATAAAGAAGGCGCTTGCCGAAAACAATATAGATTATCTGCTTAAAGAGGGAATTGAGCAGCAGGAATGCGGTGCACATATTCTTGATGTTAACTGCGGTTTACCGGAAATTGATGAAAAAGAAGCGCTGGTAAACATTGTATCTTCTCTTCAGTCAGTTTGCGGACTTCCCTTACAGATAGATACCAGCGATGCTTCTGCAATGGAGGCGGCTCTCAGAATCTATAATGGAAAGGCCATAATCAACTCCGTGAACGGAAAGCAGGAAGTAATGGATTCCGTATTTCCTCTTGCACGAAAATACGGCGGTGTGTTAATTGCGCTTACGCTTGACGAAAAAGGAATTCCCGACACACCCGAAGGACGGCTTAAAATTGCCTTCAGGATTATTGAAGAGGCAAAAAAGTACGGTATTGATAAAAAGAATATCGTCTTTGACCCGCTTACTCTTACGGTAAGTGCAGATCCAAACGCCGCAAAGGTTACGCTTGAATCCGTAAAGCTTATTACGGAAAGAACCGGATGCAGGACTTGTCTCGGTGTGTCAAACGTTTCCTTTGGTCTTCCTCAGAGAAATGTTATCAATTCATTTTTCTATACGCTCGCTATGGAAATGGGTCTTTCCGCGGGTATTATCAATCCCAAATCGGCAGAAATGATGAACGCGTACAGGTCTTTTTCAGCTCTCAAGGGATTTGATGAATCCTGCCTCGGTTATATTGCGGATATGAAGGATATCGCTTCGGATTCTGCTGTTGAACTGAAAAGCGAAGAAAATATCAGGTCTGCGATAATTTCGGGACGAAAGGAACTTGCTTCAAGACTTACCGTATCTCTTCTTGACGCGAATAAGCCGCTCGATATCATAAATAACGAGATTATTCCCGCTCTTGATATTGTAGGTAAAAATTTCGAAAGCAAAAAGATATTCCTTCCCGAATTGCTTTTGAGTGCAGAGGCGGCAAAATCCTGCTTTGAAGTAATAAAGAATAACTTCGGTAAAAACGAAAATCAAACCAAATACACTATTGTTCTTGCCACAGTCAAAGGAGACATTCATGATATCGGCAAAAATATTGTTAAATTGCTCCTTGAAAATTATGGATATAATGTAATTGACCTCGGAAAAGACGTTCCCTGCGAAAAAGTTCTTGAAGCAGCAAAGAATTATTCGGCTAAGCTTGTGGGACTCAGTGCTCTGATGACCACAACCGTTCCTGCAATGAAGGAAACCATAGAACTTATCCACAGAGAGTACCCCGAATGTAAAGTGGTTGTAGGCGGTGCCGTACTGACAAAAGAATTTGCTTCTGAAATCGGTGCCGATTCCTATGCGGGTGATGCGATGGAAACTGTCAGATATGCGGAAGGACTTTGATATGCTTTGCTTCAAAAAAGTTGAAATTAAGGACATACCCGTCCTGAATAAATTCTATTCGCGATACCCCTCCGGAAGCTGTGATACTACGGTCGGCTCAATTGTGATGTGGCGTGATTTTTTTAATTACAAGTACGCAATTTCCGACGACACGCTTACCGTTCTGTCTGAGTATGAAGGTGATTTCTGTTTCTCGTTCCCTATCGGATGCAATCCGGAGAAAATGATCGTATTAATTGAGGATTATTGCAAAGCTAACGGTATTCCGATGAAAATCTGTACACTTAATGCCGAAGAAACGGAAATTATTGCGAAAATGTATCCTGATTACGTTCTGTTTGCTGACAGAAACTGGTTTGATTATGTCTACGATTTTTGCACACTTGCTTCACTTGAAGGAAAAAATTATTCGCATCAGCGTAATCAGATTCATAAGTTTGAAAGAGAATACCTTGACTATTCTTACGAAATCATTACAGATGACAATATAGATGAGGTTATAGATTTCAATAACAGTTTTACATTTCATGCCGAAAAACAGGACGACAGTGCCGACAGAGAGGTTGAAATGTGTCTGGACGTTCTGAAAAACTATAATTATTATGATTTCGTCGGCGGAATACTCAGGGTTGACGGTGAAATCGTAGGCTATTCCGTCGGAGAAGTAATCGGCGATACGATTTATATTCATATCGAGAAAGCGAATACGTCTTACAAAGGTGTCTATCAGATGATATCAAATCTGTTCCTGAAAAATAATTCTTCTGACGAAGTTAAATATGTAAACCGCGAAGAAGACTGCGGAGATGAAGGCCTTCGCAAGTCGAAGATGTCCTCCAATCCCTTATTTCTTCTTCAAAAAAACTTTTGCTCCTGCATAAAGTGAAAGGATGATCTTATGTCAAAAACAACAAAATATCCCATTATACTTGTTCATGGTATGTTCGGATGGGGAGATGATGAAGGCCTCAACAATTATCTTCCTTACTGGGGAGCCAACAGTTGTAATATAGTAAAGCATTACACTTGCTACGGTTATGATATTCATGCCGCTTCAGTAGGACCCGCATCCAGCGCATGGGACAGAGCATGTGAACTTTATGCACGTCTTACAGGCGGAGTCGTTGACTACGGTAAGGCACATTCGGAGTCCGCTCACCATAAACGTTACGGCAGATACTATGATGAAAAACTTGTTGAGCAGTGGGATTCGGACCATAAGATTCATCTCGTAGGTCATTCCTTTGGCGGAAATACAGTCAGATTGCTGACACATCTTCTTACTTACGGTGCTCCCGAAGAAGTCGCCGCTTCTCCCGATGACGTATCCGAGCTGTTCAAGGGCGGTCATCAGGACCTTATAGCAAGTGTGTTTACAATATGTGCACCCCATAACGGGACCACTACGTTCATAGTAGCCGATAAAATTAAATTGCTTCCGGTTGTTAAATTTATTGTTTATAACTACATGGGGCTTTTCGGTCGTTCACCTGTTGAAGGAACACTGTTTGATTTCCATCTTGAACAGTACGGCCTCAGCGATACTCCCGGTCAAAAGGATGCCTATCCGATGAGAAGGGCAAAGAAGCTGTACAAATACAGTAAAGATAATATTGAGTACGATATGAGCGGTGAGGGTGCCAAAAAGCTGAATGATATTATGGAGATAAGCCCCGATATCTATTATTTCTCATATTCATATACGTGCGTAGGCGTTGACTTTTTCGGCAGACATCACGTTGCAAATCATACCGATTTTCCGTTTCTGACATTTGTTTCCGAACTGGTGCTGACTTATAATCATTTTGTACGTCCCAAAGGAAACTACGAATATGCTGATTACGCCAATGACGGACTTGTGGATTTACCTTCGGCTATGTTCCCCAAGGATGAGCCGTACGCGTATTTCAACAAAGATGATATAGAGCCGGGTATGTGGAACGTAATGAAGACTCGTGTCGGTGACCACGGTACTCCGATAGGATTGTTTTCCAATGCAAATGATACCTATGCTCTTTATGATGAAATAATTGAACTCATGAAGGAAGTTGAAACCAGAAGGTGAGGTCTGTTTTGGTTAATTTTTTTAAGAAATCATCCAAGGGTACACTGATTTTACTTGTTATTACGTTATTTTTCTTTGTTGCATCCGTTCTTCAGATTTTTGCTTGCAGCAGCAGTAAAACAATCTGTGATGCGGTTGAAATTAAAAACGGAAGTTACGATAAATCAAATGACGGCAAAGAAGTTGTTGTATCCGGACGTCCCGAAATTATCAAAAATCCCGTTGACGACTTTACCGGAATTTCCGTTGACGGATATGCACTGGTAAGGACGGTAAAGATGTATCAGTATGATCTTTCCGATGATACGGTCACCAAAGTTTTTTCATCCGAACAGTTGAAAAATATCAAGGGTAAACACGGAGAAAGATATGACAATCCTGCTTTTCCCGTTGATTTGAGAAATGAAATATTTCTTGCTGACGTAGGTTTTGACGGCGGGCTTCTTTTCTCACCCGACTATGTTTCTTCAATTACGGGGGATTATCCTTATTTTGATCCCGATGTTTCCTTGAACACGGTTACCGATTTGCAGGATTTTGATAACGAACTCGGTTTTGTTTCCGATGGCGTGTCCTATTACAGCGGAGTTCCCGGCAATCCGAAAATAGGAGATATTGAAATTACCTATTCGTATATTCCGTCTTCCTCATTGAAGGAACTTACCGTTTACGGTAGGCAGGAAAACGGATGTATCGTTCACAGTAAACTCAGTTATGCTTCAATGACGAATAAAATTGTTGACGGTAATGAACTGAGAAGCATTATTGCCGGTTCAGCGGAAAACTTAAGAAACGGATTTATTTTGTTCTTTGTTATCTGCCTTGTAATATTGGCGGTTAAAATTTTTAAGGGAAAAGCGTCTCTTAAAAAATCTATTTTGCCCGTTTTTGCCGTTTTGATTTTAGCTTTTGTTCCGCTTGTTAATGCTGAAGCGGATTTCGGAGATTACGGCGGCGATTTTGACTTCGGCGGAAACGATAGTTTTGATTTTGACTTCGGCGGAAACGATTATGATTATGACAGCGGAGGAGATGTTGCCGTTGCCAAAACGACGACTTCATCCTATTATTCATATAACGGCTATCCATCCGATGCTATTTCAATTTATGACGGCTCATACGGATATAAAAATACCGCCGGAGCTGCGGTAACCGTCAATAAACTCAAAGACGTTGATTCGCCATTTGAATCCGGTACATATTTTTCGTTTTTTGCTGCTGTTGCAGGTATTATTGCGGTTCTTATTGCAAAGAGGAAGAAAGTCAGTCATACGTCTCGTCCTCTGGGCGCAGTCCGTACGTCGTCAGCTGTATTGAGAAACATAAATGAATATAATCAGCTTGATGAGTTGTTTGATAAAGATGAGCTTTGTGATAGAATTTCGGATATGTACGTTCAATTCCAGCACGCATGGCAAAATAAGGATATGAAAGAGCTCAGGCCTTATCTGACTGATGAATTCTACGCTCAATGTAATCTTCAGCTTGACAATTATATCCGCAATTCACAGACAAATATTGTAGATGATATCACCGTTGAAAACGTAATACTTGTTGGATGGAAGCAGGACGGCGAAAATGATATTATTATTGCGTCCGTTCAGGCAGTAATCCGTGATTATGTTATTGACGACAACACGGGCAATTTTATCAGAGGAAATAAAGATAATCTCAGACGTATGTGTTATGAGTGGACTCTTGTAAGAGCAACCGGTAAGATGACCGGTGATAAGTCGGCGGAAGACGGAGTATGTCCCCACTGCGGAGCTCCTCTGTCAATCAATGCGGCAAATCAGTGTGAATACTGTGATTCCATCATAGAAACAGAGGCATCGGATTGGGCTGTCAGCGGTATTAAGGCAATATCGCAGATTACAATTCAATAAGTAAAAAAGGGACTGCCGTTAAGACAGTCCCTTATGTATTATTATTTGAATTCGGGAAGGAATGTGCCGTGAGCATCAATGAGGTCATCGACCATCTTTTTGATTGTGTCAATGTCAAGCTCGCTTCCTGTATGGGGATCAAGCATTGCCGCCTGATAAATATGTTCTTTCTTTCTTGTACGTGCTGCTTCAATTGTAAGAAGCTGCACGTTGATGTTAGTCATATTCATTGCGGCGCACTGTACGGGAAGAGGACCTACGTGGCAGGGCTGAACGCCGTATCCGTTGACAAGACAAGGCACTTCAACGCAAGTTTCTGCCGGAAGATTTGATATGAGGTGGTCTGTGTTCAGAACGTTGCCGCCTATCTGATAGGGCTTTGACTCGACAATAGCTTCCATAATATGCGAAGCGTATTCGGATGACCTCTCGTGAGTTTTAACTCCGTTTTCTATAAGCTCTGAGTACTCTTTCTTCCATCCCTCTATCTGGTTTACGCAGCGACGGGGATATTCATCAAGAGGAATATTGTATTTTTCAATGAGTTCGGGATATTTGCTCTTGATATAAAACATATTGTATTCTGAATTATGTTCGCTGGATTCGGTACAGTAATAGCCGAAGTTTCTGATATACTCAAGGCGTACTTTATTATAGCAATCCTTATCATCAAGCTTATAATTGATTTTTTCAAGTCGTGACTTGATCTCGGGATAGAGATCGTTGCCGTCCTTATCCTTGATTTCAAGAAGCCATGCCATGTGATTTATGCCGGCAATAAGTTCCTTCTTTCCTTTAATCTTATCTTTCATATCTACTTCATTGAGCAGACTTTCGGCACAGACCTGTACGCTGTGGCACAGACCGACAGTTTCGATACCGGTATATCTCTGCATATATCCCGAAAGCATAGCCATAGGATTTGTATAGTTAAGGAAAAGTGCATCGGGGCAGACTTCTTCCATATCTTTGGCAAAATCTTCAAGAACGGGGATAGTTCTGAGAGCTCTCATAATTCCGCCGATACCGAGTGTGTCGGCAATTGTCTGTCTGAGGCCGTATTTTTTAGGCACTTCAAAGTCAATAATGGTACAAGGGTCATAGAGTCCGACCTGGATCGCATTTACAACAAAGGACGCACCTCTTAATGCATCTTTTCTGTTTTCAACGCCGAGGTAACACTCAATTTTACCGTAACCGCCCATAGTCTTTCTCATTGCTTCAAGAATGACTCTGCTTTCTTCAAGTCGTTGACCGTCAATATCATAAAGAGCAAATACGCTGTCTCTCAGGGATTCAACGCACATACAGTCACCGATGACGTTTCTGGCAAATACCGTGCTTCCTGCACCCATAAATGTAATTTTCATAGATTTACCGCCTTTTCAATTTTTGTACTTCGATTATATATTAAACTACAGTAAAGTACAAGAAAAAAATGAAAGTTATTGACATAAATCGGCAGAGGTGGTAGAATAACTATGAACAAATGAATAGTTGTTCAATCGTTGACGCTTATCGGAGGATTTATTGTATATGAATAACTTAAAAAAAGGCCATATTTGTAATGCTGATAATATAATGGATGAGACGGATATTGAAACTCTTTACGATTTATCCGAACTGTTTAAGGTTTTCGGGGATTCAACAAGAATCAGGATATTGACTGCACTTACTCAGAGAGAAATGTGTGTCCTTCATCTTGCAGAGCATCTTGACATGGGTTCAAGTGCAGTATCACACCAGTTAAGAATACTGCGTACGGCAGGTCTTGTCCGTCCCAGAAGAGAAGGTAAAACCGTATATTATTCTCTTGATGATGAGCATGTAAAAGAAATTCTTAAGGACGGACTTGAACACGTAATTCATAAATCAACGGGGGTGAAATAATATGTCACATTATCATAACGAAAATTATGACGGAACTTTACGTGATGAACGCAAAAAAGTGAAGCTGCATAAAATACTTGATGATAATAAAAGTGATACCGAGGTAAAAATTGAAAAGCTTACTCTTGTAATTTCCGTTATTCTTTTTGCAGTTTCCTTTATCCCGGGAATAAATCTTGCAAGGGATATTATACGTTTGATAAGTATTGTACTTGCTTCCTATCCGGCACTTGAAGATGCAGTGACATCACTTGTAAATAAAGAAATTGATGAAACACTTCTTATGGTCATTGCCGTTGTGGCGGCAATGTTTATCGGAGAATTTCCCGAATCGGCTGCAATTGCAATTCTTTTCAGAATAGGAGAATTGCTCGAGGATTATGCGTCTTACCGGAGTATGAAATCCATAAAATCTCTTCTTTCGATAGTAAATGACACGGCGCATCTTGTTCTTGAACACGGCGGGACCGAAATAATAGAATCCGATGAAATCAAAGCGGGAATGAAGCTTGCAGTAATGCCTCACGAAATCATTCCGGTTGACGGAATTATATACAAAGGAACTTCTTCAGTTGATATGTCTGTGCTTACAGGGGAAAGTCTTCCTTTGATAGTCGGCGTAGGTGATACTGTTTCAAGCGGATGCGTAAACGGCTCATCGGAATTATTCATTGAAGCCGTCGCTTCAAAACATGAATCTGCAGCTGAAAGAATTATTTCAATGGTTTCCGATGCTGCTGAGAAGAAGGGAAAAACAGAGTCTCTTGTAACCGTATTTGCAAAATATTACACACCTACCGTAATTGTTGCCGCTTTTGCCGTTGCTATACTCGGTTCACTCGTAACGAAGGATTTCAGAACGTGGCTTCATAATGCTATTGTAGTGCTTATGGCGTCTTGCCCCTGCGCTATTGTAATCAGTGTTCCGCTTTCTTTTCTTACGTCAATGGGTGCCTGTGCAAAAAACGGTATGATTATTAAGGGCAGTAATTATATTGAATCGATTGCCACCGCAAAAACGGTTGTCTTTGATAAGACAGGTACTCTTACCACCGACACGCCTACCGTGGGTGACATTTTCGCTGTACCCGGATACAGCGAGGACGACGTCTTAACGCTTGCTGCTGAATGTGAATTTCGTTCAACCCATCCGATTGCCAAGTCAATAGTTGCAACAGCGGGTATTTCCGATGATGAAGGAATATCGGATTATACCGAAATCGCCGGAGGCGGTGTCTGTGTTACTCTGACTGAGGGTAAAGTTATCTGCGGCGGAAGCAAGCTGATGTCTGAATACGGAATATCGATTGAAGGACTTCCCGAAGCTCCTGTTTACGTTGCATTAAACGAATCGGTAATTGGCTGCATAAATATCGTTAACCCCATAAGACCTTCGGCAAAAGCACTTGCCGCTTCGCTCAGAAAACTCGGCCTGGAGAAGCTTGTTATGCTTACAGGTGATAAAAAGGCAAATGCGGAAAATATCAGCAGGGAGCTTTCTTTTGATGAGTGCAAATATGAATTACTCCCCGAAAATAAATTATCCGCCCTTGAAAAACTCAAGAGCGGTGAAAATAAAGTTATTTACATAGGTGACGGTATAAATGATGCACCGGTTCTTGCAGCCGCAGATACGGGAATTGCAATGGGGCTGGGAACTCAGGCGGCTTGTGATGCGGCCGACGTTATTCTTACAGACGGAAATCTGATGAGAGTAGCCGATACTGTAAAGCACAGCAGACGTACTGTCAAAAACGTAAAAATAAATATTATTTTTTCATTGGTCGTAAAGATAGCCGTAATTATACTCGGAATATTGAGTCTGGCTCCTACGTGGCTTGCAGTGCTTGCTGACGTAGGTACAATGATTGTATGTGTAATAAATTCGTCGAGACTTCTCAGGATTCATCGCATGGCAAACAGCGTTACGGCGGATAAAACAATCTGAATGATTACAAATCTGTAAATGACCTGAGTATTTGACCATCCGACGTTTTTTCTGAAATGATCGTGAAGGGGTGTACGGATTTTCTTCATTACATTCAGGTGAAGAAATCTGATCATTGAAACCTTTGCAATGCCGATAAGTCCGTCAAGGCAAACCATAAAGCAAAGAGGAACTACAAGAAGAACATTTCCTGTTTTCATAATAAGGATGGCAAGGAAGAGCCCCAGCGCTCTCGAACCGGCGTCACCCATCATCATGGTGCTGGGCTCGGAATTCTTCCACAAGTAGGGGAGAAGCGTAAGAATCATAAGAGCCACAAGGGAAACCATATTTCTGTCTGTATTTCTTATGAGAATAGCAACGGCAGCTGAAATAAAAGATGCTGACGCAAGTACGGATGAAAAGCCGTCTATTCCGTCACTGCAGTTTACTGCGTTGATGAGCATCCAAACGAGAATTGCACAAAGTATACCGAATACTACGGCGGGTACATTGCAGCTCAGACCAAAGAAATGAAGCTCGGTCATTCCCGGATTATAGATGATAAATACCGCTGCAGAACCTGCGGATATAATTAAATCAAGAAGTCCTTTTTTGTATTCATTCCACGGGGTTTCCGAACGGTCGTCAAGATAACCGGTTAACATTCCGAAGAAAAGAAGAGCATAATACAGTGCATATTCGACGCTGACCTTGACAAACAGTAAAGAACATATTATAAATGAAATAACGAATACTATACCTGCACCTCTGATTTTGCCTGCAGACTTTTTTCCGTCAACGGCAAACTCTCTTCCCTGGTCTTTGGGAAGCTTTGAAGCGAATACTTTGAGCAATAATGCACAGAGTATAGGCGTTATTATGGCGGCAATCATACCCAGCCATTTTGATTCAAGCGGCAAAAATTCAACTAACATACCGGAACCTCCTCAATATTAACGCAAAAAATATAACACAGTTTGATTCTGTTTTCAAGATTAATTTAGATGAATGGGGACGATGTAATGCCTAAGCGAACCAAAATAATGATAATTAAGTCCTTTGAACTGCTGTTAAAAAAAAGAAAATATGAAAGTATTTCCGTCAAACAGATTGTTGAATCATGCGATATTAACCGCAAGACGTTTTACTACTATTTCAGAGATATTGACGATCTTCTTGTGGAAACCTTTGATTATGAGATATTTGCATTTTATCAATCACTGCCCGAAGGAATTACAATCGGTGAAGGTCTGGATGTGTTTTTTCAGTTTGTTGAAGAAAATAAGGACATAATATATCATATATCAAATTCAGAGGGCCTTGAAAACCTTGAAGCACATTTTTACAGAACTTTGTATAATTTTGCCGTTAAGGATATTTCAAGAAGGGCTGAAAATCACAAGCTGACCGAAAATCAGATCGATATAATCGCCAACATCTACGTGCACACAGTTACCGGTTTTGTAGTTCAATGGCTTAATGAGGGAATGAAGACGGATCCTATGGATTTCCTTAGAGAACTGGTAAAGATTATAGAAGGCACCATGAACCTTATGATGAATAATTGTGATAAAATAAATGGGACAGAAATGTGAATCTGTCCCTATTTTTCTCATATTTTAATTTTTGCCCCTATTTTACGCACACATTATAGGGTAGTATAACTTTGTAATGTGTGCGAGATTATTACCTGTATTCAGGTATAATCATTGCGTTGGGGATAAAATGTGCTTTAAGGCAGAGCAGTTTCCTTCCGGGAAACTGCTTTTTGCTTTTTCAGACGGTTTTAATTAACTGAGGTTGTAGGTTCATAAAAGTTATCGGCACTCAATATTGCATCTGAGTTTGAACCGAATTCAACACCGTTTTCATCTTTTGTTATTTTATACTCAAATATGCTTTCTTCACCGTTGCCCTGAATTACTACCTCACCTTCCGGAATGTCACCGTTCAAAATTATATGCTTTGTACCGTCTTCGTCTGTAAAATATTCAGCGTTCGTTTTTTCTCCGTTTATCAGAACAGACATTATGTCTTTTATGTAGTTGTTAACCGCTCCGTCAGTTGCTGCATTTGCGGTGATTACACCGCAAACCAATATGATAATAACTACTGTAGCTACAATAAATCTTTTGCTTACCCTTATATTTTTTCTTGATTTACTTGACATATCCATAATCCTTTCAATAATTTCTTCGGATGGTTGGATGTCCGACATAAAGCTTACATATTTTTCCATTTTACTCATTTATCCAATCATCTCCCAAGTGATTCTTTATGGTTTTTCTTGCTCTGCACAGCCTTGTTTTTACTGAGGAAGGACTTGTTTTAATTACTTTTGCAATTTCATTTATTGACATATTTTCGTAATAAAACAAGTGAATAACAAGACGGTCATTTTTTGATAATGATATTATGGAATTGAAAATATCAATTTTATCTTCACTGTTGATGCAATAAGCTTTTTCAATTTCTTTCGTTGTTGCTGTGTGCTTAACAAACGAATATCTGAAATAGTCTTTACACTTACTGACACAGTTTATTGTCAGCCATTTATCAATATGTTCGATGTCGTTGAATTCCTTTTTTGTTTTCCACAGCTTCATAAATGTTTCCTGCATAACATCCTCTGCATCATATTGACTTTTAAGATATGAAAGAGCAATCAGATATATTCTTTTACTGTTTCTTTCAACAGCATTTAAATAATCTTCTTTTTTCAATTCATCACCACCGTTATTTGAAAGGCCTTTCACTTAAATATCGTTTCAAGCTGAAAAAAGGTTACATATTTATTTTCGGTTATAATGATTATACTGTCAACTCTATGCCTGAATTAAACTTATTTCTTTGTGCTTTTCATTTGACTGATTATTGACTAAAGTATTCATTTATAGTAATATGTAATATAAAGGTGGTGTACGTGTTGAAAAAAATTATAGCATTTTTTATGTGTCTTGCTTTGGCGTTAACTTTTACGGGATGTAAAGCCGAGGAGCTCAGACCCGAAGAATATATTAGCGAAGCGGCCTTAACGCAATGCCGAATAAAAGTTATGGCCAATCAGAGATTTTATAATGACGTATTTGTGCTTGGTCACCTTAAAGTTGATGAGGGCAAAAAATTCAAAAAAGACGGTAAAACGTACGCTCCCGTTGTTGACGGCTTATATCATAGCTATCAGGATCTCAAAAATGATCTTGACCAGACGTATACGAATGATTGTGTTGATAAAATCCTTAAGACTTATGACTGCTATATAGACATTGACGGAAAGCTTTGCTTTGATATGTCTTTTTCTGACAATGTCGAAAAAGGTATAAAGTATGTTCTCGGCGATAAGCATGAGCCGGAGCTTGAAGATATAAACGGTAACGTATATGAAATAGAATTTTATTTTGTATGCGGTAAAAAAGATGAGATGCATACCTTTGAATTTGTTAAGGAAGATTCATCATATCTTTTAACGGAACTTACTCAAGTTCATTGAATTTGCAGAACGGAGCGATAATTATGCATGATCTGAAAACTCCCTGGTACGATAAAGTTGACAAGAGTTGTCCTCTTTCCGAGTATCCCAGACCTCAGTTTGAGAGAAAAAACTGGGTTTGTCTTAACGGACTATATGATTACTCCGTTTTGCCCGAAAGTGTCGATAAACCCGAAAAGTATGAAGGAAAAATCCTTGTTCCCTTTGCTGTTGAAAGTGAACTGTCGGGAGTCGGAAGACCGCTTAAGTCAAATGAACGGCTTTGGTATCACCGTACATTCACTCTTGATGACACCTTTATCGGAAAAAGGACTATACTCCACTTCTGCTCAGTTGACTGGCAATGTACTGTGTGGATTAACGGTAAAGAGGCCGGCTCTCATACCGGCGGATACAATCCGTTTGATTTTGACATTACCGACTTGCTCGTTGACGGCGAAAATGACCTTGTAGTAAAGGTATACGATCCCACCGATGACGGTCATCAGCAAAGAGGAAAGCAGGCACTAAAACCTGTCGGATTCTGGTATACCGCTACCTCGGGTATTTGGCAAACAGTGTGGCTTGAGCCCGTATGCGAGAACAGAATTGATTCTGTCCGTCTTACTCCGGATATTGACAGGAGTGTTATTTCGGTTGATGCCAAACTTATCGGAGAAGGAAATCTTTTCGCAACCGTTTATGATAATGATGCGGTAGTGTTTGAAGGCGAAATAGATTCCGACGCGGAAATTTCAATCCCGGATGCAAAACTCTGGAGCCCCGAGTCGCCTTTCCTTTATACAATCAAATTCAGATTTGCAGACGATGAGGTTTCTTCATATTTCGGCATGAGAAAATATTCTATTGTCAGGGATGATCAGGGTATCCTCAGACTCGGACTTAACAACAAGCCGTATTTTCAGAAGGGACTTCTTGACCAGGGTTACTGGCCGGAAAGTCAGCTTACCGCTCCTACCGATGAAGCTATGATTTTCGATATATCCGAGATGAAGCGCCTCGGATTTAATATGCTTCGCAAACATATTAAGGAAGAACCCCTCAGATGGTATTATCACTGTGACAGACTCGGAATGCTTGTCTGGCAGGATATGATAAGCGGCGGAAAAGCGCTGAATCTTATCTATGCCGGTGCATTTCCCAATATTAACGTTCACGTTAAGGATAACCAATATAAGATTTTCCACAGAGATTCAGCCGAGTGGAGGGATGAATTCAAGGAAGAACTTAAAGGTCTTATTGATAATCTCTATAACTGTGTTTCCGTTTGTTGTTGGGTTCCCTTTAACGAGGGTTGGGGTCAGTTTGATGCAAAAGAAATAGGCGAGTGGATTAAAAAGTACGATCCTTCAAGATTTGTTGACCATGCCAGCGGCTGGCACGACCAGAAGGGCCCCGATTTCAAGAGCATACATAAATATGTATTTCCCATTCATGCACCGACCGCGTTCAGGACTATGAACAGACCTGTTGTTCTTAGTGAGTACGGCGGATATCAGAACTCTGTCGACGGTCATTTGTGGCAGTTGGGAAAGACGTTTGGTCTTTATCTCAAGTATAAGGACAAAGCTTCTCTTTCTTCTCATTATGAGGATCTTCATTTCAAACAGGTTATTCCTCTTGTTTCCAAGTGCCTTTGTGCTACGGTTTATACTCAGGTCAGCGACGTTGAGTGCGAG
Organism: Acutalibacteraceae bacterium; assembly: GCA_045598305.1. Classification (GTDB taxonomy): domain Bacteria; phylum Bacillota; class Clostridia; order Oscillospirales; family Acutalibacteraceae; genus CAG-177. The sequence goes on from JAZLLW010000024.1 coordinate 38,934, forward strand.
CTGAACGGAATATATACTTATGACCGCAAGGTGCTTAAAATAGATGAAAACGTTCTTAAAAATGTGAATTCGGCTTTGACATTCTGATGAATGGAGTGTTTATTATGAAAAAATTGATATCTTTATTCTTAATATTTACGATGCTTTTTGCGTTTTGTGCTTGCGGTAAAAAGGACAAACCCGAAAAGAATCAAAGTATTGAAGTTGTCGTCCCCGATAAGAAAACGGTTATTATGGTAGCTCCGAAGGAAGAGTATCCCGAAGAGTATCTTGCTGCTCATGAGCTTGCCGATGCATATCCCGATGAGGTTTTAGTTTGCGAGTATCTTGATTCAAGAATAATCAAGGCCGGTTCAACAGATCTTGTTGTTCTTTCCGAAGAATATGCTGCCGATGAAACAGTCGGTGCCATACTTTATGCAAGAGCTACTCCTTTCACGTCCGATGCTTCCCGTAAGGCGAAGACGGTCAATCCCGATATTGTTACTGCCGCAATTGAGCCGGAAGCGAATATTGATACGGTAGCTACGGTTTGCGATTTCGTTCTTTGCGCAGACTGGGAAAGATATGCAAAAGATATTGTAAAGACCGCTACCGATATGGGCGCAAAGGATTTCCTTTTCCTTACCAATGACAGGCATCTTCAGAATTCCTCGTATGTAAATCTGAAGGAATACATTGCGGATAATTGTGAAAAGAATCGTAAGACGATGAATTTTACATTCAGAACGATTCTTGATCCTTTTTACAATAATATGGATGCCGTCAAGGCCGATTGTGAGAATCAGATAAACGAGCTGCTCGAGGGTAATTTCATAGGCAAAGATACCGTACTGTTCTCTACCGATTCAACCGTACAGTCAACTTTGGCTTCGGTTGCAAAAAAGAAGGGAATGTATTATCTCTGTCCGGAATTTCCTACTGCCTATGAAGGCGTATGTCAAAACTATAAAGCAGCTTATCCCGAAACGGTTACGGATATAAAAGCATATACTTCATCTGTAAAAAAGTTTATCCCCGATGCCGCAGACCATTTTGCTGTTTATAATTTCCCTCTTGCTTCCGTAATTATGAAGGCATCGCTCTATACAATATTTGACCTTCTGAATAAGGAAGTTAAGTCGGAAAATATTATTGACAGACTTGAAATCCGTCTAAACGATACGGCTGATTTCAAAGAATTCAAGGTGCGTAAATTCGTAGGAGTGAGTAATACCATGAAGGTTTATGCACCCGAATTCATCACCTATGAAAAAGTAAAAGAAGTTAAAGAGAAAAAATAACAGAAGAACCACCCTTATAGGTGGTTCCTTTCGTAAAATACTGATATTCAATGTTAAAGGAGAATTGATTATGGCAAAAACGGCTATTGACATTATGAATTATATTTCAGAGCATGACATAAAAATGGTCGATTTTAAAATGGTTGATATCAACGGCCAGTTCCGTCATGTTACCATTCCCGCTTCAAGCTTTGATGAAAACACAATCAGAAACGGTATAGGATTTGATGCTTCTAACTACGGTTATGCGGTAGTTGAAAAGAGCGATATGGTATTTATTCCCGATCCCGATACTGCGGTCGAAGACCCGTTTTGCGATATTCCCACGTTATCTATGACGGGTAACGCTATGATTATTGATTACCCGGAAAACAGGCCTCTTGGTCAGTATCCGCGTAATATTGTCAAGGCTGCCGAAAAATATATGAATGATCTCGGTGTTGCCGATACTATGCTTATCCTTCCCGAGTTTGAATTTTATCTTTTTGATAATGTCGGTTGGAATATCAGTAACAGTAACATAAGCGCTGATGTGGATGCCGTTCAGGCGCATTGGAACAGTGATATTGAGGGCAGGGGAAATGTTGTTCCCTTCCAAGGACACTATCACATTGCCAAGCCACTTGATAAAACCTATGAGTGCCGAAGTGAAATGTGCCTTGAAATGGAGAAGGCAGGTATTCAGATAAAATATCATCATCCCGAGGTCGGCGGTGCCGGTCAGTTTGAAATTGAACCTAAGCTCGGTAAAATGTCCGATATGGCAGATAATACAATGATGATTAAATATATCATTAGAAACGTTGCGGCAAAATACGGAATGGCAGCGACATTTATGCCCAAACCCGTCTATGGAGAAGCGGGCAGCGGTATGCACGTCCATATGCTTCTTCTTAAAGACGGTGAACCCGTATTCTCTGACGATAACGGTTATTCACATCTCAGTCGCGAAGCACATTACTTTATGGGCGGTCTTCTAAAACACATAGCTTCTCTTTGTGCCATTACGAATCCCAGTACAAATTCATTCAAGCGTCTTATTCCCGGCTTTGAAGCACCGGTAACAGTCGGTTATGCGACTTCTAACCGCAGTGCTGTCATCCGAATTCCCGCGTATGCAAAGGATCCCAAGATGCGCAGATTTGAGCTTCGTAATCCCGATGCTACATGTAATCCGTATTTCTGCTATGCGGCAATTCTTATGGCAGGTCTTGATGGACTTAAAAATAAGATTGATCCTCACGAAAACGGTTGGGGTCCTTATGATATGAATCTCTTTAATCTTCCCGAAGAAGAAAAAGCAAAGCTTCAGGGATTACCCACAAATCTTGACTCCGCTCTTGATGCTCTTGAAGCAGACCACGATTATTTGACGGCAGGCGGAGTATTCCCGGAGAAACTTATCGAGAACTTTATAGCTGCTAAGCGAGCTGAATGCCTTAAAATGTCTGCAATTCCTCATCCTGCAGAATTTGATAAATACTTTAATCTTTAATTGTATTGAGAGAACTAATAATGTTAACCAGAATATTAAGCTTTATTCTTGCGTTGATCTCGGTAATTACTCTTGACCCTTTGTCGGGTTATGATTATTCCGACAAATTAAACGAACCTGATTATAACGGACTTAAAGACTGCTACGCCGATTACTTTGATATAGGCGCTGCAGTTGCAGGTTATCATTGCCAGATTCCGGAAACGGCTGAGTTTTTATTAAAAAATTATTCCTCTCTTACAGCTGAAAATGCTTTCAAGCAGGCGGCGTTAAATCCGAAAGAGGGTGTTTGGAATTTTGCCGAAGCGGATACCATTGCAAATTTCTGCCGAGAAAACGGTCTTAAACTGCGCGGTCATTGCCTTGTCTGGGGCGGTCTCGGCAGTTGGATGACAAGAGACGGTGAAGGAAATCTTGTCAGCAGAGATGTTTTGCTACAGAGAATGCAGGAGTATATTTCGACCGTAGTTAATCGATATAAGGATATCGTTCACGTATGGGACGTTGTTAACGAGCCGTTCGGATTTGATTTGAAAGGCGGAGCTTTCAAGTCCAATGATTTTTATGCAGTTCTTGGCGAAGAATACGTAACAAAGTCATTTGAGTTTGCTCATGAGGCAGACCCTGATGCTGTTCTTTGCCTTAATGAAACCAAGGTACTGAAAAATAAGAAAAAACAGGATTATCTTTTCGGATATCTTGAAAAATGGCTTGAAGAGGGCATTCCCATTCACGCTGTCGGTATTCAAAGCCATTGGAATTTGTGGGAAATCAACGAGTCTCCCCGTATGCTTCAAAAGGTAATTGATAAGCTTTATTCATTGGACGTTGATATTCAGATTACCGAATGTGATATTACTATGAATGCAGTTGGCGGTGATGTACTTGAAGAATATTACGATAATACCGTTTTACTTCAGTCAAAAAAATACAGCAAAATGTTTGAAGTTCTTCGCAAAAACGCAGATAAGATTTCAAGTGTAACTTTTTGGGGCGTAAATGATAACCGTATTTATAAAACAGATGACGGTCAGACCTACTATGAGCATGCACTTCTGTTTGATGAAAACAGTATGCCGAAAAATGCTTTTTATGCGGTTTGTGATTTCTGAAAACAAATATATCCGTGCAGTTGTTTGGACTGCCCGGATATATTTTTTTATTTATTTTTGTAAAAATTATAAGATCTATCTGCACATTCGGAAATACTTACGGGATGAAAATCGGGTATCGATGAATACAATGTGTCGTTCAGCGGCTTACGGAGGTATACGGGTATGCAGTCATCACCGTGCATTGCACCTATTACCGAGCCCACTGTTGCCCCGTTACAATCCGTATCCCAACCGGCTCCGACGGCGATTGATACGGATTTAACATAGTCTCCGTCGCCCATCAACAATGCCATAACGCATACAGCTGCGTTGTTATTTGTATGTACGGGACTGAGAGCACCGAATCTTTCCCATAGTAATTTATATCCGCCTGTTACGTTATAACATTTTTCTGATACATTTATCGCATAAATAATGTCATCATATAAACGTGATTTTTTCGGGATAACCGACAGAGCAATATCAATACATTTTCTGATATTGTTTTCCGTAAATGCAGCAGCTATAAGAGCAGCAAAGAACATTGCTCCGTATACGCCGTTTTTAACATGAGAAAAGATTGCGTCGTTATATGCAGATTTGGCGGCAGATAACGGATCACCTGCGTTATAATAACCATAATGGTCTATTCTTATCTGTGCGCCTATCCATTCACGATACGGATTCATATATCCGTGACAGTATTCTATTTTTTCTTTTAACGTTTTTTTCTGACACACAAGACTGTTTGCAAGGGCGGCTCTTTCGGCTGTAAAGCACATACCGGGAGTAAGATATCTTTGCCACATATCCGCTACGTCTTCAGCAGTAAAGTCATTGCCGTATTTTTCGTTGATCAGCATTGCAAGTACAAGGTAACGGATATCATCGTCACTTTCTGCAAATTTTATGTTTTCACGCTGACTGTTTTCTGCTGTCAGTTCAAATCCGTATTCTTCTGCAGCAGTGGAATATTTGCTTATATAATCAGTCGGAGGGAATTTATCTCCAGCACCCTCCTGCCATAGTCTGATGCATTCCCATCCTTCATACTTACCGTTGCCGCTTCCGTAGGGATATCTTTCAATAGGTTTACCCATAATGCATCCGACTATTCTGCCGAGCCATGCTCCGTAGAATTGCTGCTTCAATTTTGCTGTATCCGGTTTTTTATTATACGTACATCCTTCTGATTCCTGAAGTATATCATTTAATTCAACAGGTTCGGAATATGGATAATCTTTGCTGATTTCCAACGAAGCGAGTTCGTTGTATATTTCGAGAAGCTTATTATTATCAGCGTTTTCTATTGAATACTCGGGGACGATACATCCCTCCTGTTTCCTTTGATTTATTTCTTCTTTTATAAGTTCATAAAGAGAAAAAGAACCAATCATATTATCACCTTTATCCTTATTATTTTGAAATAAGTTTCTTTCGTTTTATTATATCAACCCGTGAAAATATTTCAACTGTCGGATACGGAACAAAATCAGACTGTTATCTGATAATATCTGTTTATTTATCGCTGTATATGTGTTATCATTACTGTAATTCAGGATTGACAAAAGAGGTATGCGTATGAATAAAACAGAAATTGCACTGGATTATTTCGGTAAAAGATATCATTGTTCTCAAGCGGTTATTGCTGCTTATCATGAAGAACTCGGTTTAACCGAAGAGCAGGCACTAAAGCTCGGCTCCTGCTTCGGAAGCGGTATGAGAAAAGGGGAAGTCTGCGGTGCCTGCACGGGCGCGTTAATGGTATTGGGTCTTAAATACGGTTTCATAAATTCAGAAAATTCAGAGGAAAGAAATAAAGCAAATGAGGTAAACGATGATTTTCTTAATCGATTCCGGGAAGAAAACGGTTCGTATATCTGTAACGATTTGCTCGGCTTTGATATATCTACGGCTGAAGGACTTCAATCAGTTATTGATAAAGGACTATTCCGAACTTTTTGTCCCGGAAAAGTTGAATCGGCAATGAAAATATTAGAAGAAATTCTTTGAAAAACTTAGTCATACCTGATAATTGTGCTTGATAATATGTTTTTGAATAATGATTATTGAAAAAGCATTTTGATATACTGATTAAATAGAGGCAAATATTATGTCTGTTAAAACATTTTTTGATACTCTTTTGGCGGGATTTATTAAGCATTATCGTGATAACAACATATTACTGAATCAATATTACACCGATAAGAAAGATGAAAGGCAGAAATATGACCTTGTATTTCCCAAAGGTGCCAAGGGTAATCTCGGACTTGTTCTTTGTATTCACGGCGGTGGCTGGGTCGAAGGCAGTAAAGACAGCTATACAAGCAGTCTGTTTCAAGTAAGTGAAGATAAAGGCGTTGCCGCTGCCTGTATAAATTACCGATATATTTCAGAGAAAATCTGTTATGATGATGAACTTGAAGATATTTCGTCCGCACTTGCGGCAATAAAGGCAAAGGGAACAGAATACGGTGTGATTTTTGATAAGGTCCTTTTAACCGGCATTTCTGCCGGCGGTCATCTGTCATTACTATATGCATATACAAGAAGAGACTCAGCGCCGATCAAGCCTTCTTGTGTAGTTGAACTTTGCGGACCGACTGACCTGGAAAACTCGTTTTTCTATTCTGTTGAAAACCGAATCGGTGCTTCGGTAGGAACAGAATATTTCCGTAAAATTATCAGCAATGGTATCGGTTTTGATATTGATCTTGATAATTTTGATTCGGCACGAAACGCAATGAAAAAATATTCACCGATAAATTATGTTGACCAAAATACTGTGCCAACCGTTTTAGGCTAGGGCGAAATTGACGATATCGTTCCATATATGAATTCTATTGACCTTAATACAAAACTTAATGAGTATAACGTTAAGCATACTTTTATCTCTTTTCCGAATTCAAACCATGAATGCGAAGATAAGAAATCGCTTTCGGCAATTATGAGGTTGTTCTTTGAATATATTGATACGTATATTAAATAATACTCTTTATCTTGAATTCCATTCTCTAAAATAAAGTACTTAAACATCTTGCGTTTCTGAACATGATTCATACAACCAAAAAAGCACCCCTTACGGGATGCTTTTTTGGTTGGCGGAGAGTTAGGGATTCGAACCCTAGGTGCGGTTAAGCACACAGCATTTCGAGTGCTGCACCTTCGACCACTCGGACAACTCTCCTTGTGACATTTTCCGAACGGAATAGATTTTAACATTACAGACGGGATTTGTCAAGACAATCCCGTCTGTATTTCACATATATTATTTTACGCCGTATCCTTGCTTATTTTCAAAAATTTGAATATATTTTTCTTCTCTTCTGGCTTTCCATTCGTAGTAATGAGGATACAGACTTTTTGCGGGCAGGGGATCTGTTCTTACTGCTATGGCACCGCATTTGTTTGCTGCTTTGATATCCGAAAATAACTGATCGCCTATCATTGCCATTTCCGATATATCTACGTTCATTCTTTTTGCCGCTTTTATCAGACTGTGAGGGAACGGCTTCATTGACAGATGAACGTAAGGTAAACCGCCGAGATATTTTGAAATAGGTATTACTCTTATGAGTGTTCCGTTTGTGATAAGCGTAATTTTAATTCCGGCATCCAGTATTGATTTTACCCATTTCCTGATACCTTCAATATATCTGAACGTTCCGTCAGGGGTGATAGTATTATCAATATCGAGTCCGATTGCCTTCGCTCCCATATTCCTTATGTCATCCGGTGTAATATCAAGGACACATTTGAATCTGTATTTCGGTATGAGTAAAGCTTCTTTTTTCATTACTTGAACATTCTGCCGAGTATGTCAGCCCAGTTGTGGAATATAGCTAGAAGGCAGTCGAGAATTCCGAAATCAAAATACGTAGCATCAACAACTCTTGCCGTTCCTTTATTCTTTTCTGCATTGATGAGGAATGCCTGAGTGTAGACTACTCCGCCTTCGCCGATTATTTCCGCTCTTACGTAATTTCCGATATCTTCCTTATATCCATTGAGATCAAACGCTTCACCGTCTGCCTTTGTAACCGCAAACTGTTTTCCTTCTGAAATCCAGCGTATAATCAGAGCGTTTTCAGAGCTAACGGTAATGGTGTCGGCTTCATCGTCAACTTCAATGGAGGAAATCGTTACTTCGGGTCCGTCGTACATACCGTCTTCGTCAAGACATGTCCAGGTAATGCCGATATCATCGTCTGCATCTCTTGTGCCGTTTTCAATTTCGGCTACTCGTGTATCCATATTTTCAACAACAGTCTTGATTTCGTTATAAAAATCCGTTTCTCCGTAAAGGGAGAGGATTGCATCACCTATAAGAGCAAGTTCCTGAGGATTGCCGATACAGTGGCTTCCGGCGAAAAATTCGCCGTTTGTCAGTGATGCCCTTAAATCCTTGCTTGTATAATCGGGCATAAGTGCGTATACGTAACCCGTGTTTATTTTATCGAGCTGATGAGCATCGCTGCTGCAGAATCCGTAAACGTTTTCACCGTTCGCGGAGAATCTTGTAAGCAGTTCATCCCAGATAATTCTGTCAAATCTTGTTCTTGCATCACCCTTTGAATTCATATCAACACCAAGGCAGGAATCGTATTTGTCAAGAAGATTTGCCCATTTGTTGAGTAGGTATCTGTATGCAAAAACATTTGTGTCATAAGCATCTGAAGAACGAAGCTCATATCTTGCCTTTGAGTATTCACCGGGATGGTTGATAATGCTGATACCGCCTGCCTTGTCAACGCCGCTTACGGCATCTTTGTATGTGGTAAGAGAGTTATTACTGTAATCAACAAACCAGCTGTTAACGTGAGCATTTGCGGAAAGAGCATTATTTTCAATACCGTAGGGTACCCTCATAACTTTTTTTCCGTTACTTACTGTAACGTAATCGTCACCGTTAACAGTATCGAGAGTATATGTAGAACCGTCGCTGAATGTTCCGGATTTACCGAGATAAACAAGGTCACCTTCTGATTTACCTACAAGCGAAAGAGCACCGTGGATAAGTCCGTTTGCGTTGGGGGTTTCCCAACTCTTGTTAGCTGTACCGTGGTCAGTAGTTGCTACTATGTCAAAGTCACAAAGTATATGTCTCTCAACGGATTCAAACAGAGTAGGGTCACCGTCTGAAGCGTTTGTATGTGTATGAAGCGCCGTTTTGTAGGGCTTAAAGGAATCAAAATCTACATTTTCATAGGGGTTGGAAATAATAAATGCATCCGTATTATCAGAAGCAAATGCAGGTGAAAAACATGCGATTATCAGCAGAGCCGAAAGAATAACCGAAAGTGATTTTTTTAGTGTTTTCATTATGATTCTCCTTTCTTATGTTTTCGATTATAGTATAACGGTTATACTTTTTCAACATAATTTCCTAAATTCCTTGAATTTCGTTATCTGTTATGTTAAAATTTCATAAAAAATAATTCTGAAAGGAACGATTTCATGAATATTTCCGGATCATATAAATCAGGTGAATTTATTCAAAGAAAAAGAACTTTTTTCACCGAATCCAACGGACTTTGCTGTGATAAGGTAAACTGTCTTTTGCTTGAAGCAGGAGCTCTTTATGCCGGTACCGAAAACGGTCTCAGTCTGATAAGAGGCGAAAAGATAACTTCCCCTTACAGAAAATTGCTGAATAAAAAGGTTAATTGCCTCAGAAAGTTATCCAATGGCAAGATTGCCGCCGGATGCGGCTCGGAGCTTTTTTATCTGTCAAAAACCAAGTCTGAGCTCTTCAGAGAATTTGACGGAGAAATACTCGATATCAAAGAATTTGATGATAAACTCTGGATTCTTACTGACTTATCCATAAACTGCATTGAAATCAAGGGTAATTCCGAGCTTCTTCACCGTGAGGTTGAAGGCGGAAGCGGAAGATGTCTTGCCGTTTCGAGCGATAATATTTACGTCGGTACTGATTCCAATATCAGCGTTGTTCACGGCAAACGCATGGAATGGAAAAATATTATGCCAGAATTCAGCGATATGCCTGATTCGGCTGTAAACTGCCTTGATTTTGATGAATCGGGTTATCTCTGGATAGGAACCGATGCCGGTGCGGTTATTTTTGATAATCTTGACGTATGGATTACTCCCGATAAAGTTAATTCTCTTCCGAAAAATGCCGTATATAAAATGGTATGTGATAATAACGGAGGGAAATATTTTGCTTCCGATTCAGGTGTAATTTATCAAAAAAATGGTATGCTTAAATATTTTACTGCTCAGAGATGGGTCCCCGATAATAAAATCAACGATATAGTTGTAAGTTCCGACGGTATGCAGATATTTGTTGCTACCGATAAGGGTGTTTCTTCAATAAGGTCACTGCTTATGACCTTTGAGGATAAATGTAAGTATTACGAGGATTCCATTGAGAAATATCATATCAGGAGAGGATATATTGCCGAGAGATTTTTCAAGGGATATGACTTTGAAAACGGTGATATTATTATTTCCGATAACGACGGTCTCTGGACCGGCTGCTATGTTGCGGCAGAGTCATTCAGGTATGCTGTTACAGGTGAAAAAGAAGCACTTGAAAAAGCCCGCAGAGGCGTTCAGGCAATGCTTTTACTTACCAGAATTACCGGTATTCCGGGCTTTACGGCAAGAGCCGTCAGATATCCCGGCGAAAGAAATTACGGTGATAATAATCCCGAGTGGGGCATCGCTCCGGACGGCGTAACAGAGTGGAAGGGTGAAACTTCAAGCGATGAAATGACCGGTCATTTCTTTGGACTTTCAACTTATTATGACCTCTGTGCCGATGATATTGAAAAGGAACAAATTAAAGATGCCCTCGTCGGCATTATGACCCATATTCTTGACAATAATTATCGCCTTGTCGACAGAGACGGACTTCCCACGACCTGGGCATGCTGGGATCCCGAAATGCTAAATCACGCCGATAAATGGTTCTTTGAAAAGGGAACAAATTCTCTTGAGTTTCTTGCTTTCTTAAAGGTTTGTCATCACATTACCGATGATGAAAAATATGATAAGCTTTATAAGAAATTTGTAAGCGTTTATCATTATCCTCTCAACGTAATAAAGTATAAAATCCGTGATGCTCATTTGTGCCACATTGATGATAATCTTTGTTTCCTTGCAGGGCTTACGCTTCTCAGACTTGAAGACAATGAAGCGCTTCGCTCATTATATCTTTGCGGCATAGAAGATCACTACGAATATGAAAAGATTGAAAGACAGCCGCTTTTCTGTATTATTCATGCTGCATTAACGGGCAGAGATACCGACCTTATCGAAGGTATTCAATCCCTCAGAGAGATGCCTCTTGAATTTACTCACTATCCTATGGAAAATTCAAAGAGAAAAGATATCGTTTTTGATGACGAACAGGCGGAATGGCACGGTGACGTTCAGCTTAAAGTACCTCTTGCTTATGACGAGAGAAATATTCACAGACCCGACAGTTCGCCGTTTGAATTTGACTGCGGAGAACAGCACGGCTCTCAGGAACCCACTATTTTTCTGCTTCCCTATTGGATTGGAAGATATTACGGCCTTATTGATTGAGAAGGGCAAATTTCATGAAAAGATTTTTTGCATCGGCATTTATTATCGTTTTCGCTTTCTCTTTTTGCTCGTGCAATTCCGTGCATAATACGTCACAGAAGACCAGATCCGAAATCATAAAGGAAATCGAAACGACAACAGAGCCGAATGTATTCACGGTTATTGAAAAATCAGAAGCTGAAGATATAGCGGGAGCCGAAATATCCGTACCGGAAAAATCCGGCAGTGTATGTTATTATTCGTATTTCGATGATAACGGAGCTTACGTTCAGACTTCATTTTCGATTGATGACTTTAACTACGTTTATCGTGTAAAAAAGACTGATAAATATGAAGATTTCTCAGGATTATATTTTTACTGGAGCAATGTTGAAAAAGTAAAAATCGGGAAATCCGACGCTGAATTCCGTCAGTATTCTTCGGATGAGGAATCTTACAGTGTTCTGCTTTGGATTGATAAATCAAACGGAACAATGAACACTCTTTCTGTTGACGATGCGGTCAGTGCGGAATCGCTAATTTCAATTGCAGTTCAACTGTGATACAAGGCAGGTACTGTCTTCAGTACCTGCCGATTATTTTGTGCCGATATTACCCGAAATATGTTGACTTTGATTCTTATTTATATTAAAGTAATATGAGGTGATGTTATGGTAATTTTACAGAAGGGATTCAATTATTCTCAGGACGGTCCCGGAAACCGCCTCATATATCATCTTCAGGGTTGTAATTTCAGGTGTAAGTGGTGCTCTAATGCCGATAGTATTCCGATAAATAATGACAAAGCAAAAAATATCGGCATTGATGTTATTTTTGATGAAATTGAAAGAAGCCGTATGATGTTCTTTGACGGCGGAGGAGTTACGTTCACGGGCGGCGAAGCCACTCTGCAATACCGGGAATTACTTCCGTTGTTGAAAAAAATCAAAGAGTCGGGAATAAATACCTGTATAGAAACGAACGGTTCTTTACCGGCTCTCAGAGAAATCGCAAATTACATTGATTACCTTATTGTGGATTTCAAACATTACGATGCCGAAATGCATATTAAATGGTGCGGTTATCCGAATACTGTTACAAGAGAAAATATTGAATATTTTTTATCCGCCGGCAGGCAGATACATATACGTATTCCCGTAATTAACGGCGTGAATAATGATCCTGTTCCTTTTGCCGATTATTTTTCGGGGTTTGATACAAAAAACGCCGTATTTGAATTTCTTGCTTATCATGAATTCGGTAAGGATAAATGGAAGGGCAATTATGAAATTGAAAACGGATTTGTAAATAAAGATACAATCGTATTATTTGAGAAAGAATTTAATCTTCGCGGTATGAAAACCGTAAGAACTTAACGGAGGATATTATGGTTAACATTGTTAATAATTCCGCTATTTCGGAAATGGCAAAGAAATATTTCTATCAAAAAAGAGCCGGAAAACGGCTTGACGGTTGGTTTATTGCAAAGGAAGCGGAGCTTGAACTTTCAAAAAAATACGAAGGAGAAAACGAAGAAGTAAAAAAGGCACTTATTCTTCGTGAGATTGTCAATATTCTTCCGATAGACATAAGTGAATTCAGCATTTTTGCAGGCACTCAGGATGATTCTTTTGCAAGAAGCTATGCTCTTATCAATCCTTCGTTCAAAGTTGAGGAGTTCTGCGGTTATTGTGACCCTACAGCCGTGTTCGGTGATATTGAAGCGAATGATGAATTTCCTCAGGAGAGAATAGATAAAGCGAGAGAGGAATTCGGCAAAACCGAATATGCCGTAAAACTCGGTGAGGTGTACGGCGACGCCGAATGCTACACAAAAGAAGTTATTTTTTTCTTTGAGCAGGTGACGGGGCATCTTATTCCCGATATGCGCTATGCATTAAAACACGGCGTTTCAGGTATGCTTAAGAAAATTGAGAATAAGGACGGGAACGGATATAAGGCATTCAGAATCGCACTTGAATCCGCCGTAATTCTTGCCCACAGATATGCCGACCTTGCTGCTGAAAAAGCAAAGAATTCAAAGGGAACTTCAAAAGATATTTTCCTTCAGATGGAAAAGAACCTTCGTAAAGTACCGGAATTCGGAGCAGAAAATCTTTGTGAAGCAATCCAGTCGTTTATCATTATGTGGCAGATGATGTGTCTTGAGCAGACACCGAATCCCTTTGCGTTTTCGGTTGGTAATGCGGACAGAATATTTGAACCGTACAGAAACGGGCTTTCAAGAGAAGATACAGCTTCTCTTCTCAAGCATTTTCTTGTATTTTTCAATGTTGCCGACAGAAGCTGGGCAATTTCACAGAATATAATACTCGGCGGCAGGGATATCAACGGCAACGACCTTTCAAATGATACAACCTACGCATTCTTTGATGCTTACTACGATATGAATCTCCCTCAACCCATTCTTTCGGTTAAGCTTCATAAGAATACTCCCGCAAAAATGTATGAGGAAATGGGAAGATTTCTCTTTAGCCCCGGTATACTTACCCCCTCATTTTTCAATGATGATTCTTTATTTGAGGTTCTTTCTGCTAACGGAGTTAAAGATTGTGACCTGCCCGATATCTCGATAGCGGGTTGCCAGGAACCGCTGATTATGGGTAAGGATAACGGAAATACAACCAACAGCTGGCTTAATCTTCCCAAAATTCTTGAAATGACTCTTACCGGTGGTGTTTCGACAATTACCGGTGAAAAGCTTGTTGACGTAAAGGCGTGCAAGCTTGAAAACGTCAGAGAAGAATTTTATAAGAACGTTGAATATTTTGTTTCGGAAATGGGTAAAGCCGCAAACGGAGCCAGTGCCGCTCTTTCCACTCAGAGAGTTCCCTTCCTCAGTTGCCTTATGGGAGGACTTGAAAACGGCATTGATGCCCGTGATATCCATAAGCAGGGCACTGAATATAACGGAAGCGGCTGCCTTATTCACGGAACAACCGTAATAGCAGACAGTTTTGCGGCTATTGATAAGCTTCTTGCCGAAAGACCCGAAGATTCAGGTAAACTTGTCGATGCATTGGAGGCAAATTTTGAAGGGTATGAAGAACTTCACGAGTTTCTTCTTTCTGCGGATAAATTCGGCAATAATATAGAAAAGGTTGATAATGAAGCAGGGGAGATTGCTTCAAAGGTCGCCGATATTGTCAGTTCTACGCCAAACTATCTCGGTAATCATTTCCGTGCCGATTTTTCATCGCCTTCAACTCATCTGCTTTACGGTTACTGGGTAGGTGCTACTCCCGACGGAAGAAAATCAAGAGATATGCTCGGATACGGCGTTGACCCGCTTTACGGCAGTGCCGAAAACGGTCTCGGCTTCCGTATGCTCTCAAATATGAAGATGCCCTTTAAGAAGTTTAACGGCGGTTATGCATCACATCTCGGTATTGACCCCAAGTATTTCAAGGCGGATTCATACGAAGGCAAAGGCATTGAATTCAGGGATAAGGTAATTTCTCCTCTGTTTTTCAATCCTCTTATGGATGGCGTTTCTCCCTTCTACCTTTACGTAAACGTTACGACGGCGGAAATTCTTCGCAAGGTACTTGCAAATCCTCAAAAATATGCTCCGAGCGGAGTTTATATTATGAGAATTCACGGTACATTTGTTAATTTCCTTGACCTTTCACCTGCAATACAGCAGGATATCATTACAAGACTTGACCCTAAATCTACAGTACTCTGCTGAGGTGATATTTTGCTCTTACTCGGAATAGATATAGGTACAACCGGTATATGTGGCCTTCTTCTTGACAGTGACAGAATGCAGGCCATAAAGACGGTTACCAAACCCAACAAATCATTTCTGACTTCAACCGCCGAATTTGAAAAAATTCAGGATCCGAAGATTATTTTTGATACCGTTACTGAAATAATCGGTGAAATCGGCGTAAAACCCGATGCTATCGGTTTTTCGTGTCAGATGCACGGTATTGTTTACACCGATGAGGATATGAATGTTCTATCACCGTTGTATATTTGGCAGGATGGCAGAGGTGGATTGCCCTACAAAGACGGTAAAACCTATGCGGAATATCTCGGGTGTTTTCCCGGGTACGGCCTTTCCACTGCTCTGTATAACCGTGAAAACGGTATTGAACCCGATAATGCAAAATACATCTGTACGATCGGTGATTATATCATTGCAAAACTGTGCTCACTCAATAAGCCGCTTACTCATATCAGCAATGCGGCTGGCATTGGCGGATTTGATTTGCTCAATAACCGTTTTTGCTTTGATTTTGATTTGCTTCCCGACGTATCCGACAAGTTTGAATTTGCCGGAAATACATCAGACGGTATACCCGTATGTGTGTGCATAGGGGATAACCAGGCGGGATTTATCGGCTCCGTTCCCGACAGCAACGGTATTTTGGTCAATATCGGTACCGGCGCCCAGGTTTCTTATCTTGTAGATAATATCAATCCGCTTAGTGAAGCTGAGCAGAGACCTTTTGACGGTGAACGTTTCCTCATGGCCGGATGTTCGCTGTGCGGCGGAAGAGCTTTTGCAATGTTTGAAAAATTCTGCCGAGAAATAATAAATCTGACAGGCAACAAAATTGACTCTTATTATCCGTATCTTGATAAATTACTGTTTGATGTTACGGATACCGACTTATCGGCAGATTGTCGATTTTGCGGAACAAGAAAAAACAGTGAAATCCGTGGAGGGTTTTTCAATCTTTCTGAAAAAAATTTCAGACCTGCCGATTTTGCTTTGGCCGTCCTTGACGGTATGGTCAGAGAACTTTATGATATGTATGACGTTAAAGAAGAAATCAGACCCGTATACGTATCAGGCAACGGTATAAGAAAAAATCCCGTTTTGCTGAAGATTGTAGAAAAATATTTCGGTACCTGCCCCAAATCCACGGTTTTTGAGGAAGAGGCGGCTTTCGGAGCGGCGCTGAGTGCAGGGGTAGCTCTCGGAATTTTTGATGACATAGATAATGCAAGAGAAAAAATTATTACTCAATGAGGTGATTGCTTGTTTTACGAAGAACCCGTCTTTTTTGAAAAGAATAGAGTAAGACGCGTTTATACCGGCGGCAAACTTTTTGCTTCATTTTTCGGCGACGATTCCGAAGACGGTTTTTATCCCGAAGAATGGGTGGTTTCTTCCGTTCACGCTCTTAATGAAGGCAGTACTGATGAATATGAGGGAATATCAAAAATCAGGGGTACGGATATTTATTTAACCGAAGCTCTTGAGAAATATAAAAAGGAAATTCTCGGCGATAAGGATGAAATAGGTATTCTTACCAAATTCCTTGACAGTGCAATCAGACTTCCCGTCCAGGCACATCCGGATAAAGAATTTTCAAAGAAGTATTTTAATTCAACCCACGGAAAAGAAGAAAGCTGGCTGATTCTCGGTACAAGACCCGGAGCGAAGGTTTATTACGGATTCAAAGATGGAGTTACACTTGAGCAGTTCAGCGCCGCTGTGGATGCTTCCGAAAACGGCGGTGACGTATTTGGTGATATGCTTGAATCAATTGAGGTTATTCCCGGAGACGTAATATATATTCCGGCTAAGTTTGTTCATGCTATCGGTGTAGGATGTCTTTTGCTTGAGGTTCAGGAACCGACGGATTTTACCATTCAGCCGGAAAGATGGTGCGGGGAGTATAAGCTTTCAGATAAGGAAATGTATCTCGGCTTGACAAAAGAGCAGGCACTTGAATGCTTTGATATGACCAAGAAATATCCGGCTCCTCTTTCTACCAAGCTTATAAGCGAAACGGAAGGGTGTTATTATGAATCGGCAATTGATTCGGAAATCACCACTTCGTTTTCCGTCAATATCGCTTATGTGTACGGGGGTACTTTCACGCTGACAAAGAGTGCCGGAATTTATGTATGTGTTGACGGTAACGGTAAAATTATCGGTAAAGATTACGAAAAAGAAATTAAACGCGGCGATTATTTTCTGCTTCCCGACTCTGCAGCAGGTAAATATTCTGTTACGGGTAAAATAAAATTGGCTGAATGCTTTGCATAAGGAGAATTTATATGAAAAAAATAGTATCTGTTTTAATGGCTGTATGTCTTATTTTCAGCGTAGCTGTACTGTTCGGTTCATGCGGTGATAATTCCGAGACAAAAAATTATGATACGGCTCACCACAAAATCAAGTTCACCATAAAATCAAACGAGCAGTTTGAAGGCGGAACGTTTGTAATTGAAACATATCCCGAATACGCACCCGAAACCTGTGCAAACTTTGTAAAGCTTGTAAGTGAAGGATTTTATGACGGACTTACTTTCCATAGAATTCTTCCCGATTTTATGGCTCAGGGCGGTGACCCCGAAGGAAACGGAAACGGCGGCTCTCACGATAATATTCACGGTGAGTTTGCGGCTAACGGTTTCGCTCAGAATACACTTAAGCATGAAAGAGGCGTTGTATCCATGGCCAGAGCAAAAGATATGAATTCCGCTTCTTCACAGTTCTTTATCTGCTATTCCGATTCTCCTTCCGTAAAAGCGCTTGACGGAAGTTACGCCGCTTTCGGTAAGGTAACTGAAGGAATGGAAACTGTTGACGGCTTCCTTAACGTTGACCGTGTTATGGGTGGTGACGGTGCGTTTTCATCACCGAAGTATCAGGTCGTAATTGAAAAAGCCGAGGTAATAGAATGATTTCCGTAAAGCTTAAAGGATATAAGGTCAGCGAACTGTCTTTTGTAAATAAGCTTGAAAAGAATACGCAAATTAAATTCGGTAATAAATATTCATATAACGTCAGATATTCCGACAGTAATATTTGTTTCGGTGAACTTACGGCCGAAATGTTTGCTGATGAATTCCCGGAAAAATTCGGTGTCAAGCTTATTATTAATGGCGTATTTGAATATGATAAGTCGCTGAAAAAAGAGGAAGTTCACGTTCAATCCTTCAAGGCACTTTTTCCTTATGCCAAAAGTGTCGTGTCTACCGTATCTGTCAATGCGGGTGTTCCTCCGATGTTTCTTCCTGAATTTGATATTGAATCACAGAGTATTTATAAGTTTGAAAAAAATATTTGAAGAGAGGTAATACTATGGATCCACTTGACATCGTAATGAAAGGCATTATAAAAATCACAACAAGTTACGGTAAAAAAATCAAAAAGCAGGGACCTGCACCTGAAATCAAAAAAGCTGAACCGGTTGTAATTAAAGGTGAAAAATACAGAGTCGGTTTTTCAACTGATGAAATTATGCCGGATATGAATTCAGGCAAAACCTACTATATCGCGGGTCACGGTTCCGGACACGTTATGGACGGTATTATTTCTCCCGTAAGCGTTTCTGCTGTCTGGATTGATTGCGGAAATGATGAGGGTATTGTCTGGCTCGGAGCAGATGTTGTCGGTCTTACAAGAATTGAAATAAATAAAATCCGTGATATGATTATGTCTTCATCTGTTATCAAGGGCTGTAAGGATATCAATTACAGTGTTACCCATAGCCACAGCGGTATTGATACTCTCGGCTATTGGGGTAAGCCGTTCCTCAGCATTCCCGCTGACGGCAAAGATCCCGTTTATATGGATATGCTTATGAAAAAGTCCCTCAAGGTTGCGGAAGAAGCTTATCTCAACAGAAAGAGCGGTAAACTTTACAGCGGTAGAATAGAAATTAAGGACGGACTATTCAGTAAAAGAGGATTCAACGATAAGCACGAGTTTCTTACAAGACTCAGATTTGCTCCCGAAGACGGGTCGACCGAAACCTGGATTATGAATTTCGGCGGTCATCCCAATTCGCTCGGCGGCAGCAACAGAAAACTCAGCGGCGAATATCCTTATTTTATGCGCGAACAGATTAAAGCCGAAAACGGTGCAAACGTTCTCTTCGGCATTGGTGCTATCGGTGCCATGGACGCTGCTCAGCTTGACGACGATCCCCTTGAATGCGTAAAGAAACAGGGTAAGATGATAGCCGATGGTGCTCTTAAAATGGATGCATCTGATGACAGAGAACTTACTCCCGAAATCAAGTATATTTGTCAGCCCTTCTATTATCCCGTTGATAATTACGTGCTTACTCTTCTTGCTATGAAGCATACAATGAGTTTTAAGGCATATCCTCACGATACAAGTCTTACGGGTATTGCTATGGAAACGGAAATGACATATATGACTATCGGTGACCAGAAAATTCTTCTTGTTCCCGGTGAAAGCTTTGTTTCCACGGTTTACGGCTCATATAATACTCTTGAACAGTCGTCCGTTGATAAAGGGCCGGAAATCAATCCTACACCTCTTTGTGAAATCTGCAATGACAGTGAAATGATTCTCTTCGGTAATTCAAACGATATGACCGGATACGTTGTTCCTCCCAATGATTTCCTTCTTAATCATACCCAGCCATTCCTTAACGGCACAAAGGATAAGAACGGGATGAATCATTATCACGAAACAAACTCTATGGGTTATGACAGTGCGAAGACAATTGCCGATTGTTTCTCTGATGTTGTCAGCAGATTTTAACATTCTCATCAAAAATAAACGGGCAGGAGCCGATTTCGGCTCCTGCTTCTCTGTTTATGTCTGGTCTTTTATATATTTTTGCGGATTGAATAATCTTACAAAGAAAGAAAATATTATATCAAAGAAATTCCTATCGATTTTTATACTTTCTATTTCAGATTTGGCTGATTCGGAACTGACATTTTTAATTATCGCCTGAACTGTATATGAATTCTTTGCTTTTTTTATGGTACAGTCTTTACCCGTTCCGATTGTATTCCCGTTTCCGTCAATCCATATTATATCCGATTCACTGTATCCAGCAAAATCGGCATGGAACGTAATTGTTGTTTTATATTTTTCAATTCTGTTCTGATAGGATCTGATTCTTATATACGGCTTTATTTCATATATTGCCGTAAATGTCAGAGCTGTTGCAGGCATTGAATCGGGGATTTCTTTGTCCCATTTAATGAAAGCATAATCTTTTTTGCAACCCGCTTGCGGTACAGCTATTTTTTCACCGTATTTAACATCATACGTCGCTGTGGTTCCTTCGGATATAAAGGTTACCGTGTATGTATTCACGGAATAACTTCCGGTTACCGTTACGTCGTTGTCGGGCATTATAAAATCTTCCGTTGACCATCCAGAAAAGGTATGTCCTTCTTTATCTTCTGCGATGGGATTTGTAACTTTGCTACCGTAGTTAAAACTATCGGATTTTACGGTTTCACCGTCTATTATCCAACTGACATTGTGTTTGTTTGCTTCCCATTTTGCTTTACAGATTATATCGGAATAAGGCATTCTGTCTGGTATTTCAGGCTCCCAGCCGATGAACGTATAACCTTCTTTTTTCGGATTATCGGGGTGGGTAATGCTTTCTCCGTAGTATGCAACAATGTTGTTTATGTTGTTGCCGCCGTCCGTATCAAAGGTGATGCGGTGACTTTCCGGAGTCCAGATTACGTTGTAGGCATTTGTAATACCGTCAAAAGTATCTTCCGTTTTATCCCATTTACCCGCTTTACCGTTAACGGTCGGAATCTGCGGATAGTTTATTTGCTGACCGTATTTATATTCGTCATATATCGCGGGATATCCTTCGCCCATATTGAAAGTGATAATGCCGGTTTTTCTTGTGTAATAAAGCTTAAGCGTTGTACTTCCATCGGGTTTTACTGTTCCGCTTGAGTTACTTAGCGATTCGTTATAGTTAAAATTCTCAAGAATCTCCGGCGTTACAGAAACCGTACTGTTTGTCTTGCCCGTTTTGTTAATCGTTTCTTTTTCGTATATTCTGTTTCCTTCAGCTGAATCTGTAACGGGCTGTTCCTTATATATTTCAATCGTATAGGGGGTGTCTTCCGATTCAATCCAGCAGGCGTTTGCTTCAATATCGTTATCGGGCATTGAATCGGGCAAACCGGTATCCCAGCCGTTGAATTCATATCCCTGATAAGTCGGAATTTCAATATATTCACTCAGCTTTGTTCCGTAATCAAGGTTGAACTGTTTCGTTTTGCTTCCGTCGGTGAACGTACCGTTATCTGATTTAAGAATCAGGTTATGACTGTGTATTTTCCATTTTGCGTTTACATATAAGTCATAGTCCGGCATTGTATCGGGAAGTAAAATATCCCATCCGTCAAAGCTATATCCCGTTTTATTGTACTCATACTGTGATATACTGTCTCCCGGAGCAAGGTAAACCGTATTTATTTCAACACCGTCGCTGAAATAGTGAATCACATATTTATTTTCTGCTTTTGCAAGGTCAAGATACATACAAACCCTGTAGCCAAGTGCTCTGTAATAGTCGTTGTTGTTATTCCTGAAAAATTTACCGAATGGACCGATTATGTAAAGACCGTTTGTGCAGTCATCACCGAGCATATACAGATTGTAAGGTATACCGTTGGATTTATACCATGACGAGCCGTTGATATATGAATACTCGGTCGTGGGCGTACATCTGTTATTGTCATTATAATCTATGTCGTAATCATATATATATGAGGTCATTACAGATGAATCAGCGATGAATAACTTATCTTTTCTTTCGTCGTTAACTTTTATTAAATCTGTTTCTATTCCGAATGCGGTATCATAAAATACAGTATTAACATAAGACCTTATGTCACTGTCACGATATAATCTGTCTGTAGATTCTGAGGTGATAAAGCTGTTGAAATACGGCTGAGCGTCAAGCACATTGCATCCTATGACAAGACCATTATCCGGGTCAAGTACCTGCCATTTTATCGGCTCGTATCTGAACCAGTAAGTAGTTCCGGTTTCACCGTACAGGTTATATTGTTTCTGAGGATTTGTATTAACATTATTTTCGGTTTCATATATTCTGTACGGTCTGTACTTATTTATTCTTACTCCCCGGAACTTTTCACCGTTAAAAATTATGTCAACGTATTTCATTTGATCGGAAGCATACTCGGAGCCGGGACTGCCGTCCCCTTCTTTATATCCGTATGATTTGAAATCGTTGTCTGAAACACTTTCGTTGAGAACGTTGATTACTTCAGAGTCGGTAACCTTTGTTTGAGGATAACTTCCGAAAGTAATTATATCTCCCTGATTGAAAATGCTTATTGAGAAAACACTTGCTTCGGAAAAAGCTGCCGATACAAGAATTATCACCGACAGTAATATTGCGGTTGATTTTTTTACGGTTTTCATCTTTGCCCCTCCGTATTGATATATTTTAATAATATCATCGTTGAAGTATGCCGTCAACTTAAAATTGACAAATATACTTTATAGTGATATATTAGTTTAATATAATAATGGGAGATTGGCTTTATTTATTGATTAAGGTGTTATCATAAATTAAAAATGAAATTATCAGGAGAAAATATGCAAAAGAAAATTAATAAATCCAAAGAAAACAAAAAAGAAGAACAGACGGTACAAAAAAAGTCCGAGAATAAAAGGTCAAGAAAAGGCAACGGCAAGGTAAAAAACGCGTCTGCCAAAACCGAAAAGTCGGTACAGAACAAAGCTGCACAGAATAAATCAGTGCAAAGCAAAAAAGAAAAAACTCAAAAAAAATATTCCAAACCGCGTAACGGATCTCAGAAGAAAAAGAAAAACGAAAAGGCCATCAGAATCATTTTCCTCGGCGGCATAAATGAAGTCGGCAAAAATATGACGCTTTATGAATATGACGGAGATATGATGCTCGTTGACTGCGGCCTTTCGTTCCCCGAGCCGGATATGCCAGGTGTAGACCTTGTAATTCCCGATTT
>JAZLLW010000025.1:0-23506 GCA_045598305.1 Acutalibacteraceae bacterium
AGGACGGCAAGAGCTTTGAAATCGCCTGCGATTCGGTAATCAGCTGTGCAGGTTACATTCCCAATCCTCTTGCAACGGACGGCAAAGCAGACCTTGTAGGTGACTGTCTTGCAATCGGCAATCTCCGTTCCGTAATCTGGAGAGCATACGACGTTGCAATGAAAATCTGATAAGACACACACATAAAAGAAAACGCCTCCTGAGAAATCAGGAGGCGTTTTTTCGTTTATCGGTTTATTCAGTTATTCGGCACCACGATACCGTTGCCGATACATTTCAAAAAGCGCGGATATTGCGGGAAGGTATCAACCGTTGCCTGCCCGTCATAACAGAGAAGCTTTTCAAACATATCCTCCGGCTTTGATTTCATATGCATATAGTCATAGATAAACCAGGTCTGCTCCGGGAACATACAGGTGGAGGCATTGATTATCTTATCGGGTGAAATATATTTTGCATCAACACTCTTGATCTGTTCATCGGACAGAACGGAGCCGTAATCAGCTGTTTCTGCACCGAAGGAACCGTATTTGACGTCAATGACAAGGTCGCTTGCATTTCTCCATGAGGGTGTTGCGAAAACGGAGCAATAGCCGTATCTTGCCACAACATACAAATTAGCGTATTCGTTGATATCATTGAGGATTTCGGCTTTGCGGCTTCTGATTTGCGTATTGTAATTCTCAATTTTTTCAATCATTGCAGAGTGGTCGATTCCGTCATTTTTGTATACGTCATTGAACACGTGACCAAAGCACTCGTCATAATATTCATCGGGAATCATAGACCAGATACTGCACCAGTTTCCGAAAAGAGGATAAACAAATTCAGCAAAAAAGCGGTCATGTGTTTTATCAACAAGCTTATTTACAAGCTTGCACAGTGCGGGAGTAAAACCGATTTTGTTGAGAACGAAAAACAGGCCGTTCAGGAAGCCCTCGCCCTTTTCATGAGCAAAAACACCTTTTAGAAATTCCGTAACGCCGTCTGCATCAAGCTTGAATTCGCCTTTGCAAAGCTCTGCGGTAAAGGTTTCTCCGTTAGCGGCAGATGCATTGAAAAGTGCTCCTCTCACCTTTGAAGTACCGTAAATACCGCAATAGGTCATAAGGATAACGTTGCCGAAGCTGTGGCCTTCAAGATTCACCTGACTGCAGCCCGTAGCATCAAGAACGTAGTTGATATAATCGTTTAGCTGTGAGGCAAGCTCAATAGGATCAAGACGCCAGTCATAATCAAACCAGAGCATGGAGTTCTTTTTCAGCTGTGACTTCGGAGGATACACATTTATTGCGCCGCTGTTATCGGAGGGCTCACCCTTTTCGTTAAGAAACCACGGCTCAAGGGCGGCTTTGAGGGCGGGAATACAGGTATCGGCAAACTTATCGTAATTTCTTGTTAAGCCCAGAGCAAATAATGCGGGAATAATTTTACCAACGTTTTTAAGGATATTATTTACATCGGGAGGATAAGCGGTCCCGCCGTCGGGGTCTGAAACGTCAAGATAAACGTCACTGGTCATAAGCCCATTGATATGTATAAAGGGAACGGGAGAATTATACTTTGCATCAAGATAGTCCGCTGATGCGCAAGGCATAATCACGGGCGTAACGCAAAGCACAAACGCCGTAATAACACATATTATTTTTTTGAGATATTTGCTTTTCATTATATTTATCTCCGTTATTTGATATCAGTAAATCTGAGTAAACGGGATTCCGGGTCGGAAACGGCATAATACAGAGAATATCCACCGTCGGGCGATACTCTTGAGCCGTCTCGGAGCACCGCGGAAATCCAGTATTTGTCTATTTCGCATTCAGCAGTCACACATTCACCCGTGGGCAAATCAACCGCTTTGACACAGCAAAGCTGTCTTATGGGTGTTTCGGTGCGGGAATCAGAGTATGAAGCGTAAATCTGTATTTTTTCCGTACATCTCATTCCGTTATTTTTTAGAATGAAGCTGACTTTTACAGATTTGTCATCCTCATACGTCTTTGCTGCGGATAAATATTCCGCCTGAGAATAACCGATACCGAAGCCGAAGGGATAAAGCGGCTCACCCTCAAAGAAGCGGTAAGTTCTTCCCTTCATACCATAATCCGTCATTTCGGGTAATTTTTCATCACCCTTATAGAATGTAACGGGAAGTCTGCCGCAGGGAGAATATTCACCCGCAATAATCTGAGCGATTGCAAGTCCGCCGAGAGAACCGGGATACCAGCCGCAGATAATTGCTTTGGCTTTAGTTCTCAGCTTTTCACCGATATCAATACTGCTTCCGCATAGCAGAATGACAACAACATTATCGCATATATCACATACCGCTTCGGCAAGCTTAATCTGCGGAGCGGGAAGAGAAATATCCGCTTTATCGCCTTTACCTGCATCACCCTCCTCGCCTTCACAGTTACCGTTAAGTCCGAGGCAAAGAAAAGTAACGTCGCTGACGGACGCTACGGCAAGACCGTCTGCAAGCAGGTCCTGCTGCTGAGAATAGTCGTCCGCATTGGCGGAAAGATAACCCGAGCCACCGCTTACTCTTACCACAGCATCGGAAAACAGGGAGCGTATACCGTCGGCAAGAGTGACGTATGAGGACGCTCTTGCCTGATAATTACCTTCAAGACCGATTACGGAAAGAGCATTGGGTCCGACCATACCTATATTTATGTTGCTTTCCTTATCAAGCGGGAGGAAATGATTTTCGTTCTTGAGAAGTACGACAGACTGCCTTGCGGCTTCAAGATTAAGGTCGGAGTGCTTTTTGCAATCCACCACCGTATAAGGGATGTCACCGTACGGTCTGTTTTCCTCAAATTCGCCCAGAAGTGTTCTTACCGTAAACAGATGCTCCGCCGCCCTTGTAATATCCTCATCGGAAACGAGGTCTTTTTCGTATGCTTCAACAAGATGCGAGTAACAGTTGCCGCAGTTCAGGTCGCATCCCGCTTTAAGCGCAACGGCGGCAGCTTCGTCGGGAGTTTCAACAAATTTATGATTTTTCCAGATATCGTTTATCGCTCCGCAGTCGGAAACAAAATATCCCTCAAATTTCCAGTCTCCGCGAAGAATTCTGTCCATAAGACGACTGTTTGCACAGCAGGGTTCACCGTCAAAACGGTTATAAGCACCCATTACGCCCGCCACACCTGCCTTTACCGTCTTTTCAAATGCAGGCAGATACGTTTCGTATAAATCCTTATCGGAAATCCTTGCATCAAAGCTATGGCGCAAGCATTCGGGACCCGAATGCACCGCAAAATGCTTCGCGCAAGCGGCGGCTTTAAGAAATTCACCTTCTCCCTGGATTCCTTTTACGAATTCAACGGCAAGGGATGAGGTAAGATAAGGGTCTTCACCGTAGGTTTCGTGGCCTCTTCCCCATCTGGGATCTCTGAAAATATTGATATTGGGAGACCAATAGGTAAGTCCTTTATAGATTGACCTTGCGCCGTATTCAACATACTTGTTGTATTTAGCCCTTCCTTCATCGGAAATAGCGGAAGCGACCGAATACATCAGCTCCGGATTGAAAGTGGCTGCTAAACCGATGGCCTGGGGAAACAGAGTCGCCGTGCCTGTCCTGGCGACCCCGTGAAGTGCTTCATTCCACCAGTTATATTCGTTTATTCCGAGCCGTTCAATTGGAGGTGAATCGTTTACAAGCTGTGAAATCTTTTCTTCGGCAGTCATTTTGCTTGCGATTTCACGTGCTGTCTTTTTGGCTTTTTCAATATTCATTATTTTTCAACAAGCTCTTTATTGGCAACGATGAAGGTATATCTTTCCTGCATAGTGGGGCCGCCGTGCCAGCTGTTGTATCCGCCGTGGTCGCTGGTGATGATAATGAGCCAGTCTTCCTCATCATAAGTCTCTCTTGACTTGATGGCATTGATAACGTCGGCAGAGGTCTTTTCCTGGTCGGCAAACGCTTTAACGATTTCGGGATTATTCATACAGAATCCGCTGTCGTGGCCGGTATGGTCGCAATACTCAAAGATTGAAAAGATAAAGTCGGAGCAATCCGCTTTGGTTACATCGTCTATAACGTTCTTCTTTGTGCCGTCATCGTCACCTGCTCTGAGCATATTGACGTTGAGTCCCTTTTCCTCGGCATAATGTCTTTCGTTGATATACGTGGAGTCGTCATCAACAAAATGTCCGCCCCATGAAACGTAAAACGCGGATGAATCAATTTTTTCATCCTCTACGAGTGTGGTAAGAAGGGTAAGATAATCGTTTGACTTGGGGATGCCGTTACCCTTTACACCGATTTCGCCCGCCCATCTGCCGATAAGCATTGAACACCAGCCGGGAGCGGTGGAAGTATCCTGCTTATTTATCTGAGGATAGTTTACTCCGCCGCAATATGAAAGAACGGCACTGCCTTCCTTCTGAAGCATCATGATACCGCCGTCATCTTCACACATGGCAAGATTGTCTGCACGGCAGCCGTCATAACCGATGACGATTACCTTCTTTGACGTCTTACCCTCGGGAAGAGGAGAATTGATGTGGTCGTTGATAAGCTTATAGATATCGGTCTGGGGAAGTGCAGATTCAAAATCATTCTCATAAATCTCAACGGATTCAACGTTCTTTTTATATTTTTCCGTAAAATCCATGTGATTTGTTCCCGTGAAGATACCTGCAATAAAGCATCCGAAGGTAGCAATCCAGGCAATTACCTGCCAAAAACCGTTTAACATAATCAAAATCTCCTTTTATCTGATATTGAAAATTGATTTGATAAAATCAACAAATCTGTACCATAGCAACACAACAAAGTGAAGGGGCTCCTTCGCCTGCTTGAGTTCAACCGGAGAAGCGGAGCCGTTATAGGGGGTCGTGCCGCCCTCGGTTTCAATGCCTATCACGGTACTCTTCTTTGTACCCGCCTGAGAGTAATCCCACTTTTCAAAGCCGGCCTTTACTGCGGGTGAATCATCGGAAAGTTCAAAATCAAAGTTTGCCGCATCCTTGAATCCGGGGTCAAAAATCAGTGCCTCGGAAACATAGGAATTATCAAGTGCAGTACGAATATAGGTTGCTTTTTTAAGGTCATTGGAATAACCGATGTACAAATCCTCACCGTTTGTAAGATCCCACATAACCGTACCCATATCGGTGAACGAATCTCTGTACCGGGCATAGGAATAGGTACGCACGTGGTTATCCGTAAGCAGAATATTATTGATGAAATCCGCACATTTCTTACCGCCGTCTGCGGGCAGATTCCTTGCATAAGCTGAATTTATTCTTACCTGCGATTCACCGTTGAGGGCGAATATATTGTTTCTCACGGTATTGTATGAGCCGTAATGCAGGTGGTAACCGTCGCTGCCGCAGGCAAAGCACAGATTATTCTCAACCGTGATATAGGCGGAGCCCTCGTCAAGATAGATGCCCCATCCGCCGTAACCGCCCTCATCGGGATCGGCGGCTACGTTATGAATCACATTGCCGGAAAGTACGGTGCCGGGCTGATTACCTAGGGTATAGATGCCTCCCATATCGGAAAGCCAGCCCTGACCAATATTATAGATGAGATTATCGCAGATTTTATTATTGTAAGTGACCGTGTATCCGTATCCCCAGACCCAGCCCACGGAGATAGCGGTATAGTAGCCGTCGTGTATTTCGTTGTTGCTCACTTCCACGGAATTTGCGTGGATGACAAGAACACCTACGGCATTAAAGAAAATCCTGCCGTAACCGGAAATAACGTTATTGGTAATTTTTATATTCTTTGTAACATCGGGGCTGTCAACCTCAACATTGTCTCCCCTGACGTAAACCGCCTGAGCACCGATATCGGTGAATATACAGCTGTCAACAGAGGCATCCGTGACAGCTTTACCCATAAATACGGCGCAGGAGGCAAGATTACGGAATTCGCAGTTTCTGATCGAGAAATTCTTTGCCTTTTCGTATGAAAGGCAGGATTTGGCATCGTACGCCGCCTGAGAGCCGTCCTGCCACGGGTTTACGGTATAACCGTTACCCTTGAAGATGATATTTTCAAAGGAAATGCCGTCAACACCGGCAACGCTGATGAGCGTTTCAAGACTGCCGCCCAGAAGCGTAAGCTCCCCGGCAGTTTCATTTTCCTCGGGGATGTAATAGAGGATGCCCTCGGGTTTATCAAAATAACATTCGCCGGGTTCGTTAAGGGCTTCAAAAACATTTTCAAGAAAATATCTGTCAGTTGTGTTTATTCTCATAGACGCGCCCTTGGTAAATTCCATCAGACCGCTTCCGGCATTATAGCTCTTTACGGGAAGAAGCTCATCCTTCCACCAATGGAGAATACGGGCAACAACGAGGTCGGGATTCTTAAGGTCGGGCAAATCCTCTTTGTGTACGTCCATAGCGAAGTAAGAAAGGAATATTCCGCCGTCTCTCTCTTCAATCTCGGGATTGAGGCAGTATTTACTGCTGACACCTGCGGGATAAAGATAACCCTTTTCGGGCCAGCGCGTCTTTTTGAGGGTGGTGTCGCCTTTGATAAGCGTGGTTATTCCGGCATCTTTACCGACATTCATTCTGAACGCTCTGACACCGTTTACGGTACATTCCTCAAAATCGGAATAGCTTTTGGCGGCGGTAAAAAATACACGCTCGTCTTTATATGTCTTATAAGTCACGTTTGACTTGTCAGAGGAGTCAAAATAAACGGTATCGCCAAATGAATATATGCCTTCTCTGAAGCAAACGGTAACGTCACCTTTGATGGTCTTTGCCCTTTCCTTAGCGCCCTTGAGAGTGGCAAGAGGAGCATCAATACTTCCCGAAGCAGAGTCATCACCGTTTACCGAAACATAGAGCACGTTGCCCTCCTCCTTTGCGAAAGTAATAATCCCGAACGGGAGCGTCATAATAAGAGCAAGGAGCAAAGAAACGATTTTTTTCAAAAACATCATCCCCTATCGTTTATTAAGATAAATATATCAAATAAAGAAAGATAATACAATAGAAAAATACCTTCCCCAATAAAATTGAGGAAGGTACGAAAATTTGAATTATAATCAAGCGTCTTTCTTGCTGTTGACTTTTCTTCTGATTGCCTTACCGATTTCAAATACGGGAATGGTTGAAAGGGCAAGTGCAACGGAAATTGCAAGCTCTCTCAGGTCAAAGCCCTCGCCGATCCACTGGAAGCTTACAGGTGAATATGTACCTGTGAAGTCTGCGGGAAGGTCTGCCTGAAGGAAGATGCTGTTAAGGGGTGAGTAAATTGCAAGAAGTGAAAGGAATGAGGTCACAACAAACGCGCCTACGAGCCACCAGTTCATATTCTTGAACATCTCTTTTGAGAAGAGTGAGCCCGTTCTGGATCGCATATTGATTGCGCACATCATTTCGGCAAAGTTAACTACGAGGAATGCCATAGCCATTGCGTTTACTCTTGCGAGGATAAGATTTACGTCTGTTGTATCACCTGCGAAGAATAGACCGCTGAAGTTACCCGCATCAAGACGGAAACCGATAACGTAAGCCGCGATTTCAATCAGAGCAAGGTAAATACCCTGCCATACCATATCGGCACCCGCACCGTGTGAGAAGATACCGTCGGTAGTAAGTCTGGGCTTTCTCTTCATAAGGTTGCCTTCGGCTTTTTCCATACCGAGTGCAAGACCGGGAAGAGAGTCGGTAACCATATTTATCCAGAGCAGATGGACAGCATCAAGGATGTTGAAGTGAAGGATGGAAGCGAAGAACATAATGATAACTTCGGAAAGGTTTGTGGAAAGCTGGAACTGAAGAACCTTACATACGTTATCGTAAATCTTTCTGCCTTCCTCAACGGCGTTAACGATGGTAGCAAAGTTATCGTCTGCAAGTACCATATCGGAAACGCCCTTGGTAACATCAGTACCGGTAATACCCATACCGATACCGATATCGGCCGCTTTGATTGAGGGAGCATCGTTTACGCCGTCACCGGTCATGGCTGTAACCATACCGCGGGCTTTCCATGCTCTTACGATTCTTGACTTATGCTCGGGCTGAACACGGGCATAAACGGAATACTTGGTAACCTCTTCAATAAGCTCTTCGTCCGTGAACTTATCAAGGTCTGCGCCGAGAATTGCCTGAGAGGGATCGGTGATAATGCCGAGCTCCTTGCCGATTGCAACTGCGGTGTCCTTATGGTCACCCGTAATCATAACGGGACGGATACCTGCAAGACGGCATTCGTCGATAGCGTCTTTAACCTCGGGACGGATAGGATCAATCATACCCGTAAGACCGACGAAAACAAGGTCAAATTCAAGTGCTTCGGGGTCATAATCCGCGGGAGCGGAATCATATTTCTTGAGGGCGAGAGCAAGGACTCTGAGAGCCTTGTCAGCCATTCTCTTATTATCGGCAGCAATATTCTGAAGTATTTCGTCCGTCATGGGAACGGTTTCACCGTTGACAAGAGCGAACTTGCATTTCTTAAGAACTACGTCGGGAGCACCCTTGGTAAACTGAACGATTCCGTCGGGAGTCTGATGAACGGTTGACATCATCTTTCTGCCCGAATCAAAAGGAGCTTCACCGATTCTGGGATTGACCGAAACAAGATCGTTTTTATTAAGTGAAATGCTGTTTGCGTAAGCTACGAGAGCCGCCTCGGTCGGCTCACCCGTAACAACGCCTGCCGCGTCAATATTTGCATCGCAGCAAAGTGCCATACCGGTCGCAAGAAGATTTTCGTCATCGCCGTAATGGTCAACAACGGTCATCTTATTCTGTGTAAGAGTACCGGTCTTATCGGAGCAGATAATCTGGGTACAGCCGAGAGTCTCAACTGCAGTAAGCTTACGGATAAGTGCCTGTCTCTTTGACATAGCGGTAACACCGATTGAAAGAATTATCGTAACAACTGCGGGAAGGCCTTCGGGAATGGCGGCTACAGCAAGAGCGATAGCCGAAATGAAGGTATTGAGCGAGGTGTTGCCGACAAGCGCCCAGGTGAAGGGCTCGCCGTTTTTATTGGCAATGATAAGAGATTCAACGATACCTACAACGAATACGAGGACGGAAATACCGATAACGAGCTTTGTAAGGAATGCGGAAAGCTCTGCCATTTTAATCTGGAGAGGAGTCTGCTCCTGCTCTGCCTGGGAAAGAGCGTCTGCAATCTTACCCATTTCGGTATCCATACCTACTGCGGTAACGACTGCCTTGCCGCGGCCGTAAACGATAGTTGAGCCGCTGTAAAGCATATTCTTTCTGTCGCCGAGGGGAACCTCGGTGTTTTCATCTCTGCACATAAGTACGTCAATAATCTTATTAACGGGAACGGATTCACCGGTAAGGGCTGCTTCCTCTGCCTTGATTGAATGGGACTCGAGAATACGGCAGTCTGCGGGAACGGCATCGCCGGCTTCAAGAACGATAACGTCACCGACGCAAAGGTCTTCGCTCTTTACGGTAACGACTTCACCGTCACGGATAACGTGGCTTGTTGCGGCGGTCATTTCCATAAGGGCATCCATTGCCGCCTCGGATTTACTTTCCTGAACAAGACTCATAACGGTGTTGATGATAACAACAACGAGAATTACAAGCACGTCTGCAAAGTCCTTGATACCGGGCTTGCCGCCTGCTTCAATAACCGCAACGACGCCCTGAATGGCGGCGGCTACAAGAAGCATTATAATCATGGGGTCTGCAAGAGAATTGATAAATTTCTTAAAGAGACTGTCTTTTTCAGCTTCTTTAAGTTTGTTTTTGCCGTTTTCGGCAAGTCTTTTTTCTGCTTCGGCGGAGGAAAGACCGTTTTCGGAGGACTTAACTTCAGCCAGAACAGAAGCGGCTTCTTCAAGATAATGTTTCATATTTCAAACCCTTTCAAAAGATTTACAAGAAAAAAACCCCCAACATAGCAAAAGCTATGTTAAAGGTCTTGCTAACATAAGTCATGTACTGCCTGCCAGTCGGAAACCGACGGCTGTTGACAAAGCAGTTTTAAGCTACTCCCCTCTAACGAGGTTTATTACATTGTGGTGAAATTTTACTATAAAACAATATATTTGTCAATATATAAAAAAGTTAAATATCGGTGAACACTTTGTAAAAAATTCACAGCCCCATACACGGTACGGAGCTGTGTTTATGATATTGAAGTTTATTTACCGAGATAAGCCGCCTTGATATCATCGTTTTCAAGCAGCTCGGGTCCGGTACCCTTCATGGTGATATTACCCGTTTCAAGCACGTAAGCCCAGTCGGCGGTTTTGAGTGCCATATTTGCATTCTGCTCAATAAGAAGAACGGTAATGCCTTCCTTATTGATTTCTCTGATAATCGTAAAGATATCCCTTACGACAAGAGGAGCAAGTCCGAGTGAGGGCTCGTCCATCATGATGAGCTTGGGCTTACTCATCATTGCTCTGCCTACGGCAAGCATCTGCTGTTCGCCGCCGGAAAGAGTACCGCCTGCCTGCCAATGGCGTTCACGGAGTCTCGGGAAAAGGTCGTACACACGGTTCATATCATCCTTGATATCATCCTTACGCATATATGCACCGATACGGAGATTTTCCTCAACCGTAAGATCGGGGAATATCTTTCTGCCCTCAGGGACAAGGGTGATTCCCTTTGAAACGATTGCCGTGGTATCAAGTCCCACAAGGTTTTCACCGCTGAACTCAATACTGCCGCCGGAAACGTTTACAAGGCCTGCAATAGCTCTGAGCGTAGAGCTTTTGCCTGCACCGTTGGCACCGATAAGGGTAACGATATCACCCTTTGAAACGTCAAAGCTGATGCCCTTTACAGCTTCAATTCCGCCGTAATTCACCTTGAGATTGTCTATTTTCAGTATTGTATCACTCATCTTCGGCAACCCCCAGATATGCATCAATTACTTTCTGATTGGACTGAATTTCGGAGGGAACGCCCTGCGCGATTTCAGTACCGAAATCAATTACGTAGATATAGTCGGAAATCTTCATTACAAGGTCCATATGATGCTCAATAAGGAAAATGGTGAGATTGTATTTATCTCTGATTTCCCTGATGAAATCGGCAAGCTCCTGAGTTTCCTGAGGATTCATACCTGCGGCGGGCTCGTCAAGCATAAGAAGCTTCGGCTCGGTTGCAAGCGCTCTGGCAATTTCAAGGCGTCTCTGAAGGCCGTAGGGAAGACTTGTCGCTATTTCGTCCTTGAATTTGTCAAGTCCCTGCTCTTCAAGAAGCTTCATGGTTTCTTCACGCATTCTTGCCTCTTCCTTCTTATTGAAACGGAAGATTGCGGAAAAAACATTCTGCTTCGCCTTCATGTGCTTTGCAAGAAGAACGTTTTCAAATACGGTCATGGTTTTCCAGAGACGGATATTCTGGAAGGTACGGGCAATGCCGCCCTTGGTGATAACGTCTGTGGTATTGGCAACAACGGTACCGTGATACTTGTCACCGTCCTGGCCCTTGTAATTCTTTTTCATTTTGCCGCGCGGGTGGTTGCGTACGATGGTCTTGCCATTAAACTCAACCAGACCGTTTGTGGGCTCGTAAACACCCGTAATGCAGTTGAATGCAGTCGTCTTACCTGCGCCGTTGGGACCGATAAGAGCAACGATTTTACCCTCGGGGATATCAAGATTAAGCCCGTTGACGGCAACGACACCGCCGAACTGCATTGTTATGTTTTCAACATGGAGGACATTATTACTCATATCGTCTTACCCTCCTCTGCCTTATCTTCTGCGGACAAATCCGTTTCTTCGGGTGAATCCGTTTCTGCGGCTGCAGCCGGCTTTTTCTTTTTCTTTCCGTCAATGATATCCGCAAGCTCTTTGTGACCAAAGATACCGTTTCTGAAGAAAAGAACGATAATCATGATTACCACGGAGAAAACGACCATTCTGAAGCCGTTTCTGAACAAGGGAATCTGATAGTCACCGATATACTGGGTATTATCAAGGAATCTGAGCCACCACTCGGAGCATGCGATATAGAAGAAGGATGCGATGCAGCTTCCCGAAATAGAGCCGATACCGCCGATAACGACAATAAGGAAAATCTCATAGGTCAGAGCGGAGGTGAAGGTTTTTGCCTGGACCGTTGAAGCAAACATTGCAAAGAGAGCGCCGCCTACACCCGCAAAGAACGAGCTGATGCAGAAGGAAAGACTCTTATGCTTTGCAAGGTTGATACCCATTGCTTCTGCGGCGACTTCATCGTCACGGACCGCCTTGAATGCTCTGCCGTATGACGAATTGATGAGAAGTACGATAACGAAAATGCAAAGCCCTGCAATGATAAGGGGAACTACAGACGAAAGACGCAGAACGACAATGCCCTTTTCGTTTGTGATATTGAAGTCGGAGAAGGTGGGATAACCTCTCAAAGCGTTTGCACCGTTAGTTACTTTGCCGAGCTTGTCCCACTGGAAAATGGCCCTGAGGATTTCCGCAAAGCCCAGAGTTGCAATAGCGAGATAGTCACTCTTGAGACGGAGTACGGGCAGACCGATAAGGAATGCGAAAAGAGCCGCCACAAGACCCGCGGCGATGATGGCAATGAATACGCCGAGGATAAGACTTATGAATTCCGCTGCACCCTCACTGCCGAAAATACCTTCAAAAAAGTCAACGGTTGAGAAGTGGAAGGATGAACCGCGGAAAAGATAATATACGGAATCCCTTACACCGTCGGGAATGGTGAGAATCGCATAAGCGTAGGCACCGAGAAGCATAAATCCCGCCTGTCCAAGTGAAAACAGACCGGTAAAGCCATTAAGAAGGTTCATGGAAACCGCTACAAGCGAATAAACGGCGCCCTTTCTGATAACGGTGAAAAGAATTGAATTGGCATTGATGGTATTCTCAAGAATTACGGTTGCAACAAGCACCGCAAAAATGAGAATAAGAGTGATAAGAGTACCCTTGGTCATTTTTTTAGTCTTCATCTTATCCCTCCTTAAACCTTATCCGTTGCTTTTTCACCGAAAATGCCGGTGGGCTTGGCAACGAGAATTACTATAAGCAGAGCAAAGGTGAAGGCATCGGAGAATACGGAAAAATCGGTACCTTTGATAAGCGTTTCGCAAATACCGATAACAAATGCACCGATAACCGCACCGGGAATCGAGCCGATACCGCCGAACACAGCGGCAACGAAGGCCTTGAGACCGGGCATTGCACCCGACATGGGAATAACCGTGGGATAATTCGTAAAGTAAAGAGCACTGCCCACTGCAGCAAGGAAGGAACCGATAATAAACGTTATCGAGATAACTGAATTAACGTTAACACCCATAAGACGGCTCGTTTCAAAATCCTTGGCAACGGCTCTCATTGCGATACCTACCTTTGTCTTATTGATAAGTAGGGTAAGAGCCACTACGAGAGCAATTACAAGCACGGGAGTGATAATCGTAACGATGTGAGTATTAGTACCGAAAATGGTAACGGTATCGGAAATCCAGGGGATTCTGGGATACGTCTTGGGCTGACCGCCGGTAACGTAGAGAGCCAGATTCTGAAGCAGATAGCTTACACCGATAGCCGAAATCATAACGGACATTCTGGGTGCGTTACGAAGGGGTTTATATGCCGCACGCTCAATTATGAAGCCAAGCAGTACGGTAAGGACTACCATAACGGGAAGCGCGATATAAATCGGCATGGAGGCGGTAAGATAAATAAGCATAAGACCGGCGACCATAAAAACGTCACCGTGTGCAAAGTTTATCAGTCGCAGAATGCCGTAAACCATGGTATAGCCGATGGCAATCAAAGCATACTGTCCGCCGAGAGAGATGCCGGAAAGTATCTGAGAAACTGCAAATTCCATAAAAGACCTCTTTTGTCAAAAACGGGGAGCCGTCACACGGCTCCCCGCAGTAATCTGATAAAAAATTTATGCGGCTGTCTGCTGTGTAACGAATTCCCAGGTGCCGTCAGCAGTGTTTGCGGTCTTGATATAAGCTGTATCACGCTTAGCATCACCGATATCGTCAAATGCGATATCGCCGGAAACGCCTGAATAGGTGACTGAAGGAATAGCGGCTTTGATTGCGCCTGCATCAGCTGAATCTGCGGCCTTGATTGCCTCAAGAGCTACAAAGTAAGCATCGTAACCCATTGCCGTTACGGCAGAGATGGTGTCGTTGCCGCCGTTAGCGGTCTTGGCGTCTGCATTGGTATTGATGTATTCCTTGATGCCGTCGTCAAACTCCTTATTACCGCCCTCTGCATAGAAGGTGGAAACGTAAAGCTTAACGTTTGTGCCCTTGGCTGCGTCAAGAACCATATTATCGTCAAGAGTGTCGGAGCCGAGGATGGGGAAAGTAACACCGAGGTCAGCTGCCTGAGCAACTATCTGTGTAGCATAAGCGATTGAAACGGGACAGAAGAATACGTCACAGCCCTCGCTCTTTGCCTTATTGATGTAGGATGTAAAGTCGGAGTTATTGGTGGGGAAGGAATCGGCGATAACCGTGCCGCCCTTCTTTTCAAATGCCTCTTTGAAGAAGCTTACAAGGCCCTGGTCATAGTCGTTGCCGAGCTCGCCCAGGCAGTATGCCTTCTTTGCCTTTACTTCATCAGCAGCAAAGTTTGCAAGAACAGTACCCTGGAAGGGATCAAGGAAGCAAATACGGAAGTAGTGGCTGTTGCCTGCGGTAACGTTGGGGTTGGTGCAGGTAACACCTATAGCTGCAAGACCTGCATTGTTGAAGGTTTCGGAAGCAGCAATTGAAACAGATGAGCCGTAAGAACCGAGAACAACGGAAACGTTCTTGTTTACAAGCTCTGCTGCGGCTGCGGGTGCCTTTGCCTGGTCTGAGCCGTTATCAGCATAAACAAGCTCTACATTGTAGGTCTTGCCGCCGATATCAACGGTGGGAACCTGGGAATTGGCATACTGCATACCGAGAGTTTCCTTTTTACCGCCTGCACCTGAGTCGCCTGATGCGGGCTCAAATACGCCGATGCGGATAGTGTCGCTGTCTTTTTCGCCTGTTGCCGCATTGTTGCCGCAGGAAGCGAAGCAGCAAACGATGAGTGCAAGTGCCATCATGAGTGCCAGAATCTTTTTCATATAAATACCTCCAAGGCATATTTTTTATAATTATATTATTTTTTCATATACATTTCAACTGTTTTTTTACCTCGGAAACGAAAAAACAGAAATATCGGAGTTTCACGGATTTATGCAAAAAGGGTATCCCGTTTCCGAGATACCCCGAAAATTATTTGGTTTTCCTGAGCATTTTCCTCGTGGGAAGCCAGAAGCAGAGCGTAATAACGAAGGTAATGACCATTACGGTAAATACGATTCCCTGGCATGAGGTCGCACGGTAAAAGAACTGACCGACGGTGCTGACGCCCTCGTATACAGGCGCATTTTCGTAAACGGAATCGGCAAAGAGGAAATAGACGATTCCGCAGAAGATGAAATACACGGTCAGAAGTCTGCCCGAAAGGTTTTTCGGCTTATCCTCTACGGGAACGGGAAGGTCTCTGTCAATTATCGCCTTTTTGAACTTAACGATAATGAATATACCGATTATCACGGAAAGAGCGGCACAGACTATCGTGCCGATAAGCTCTCCATCAAAGTTGAAGCCGACACTCTTTTCAAGCATTCTGAATGAGGCGATACCCAACGCTCTGAAGGGAACTACACCGAATACAAAAATCGCGGAAAGCATAAAGTAAGCGTATCTGAGTCCCTTGTTTTTAATCATGGACTCGCTTCTGAAATCCTCCTGCTTTGTAAATTTATTTGAAAGCAGGGCGATTACGAGCATAGAACCGAAGCCGAGTCCCATACCGGTCGCAAATTCCCACAGTCCCCAGCTGCCGAATTCAAGGAATCTGGGAGGATTGACGTTTCCGAAAAAGCCCGTCTTGAAGGGAATGGTAAGGAATACGTCAAAGACCGTGGTATTGACTGCCATAATGAGATTCACGAAGAATGAACCGAATGAGGCGACCTTATCCTTCCAGACGATGAGAGGAATAAGATAAACGACAAGGGCTGCTATAGCATTGGAAATGCTCTCAATACTCATATAGTAATTCTCAAAAAAGGCGATATCGTCCGCCCATCCCCTGTCATTGAAATGGGCAAGGTATGCCTTTGCGGGAATGAGAGGAGTATCCGGATCAATGAAGCCCTTTTCAATGGCATCCGCAATACCTCTGGCGGCAAGTGCCGTCTGATCGGGATTGATGGCGTTCATGATATAGGGGGAAACCGTTGCCCTGAGAGTAAAGGAAACGCCGAAAAAGACAGCTATCATTATGAGATAATGATGAATCTTGTATTCCTTTTCGGAGAAAAGACTGCAAACAAAGAATGAGAAGAGAGGAGCGAGTGTAAAGCCCATAATGAGCATTATCCAGAGGGCACTCCATTTATCAATCGGAAGATATACGGGAACAGCAGAATCCTCAAAAGGATAAATATCGCTGTAAGCCACTCCCGCCATTTGCGTAATGACGGTGGCGTAACCGGTTACACCTGCGCCCAGCATAAATACACCTACGGGGATAAGCTCCGCTTTCATCTTTAGCTTACTGCCATAAAACGAGTAAATAAGGAGCGTGATGACCGTACCTACGGCACACAGTCCCCAGAAGGAGCCCCAGCCGCCTTCGCCTCTGCATCTCCAGAGGAAAGCACCCATAAGAGCGCCGATAATAACTGATAAAAGTTTTTGAGATTTGTTGACGTTCATAATAATCACCTGAAATGTATATCAGCCCGCAAGCCGATGAAATAATCAGAAAATACGGAAGATATCGGAAAAGCCCTTGCCTTTAAGAGTGCTGAAAAGGAAGGACGAAAGCCACGTAAAGAACACGGTAAGTCCGTCATTGATCTTATCACCGATTTTGTCAATGACCGTGGGTGCTTTCTCTTTTATGCCTCTTGCTTTGTCATACGCCTTATAAAATCTCGCCTTGGCGGCATCAAACTTTGCAGTATCAACGATAGTGTTGTCAAGCTCTGCCTGTGCCTGCTCAACAGCTGCATCAAGCTCGGCCTTATCCTCAGCGGAAAGAGAAGAGGTATCAAGTGCTTTCGCCTTTCTGATATCATTCTGAAGTCCGCCCGCATCCCTTGTTTCGTTGAACTGAGGATACTTTTCGGGATAGGAGTCAACGCTTACGAAATCGTTATCGGTAAGCAAAGTAGTGGCAAGCTTCATGATAACGTCGTTTCTTGCCGTGCTTTCGTGACCCTGATTGTGGAAATAGAAGGTCGTAGCGGGAAGAAGGCCCGCACCTGCATCAACAAGTCTGTATTTATCAACATACTTATCGCCCTTTACGGGAACGTAATCTTCGGGAAGCTGAGTATCAATACCTACGCTGTAAGCACCCATGGAGGTGGAGCTCAGGTGAATGACACCGTCACCGTTTACCTTCCAGTTATCGGCGATGGGATAGAGAGGATAGTTATAGTCAACCACGTTGAAAACGGTTACACCGTAAGTATCCATCTGATATTCTATATTTTCAAAACGGTCAAGCTGTGCCTCATACATCTTATCGGTCTGCGCTCTGATGAATGCATCCTCGGGAGCACTGAGATATTTGTCTGCGGCAATTTCATAGTTGGCTGTATCAACAAGCCCCCACATAGTGGTGGCATACTTGATATAGTCACCGATAAGGCAGTCCACCGCCTCATCAAGAATGCTGTTGACTACTTTGTTGGGAAGGATTCTGAGTACAACGTTGATGAGACTGCCGAGCCAGGGCTGGTCATCATCATAAACTAGAATCGGGAACACCTCGCTGTAAAGGGATTCATCATCGTCAATGATTCCCTTACCGTAGATATCGCCTAAAAGAAGTGTACCGTCAAGAGCGGGAACAATGTAGATGATTCTGTCAAGATACTGACCGACCTCGGGGTATCTTTCAAGCAGATTATTGGCAAGTGAGCCGCCCTGGGAAATGGGAACGATATTGGCTTTACCCGTGGGTGACGCATTCGCTGCCTTGATGATGAGCTGATAGAGCTCGTCTACAATGGAATCAAGATTGCTGATTGAAGCGTATGAATAGAAATAGAGATGGTCTTCACCTGCTATTTCGGCATAGTCGTTAAGCGGAATCTGTGAATAGATATATTCCTTGTCCTCTTCACTGAGAGTGGCAACGGAATCCTCGTATTTGTCTGCCTTTACGTTATATACAAGGTTGCCCTCAGCATCGTTTTTGACCTTTTCGCCTACTGCCCAACCAATAACGGAGGCAACGCTCTTTGCAAGCTTTCCGCCGAAATCATTCTGAGTAATAAGTGTAAGAAGGAGAGGACCGAGGCACTTCTTAAGAGCCATCTTGACTATATCGTTTGTGGCTTCAAGGAAGAAAGGGGCTTCATATTCATCGCCCTCGGAATTAACGGCAACAGTGCCGTCGTCATTATAAAGGCGGGTCCTGGACTGAAATACGCCGGGAATGACCACGGTATTGCTGATTGAGTCACTGTCAACATTATCGGCAGTCAGATAGCCGAAAGCGGTATCATAATCGGGTGCCGCCGAAACAGGCGGAATTGACGGTAATTCTTCTGCGGCATATCCGAGCACCGCAAAAGAGGAAAATGCCATAATCAGGGTAAGAACA
Source organism: Acutalibacteraceae bacterium (assembly GCA_045598305.1). Classification (GTDB taxonomy): domain Bacteria; phylum Bacillota; class Clostridia; order Oscillospirales; family Acutalibacteraceae; genus CAG-177. Next base: position 18,597 of record JAZLLW010000025.1, read on the forward strand.
ACTGCCGTAAAGCGGGAAATATTCTTTTTCATTCTCATCAACCTTTCCTTCAAATGATATTAAAACAATACTAACACAGTAAAAATGCAAATTCAACCGATAAGTGCAAAATAGAATAAAATTTCGGCAGGAGCATAGTTCCAGCCGAATTATTTACGGGTTCAAGAGAGCTTCATTCCCATAATACGGGCACCGAAGGCCTTGAGAAGAGTATCAAAGCCGTTCTTTTTGTAGAAAGAAATTGCTTCCTGATTTCCCTCTCCCACAATGAGCATAAGTCCCTTGACGTTTTTTGATTTAAGATGAGAAATAAGTTCATTCAAAAGCTTCGTGCCGTTTCCCTTACCCGTAAATTCATAGTTGATATCTATATGCATGTGGGCGGGATAGGAACGTGAAAACAGCATCGTGCCGAGAAATTCACCGTAAACCTCAAAAATGTTTTTGCCTGCATTTGCCTTTATGACGGGAAGATATTTCTTAAAGCCCTTCCTGAATTTTCCGAAATCGGAACAGCAGATAATATAGCCCCTTGCAATATCATCGTCATCCGTAAGAACGAAGCAGTTTTCGGCTTCGTTATCAATGTAGTAATTACAGTAGGTATTGACTATGTACGCGGCAATTTTTTCATCCGTCATACATTCACCCGGGCCGGTCATTTTACAGACGAGCTGAACGTCCTCTCTGTATTTTTCGTTGTATTTTTTTATTTCCATAAGCTTTCCCTCAACAGTAATATCACGGTATATCCTAATACCCGCGAGCAAAAAAGTCAAGAGAAGCATAACAAAACGCCCCCCGAAAAGGGGGGCGCAGATTGCCGATTATCAGACCGTGATATTGAAAAGCATAAAGATTACTCTGAAGAATACGATGGCATCAAGGGCCTTCAGGAGCTTTTGCCACCAGGTCATTTTAACGTTTACGCTGAACGAGGTGGAAAATCCGGTATCGGTATCGGTTACCGTAATGATAGCGTTACCGCCGTTCTTTGCGCTGACGACACCGTTGCTGTCAACCTCTGCAACGGAAGGATCGGACGACTTGTAGATTACGTGTGCGGAACCTTCCGATGAGAGTACAAGCGATTTGCCGTATTCAACCGAAACGGTTTCGCCGCCCTCAACGGGAGCACCGCCGTTACCGGAAACAACGACCGAGGAGGTCTTTTCGTCAAGGATTTCTCCGCACTTATCACATTTCTTTACGTAGTGACCCTTTAAGGCATCCTCGCAAATCCATGAGCCGGGAACGTGATCAACGATATCCGTCTCGTCTCCCTTGTAGGAAACGCCGCAATACTTACAGCAGTAAATGGTAAATCCTTTTTCAATGCAGGAGGGATTAACAACGTGAAGGACCTCATAATCATGGCCCGTTGATTCAACCTCGTCTGCCGTATAACAATCGCAGCAGTTTTCACACTTATAGATTGTATATCCGTTTGAAGAGCAGGTGGGTTCAACGGTCTTATATTCCTTGTAGCTGTGTGAAAGTGCCTTGATTTCGCTTACCTCAGCCCAGCCGCAGACAGAGCATACCTTGACCGAAATACCTTTCTTACCGCAGGAAGCGGAAGTTGAATATTCAACAAACGTATGTGAGTCACCGCAGGTTGAACCGATCTTATCAAGCCACTGCTCAAGCGTACCCTGATAGCCGTTTGCAACAGCCATTTCGTAAGCGGTCTTGCCGTTCTGACCGTTCTGTCCGTCCTGACCGTTCTGTCCGTCCTTACCGTTGGTAACATAGAAATAGGTTACGGAGCCGTCGGTCATGGTAATGATATATCTGTCGGTAAGTCCGTCAGCGGAGGTATAAGCCGTATCCTTGGCAATGGATACGATGCTGTTGACCTCGGGCGCTTCTCCGACAATAACTTCATTTGAATCGGGGCTTTCCGCATTCGTGCCTGCCGTTACGGCACAAACGATAATTGAATGCTCGCTTTCGGCGTCAATGGGATAAACGGTTGCGGACAAATTCGTAACGGGTGTATCATTCCACTTTTCGCCGTCAATATAAACGTTGTATCCCAGAAGAGCGGGACCGCCGGGCAGAAGCTCGGGTGCATCCCAGGTAAGGGTTGCCGTCGACTTTGAGGGGTCGCTGCTGTTCTTTTCAAGGGAAACATCAAGATTTCTGGGATTGGCAACGGGTGAAGTTATATTTGTAACAGAATATCCGTAGAAGGGAGTAACATTATCCGAGCCCTCGGTAAGGCATCTGTTCCAGGTGGCAAGCTGCCATCTGAAGCCGTACTGATTAAGCTGTTCCTTTGAAATACCGTCAACTCTCGCGGGATTCTGAACGGTAGCGGAAATCGAGGTACCTTCGCTGTTTGAGGTAAACGAGCCCTTTGAATGCGAATAATCAAGATTTACGTAAAAACCGCCGGAATACACTCCGCTGCCCCACATAAAGGACATACTGAAGTTGAAGCCGTGTGCCATTTCGGTGCTTTCGGTTTTGCCTTTTTCATATTCGTATGAAGACGTGGTAGCTCCGCCGGAATGACCCATCGCATAAGAAGTCCTGCTCAGCACGGTTTCTATCTGTGAGTTGATACTGTTCTTTGACCAGTACTTATACGGATTGCCCTGAGCATCGGGTAAATCATTCGTTGTAATTTTTTTCAGCTTATTGACCGGTTTTCCGTCAGCGTGAGCGGTAATATATGAGTTATATTCATCTGCGAAGTCGTTGAACTCTTCAACGCTGAGAATGATATACTCGGGCTCACCGGGGACTGACATTACGTAGTCCTTATCGCCGTAGGAGCCAGTTTCGGTGTTATAAATATCGTAAGCGTAAAGTATGTTGGGAATCTGGGTAATTACAACCGAATCTTCAACAACCGAAAACTCGGATGACCACGTAGTGCAATAGGATTTCTCAAAGGAATGTGACCAGTCCAGAGAATAGCCCAATTCAAGTGAATGCTTGAAATTTACGACCTTTCCGTCAGCTTCTATTTCGTGATTGTAGCCGACGCCGAAGGAAACGTTATCGCCCTCTGACGTTCCCTTTTCGTAGGAAATCGAAAGGCCGTAGCAGGTTTCACCGAGTTCATCATAAGCTCCAAGTGCTTCAAGGTCGCCGAAATAGGGCGCGCCTTCAAGAACGGCAACCACGTCGGGGTCTGTATAAATCCAGTAATTGCTGTCGTATCTGCCGACAAGTCCGTCATCGTCAACGTCAACAGATGCAAGAACGGCATTGAGGAATTTTTCTTTTGTATCGGTCCAGTGTGAGCCCTTGCCGGAGAACACCTGGCTGGCTGTCTTGTCATTTGAACTGTTATCCCAGTAATCGCCGCTATGACCGCGAACGTCACTGTATGCGTATTTTTCTATTTTACCGTACGTACCGTCATTATCATCGGCAAATTTTGCACCTGCGCAAATTGCAAGATAGCAATGATAATCGTTGCTGTTGCTTTTTTCCTTGAACATACAGGTGTAGGCAAACTGCTCTCTGCCTGCTTCGTTATTATCAAAATTACCTGCCGCAACATCGCCGATAAGGGTCATATTACAGAGTGTGCTTCCGTCCATATTTGTGGTAAAGCTCTGTCCGGATATTGAGGGTGAGCAGGAAGCGGTGAACGCGCCGGTGCTGAGATTATATATCTGACCGTCAATGAAGACCTCTTTTTCGCATGCATGACCGTTTGTATAAGCCGTTGCAAGCTGAATACCGGGTTCAACGGAGAGAGTCTTATCAAAATTACACTGAACGAACTCACTCATTCCGAGAGATTCAAGTCCGTTATCAACAAGAACGGAATTTACGCCGTCAAAGACAAGCATATCGGCTCCGTAATTACTGCCGTTAAGCGTCTTGTCTCCGCTGTCGCTGTAGGTCGTCGTACCGTTTCCGGCAACCGATTGCTTTAAGTTTGCGAGATAACCGACTGCGATGATTTCGTCAAGACCGTCGTTATTTATATCACCGGCGGTGACGTTGCCCTGAAGCATTGCCGTACACTTATAAGTTTTGGTTGAGCCGCTTTCCTTGGAAATATCGCCCTGAGCCGAGAGATATGAGGTAGGAGCCATATTTTTCCAGCTGCTGCTCTTTTTCATGAGAGTAATGCTTGTTGAAATTCCCTCAATACCGATGGAAGCTTCATCATAATCGCCGGCAGGAACACCAGTAGCAACTACAAGCTCCTCAACGCTGTCGCCGTCAAAGTCACCGGTAGCGAGACTGAGAGTAACGTGCTTGGGATGTGAGCTGTTTATATACTTATTGACGATGCCTCTTCTGATACCGTTCTCGTACGAGATATTGAGGAGGTTTGAGCTGTGTGAAAGGGAAGCAACGTTATTGCTCGAGTCAAGATTGCAGTTGATTTCATAAATCTCCGCTCCGCCGTCTCCGGGATAGGCAACAATAAGGGTATCCTTACCGTCGTTATCATAATCACCTGCGGTTAAGGTGAAATATGCACTGCCGGCATAATAATCAAGATCAACGGATTTAACCCACTCGGCAGGGCCGAGGTCTATACTGCACTCAGCACCCGTTTTTGCATTCTGAACAACGACCAGAACGTGAGTTATCCACTTGTCGCCATCCTTATAATTCGTTGAGCCCACGTATGCAACGTAATCATTACGTCCTGAGCCCGTGGGATTAAAGCCGACTGCCTGCACGTAGTTGAGTCTTGAAGCTTTAAGCTGAGAAGCATTTCCGTCTGTACCGGATTTATCAAGATTTATTTCGGTACGTGTAGCAGTATAATCGTTAATTGAATTGATAGTGCTCTTTGTTTCTCTGTAATCGGGTTCATATTCATCGTATATGTACTCGGTTGCCTTATTACCGCCGGATGCGCTGCTTGTATCTCTTGATACGTAGAAGAGAAGCTCATTCTGCTCGGAAAGCAGGAAATTTTCGTT
>JAZLLW010000026.1:0-8073 GCA_045598305.1 Acutalibacteraceae bacterium
CAGTGCCGAAAATACTTGGAGGGCAGCCTCCCGGGAAGATAGGTCGACGCCGACATTTCTTTTAAGCCTTAATAGCTCAGTCGGTAGAGCACGCGGCTGTTAACCGCGGTGTCGTAGGTTCGAGTCCTACTTGAGGCGCCATGTATCGTTGCCAATATGGCAACAACGCCTAAAAGTCCTTGTAAATCAAGGACTTTTAGTGTTTTTATAGCCTTTTTAATTACTTGTATTCATAGCAACAAAATGCCCAATTTTACGGACTGTCAGGACTCGAACTAACAACATTTAAATATATACATAATTCAGACCGAATTTTTCAGATTTTATTTTGAAAAGTTCAATCTTTTTTTTGCCTGAATTACATAGCCATTGCCGTAAAAAGCAATGGCATACCATATACTGCACAATGGTATATTTTTTCCGCGATTGATTTTTATAAAGAAAACCCGTACAGATTATCTGAACGGGTAAATTATTATAATTTTGTTATGTCAATTTCTTCGGGTTCGCCGAAATATTTCAAATCGTCATCAACTGTTATTTTAATCTTCTGATGTCTGAAATCTCCGTAGTATACAAGTGAATAATATGTTTCGATTAATGCGATTGAAAGAAGAATGCCGCCCAGAATATCGGTAAACCAGTGATATCCGCAAAGTATTCTCATTATTATTGCAAGACCGGTAAGGATCGGGAATGCAATTGTAATTGCCAATTTGATTTGTTTGTTTTTTCCGAATAATCTGATTCCCTCCGGGATTGCTGTACAAAATGCAACGATGGACAACATTGTGTGTGAAGACGGATACGATGCCTCATAAACGCCCTCAACCATAATAGGTCTGTAATTTACTATCAATAATTCAAAAAGTCCGTAGAAGGCAAATAACAGCACGTATACAATTGCCAGAGAATATAACTGATAGTCAACTTTTTTGAATGACTTTCTGAATATAAGCTGCAATAGACCTATAATGGCAAACGCCGCCATTACCGCGATTGCAAAGTAAGCAAGTGCGTTTGAAAAACCGAGCAAAAAATCAGATTTGCTTGCCAAAGCGGGGGAGTAAGTTATCTTATGATTAAAATTCTTATTCAGATTTGAAAATCCGATTTTCATTTCATTATTACTAAGGTAGGTTGATACGTCAAAAACCTTTACAAGCAATGTGAAAAATAAGAAAATACCATAGAGAATGCCGGTTTTTATAAAATTGAATTTTACGTCTTTTTTATCAATCATTGCTGTTCTCCTTGTTGATTAGGTATTCATCAAAGCTGATAATATCGTATTTTTTGTATAACTCAAATGTTTCTTTATAGTTGCAGTCAAGGTATCTGCAATCGTGACAATCCGAAGTAACGATAAAGTATCCGCCCTTTTCTGCAATATAATCTGCAATATCAAAAGCGGGGTAAGGGGATTTTCTGTAACCTCTTGCAATAGCTCCCGTGTTAATTTCAAACGGCTTATTAAACGGAAGAAGAGCGTCAACCGCATCATGCCATGCATTTATATACTTTTTATCTCCGGTATCAAATGCACAGTTGTTTTCGTTGAATTTTGTTACCAAATCAAAATGACCGATTATATCCGCATCAAATTTATTAAGAATATCACCTACATATTTGTAATAATCAACGGAATAATTAATCAAAGAACCTCCGAAAAATTTATCTGCGTCTCTTTTCTGAATTTCAAGTGATGTATCTATCGGCTGCTGTTCGCCGCCTTGGTTTAGATAATGAACGGAGGCGATGGTATAATCATATCTGCTCATGTCAATATCACTGAAATAATCCAGTTCTGCACCAATGTAGATATTTATCTTATCTTTATATTCATTTCTGAGCTTTGTAACTGCGTTTATATAATTATTTGTCCTTTCATCAGACATGCTCCAGTTGCTTTCAAAGCAGCTGATTTTGCAGTGACCGGAAAATCCGAGAGCATTAAAGCCCAGATTTACAGCCGCTTTAACCATTTCCTCAGGTGTATTTTTTCCGTCACAGTATATTGAATGCGTATGAAAGTTTTCCTTAATCATTGTTATCATCCTGTATGAATTTATTTATGTATGATTGATATTCAAGAATTTCATTTCCTTTTGAAATCATAAATTCTTTTATATCTGTATCAGTATAAAGTAGTTTTCCTGCTTTTTCAACTGTTTTAATAAATTTGCGGTTAAATTTAATGAAATCGCTGTTTTTTATCATTGGACATATTCCGTATCCTCTGTAATCAATTACTGCTTTAATCTTTCCGTTTTCGTTAATCAACGGAAAAAAAGGAAAGATCATACAAGAAAGAGGTCTTTCGTCTCTGCAACAATTTCCGTTACAGACCGCAATTATACCGTTATCTGTTATAACTGTATTTAAATTGGACTTCTCGCCCGGAAAAAGCAACATGCCGGTAGTGTTGTCACCTTTGCAGCAGTTTTTATCACACAGCTGACCGCAGTCACACTTAAGGGGAGTAACGTCCTTCAGCATTTTATTAACAGAATTAAATATTTCGTCTTTATTCATATATGCACCACTTGATAGAATAAAAAATAATAACGTTATTGTATTATGATTTTGTATTATATCAAATATTCAGGCCCGTACCGAAATACGGGCCCTACTTTTATAAATCAGTCTTTATTGATTTTAAAGATTGTTTCAAAGAACTTCTTGATTGTTGCGAAGAAGTTTTCGATTAAATCTCTTATCTCAAGAACTTTGCCTCTGGCTTCGCTGACGGCGATATCCTTAACTGCCTCTGTAACGGTAGAAACTGTTACATCGTTAACGTCGGGATATTCAAATTCGTCATTGAGATCCTTGGCAATAATCTCTTCACCTTTAACAACGTTGAACTTCTTTTCGGTGAGAGCTGTATCAAGTGTAACGTATTTGTCAGCACCGATCTGCTCATTTGTGAATGACCAGTCTTCAATGCCGTAGGGAGAATTCTTTTCAACTGTTACTGTAAGGAATGCATCTGTTGAATATTTGAATTCAACATTGCTGTCTTCGTTAAGGAAGAGTGTTTTAACGTAGGTTGAAGTACCGTCATTAAACAGAACACAACCGTCACCGTTGACACCTGAGAAGATTCCTTCCTCATTGAACAGTGAGAAATCACCGTCATGTACAAACGCGCTTGAGCAAACCGTAAGAATTGTGTTTACGGGCTTAGCATCCTTGATGCTCTTATTGATAAGAACTTCTCTTGCAAGCTGAAGGAAGCATTTTTCAGCTACATACTCAAAACTGATGTTGTAGTTAATCTGATTCTTAACCTTACCTACAAGGCCTTCATTTTCGGCGTTCTTAGCATTGTAAAGGGTATCAAGACCTGCTTCTCTGAGTGCAAGAAGGGTATTGACAGCGAATTCAATCCATTTAGCGTCACCGCTTGATTTTGCATCTGAATACCATGATTCTGCTGCTTTCTCTACAAAGTAAGTTGTATAGAGAGCATCATAGCATTCGTAAAGATCGCCGGTATTCCAAAGATAATCTGCTGCTTTGTTGCCTGCATTGTAAACTGCTACAACTATTGCTGCATAATAATTGGACTCCATAGCTACTTCAATAGCATCTTCTATAACGCCCGTACCTGTTGAAACAGCAAGCTCAAAAAGCTTATCTGCAACTGCATCTGCAATGTTTGCATTGAGGTCATCAATCATATTCTGAGCTGCGGTAACTACGGTTGAGTAACTGCAGGTGTCAACAATGTACTGAAGGAAATCAATGTACATTTCATTTGCAGCCTGTACTGAAAGGATTCTGGAATAAGCTTCAATAACATCATCTCTTGCCTTGTCATACATATTATATGCATCGATCCAGTAGTTGATGTACTTAAACGCCTTTGTCCATTCTTCTGATGTAAGAACATCGGAGATTTTAACGTATCCGTTAACCTTCTGAATCAGGTCGTTGATATCTCTTGCGGTCTTGAGGACTGAAGTGATTTCAGCAAGCTTTGATTCACCGATGTTTGCATCTACCTTTTCAATAAGAGAAGCAAGGATCTTTTCTGCCTGTTCAACAGAGAGGTGCTTGTCCATTCCGTTTGCCCATGCATCATCATAAAGAGAAAATGCTGTAAGTGTTACCATAGTATCACTGATTCTCTTTTTATTCTGATCAACATACTGCCAATGAGCTGACTTTTCGTTTTCTGAAAGCTTTTCAAGAACAAGTGAATAGTTTTCATTCCAGTTTGCTACTTTTGACTCTGCGGAAACACCGTTATCAGCGGCAAATGTTGTAAAGGGAATAGCGCAAAGCATCATAAGCGCTGCAAGAAGTACAGCGAGAACTTTTTTTGCCATAAAAATTTTCCTCCTTTCTTCAATAGTAAAATGACATTTGCTATCATATATTATATACCGATATTTCAAAAAATTAAATAGATAAAAGTTACAAAATGTCTGTTTATTATTAATAAACTGTCAATATAGTGTAGAGATTATCACGGATAATCACATTATGTTGGAATATGCCATCTCCATAATTGCAGATAAATCAACAGCATCATCAATATTGTACGGTATTTCGGTCCCGTTTACCATACCGTTAATCCATATTTCAATCGGAGAAGGCTTTCCTTTCGGAAGTTTCGGGAAAATCCATCCGTTTCCGTTGTTATAGCAAATTTTATCATTGAACCCGCCTGCAAGAATAGTTCCTTTATCACCCACGATTTCAAGCTCAAAAGGATTGTTTTCGGCAACAAAAGCGGTTTCACTGACTCCGATTGCTCCGTTTTCGTATTTGAGAACGGTAACTGCATTGTCTTCTACAGAATTGACTTTAACATTAGTAAATGCGGATGAAGCTTTTAGCGGTGTGCCCATAATCCAGTTAATAATGTACATTGAATGAGCACCTAAATCCATCATCGCTCCTCCGCCGCAGGTGTTTTTATCGTAAAACGTTTCCGGAAGCCAGTTTGATGAAGCACCGTTATGAGCGTTTCTCATTCTGAAATAATTAACTTTTCCAATGAGACCGGAATCAACCGCTTCTTTCATCCAAATAAAATCCGGTCTTGATTTCCATGGGAACGAAATGCAGAATTTTACGCCTGATTTTTTAACGGCATCTGCAACTTCAAGAGCGTCCGATTTTGTAAAGCAAAGAACTTTTTCCGTGAAAATATGTTTTCCTGCTTTTGCAGCTTTTATAATAATGTCCTTGTGCGTATCCGTTGACGTGCAGACGGAAACAGCGTCAACATTTTTTCTTGAAAGCAGTTCATCATAATCAGCAATAAATTCACAACCGTATTTTTCTGCGGCAATTTTGCCTGTTTTTTCGTCCGGATCCCATAAAGCTATTATCTTACAGTTTTCGTTTTTTTGAATATCGGAAGCATAACCGTTAAAATGAACGTGCCATGTACCGATAAGTGCAACATTAATCATATTGTATTCTCCCTTCTTTTTCGTTTATTATATCAAATGGTAATTTTGATTTCAATAAAACTTTACTTTTATTGTCCGATATGATAATATTTTTATAACAAATTGTAAGGAGCTACTGTATTATGTATTCAGACGGTAAAATCTTTATTGCGCAGTCAGATAAAAATCTATTTATCGAACCTAAAATGGCAAACAGACACGGACTGATTGCCGGCGCTACCGGTACCGGTAAAACCATTACCATGAAGGTCATGGCTGAGTCTTTCTCTGATATGGGAGTACCCGTATTTTTCAGCGATATTAAAGGTGACCTTTCGGGTATGTGTTGTGAAGGCGCTGATACCGAAGATATGGCAAACCGTATCCAAAGATTCGGAATTTCCGATTCCTTCAAGTACAAGAAGTATCCTACAAGATTCTGGGACATATTCGGCGAAAAGGGACATCCTGTCAGAGTTACTGTTTCTCAAATGGGTCCCACATTGCTTTCCCGATTACTTAATCTTACCGATGTTCAGGCAGGTGTTCTGAATATTGTGTTTAAGGTTGCCGATGATAACGGATTGCTGCTCCTTGATTTCAAGGATTTAAGGGCAATGATTAAGTATGTAGGCGATAACAAAAATGAATATTCGCTTGAATACGGTAATATTGCTACTCAAAGTATCGGTGCAATTCAGAGAGCGCTTCTCGCACTTGAGGATGAGGGCGCGGGCACTTTCTTCGGAGAACCCTCTCTTGATATAAGAGACTGGATGAGAACGGATGCGGACGGCAGGGGATATATAAACATTCTTAACAGTGTTAAGCTTGTTCAGAGTCCTACTATATATGCTACGTTTCTTCTTTGGATGATGACCGAACTGTTTGAAAAGCTTCCCGAAGTCGGTGACCTTGATAAGCCGAGAATGGTGTTCTTCTTTGATGAAGCGCATATGCTCTTTACGGATGCATCCAAAGCTCTCGTACAAAAGATAGTACAGCTTGTTAAGCTTATCCGTTCAAAGGGCGTAGGCGTATATTTTGTAACACAGTCTCCCTCGGATATTCCCGATGATGTTCTTGCTCAGCTTTCCAACAGAATTCAGCACGGTCTTCGTGCTTATACACCCAAAGAACTTGATGCAGTTAAAGCTGCTGCCCGTTCATTCAGAGAAAATCCGGCGTTTGATTCGGTAGAAACGCTTAAATCAATCGGTACCGGTGAGGCACTTGTAAGCTTCCTTGATGAAAAAGGTATTCCGAATATTGTTGAAAATGCAAGAATTCTCCCGCCGCAGAGTCTTATGGGACCTGCTCCTGAGGATAAAATATCAAGTAATATCAATGCCGATGAGTTTGAACTCAAATACAGAGAGACGGTAGACAGAGAATCTGCCTATGAGATTATCTGCAAAGCAGAGCAGGAACTTGCCGCACAGAAACAGGCGGAGGCTGATGCTGCCGCTTTAGCAAAGGAAGAAGCAAGACTTCAGAAGGAACAGGAAAAAACTGCAAAGGAAGAGGCAAAACTGCTTAAGGAAAAAGAAAAGGCAGAAAAAGCGGCTCAAAAAGAATCAAAGAAAAAGCAAAGTGCAGTTTCTAAGACATTACAGAAAGCCGCAACAAATGCAGGTTCATCTGTTGCCAGAAGCTTAACTACCAATATGGTAAATTCTGTTATGGGCGGAAAGAAGTCAACCGCACAGCAAATCGGTAAGAGAGCTGCAACAAACGCGCTCAGCTCAGTACTTCGTAGCGGTACAACCTCAATTATCAGAGGACTTTTCGGAAATAAGAAATGATTATAATAGATCAGCACCTGCAGAAATGCAGGTGCTGATTTTTTACTCATTATCCATAACGAAAATAATGTTTTCGTTGTTTTCGGCTGAATCGGTGAAAACCCTTATAAATCCTTTGTGATATACTCCGAGATTTTCTATCATCTTATCTGCATTTATCAGTTCGATTTTTGTTTTTTTACCGATTTCGGAAAGGCAATCTGCAAGCGCGTCAAGATTGCTTCCGTAATATTCAGGAAATTTCATCTTTTTTTTGATGTATGAATGTGTTTCCTGTCTTGATGTCATCATATTTCCGTCAAGAATGATTTTTCTCATAATTTTCACCTTAATATAATCTTGTGAAGGTTTCGTAATGGTCGTTGGTATAGAATATAAGTCCGTCATTTGAAAATACGATTCTTTCTGCACCTCGTGAGTTCTTTCCGTCGGTGTTTATATCACACTCATAGTATTTTCGTCCCTGTTTTACGGGAAGAGTCTCCTCATAATTACTGTAATAATCACCGCCGATAGCTTTTCCGGGTGCATATTTCTGAACGGAACCGCCTTGCCAACCTAATGACCTTGCCTGATTCTTCGTGATGAAATTATCGGGCAGTCGTCCGTATTTGTGAATATATGCCGCAACTTCATCCTTTGGGAATATACCGCCGGCTGATTTTTTTGTTGTTGTTTGTTTTGTTGTAGTAACCTTTTTTGAGGTTGTCGGCTTTGTTGTAGTTACCTTTTTTGTAGTTGTCGGCTTTGTTGTAGTTACCTTTTTTGTAGTTGTCGGCTTTGTTGTAGTTACCTTTTTTGTAGTTGTCGGCTTTGTTGTAGTTACCTTTTTTGTAGTTGTCGGCTTTGTTGTAGTT
>JAZLLW010000027.1:0-27023 GCA_045598305.1 Acutalibacteraceae bacterium
TAGCTGTGCCAGCTGAAAAAGTCCATGGGCGGGTTATGCTCTTTTATATAATCAAGAAATCCCTGAAAGAACTCAACAAAATATTTGTTGTAGGCGGGTGTACCCGATTTAATGTTATTGGTTTTTGTCAACGCATAAAATCCGCAGGAGCCGTAGCCGCCGATTTTGAGGTCGGGGAATTTTTCTTTAAGATAATTTGCCGCAACGTCATACAGACGGTAAAACTCTTCGGGTGTACCGTGCCAGAAAACGTTTTCCGTAACAAATTCGGTTTCGGAAATTTCTTCGTATTTGCCTCCGTCGGGCTCATTCCATATTTCCCAGTATTCAATATTGTAATTGAAGCCGTTTGCCCAGCCCTCGTTGTAATGAAGGATTATATGCTCGCAAATCTGCGCCCACTTGGCGTAGTCGGTCGGAGGCAGAAGCAGTTCGTGGTCTTTCTGAGCATTACTGTAACTGATGCCGAGGCGGAAGAACGGTGTCATACCGGTATCGACAATCGCCGCCAGCACCTTGTCGCTTTCCTCGAAATTATATGAATTTTCATCATCGACGTCCGCCGAAAAGTCGGGAAAAATACGGAAAATATCTGTGCAGTTGATATCGTGGGTTCTGCACGAGGTCATATTTGCCTCGGTGAAAACCCTGTTGATTTCGCTGTCAAGCTCATATTCGGGCATTCTGCCTACGTTATGAACGGGTCTGATTTCGTCAATGACGTTATAGAAATCAATTCTGATAACGTCGGGAGTAAAAATCATCTGTGCCAGCGAAATTATAAAAGCCACAATTGCCGCAAGGATTTTTTCAAACATAAAGTGTCACCCTTTCTTCAATAAATTGCGTGTTCGCAATCAATATTTTCACCTTTCCATAATTTTACGGAGGACCAGGGCTCATCGGGGCTGTTCCAGAATTCATCGTCCGAATCAAGGCCGAGGGATATAAAGACCGCAGAGCAGAGGTAAAGACTGCCGGTGCTGATATATCTCTCACCCATTGCGGGCTGAGAACCGTAAACACCGATTTTAAGCCAGCCGTCCGAATCAAAGAGTGAAGAAGCGGACATAGTCCTTTCAATCACTTTTGTGAGAGCACAGCGAACTCCTGCGGGAGTGACAGTCTCCTCCAGGCCGTGTCTGTATGCCATAAGTGAAAGAGTCTGAAATGCACCGAATCGGTAAGTAAGCGACCTGCCCACGAGAGGATAAGTGCCTTCGGGAGAAATAAAGTGCTCAAGATGTGAGGCGTTATGGGAAGCTCTGCTCAATATTTTTTCTTCCCACTGTGCCCATTCGGAACTATAATCGGCAACCTGCGTTATTACGTCAACAAGCATAGGCTGAATCACAAAGCTGTTGTAATAATTCATATTGAAATCTTCACCGTCACCGTACCAGCCGTCACCCTTGTACCATTTCATGTGGGCATAAAGAGCATAGTCGATCCGCATTGGGTCCCAGTCTTTTTCTCCCATTCTGCGTAAAAGGACCTCGGGCATCGCGCCGAAAAGAAGCCAGTTGGAGCGGTAGGGCTTACGGGTGCGGACCGCACGCATACAATCGGCAAGATTTCTTTTTGTATCATCATCAAGAGGGATAAAAAGTTCATCAAATGCCCTGAGAATACCCTGCGCCATAAAAGCCGCATCTACAAGGGGCTGATAACCGTCCTCAAAATTCATCTTATCGGGAGAACCGGGCGTAACGGCGTTTTTTATACATGCCCTTGTGAGCTCCGCGTAATGCAAACGGAGTTTTTCCTCTTCGCTGTCCTCTTTCTTTTCGGCAAGCCATGGAGCAAAGCCGACAAGCACTCTACCGAACGCCTCAAGATACGTGGTGTTTCTTATGTCTTCTATATTCCTCGAGCCCTCAAGCGGCATCGTTTCCCTGAGTTTATTCTCCGCAAGTGCATTTATCACGGGAGAGCAGATTTTTAGCATTGAATCAAGCCAGAATTTTCTTGTTTCCGTCATTATCAACAGTCCTTGTTTTATTATTCGGTGGCACAAATTTGCCCGGTATCATACGATGATAAGTAATTACTTTTTTGATATAATGCTTTTAAGCAGCGTCGGCTTCTCGGTAGTAATATTATCAACGCCCATTGAAAGGAACCTTTCCATATCATCTGTATTGTTGACCGTCCACACCGAAATGAGCAAATTCCTGCGGTGACACGCTTCAACAAGCTGAGGTGTTACGCCTCTGAAATTGATATTTACTCCGATGCCTCCGAGTTCAATAACGCGTTCCGTCATCTTGTCGCAGTAATCCGTTTTACAGAGCTCGGACACCTCGGGATAACAGTTGAGATAATACTGCACAAGAGGGCTCTTTTCTCTTGTTTCGGCAACAAAGCCCTCGTTTATTCCCGTGTAGAATACGCGGTCAAGCATACCATGTCTGACTATGATTTCCTGCATTTTATTGATGTTTTTCGTCGTCTTTACGTCAATGTTGATAAAAACGCCGTCAGACTGCTTAACAAGGACGAGTGCTTCCTCAAACGTCGGCTCTCCGCCGACGGGTGCGTTATGCGAAAGTCTGAGCTCGCCGCTTTCGTCAACATTAAGGTCAAATTCAACGATTTCCGCGCCCGACCTAAGGGCCGCCTCAATTGACGGTATGGTATTATCTTCCGTTCCGTCTGAGCCGGCATGAGCCGTTACGGTAATCCGCTCGGGGAGATTATAATCTCCGTCTTTACCTAAGAGTCTGCAAAGAAAATCCATATATTTCCCTCCGATTGATTTCCGGGTAAATCAAATCAGCCCGTACAATTATTATTATTTGCTTCGCATTTACATTATATCATGCGGTATTTTTCATCTCAACACAAAATGCCTGATATTCGGAAAAAATATGCGATTTTCCGATGCCGTAACAAAAAAACACGGGAAATTAAAATTGAAATCCCGTGATAAAATATTACTTACCCGATACGATTCAAACACGTTAATTTGTCGCCGAACCGTGTGTGGAGAGCTATATCAAATCTTTTTGAATAAATGAGTATACGGCCCGATAATAACAAACGTCGAAACAGCGTATCTTACGAGTCTGAATACAAAAGACAACCATTCCGCACTTATGGCCTTTGCGGGTATCTTAAGCAAAACGCTTATGATTGCAAAAATCAGAACGCCTAAAACCGGGCGGACAATGTAGCTCCACCATTTTGAAGATTTTTCAAAATTAACATATTTTTCTTCGTACATGAAGCCGAGAAGCAGGCCGATTGCTATACCATAAGATGAAAAGAATTCATCGTCACGGCAGTAGAAAAATCCTGCAGAGCCGATAATAAGTACCGCCAAAAAGCCGATTCTATAGCCGAATTTACGGTCAACACCGTTAAGAACAAATACGAGAATCAAGCCGATGAACCAACCCAGCAAAACGTCCGTGGGGTAGTGAACACCGAGGTATATACGCGAAAGACCGATAAAAAACGGAAGCAGGAAGCCGAGTGCAATGTAAGGCGGCTTTTTGGTTTCATGTGCAAGTGTACCGTAAACGGAAACGGACATGGATGCGTGAAGACTCGGCATAGAAAAGCCCTGAGCCGCAGGTGACATAATATCCTCATCGGGATGTGCCGCACGGATACATTTTACACTTTTATTATCCATGTAGGGTCTGCGTCTTTGAAAAGCGCCTTTGATGAGTGTGCCGAAAATCATTGTGCCGGAGAGTGCCAGAGCAGCTCTGCGGCCTAATTTTTTATCAACACACCAATACAGCAGACCGAGAACGAGAATTACAAGGTATTCGTCGCCCAATAATGTAAAAAACTTAGCCACGGCAGTAAGGACACCGTTGCTTACGGACTGGAACGCTTCCATAAGAGAAATTTCCCAACCGAAAAAGAAAACATTTCCCATAAATCCACCCTTCCTTTATTCTGTTGTGAAATAATTTTAACACATCGGCGTGAAATATTCAAGCAATTTATAGTCCGTGATTCAAGTATAAAATATTCAAAAGTGATTTGTCGGAAAAACATTAAAAATAACAGCCGTATTCACCAAATAAAACAATGAACACGGCTGTTTTTGGCGTCCCCGGCGCGATTCGAACGCGCGGCCTTTCGCTTAGGAGGCGAACGCTCTATCCTGCTGAGCTACGGAGACATATATCGTTAAACAACGGTTATTCTATCAAATCCTTATTGTAAAGTCAAGAAAAAAACCGGGAGATTTGGGAAATATCTTTATGTATTTTGCCATACAAATTCGTCTTGAAATTATGCAATTCATATAATATAATATTGACGGTCAAAAAATAGTATCCAGCATATCTAATCGAAAGGACGAAAAAAATGAGTTTACTTAACAAAAAAACAGTCGACGACCTTAACGCAAAAGGTAAAAAGGTACTTGTACGCTGTGACTTCAACGTTCCTCTCAAAGACGGCGTTATCACAGACGAAAACAGAATCAATGCAGCTATCCCCACAATCAAGAAGCTTATTGACGACGGTGCAAAGGTTATCCTCTGCTCACATCTGGGCAAGCCCAAGAACGGCCCCGAAGCCAAGTTTTCACTTGCTCCCGTTGCAGCACGTCTTACCGAAAAGCTCGGTAAGGAAGTTATTTTTGCAGCTGACGATACAGTCGTAGGCGAAAACGCCAAAGCTGCCGTTGCAGCTATGAACGATGGCGACGTAGTTCTCCTTGAGAACACCCGTTTCCGTGCAGAAGAGACAAAGAACGGCGAAGCATTCTCCAAGGACCTTGCTTCCCTTTGCGATATCTATGTAAACGATGCTTTCGGTGCAGCTCACAGAGCACACTGCTCAACAGTTGGCGTTACCGAATTTGTTGACGAGGCAGCCGTAGGTTATCTTATGGGCAAAGAGCTCAAGTACCTCGGCAATGCAGTTGAAGATCCCGTAAGACCCTTCGTTACCGTTCTGGGCGGTGCAAAGGTTGCCGACAAGCTCAACGTTATCGAAAACCTGCTTTCAAAGGCAGACACTCTTATCATCGGCGGCGGTATGGCTTACACCTTCCTTGCTGCAAAGGGCTATGAAATCGGCAAGTCACTTCTTGACGAATCAAAGATTGACTATTGCAAGGATATGCTTGAGAAGGCAGAAGAAAAGGGCGTTAAGATTCTCCTTCCCATCGACGTTGTTGCAGCTGAAGAATTCCCCGATCCTATCGACACTCCCATTGAAACGGCTGTTTTTGATGCAGACAAGATTCCCGCAAATATGGAAGGACTTGACATAGGTCCCAAGTCCCAGGAGCTCTTTGCTCAGGCAGTCAAATCAGCAAAGACAGTCGTATGGAACGGTCCCATGGGCGTATTTGAAAATCCCGTGCTTGCCGAAGGCACAATCGCAGTTGCAAAGGCACTTGCAGAATCCGATGCAGTAACAATCATCGGCGGCGGCGACTCCGCAGCAGCAGTCAACACTCTCGGCTTCGGCGATAAAATGACTCATATCTCAACAGGCGGCGGCGCTTCCCTTGAATTCCTTGAGGGTAAAGCTCTTCCCGGTATTGAGGCAGTAAACGACAAATAATTCAATTCAACAAGTTTCTAAAGGAGAAATTTATTATGGATAAGTCACTCCGCAGACCCGTTATCGCAGGTAACTGGAAAATGAACCACACTCCCACTCAGGCAAAGGCACTCATTGAAGAAATGAAACCCCTTGTAGCAAACGCCGACTGTGACGTAGTTCTCTGTGTTCCCTACATTGACCTTTACGCAGCTATGGAAGCAGCTGAGGGTTCAAACATCAAAATCGGTGCTGAAAACTGCCACTGGGCAGAAAAAGGTGCTTTCACCGGTGAGGTTTCCGCAGAAATGCTTAAAGCAGCAGGCGTTCCCTATGTTATCATCGGTCACTCCGAAAGAAGACAGTATTTCGGTGAAACAGACGTTACCGTACGCAACCGTGTAAGAGCTGCTCTTGACGCAGGTCTCAAGATTATCCTTTGCGTAGGTGAAGTTCTTGCAGAGAGAAAGTTCGGCATTACTGAGCAGGTCGTATGCGCTCAGACAGAAATCGCTCTTGCAGGTGTTTCCGCAGACGAGCTTAAAAATATCATCATCGCTTACGAACCCGTATGGGCTATCGGTACAGGCGAAACAGCTACCCCCGAGCAGGCAAACGAGGTATGTGCCATTATCCGTAATCTTGTTGCCCGTCTTTACAGCAAGGCAGATGCAGATGCATTCGTAATCCAGTACGGCGGTTCAATGAACGACGGCAACGCAGCAGAGCTCCTCGCTCAGTATGACGTTGACGGCGGTCTCATCGGCGGTGCATCACTCAAGGCAGATAAATTCGCAGCTATCGTTGCGGCAGCAAGCAAATAATATATTCCGAGCGGGTAGGCCAAAAGCTTACCCGCTATGAATCTATATGAAGGTGAACAATATGTCAGAAAAAGTTGTACTTATAGTTATGGACGGTGTCGGCTTCTCCAAGACAGGTCTCGGCGATGCCGTTACACTTGCAAATACTCCCACCCTTGACAAGCTTCTCAAGACATGCCCCAACACACGCCTCAAAGCGCACGGTGACGCGGTAGGTCTTCCCTCTGACGACGATATGGGTAACAGCGAAGTAGGTCATAACGCTCTCGGCTGCGGTCAGATTTACTCACAGGGTGCAAAGCTTGTAAACGAATCCATTTCATCCGGTAAGATTTACGAATCCGACGCATGGAAGGAAATCGCATCAAACTGCAAATCAAAGAGCAGTGCTCTTCATTTTATCGGTCTGCTTTCAGACGGTAACGTACATTCAAACATCTCCCACCTTTTTGCCATGCTTGAGCAGGCAAAGGCAGAGGGAATCAAGCAGGTTCACTGCCACATTCTCCTCGACGGCAGAGACGTTCCCGCAACGTCGGCACTCACCTACGTAGATGCACTTGAAGAGAAAATCGCTTCTCTCAACGACGGCAGCTTCACAGCCGATATAGCATCCGGCGGCGGCAGAATGAAGATTACCATGGACCGTTACCAGGCAGACTGGAATATGGTCAAGCTGGGCTGGGATACCCACGTAAAAGGTCTCGGCAGACAGTTCGCAAGTGCAAAGGAAGCTATTGAAACATACAGAAACGAAATCAGCGGTGTCATCGACCAGGATCTTCCCGCATTCGTTATCGGTAAGGACGGCAAGGCAATCGGCCGCGTCAACGACGGCGACAGCGTAATTCTCTACAATTTCCGCGGCGACAGAGCTCTTGAGCTGAGCATGGCGTTTGACTATGACAATTTTGATTCATTCGACAGAGGAGCAAAGCCCGACGTGGTTTACGCAGGTATGCTCCAGTATGACGGCGACCTCAAGCTCCCCGCAAGATACCTTGTAAATCCCCCCGAAATCAAGGATACTCTTGCACAGCTTCTCGTTTCAAAGGGCATGACACAGTTTGCCGTTTCCGAAACACAGAAATACGGTCACGTCACCTATTTCTGGAACGGCAACAAGAGCGGAAAGTTCAGCGAAGAGCTTGAAACCTATATGGAAATTCCCTCAGACAAGGTTTCGTTTGACGAACGTCCCTGGATGAAGTCAGCAGAGGTTACCGATGCGGTTATCGAAGCAATGAAATCCGGAAAATACGATTTCATCCGCTGTAACTATCCCAACGGCGACATGGTAGGTCACACCGGCTCTCTCGATGCCACCATCACCGCAGTTGAATCCGTAGACCTCGGCCTTGCAAGAGTACTTAAGGTCGCGGACGAGCTGGGCATTACCGTTCTCATTACCGCAGACCACGGCAACGCAGACGAAATGCTTGAAAAAAACAAGAAGGGTACCGTTCAGGTAAGAACAGCCCATTCGCTCAATCCCGTACCTTTCATCATTTACTCAAAGAACGAATACACAATCAAGGAAGGCAATTACGGCCTTGCCAACGTTGCTCCCACAGTAGCTGAGATATTCGGCATTGAGCCCTATGCAAGCTGGGAAGCGTCTATGATCTGATTTTCAGACCGGAGGAATCAAATTGACGGAAACAGTAAACACAATAGTTGAAAATGCATTGGATATTATTCTCGACACGGTGATCGACACGGCGAAGCTTATCCCCTTCCTGTTTCTCACCTATCTGCTCATGGAATATATCGAGCATAAAACATCGGAAAAAACCGGGTCAATAGTGGCGAAAGCGGGTAAATTCGGTCCCGTTTTCGGCGGTCTGCTCGGCATAATACCTCAGTGCGGATTCTCGGCATCAGCGGCAGGTCTGTATTCCGGCAGATTGATTTCCGCGGGCACTCTCACGGCAATATTTCTCTCCACATCTGATGAAATGCTGCCCATATTTATATCCGAACATGACAAGATAAGCACAAAATCAATCATTGAAATCCTCGCAATCAAAGTGGTCGTTGCCGTTATCTTCGGCTTTGCGGTCGATATCGTAATGAATATACGGCACAAGGGCAGTAAAAAGCTTGAGATACAAAGCATCTGTCAGAATGAGCACTGTCACTGTGAGGAAGGCAGTATATTCAAATCTGCGCTTATCCATTCTGGTCAGATAGTGGCTTTCATATTCATTATTTCGCTGATTCTCAACACCGTCGTAACCGTAGTAGGTGAAGACAATCTCGGTAAGCTCTTTGTCAACATTCCCTTTGTCGGATGTCTGATATCAAGTCTTATCGGGCTGATTCCCAACTGTGCCGCATCCGTTGTCATTACGGAATTGTATCTTTCCGGAGTCATAAGTGCGGGTGCGCTTATTTCCGGATTACTCACGGGCTGCGGTATCGGTCTGCTGGTACTGTTCCGTACTAACAGGAACAATCTCAAGGAAAATATATCTATTCTTTCCCTGATGTATTTCTTCGGAGTAGCTGCGGGATTTATGGTGGAATTGACGAAAATAGAAATATAAATTTGTGATTTCACATAAAATTAAAACATTTTTATTCGCATAGGTTTATTTTTACACAGTATTATGTTATAATGCGCATTAATAATTCCGTTATTGCGGAAATTTTGGAGGTAATTTATGAAAGCTTATGCAAAAAGTTTCAAAAAGATTCTCGCTGCAGTGCTGACGGTAATCATGGTATTTTCATGCTTTATCATGGCAGTATCCGCTGAGGATCCCCTCACACTTAAAGTTGAACTTACGGCAGACAAGGACGCAAAGACAATCACAGCCGCGGTTGAGGCACCCGAGGGCTATGAAATCAACTCCGATACAATTGCGTTCACCGTCAGTCCCAACGCTGACAAGACACTGACAACGGACAACGGCTGTATTTTTTACAATCTTAAGTACGGCACCAAGTACGTTGTTGACGTAACATGCGAAGTAACCAAGAACGGCGGTTCAATCACCAAGTCAGCTGCCGGCAAGAATGAAAAGACGCTTGAAAAGAAGGACGGGCCCGCCGCTCCCGAAGGTCTTATGGTTGAAGCAATCACAGACGACAGCATCACTGTTAGCGAGATTGATAATGCCATATATTCGCTCAACAACGGCGAATATACTTCAAACAACGAATTCACAGGTCTTTCCAACGGTCAGACCTATACCATCTCCGCTAAATTCGCTGAGACGGAAGATACCAAGGAAAGCGATATCGTTACCTGCAAGGCAACTCTCGATTCCTTCGTAAAGGTTGAAAATTATAACGACCGCGGTCTTGCTTTCTATGCAATTTCCAACAACACCGGCAAGACCATCACCGTTTATCCCGCTATGGGCGAAATTGAGTCAATCAGCGTTGTTCCCACCGCTCTCACCAATCAGCAGCCCGACGGTTCCTTCCTTCTTTACAATCTGAACGCTGACACCGATTACGTAATCACAGCCAACGGTGACAGCTCCGCTACAATAACCATGTCCATCGTTGACCTTACAAGAACGGCTCCCGCCAACTTCAAGGTCATCAGCGGAACAAAGGATTCCGTAAAAGTTTCCGAATACACCGACAAGGCCGTTGAATACACAATCGACAACTGGGCAACAAAGCAGGATTCAAACGAATTCACAGGTCTTACCGCAGGTACCGAATACACAATCAAGGTAAGATACAAGGCAACGGAAACAAAGCCCGAAAGCTATGATGCCGAAGTAACTTACAAGCCCCTTGCAAGTCAGGAAGCTCCCAAGGCATCCGACATTAAGGTAGAATCAAGAACAGAGGATTCCATCACTCTCACTGCTATTGAGGGCGCAGAGTACTCAATCCTCAACGGTGCAGAATGGCAGGATGACCCCACCTTCAGCGGTCTTACCGCAGGCACCGAATACACATTCCAGGTAAGAATGAAAGCAACCGAAACTGCAAATGCAAGCGATGCAGTTCAGGTCAAGGGTACTCCCAAGGCAGTTCAGTCCGCTCCCGCTGACTTTGCAGTAACCGCTCTTACCAAGACATCCGTTACGGTTACAAGCTATGCCGCAGGCGGAGTTCAGTATTCAAGAGACAACAACGAAAAAGATCCCGATAAGAAGGTATGGCAGGACAGCAACACCTTCAGCGGTCTTTCAACAGGTGCAGAGTACACAATCTACGCAAGATATAAAGAGACAGATACCAAGCAGGCAAGTGAAATGGTTTCCGTAAAGGTTGTTCCCAGCGAAATTTCCCTGGTAGTGAAGACAGCCAAGATTGAAAACGGCAGCGGTTACATCAACATCACCGTTACCTATGACGAAAACTACGAGCTTACCGGTGTCACCCTCAAGAAGGCAGACGGCGAAACCGTTATCAATCCCGCAAACGATCCCGTTGGCGAAGCTAAGGACGGCGTTACCTCCGCTATTTTCGTAAATCTCGAAATCGGCGTTGCTTATGAGGTATCCGCAACAGCTCACAAGAACGACGGCGATACAAAGGCAACAATCAACGTTGAAATCAAGAAGAAGGACTGCGAGCTTGTTCCCACCGGTTTTAAGGTAGAAGCAATCACAGAGGATTCCGTTACTCTTACAAAGATTGACGGTGTTGAATACAGCAAGGACGGTACAAACTACGTAGCAGGCAATGAATTCAAGGGTCTTGAAACAGGCAAGGAATACACCTTCTACGCAAGATATGCGGAAACTGCAGATACAAATGCAGGTGAAGCCGTATCCGTAAAGGCAACTCCCAAGAAATTCATGGACAAGCCCACCACTCCC
Source organism: Acutalibacteraceae bacterium (assembly GCA_045598305.1). Lineage (GTDB taxonomy): Bacteria > Bacillota > Clostridia > Oscillospirales > Acutalibacteraceae > CAG-177. The sequence continues at coordinate 11,138 of JAZLLW010000027.1, forward strand.
GTTCTCGTATCAAAGACAAAAGATACAATCACAATCAAGGCAATCTCCGGCGCGGAGTATTTCATCAACGTCAAGGATGACACCCATCCCGATACCGGCTGGACAACAAATACAACGTTTACGGGACTTGCAGAAGAAACAGAATACGAAATCTATGCAAGATATCCCGAAACCGCAACAACACAGAAGAGTGCAGAGTCAACAGCTCTTGTAGTCAAGACTCTCAAGGCATCTGCAAATCAGGTTCCTCCCGCTCCCACGTTTGATAATGTTACAGAGCACAAAATCATAATCACTCCCATTAACGGTTGTGAATATATGCTCTACAAAGAGGGCGAAGAGTCCAAGGGTGTATGGAAGACCTCCAACGAATATCAGAATCTTGAAGCAGGCACATGGTACTGCGCTAAGATGAGAATTCCCGTTGACGAGACAGTTCAGGAGCCCAACCCCGAATCAAAGATTTCAAGAATCAAGACAAATACCGCTGCTCCCTACATCATTGACGAAAGCAAGCTTGAGGACTTCACCTTAACGACAGATAACGGTAAGTTCACGGTTGAAGCAAAGGCAGTCAAGAAGGCAACCACAGACGAACAGTGGGGCGATATCAGATTCATCCCCGCTAAGTATCAGGTAGTCAAGGACGGAGCAATCGTACTTGAAGGCAGCTTCACTACTTCCGATGCCAAGACATACAAGGCAGAAGGTTCCGTATCGGCATCCGGTGATTATACAATCAGCGTTGTTTACAACAAGCAGAAGTTCACCGGTACAACATATGAAACAATCTCCAATCCCGCTCAAAGCAAGACATTCACGGTTAAGAACGTCATTCTCTACTATATCGGAAAGTTCTTCACATTCATCGGAACAACAATTCCTCAGCTTATCATGAAGTTCTTTGATTGGTTCAGATCGTCTGACATCAAGATTCCCACAACCACAACAACCGCACTTTGATTGAAGAATACTGAAATTAAAGTTAAATCAAGCAAAATATTATAAAAAAATAAATAATAATACTTGAAATGATACCCTGCGTGTGATATAATGCTTGAGCAATTCACACGCAGGGCTATTTTTATTGCCTGTGCGGGGTCAAACCCGTTGCAATATCAGGACCTGCGGCGGTTGTGTCTGACATTAGATACAAAATTAACTAAGGAGGAAAAAATCATGTCAGTAGTTTCAATGAAACAATTACTCGAAGCAGGTGTTCACTTCGGTCATCAGACCAGAAGATGGAACCCCAAAATGGCTGAGTACATCTTCACGGAGCGTAACGGTATCTACATCATCGACCTTCAGAAGACCGTTAAGAAGCTTGAAGAAGCATATCTCTTCATCCGTGAAATCGCTGCAGACGGCGGCGAGGTACTCTTCGTAGGTACCAAGAAGCAGGCACAGGACAGCATCAAGGAAGAAGCTATCCGCTGCGGTATGCCCTTTGTCAACGCTCGTTGGCTCGGCGGTATGCTTACAAACTTCAACACAATCAAAAAGAGAATCGCAAGACTTGCTCAGCTCAAGGCAATGGAAACAGACGGCACATTTGACAAGCTTCCCAAGAAGGAAGTTACAAAGCTCAGCCTTGAAATTGAAAAACTTGAGAAGTTCATGGGCGGTATCACCGAAATGAAGAAGCAGCCCGCTGCTATGTTCATCGTTGACCCCCGCAAAGAAAAGATTGCCGTTCTCGAAGCTAAGAAGCTCGGTATCCCCATCGTTGCTATCGTTGATACAAACTGCGATCCCGATGAGGTTGATTACGTAATCCCCGGCAATGACGATGCTATCCGCGCTGTTAAGCTTATCGCAGGCGCTATGGCAGATGCAGTTATCGAAGGCAGACAGGGTGAGCAGACAGCTCCCGAAGCTGCTCCCGAAGCTGAAGCTGAAGAAGCAAAGACTGAGGAGGAATAATACAATGGCATTTACAGCTAAAGACGTACAGGCACTCAGAGAAAAAACCGGCGTTGGTATGATGGACTGCAAAAAGGCACTTACCGAAGCAGACGGCGACGTCGAAAAGGCAATGGAAATACTCCGTGAAAAGGGCCTTGCTTCCGCAGCAAAGAAGGCAAGCCGTGCAGCTGCAGAAGGTACTGTAGCAGCTTTCAGCACCGCTGATGCTTCTGCCCTTGTAGAAATCAACTGTGAGACCGACTTCGTAGGTAAGAACCCCGAATTCGTAGGTCTTGCAAACGCAATCGCAAAGACTGTTGCAACAGTTAAGCCCGCTGACCTTGATGCACTTAACGCAGCAACAATCGCTGACGGTACACTTTCAGTTGCCGATGCTCTTCAGGAGCTCTTCCTCAAGATTCGTGAAAACATGAAGCTTCGCCGTTTCGCACTTGTAGAAGGCAAAGCCGTTTCCTATATTCACGCAGGCGGTACGGTAGGCGTTCTCGTTGAGTTTGATACCGACGATGCTACTGCTGCCAAGGACGAATTCGTTGCTATGGGCAAGAATGTTGCAATGCAGGTTGCAGCTATGAGCCCCGAGTATCTTGCTAAAGAAGATATCTCCGCCGACGAACTTGCAAAGATGAAGTCAATCATCATTGATTCTTCACTCAATAAGGCAGATACACTTCCCAAGCCCATTCTCATCGAGCTCTGCACAAAGTGCTGCGACGAGAAGCTCTGGAGCGACGAAGACATCGCTGCTTACAACGAGCAGAAGAACAACAAGTTCCTCTTCAACTTCCTTTCAAAGGAAGCTGTTGCAAAGCTTGCTGAGCTTGCAGTTGCAGGTAAAGAAAAGTATGTTGACAATAAAATCTTTGCCGGTGCAGTTGACGGCCGTCTCAAGAAGCAGCTCAAGGAAGTTTGCCTTCTTGAACAGGAATTCGTACGTGCAGACCTCTTTGAAGGTAACGTAGGCGGTTACGTAGCAGATGTAGCTAAGAAGCTCGGTGCCGATATCAAGGTTAAGCAGTTCGTTCGTTTTGCTAAAGGCGAAGGCCTTGAGAAGAAGGTTGACGATTTCGCAGCTGAAATCGCAAGCATGGTTAAATAATTAACACAAAAAAAGTGCTTCGTTTAACGGAGCACCTTTTTTCATACAGAAACGCACCTGCCTTGGCAGGTGCGTATTTTTTTATTCAAGACCGCCGATTTTCTTAATAATTGAACAGCAATCATCAAAATCCATAAGCTTGGGAACGGGATAAAGAGGGTTACCCTCTCTGAGTGCTCTCTGAGCGATAGTGGGAATATCTTTTTCAAGGATACCGTCAATACGCTCGGGAATACCCATAGATGCGTTCATCTCACGTATCTTGGCAATAAAGAGCTTTGCCTTTTTGGAGGTTGTAAGGCCGGAGGTTTCCAGTCCCGCAACGTCGGCAAGTACGGCAAGACGCTGATAAGCCGTTTCACCGTAATAATCAAGCACGTAGGGCAGAATAACAGACATGGCAAGTCCGTGGGGGACATTATAGAATCCGCCGAGATTATGACCTATTGCGTGAACATAACCAACGTATGCCCTTGTAAATGCAACACCCGCATAATATGAAGCTTTGAGCATATTGGCTCTTGCTTCTATATTGCTGCCGTCATCGTATGCAGTTTTAAGATTTGCGAAAATAAGCTTAACCGCCTTCTTTGCCGCATCTTCGGTATTTGCAACGTTACTTTTACCGATAAATGCCTCAACGGCATGGGTAAGAGCATCCATACCCGTAGTAGAGGTGATTTTGGGAGGAAGACCGGTTGTAAGCTCGGGGTCAAGAACGGCAACCCCGGGACGGAGCTTCGGATCATTGACGGCACCCTTCTCATGGGTTGCCTCATCGGTGATTACTGCGGCAACGGTAACCTCAGAGCCGGTTCCCGCAGTAGTGGGAACCGCAAAAATGGGAGGAGTCTTTTTTGTTACCTTCAGGACGCCCATCATCTGTTTGATTTTTTTATTGGGATTGGCAACGATTGCACCCGCCGCCTTAGCGGTATCCATGGGTGAGCCGCCGCCGAAGGAAATCATTGCCTGACAGTTGTTGCTTACAAAGGCATTTCTGCATGCCTCAACGTTTCTTATGGTGGGATTGGGCTGAACCTCGTCAAAGACATAATACTTAATGCCTTCTTTTTCAAGTGCTTCATAAAGCCCGTCAAGAAGATGAAGGGAAGTAAGTCCCTTATCGGTTACGACAAGGATATTGTCATATCCCTTTGACTTGATGAGAGTGGGAAGCTTTTTAACGGCACCGGGGCCTTCAAGAAGCTCGGGCTCATCCCAGTTGAGAATATCCGTACCCATAATAAGCTTCATACCGAATTGATAAGTACGGGAATACGCTTTTGCTAACTTTGAAACAGACATAAAACAAATCCTTTACATTATTTTTCGTCTGTATTATACCACAGGCAATAATCCTATGCAATAACATAATAGACAAAAATGAAGCGCCGGTCTGAGACCGACGCTTGTAAAAATGCTGTTATTTATCAAGGTTTCTTGTGCACTTTGTAACAGTCTTGAATACGTCTTCAAATCTGTTGAGAGCGTCGTCAATAACGTCATCTGTATCAGCAAGTGAGGTGTAAAGACGTGAGCCGGCAAGTGTAACGATACCGTGTGCCATATAAGCAGCACCCATCTGTTCCATAGCGACCTTTCTGCGGAGCATTTCGGGCTTCTTCTGGAGCATGGGAATAACTGATGCAGGAAGGAACATTGAGCTGAAATCGTAGCTCATTGCACCGGAGCACTCAAGGTGGCAGATTGAACCCTGGTTGTAAACAACGAAGGGAAGTGCATACTTGTCAACAAGTCCCTGAAGACCTGCACATAGTCTGTCGCCTGCAAGACCTGCTTTTTCGCAGGCATTGGTCTTTTCGATTTCCTGGATTGCGCAGTAACCTGCAAAGGATGACAGGGGGTTAGCTGCAAGAGTACCGCCGACATAAGCGCGCTTCATCATTGTGCCTACGCCTGCTGCCATACCGCTTACAAATTCCTTCTTACCGCCTACGCCGCCTGCTGAGGGATAACCGCCGGCAACAATTTTGCCGAAGATGGTAAGATCGGGAACTACGCCGAAGTAACCCTGAGCACCGCCGAGACCGATACGGAAGCCGGTAACAACCTCGTCGAAAATCATGAGACAGCCGTATTTGTCACAAAGCTCACGAACACCCTTGTTGTAATCAAAATCAATGGGTCTTGTACCGCTTTCGGGACCTACGGGCTCTACGATAACAGCAGCTGTGCCGCCGCGGAATTTATTAACCTTAAGCATCTGCTCAAGCATTTCAAGATCGTTGGGTCTTACTTCATCGGTCGTGCCGTAGCAGGATGAAGGAATACCATGTGATTCAAGGAATGATCTTGAGCCGGGGATCTTAAGACCGTAAACCATCTGATCTGTCCTGCCGTGATAAGCGCCGCCGACTTTGATGATTCTCTTTGCCTTTGTTGCGTTACGGGCTACACGGATGGCAGCCATAACGGACTCTGTACCTGAACCGAGCATACGGAACATTTCAACGTTGGGCATATGCTTATTGATTTCCTTGGCAAGAAGAAGCTCGCCTTCATGGAAAAGACCTGTTACGGGGCCGCATTCCTCAATAAGCTTGATTGCCTTTTCACGAACGGGCTCATAGTTTGAGCCGAGGATCGTGGGACCGCCTGCCTGAAGGAAGTCAATATACTTGTTTCCGTCAAGGTCGGTAAGATAAGCACCCTCTGCCTTTGTAATGCAGATGGGGAACGGATAGTTGAATGCAAGATTGTGCTGAACGCCGCCGGGAATGTACTGCTTTGCTTCAGCTGTGATTTCCTTTGACTTTGCACACTTTGTTTCAAAATGCTCAAGGGTCTTTGCAAGCTCTTCATCATTTACACAGTAGATGGGCTGTGAAGTGAGGTATTTAAGCTTGTTGTAGATGGGCTTAGCGGGCTGCCATGTCTGAATTGCGTAACCGTTACTCATTTTTGTTTTCCTCCTGATTTATAAAATGTTTAATAAGTTGCTGAATCTTATCATTGATTTCCGTCGGGTTTTCAAATTTTTCACTATAAACGAATTTCTGAAATACCAGACCGAAATATGCTCCGAATACAATTGCCGTAATATCCTTCGGCGAAAAACCGCCGACCGGCTTTCCTCCGCTCTCCTTTTCAACACTGTCGGTTATGGCAGTAAGCATATCGGTGATAGTACTTTCCTTGCCGGAAAGAATGCTCCTGACTACCATCTCGCTCATTAAATAAGGATAAGGGAAGGTGTCTTCATTGAGTTTTTCAAATACTTTGTAAATATCTGCGGTGCCGTCTGATACGGACGCTTCAACTATATCTTTGATTTCTTCGCCCGCTATCTGCGAAAGCAGATCGTCAAGGGAATCAAAATGTGAAAAGAAGGTGGAGCGGGAAACATCGGCTTTCTCGGCTATTTTATCAATAGTGACGTTGCCCAGGCCATTCTCCTCAAAGAGAATCTTGGCACTGTGCATAAGAGAACGATGTGTCGCATCACGCTTCCTTAATCTGCGGCTTTGTTCCATAATACCTGTCGCAATCCTTTCAAATAGTAAGCAGGTATATTCCTACGAAAGCATTATATCAGTTAATTACAAAGATGTAAAGTAAAAATTGTACTAAAGTACAAAAATGCACTTAAATCTACTTTTTGCACAAAAAGAAGACCCCGTCTTTGTAAGACAGGGCCAAAAACTCAGAAATCTATTGATATAACGTTCTTATCTTCACTTGCCGCTGAAAGGACTTCCCTCATGGTCATTGACTTTTGCTTTTTGATAACAACGTCAAGGGAAACGGTATTGTCATCGTGATTTCTTTCCATCTTGAATTCGGACATACTGATTTTATTGTTTTCAAGACCTTTTCTGAAATCCTCGACCACACCGGGAACGTCTTTAAGCACTACCTTAAATTCGTTTGCAGTACTTTCAAATCCCGCAAGAAGCTTATGAAGAAGTACCTGACAGATAACGAGCATTACGGTCGCGCCGATGCCTACGAAATACATACCCGCACCGATCGCCATACCGATGCCCGCGGTAGCCCAGACACCTGCGGCTGTTGTAAGACCTTTGATTGAAACGTCCTTTACAAAGATAACGCCTGCACCGATAAAGCTGACGCCGGTGATTACGTTGGCGGCAATACGGGACGCATCAAGATTGATACCGTCAAAAATAACAACGTCAAAGAAACCGTATTTTGATACTACCATCATAAGAGCAGAGCCGAGAGCAACGGTCAGATGAGTTCTGATACCGGCATCCTTCTGACGCTTGCCTCTCTCTATGCCTATGATAAACCCGCAGATGCTTGCAATAAGCATTCTGATGACATAAACAAAATCGGTTGAAAAAGTTGCGGAAACGTTATTTGCAAAATCCTCGGAAATTGCGTTCATAACATTCAAAAACATATAATCTACACGCCTTTCGGATTAAAATCTGAATCAAATGAAGGGAATGAATATGAGCCAGAAGTCATTTCCCTTGAATATTCTGCGGAAAATGTCGCTGATTTTTTTGCAGAGCTCGGTAAGGAAGGGCAGAAGCTTATATTTAACGAAGGGACTCTGGTCGTCCTTACCGAGAGCATCGTTATCATTCATTGCTCTGTAAAGCTCCTCCTCTGCCTTTGCGGCTTCGGATGCTGACCATACCTTGCTGTCCATTACCTGCTGTGCCTTTTCAACTGCGGCATCAAGTGCTTCACTCTTGCCTGCAAGCTCGCCCTCATTATATCTTCTGAGAAGAGTCTCAATCGTACCGAGATTTCTGTATTCATTGAACTGAGGATATCCGCCGCTGTTTTCTCTTACGTCTGTTATGGTCTTATCGGTAAGAAGAGCAACGCACAGACCGATAACGTCATTGACGGAGCTCTGAAGAGTAAGGTGGCTCTGATTCTTTACAAGGAAGGTTTTGTCGGGAAGAGCACAAGTACCTGCATCAACAATTCTGTCGGGGTCAATGTAGCTTTCGTCAATGGCGGGCTTATAGTCATCGGGAAGTTTTGAACCGTTGTCGGCAAAGGTACCGCCGAGAGATGTGGACGCACTCTGGATAATATTGTCGGAGCTGTATCTGAAATGCTCTACCGCCGCGGGAAGCTCAAGATTATATCCGGCGATTACAAAGATATCAACGCCTTCGCTGTCAAGCTGCTGAAGTCTGCTCTTTGCATTGAGCTGAATCTGATAATACTCATCGGTCATTGCCTTGAGGTCTTTATGAGCTTCATCGGAAATGTACTTTTCGGAAAGCTCAGGATACATTGCGGAGGGAACGAGCGCCCACATGGACTGACAGTTTCTGATAAGCTTGCCGAGGACGTCATCAAGGGCTCTGTCAAGTGCTTCCTGAAGGAAATCGTCAAACACCTCCTGAGGAATGGCTCTTGCAATTACGTTGCCGAGATAAGCGAGTGCCATATACTCTTCGCCTACAAGCTGAACGATATTGGGGATAAGGTCATTGTAAAGAACCGTACCGTCCGCAAAGCTTGTCTTGCCGCCCATGAGGTCGCCGAGAAGATACGAGCCGTCAAGAGCACAGGCAGCGAGGATGATTCTGCCTACCTCACTCTTGTCTATATATTTTGAAAGATAAACGTCGGCAATGGTACCGCCCAGACTAATGAATACAAGGTCAACCTTATCGTGACCCGTCTGATATTTTACCATATCAATGTATTCGTTGAGACCTGCCGCGGAATCAAGGATATTACCGAAGGAGCTGTAAGCATAGTAATATGCGTGGTCATAGCCGGCCGCCTCACAGTAAGCACCGATATCAACCTGTCTGTATATGAAGTCGTACTGATTCTTATATTTTGTTGAGGGAAGGGCATTGCCGTTTTCGTCCTTGGAGTATCCCTTTGTGTAATTGTAAGATTTATCGGGAGTATTTGCACATTCCTCAAGTGAATACCAGTATTCATCGGTGGCATGCTTATTCACTTCGGTACCGTCATCGTTAAAATAATGGTCCCTAAAGCTGTTTTCAAATACTTCCATGAGAACGTCAAAAAGACCTTCTCTGTCACGCGTTGCGATTGCTTTGAGGATATCAAGGATTTTTCCCTTCAGATCGTTAAGCAGTGCATTGCTGTCAAACATAAACGAAAGGTCCATACCCTCCATGATGGGAAAACCGTCGGAGGTCATAATGTCTTTTCCGTCGGGAGTCTGAACATAGGTCTGTGACTGCATGATACCGGGGACGACGATTACTGGATTGTAACCGCATTCACCGTTGCAGTCTGTCTTGACCTCGTGTTCCCATTCGTGAGTACCGGCAGCAGGACTAACGCTTTCCTCTGCAAAAACACACACGGGAAAAGCAGTGAGAATCATAACAAGCGAGAGAATTGCACACAATGCCTTTTTCATTTGAAAACATCTCCTGTCAATCATTTTTATCTTCATCCGCCAGGAATTTGATTCTGGGCAGATTCCATCTGAAAACAGTCGCGAGAATACGGATAATAAGGATACAGGTAACGCTGACGATTACGGCGGCAGATTCCGATATCACGTTATAACCCGTGAATATATGATAGATTACTCCGCCGAAAATCGAGGCAAGGGCATACACCCTTTTTTTGAGGATAACGGGAACTCGGTTTGCCATTAGGTCTCTGAGCACACCGCCGCCGCATGCAGTCAGCACACCGACGAAAATACTGAGATATTCGCTGTCGGGGAAACCGGCGGAATGGGCGGAATTGATACCGCCGACGGTAAATACCGCAAGACCGATGGAGTCAAAAACGTTTATCACCTGAGACCACGCTTCAAAATCCTGCTTTATCCTGCGTCCGTAGAAATATGCGATTATATAAACGAGAATGGATACCCCGATGGCAGTAAGGGAATAAACGGGATGACGGAACGCTGCGGGGGGAACGTAGCCGAGTATAAGGTCTCTCATCATTCCTCCGCCTACGGAGGTAACGAGCCCCAGCACCACCGCGCCGAAAATATCCAGTTTCTTTTCAATTGCCACTATTACACCGGATACGGCAAATGCAACCGTACCCGCTATCTCAAGGGCAAAAAACAAGGTTTCATTCATATTATTGCTTCTTTATCTTACGAAGATTTGAGAAAAACTCGCTGAGAAGTGCCGAGCACTCCTCCTGCATAAATCCCGATACGGTTTCGGGTTTATGGTTATAAGGCAAATCAAAGAGATTGATTACTGAGCCGCAGGAGCCCGCCTTATTATCGGATGCGCCGTAAACGAGCCGTCTGATACGTGAATTGATAATCGCTCCCGTACACATGGGGCACGGCTCAAGGGTAACGTACATTTCGCATTCCCAGAGCCGCCATCCGCCAAGCTTTTTGCAGGCGGCGTCTATTGCTTCCATTTCAGCATGTGCAAGAGCGTTTTTGCCGTTTTCACGGCGATTTCTGCCGACGGAAACGACTTCGCCGTTACGTACGATTACTGCACCGACGGGCACTTCAAGTTCATCGCCCGAAAGCTTTGCCTGCTCAAGGGCAATGAGCATAAAATCTCTGTCTGTCATTACTTCTTAAGTCCCCAGATATTTGAGGCATATTCGTCAATGGCTCTGTCTGCGCTGAAAACACCTGCACCCGAAATATTCATAAGTGACATTCTGTTCCAACGATTCCTGTCAAGCCATGCCTTTTCAATGTCTCTCTGCGCCTGTCTGTAATCCGCAAAATCGGCAAGAACCATATAGGGATCGTGATGGATGATCGAGCCGCCGATTTCACCGAAATGCTTACCGCAGATACCTCTGTTGATAAATTCAACCATACCGTGAATTTCGGAATTGTTGTTGTAGTAAATTTCGGGATTGTAGCCGGACTTTTTAAGACTGTTCACTTCGTCTGTGGTCATACCGAAGATGAAGATATTATCCTTACCGACCGCATCGTAAATTTCAACATTTGCGCCGTCCATTGTACCGAGAGTGACCGCGCCGTTAATCATAAGCTTCATATTGCCGGTACCGGACGCTTCCGTACCTGCAAGGGAAATCTGCTCGCTGATTTCTGTCGCGGGCATAAGAAGCTCTGCCTTGGTAACGGAATAATTCTCAACAAAAAGTACCTTCAGCTTATCGCTGACCTGCGGGTCGTTATTGATAAGCTTACCGAGATAGCAGATAAACTCCATGATTTTCTTTGCCATAAAGTAGCCGGAAGCCGCCTTGGCGCCAAAAATATAAGTATGGGGAACGTAATTGCCGTTGGGATTATTCTTGATTTCAAGATACTTTGCAAGAATGTTGAGAGCGTTAAGCTCCTGCCTCTTATACTCATGAAGACGCTTAACCTGAACGTCAAAGATTGACGAGGGGTCAATCACCTCACCTGTCGTTCTCTTTATGAGCTTTGCAAAATCCTCTTTATTTTCCTGCTTGATAATACCGATTCTGTCAAGAACTTCCTTATTATCCGCAAATTCACGAAGTCTGATAAGTTCACTGCCATCGTGGATAAACTTTTTGCCGATAAGCTCCGAGGTAAAATCGGTAAGACGGGGATTTGCCTGACAAAGCCATCTGCGGTATGCGATACCGTTTGTGACGTTTGTGAATTTATCGGGCTCAAGGGTATAGTAATCGTTGAATACGGAATCCTTGAGTATCTGTGAATGAAGCGCCGATACGCCGTTTACCTTATGACATACCGCAACGCAGAGATTTGCCATCCTCACGGCACCGCCGGAAATAACAGCCATTCTCTCAACTCTGCCCGCATCGCCGGTAAGATCCCAGATTTTCTTTCTGAAGCGGTTGTCTATTTCCTTGACAATCTGATAAATTCTGGGAAGAAGACGCATAAACAGCTCTTCGCTCCAGCATTCAAGTGCCTCTGCCATAACCGTATGATTGGTATAAGCGCATACTTTCTCAACTACGCTGTAGGCATCCTCCCAGCTGTATCCGCACTCATCAAGAAGAATTCTCATAAGCTCGGGAATTGCCATGGTGGGATGGGTATCGTTTATGTGGATGGCATTCTTCTCCGCAAAATTATCAAGAGAGCCGTAAACACGAAGATGACGCGAAACGATATCCTGAACGGATGCGGAAACGAGAAAATACTGCTGGCGAAGACGAAGACTCTTACCCTCCTGATGGTTGTCGGCGGGATAAAGGACCTTGCTGATAACCTCGGCCATTGCTTTCTCTTCCATTGCCTTGATATAGTTTCCTTCGTTGAAGGATGCCATATCTATTTCATCTGCCTTGGCACTCCAGAGACGGAGAACGGAAACGCCCTTGCCGTCCTTTGAGGGAACCATCATATCATAGGGAACCGCCTTGACGTTTTTGGTGTCAACGAGCGTGATTTCGTGGAAACCGTTTTCCCATTTATCCTCTACGCGGCCTTCAAACTTGACATAAACGGTCTTTTCTTCCCTGGGAATAAGCCATACGTCTCCTCCGGGAAGCCAGAAATCGGGCATTTCGGTCTGCCAGCCGTCAACAAGCTTCTGCTTGAAGATACCGTATTCATAAAGGATTGAATAGCCGACACCGTGATAGCCCTCGTTTGCGATAGCATCAAGATAGCAGGCGGCAAGTCTTCCGAGTCCGCCGTTGCCGAGACCTGCATCCGGCTCAAGCTCAAAAAGCTTATCAAGGGAAACGTCAAACTTTTTGAGTGCCTTTGCAACCGTATCGGTAAGACTGAGGTTGTAAAGAGTATTCTTGAGACTTCTGCCCATAAGGAATTCCATGCTCATATAGTAAACACGTTTTTCCTGCTTTTCGTTGCATTCGGCATCAAAGCTGCGGCGGATATCCCTGACAAGCTCTCTTGCTATCAAAGCCGTAACCTCGTAAAACTGCTCGTCCCCCGCTTCCCCGGGAGTAATTCCGTAAAGGTGTGAAAGACGGACGGTTATCATTTCTTCCATTTGCTTGATTGTAATTTTCTTATCCATTGTATTCTCCTGTGAAATCGGACACAATCCGACATTGTCCATAATAAGAGATTATACAACAATTTCGTCCTCTGTTCAATACTGAAACAAATCATTTTATAAAAAATATCGGGAGTATTTTCAAATCGGCATTTATCACTTGTAAGAATGATAAAAATATAATATAATAACTTAATGTACAAGTTTTCGCGAGGTATTGACACATGGATAACAACAATCGCCTAGGTTACGTCATTTCACGTGAAGACAGCGAAAAGCTGAGAATCACCGAAAAACAGTATATCAAAACAATCGGCTCCGTTGCGGGAGTCTGCATTGTCATATATATCGTGCTTGAAAATCTGTTTACCTTACCCATAGCGTTTTTCAAGCCCCTTTACGAAATCTATTACGGCTCTTTCAAGGCAAGATTTATCTTCAACATGGGAATGTCGGTCATATGCATGCTGCTTCCCTTTGTCATTGCCGGAAACCGTCTTAAAGAAAAAACGAGGATAAAATATCTCAGACTGAACAAGCCGAACGATCCCCTGCTCGCCCTCTTTTCCGTACCGACGGGTGTATTTATATGTCTGATTGCCAATTACCTGACGGGCATTCTCGTAACCGTGACAGATAAAGTCGGATATGAGCTTTCGTCCCCCAATATCACACAGCCCGAAACAATTGCCGAGAAAGTAATTTACTTCCTGACCATAGCGGTGCTGCCTCCCGTCGTTGAGGAAATCGCAATACGCGGTGTCGTCATGCAGCCCCTTCGCAAATACGGAGACGGGTTTGCCATAATAGCATCCTCTTTTGTTTTTGCCGTTCTTCACGGAAATCCCGTTCAGGCACCCTTTGCACTTATCGCGGGCATGTGGCTGGGATACGTCGTATGCATTACGGGCTCGTTACTGCCGTCAATGGCAATTCACTTTCTGAACAACAGTTATTCCGTTGCAATCGACCTGATGGAAAAAAGCATCACCGACAAAGAAATGTTTGCAAAATACATCGCGGTGCTCAACATAGCGATACTAACCGCAGGACTTGTGTGTGCGATTTTATTCACCTACAAGCTCAATTACAAAAAGCTTTTCAAGCCCCTGACGTTTTCATCGCCGCTTGATAAAGCATCGGCGTTCGTGCTCAATCCACCCATGCTGATAGCCGTTGCGATTTTACTCTACATAACTTCAAAATATATAACAAGGAACTGAACATGCTTAAGAAGAACGACATAATCGAGCTAAAAATCGAAAACTGCGACCTTGAAGGCAAGGGTATCGGCAGGCATGAGGGTATGACGATATTTGTCCCCTCTGCCGCAAAGGGTGACGAAATCAAAGCACACATTCTGAAGGTCAAATCCAACTGTGCCTTTGCGAAAATCGAGGAAATCATCACTCCGTCTGAGGACAGAGAAGAAGCGGTCTGCCCCGTTTATCTGAAATGCGGCGGATGTGCTTTCGGTCACATAAAATATGATATTGAAAAGTCAATAAAAGAAAATCACGTTAAGGAATGCTTCAGAAGAATAGGCGGTCTTGAGCCGGAATTCGAGCCCATAATCGCTGAGGGTGAAATCTACGGTTACAGAAATAAAGGTCAATTTCCGGTAGAAATCAACGACAGCGAAATCAAAACGGGATTCTACGCAAGTCATTCACACAGAGTAATTCACTGCCCCGGCTGCAAGCTTCAGCCGAAGGAATTTGAAACCATACTGAACGCATTTGAAAAATACATCAAAAGCGAAAAAATCACTTCTTACGACGAAACGGAACACAAGGGACTGCTCCGTCATATTTACATACGCAAGGGTACATACAGCGGAGAAATAATGGTCTGCCCGGTAATCAACGGGAAGTCATTGCCGAATGAAGAGAAGCTCGTTTCAATACTGACGGATGCCTGCAGCGAAATCACAAGCATTATCGTCAACGTAAACCGTGAAAAGACAAACGTGATTTTAGGCAGTGAATGCAGAACGATATACGGAAAAGACTATATTACGGATAAGCTCTGCGGTCTCGAATTCCGTCTGTCTCCCCTCTCCTTTTATCAGGTCAACCATGACAAAGCCGAACTGCTCTACCGCAAAGCGGAGGAATATGCACAGCTGACGGGAAAGGATACTCTGCTTGACCTTTACTGCGGAACGGGCACAATCGGTCTTTCCATGGCACACAGCGTGAAAAAGCTTATCGGCGTTGAGATAGTTGAGCAGGCGATAAAAGACGCAAGAATAAATGCGAAAAATAACGAAATAAACAATGCACGGTTTGAATGCGGTGACGCTTCCGACGCGGCAAAAATGCTTAAAGACGAAGGAATACGCCCCAACGTTATCGTGCTCGATCCTCCGAGAAAGGGCTGTGCTCCCGACCTGCTGAAAACGGTAAGCGAAATGAATCCCGACAGAATCGTATACGTTTCATGCGACCCCGCAACACTTGCAAGGGATTGCAGGATCCTGGGAGAAATAGGATATATCACAAAAAAAGTCACACCAGTAGATATGTTCCCTCGAACGGGACATGTTGAGAGCGTGGTTTTGCTGTCTCGTGTTTAGGTTGAGACTACAAGACTATTGTAAGGAGACAAACCGGAATTTACAGAGGTAAATATGATGATAGAAATTATAGGTGCTGCATTTAGTGGTGCTATTGCGTTAATCACTTTATTTATTAGCATTCGTTCTTTCCAAGAAAAAGGTTTTCTTTTTAATAACGCATACATATGGGTATCAAAACAGGAAAGAGAGCGAATGGATAAGAAGCCATATTATCGACAGTCAGCTATCGTTTTTGCCTTGGTTACAGCAATCTTTTTGTGTATATCGATAGAATTCATTCTGAAAACCGGCTGGTTGTGGATTGTAAATGTAGGATTTGTTATTGCGGCAATTGTATATGCTATTATTTCTTCAGCAAAAGCTGTCAAGTAAATCCTAGCTTGTAGGGAT
>JAZLLW010000028.1:0-21816 GCA_045598305.1 Acutalibacteraceae bacterium
GTCATGACCGCCTTGATTGTATGCATACGGTTTTCGGCTTCATCAAATACTATTGACTGAGGTCCCTCAAATACTTCCTCGGTAACCTCAAGTCCTTCAATACCGAATTTTTCAAAGACGTCTCTGCCCACCTGGGTTTTAAGGTCATGATAAGCGGGAAGACAGTGCATAAACCTGCACTGAGTCCCTGCGATTTCCATTAGCCTTGCATTGACCTGATAGGGATAAAGTGCGTCTATTCTCTCTTTCCAGACTTCATCGGGCTCACCCATTGAAACCCATACGTCGGTATAGATTACATCGGCGCCCTTGACCGCTTCGGCAGGATTATCATTAAATTCAAGTGTTGCTCCAGTAGTCTTTGCGATTTCTTCACATTGCGCAACAAGTTCTTTATCGGGAAAATATTCCTTGGGTGCACAAGCAACAAAATGCATACCCATTTTTGCGCAGCCGACCATTATGGAGTTACCCATATTGTATCTGGCATCACCCATATAGACAAACTTTATACCGTCAAGCTTACCGAAATGTTCTCTTACGGTAAGAAAGTCTGCAAGAATCTGTGTGGGATGAAATTCGTTTGTAAGACCGTTCCACACGGGAACAGAGGCATATTTTGCAAGCTCTTCAACTATTTTCTGACCGTAACCTCTGTACTCAATGCCGTCAAACATTCTGGAAAGAACTCTTGCGGTATCAGCTATACTTTCTTTTTTGCCTATCTGTGACGCCTTGGGGTCAAGATATACGGGATGCATACCAAGGTCAGCAGCGGCAACCTCAAATGAGCACCTTGTTCTGGTACTGGTCTTTTCAAAAATGAGAGCCACATTCTTTCCTTCAAAATATCTGTGAGGAATACCTGCTCTCTTTTTTGCTTTAAGATCGGCGGCAAGGTCAATAAGATATGAGATTTCTTCCGGTGTAAAATCAAGAAGCTTAAGAAAATCTCTGTTTTTAAGTGAATTCATATATACCTCCGAAAAATTATACTATATCCTGCAAATTATATAACACAATATACCCTTTGTCAACAAAAATATACCGTATTTTTGCAACTTTATGCATATTTTTGCATTTTGATGCGAATACATGAAACATTTTTGCATATTTTATATGTTTATATGCAAATCAGGACGAAGCAGACACCTCGTCCCGATATTATTTAAGAAATAATGAAGTATAAAAGTTGTATACGCCTGAAAAAATAACAACGGAGCCCGCAAGCACACAGGTATGAAATACGGCGTGAAAATACTTATGCTTTTTACCGATAAGGTAAAGAACCGTGCCGACAGTGATACAAACACCGCCGATAAGCACCATAACAGTAAATTTCCTGCCTATATCCCCCATTCTGTAAACCGAACGCATACCGAAGATAGCCGCCCAGCCGAGAATAACGTACATAAACACCTGAGGAACTGCAAATTTCTTAAAATCCATAAAAGTAAGAAGAACGCCGACGAGAGAAAAGCCCCAAATGATACAAATCATAACAATCGTATACGTTCTGTTTTCGCTTGTCATTGTAGGAAGAGCAAAAGATGTGACGGTACCCGCAATCATAAAGAAAATATTGCTGTGGTCAATAACCCTTGCAATCTGTTTTGCTCTGGACGGCTTAAGGCCGTGATACACTGCAGAACCGACGTATACGATAAGTGTGGAAAGAACGTAGAGGATAATGGAAACAAGGACAATTGCACCCGTTGATGCAATGGCGTAAAGTCTGAAGAGAAGAACTGCGGCGATAATGCAAAAAGGAATGCCGAGAGCGTGAGTAATACAATTTGCGATATCTTCTGCTTTGGTATATTTGGGAAGAGGAATATTCTTCAGATCAAACATATCTTTTCTCCTTACATCGCTAAAATAAGAACGCCGTGAGTAATAAGCAATTCGCCAAGAATATAGGTAAGCATTACGGTAAAATGCTTCTTGAAAATCAAATCCTTGTTTTTGTGATATCTTACAAGGAACAATGTACAATCTGAGATAAAGAACAGTACGGCACCGACATAGGCAATAATTGAGCCCTTACAAGGACCGGCAACAAGCTGCATAAGAGCAAACACGTTCATGGTGCTGTTGCAAATCAGATAAAAGTACATCGGGATAAGCATCATTTTCGGCGTACTCGGCTTCAGATTGCAAATAATTACCGCAGAGATACCGTAATAAACAACAGCGGCAGGAATAACAATCCACCATTTAACACTTGAGAAGACAATATTATTTGTTGCATATACGAGAATGAAAAGCACGTGGGTAGCCATAAAACTGATTCCGCCCGCAACGAACCACTTATTTCCGTTAGGAATCAGTAAAACGTCACCCAGCCAGCTCGTAACAAGTCCTGCTATGAGAAGCTTATCCGGACTGAGCCCGTTTTCAAACACTGCGCAAATGTAATAGCAAATGATAAATATGAGTAAAAACGGCTTGGTGTATTTTCTTCTTTTTGAATCATCGCGCCAGGAATCAACAAGATGAATTACACTTACTATTGCAAGCAAAGCGAGAAAAATCAGACTGATTTTCAACAGGGCACCCCATTTCAATTACACTGGCAATAGTTTAACACAAACGACAAAATCAAATCAATTTGTATTTTATACAAAATTAAAAAGCGCAGAAAAACCGCCGTGGTAAATATATACCACAGCGGTCGGTTTTTATTCTTTTACGGAATCAATAAACTTCCATACAAGAGCGGCAACGGCACCGCCGACAAGCGGAGCAAGTATAAACACCCAAACTGATGAAAGGGCATCACCGCCTGCAAAAAGAGCAGGTCCGAAGGAACGGGCGGGGTTAACGGACGTACCCGTGAAATGAATACCCATAAGATGAACAAGGGTAAGAGCACCACCGATAACAAGACCTGCAAACTTAGAAGAATCCTCTCTTGACGTCACGCCGAGAATTACAAGAACAAAGATAGAAGTAAGAATTGCTTCAATAAAAAATGATTTTCCGGCATTGCCTTCAAAAAGAGCATTCGCACCAAATCCGCAGTCCATACCGAGAACGGGAATCATTGCCGCAGCACCTGCTATTGCGCCGATAAACTGAGCAACAACGTATCCGATAAAGTCCCTAACACTCATTTTGCCGCTGATAAGCATGGCAATTGAAACAGCGGGATTGATATGACATCCGGAAACATGACCGATTGAATATGCCATTCCAACGATAACAAGGCCGAAAACTATTGCTACCGCAAGGTATCCGCCCGTAACATCACAGCCGATTGCCGCTGCCGTTCCGCAGGCAACAAAAACAAGAACAAACGTGCCGATAAACTCTGCAATATACTTTTTAATATTTGACATAACAATCCCTCCGTAAATCATTCAAACAGATATACTCTTGCCTCATAGGGTTTTGTCTTGAATTCATTTTTACCGGGTTCAAGAACATCATAGGTATTTATGACAAGCTTGCCTCTTGAGAGGTCAATCTCTTCCGGTGCTTTGAATTTGACCGGGTCGGCAGAGAAGGAACAGATTACAAGAAGCTTCTTTTCACCGTAATTTCTTTCGTAACAGAAGATTTTGCTGCTGTTGGGGTAATACTGCTTATAATCGCCGTAAATCACAAGGTCGTTGCCTTTACGGAAATTGATAAGCTTACGGTAATGATTAAGAATTGATTTCGGATCTTTTTCCGCATCCTCAACATTGATTTCTTTATAGTTGGGGTTGATATTGAACCACGCTTCATCGGCAGTGGTAAAGCCCGCATTCTTCGCCGAGCTCCACTGAACCGGAGTTCTTGCATTTTCACGGCTTGTTTCGGAGACAAGTTTAAGATATCTCTGCTCGTTGAATCCGATTTTTTTGAATATTCCGTAATTATTAAATGTAGAAACATCCTTACATTCGGACAGATGCTTCAGACGGATATTCGTCATACCGATTTCCTGACCCTGGTAGATAAAGGGTGTGCCGCACATAAGGATATACATTGTGGCCAGCATCTTACCGCTTTCCACTCTGAAATTAAGGTCACCGTACCTGTCTATGATTCTTGCATGGTCATGATTCTCAAGATAAAGTGAATTCCAGCCCTTACCGTACATACCGTGCTGCCACTTATCGTAAGTCTTTTTAAGCTTACGAAGACTGAACGGAAGCTTT
Organism: Acutalibacteraceae bacterium; assembly: GCA_045598305.1. Taxonomy (GTDB): domain Bacteria; phylum Bacillota; class Clostridia; order Oscillospirales; family Acutalibacteraceae; genus CAG-177. The sequence goes on from JAZLLW010000028.1 coordinate 4,149, forward strand.
ATCCAATCAATCATAAAGCAATTGGCATTCATGTGGTCAAATGAAATCAGCATATCAAGAAGCTGAGCGGGACCCTCGTTGCAGAGAAGCTTCGCATCCTTGATACCTGTCATAGGACCTTCACCTATTGCAAAGCAATCATATTCCTTGAGAACCGCTCTGAATTCATCCAGATACTCTTCAAGGTGAGGACCGTGCTTATAATGCTCAATACCCGTAGCAACGGGAAGGGGGAAACCGTTGGGAAGGCCCTCCTTCTTTGATATAAACGTAATTACGTCTTCACGGAAGCCGTCAACACCCATATCAAGCCAGAAGCGCATTATATCCTTAACCTCTTCACGCACTTTCGGATTATCCATATTGAGGTCCGCCTGACCCACTGCAAATACGTGAAGATAATATTCATCTACGGAAGGAACGTATTCCCAGGCATTACCTTCAAATGTTGAGAGCCAGTTATTGGGAGGATTGCCGTCCTTACCTTTGCCCCAGATATAATAGTTATGGTACGGGTTATCAACACTCTTACAAGCTTCCTTAAACCAGAAATGCTCTGTAGACGAATGGTTGACAACAAGGTCCATAAAGACCCTCATTCCCCTCTTGTGACATTCGTCAAGTATCATTTTGAAATCGTCAAGTGTACCGTAATCGGGATGAATATTTCTGTAATCCGAAATATCGTATCCGTAGTCACAGTTCGGTGAAGGATAAATAGGAGAAAACCAGATGCCGTCAACGCCGAGACTCTGGATGTAATCAAGTTTACTGTAAACGCCCGGCAGGTCACCTATACCGTCTCCGTTACTGTCACAGAAGCTGCGGCACCAGATATGGTAAACGGACATTTCTTTATACCATTTTCTTGAAATTTCTTCCATAGTCAACCACCTTTCTTATTCGGGAACATTCTCATGAACGTCAGGCAAAATCCTGCCAAGTGAATAATCACTGTTTACCGACTTGAGTTCAATAGATTTAACAACCTGATTATCACTGCCCAACACGTTTATTGTAACATCACCGATCTCAATTAGCAAGTCAATATTGCCGTTTGGTGCGGTTATATTTTTCCTTTTTCCGTTATTGATGATTTCAACACCATCCTCCTGCATATTACAGGAAGAATCCACGGTGCCCGTAAGATGTACGGTCTTATATCCGGCGGAAAGAGCCGCTTCAACGGCAAGCTTCGCATTAACCATAGGATATTTACGGTCTGACTCTTCGTATTCTGACGAAGCATAGTCGGATACGTTATTTATGAGAATGTTCTTTATATCCGAGCCACTGAGCGAAGGATTGACGCTCCATACCAGTGCGGCAGTACCGGCAACAATCGGAGCAGAAGCCGACGTACCTGACATATATCTTATTCCGTCACTTTCGCTGTCGATACCGCATACAGATGAACCGGGAGCGCAGATATTTACACCCTTACCCGTATTTGAAAAACTCGTAAACGTATATTCTCTGCTGTATGAATTATATCTGACGGCACCGACAACAAGAATTCTGTCAAGAATATCTTTCTTTGATATTCCGAATGCAACGGAATTACAGTTTTTTTCATTTATAGGACAGAAATGACCGTTATAGTAAGAATCAACCGAGTTGCCGTCATCGTCACCGTTGCCGGCAGACTGAACGACTACGAAATCATATCCCTCACTGAGAAATACGGAAAAAATTGCCGAATATATCAAAGCATAACTTTCCATTTCTAATTTTCCCATTGTATTCTGATCAACGTTTCCGCTTGTGCCCACAGAAAGGTTGATTACTTTTGCTCCGGCTTTCACAAGCTTACAGAAGGCAAAGAAAATATGAATCGTTGTATTCCCCTTCTGACTGTCGGTGGGTACCCAGACAACAACCATCATATCCGCTTTGTTGCACATACCGGATACGCCGAATTTATTGTTGTGTTCGGCTCCGATAACACCTGCTACATGAGTTCCGTGATACTCAACGGAATTTCTCTTTTCCGAAAGTTTGGAAAGGAATCTGACTTTACCCGCTATATCGGGATTATCAAGTCGAAATCCGTTGTCGATAATACCGACCTTGATACTGTCCGTATAATCACTGTAATTCCAGGATTCTCTTGCTTTTACGGCTTCAAGATGCCAATTATCGCCTGACGGAACAGATTCATTCCATACCGTGCTTCCCGAAAACGGATCATCCGGAGTATAGTCCGGTGTAGACTCGGCAAAAGGAACAGAACCGGCAAAATTCACATAGGGGGAAGAATCAACTATTTTTTTCGCAAGGGCATTTATTTCTTTTTCTCCGGCAAAAGGACAATATACAAAATAAAGATCTGCCCAACAGCACCATCCCAGAAGCTTCAGGTTATTTTTTTTGAGAATGTCGTATTTTTCAAAAACGGTAGCATCGTCGTCAATAAAGACAACCATCATATTTTTATAATACCCGGCATTACCGTTTTTAAGCTGAACATCATTATAATCAATATCAGAAATAAAATCCTCGTTGATTGAATCATGGGTGTACGGAACCCCCGTAAAAGAGCTGAAAATTGCTTCCGCAGTATGAACGGGGAAGCTGAACGCCGTCATTACGGCAGAAAGAATAATTGAAATAAGTTTAATCAGCATCCGCTGTCACATCACTTTCTTTTTTTGACTTTAATTCTATCTGGCTGAGAATGACTCCGGTAAACATAATACAGCATCCGATAACGGACCGTTTATTGAGAACGTCATTGATAATCAGCCAACCGAAAATAACGCTGAATACGGATTCAAGGCAAAGCAGGATAGACGCAACAGCCGGCTCGGTATATCTCTGACCGTAAATCTGAAACGTAAACGCAAGAGAGCAGCTTCCGATACCTGCATAAAGAAGAGGGACGGCTGAATCAATCAGATCCGACATTGCAGGTTTACCTTCAAATATAAACATACATATAATTGAAATAATGCCCGCGAAAAGATACTGGAAGCAGGAGAGAGCAATTCCGTCAACCTTTGTGCAGAAATGATCAACGATAAGTATATGTGCGGCAAAGCAAAATGCGCAAATCAAGGCAAAGGTCTCGCCCTTTCCGATTGTAAACTGTCCCCCGCCGGGAAGACAGAGAAAATAAAGGCCGACAATACCTATAACACAGCTTATCCATACGTTGATTTTCGGTATTTTTTTCAAAAACAGTCCCAGAACAGGAACAAGAATCATATACAGAGCGGTAATAAACCCCACTTTACCGGCAGGAATATCAAAGCTGAATGCATGCTGTTGAAGATTACTGCCCAATACAAGAGCCGTACCGCAGCAGACACTGCCGATAATAACACCCTTTATATCCGATTTCGGTTTTTCATCGGTCTGAACTTTCTTACCCGCTCTGACACGGTTGAAAACAAGTACGGGCAAAAGTGCAATTCCGCCGATAACAAGGCGAATACCGTTAAAGGTAAACGTACCGATATGTGCGCCCTGCTTCTGGGCAACAAAGGAGAGTCCCCAGATAATCGCTGCGGAAATGCAATAAAGGGGACCGATAAATTTGCTTTTTTTCATTTGATAACTATCCTTAAAAAACTGCCTACAAGGTGAAACCCTGCAGGCAGTCTGAAATGTAAATTACTCAGCAGCTTCTTCAGCGGGAGCTTCTGCTTCCTCAACAGCTTCTGCAGCTGCTTCTTCAACGACTTCTTCAACGACTTCTTCAACAGCTTCTTCAACAGCTTCTTCAGCAGTCTCTTCAGCTTCGTCATCAGCAGCTTCCTCAGCGGGCTCGATAAGAGCGCGGATTGAAAGGCTGACTCTCTTCTTGTCATAATCAATGCCTGTAATCTTGCAGGTAACCTTCTGACCGACTGAAAGCTCGTTTTCGGGCTTCTCTACGCGATGATCGGCAATCTGACTGATATGGATAAGGCCGTCAATACCGGGGATTACCTTTGCGAAAGCACCGAACGTGGTAAGACCGACGATTTCAGCTTCTACAACTGAGCCCTCGGGGTAATCCTTCTTGAGAATAGCCCAGGGATTGTCTTCGTCTTTTCTGTAGCCGAGAGAAATCTTCTTGTTTTCCTTGTCAACTGACTTAACGAAAACTTCAACTTCCTGACCGACTGTAAATACTTCTGAAGGATGCTTGATTCTCTTCCAGCTCATTTCGGAAATGTGAACCATACCGTCTACGCCGCCGATATCAACGAAAGCACCGTAGTTTGTAAGGGACTTAACAGTACCTGTGTATGATTTGCCTTCTTCAACGCCTGCCCAGAAAGCTTCTGAAGCGGCCTTTCTCTGCTCGCTGATAACTGAACGAACCGAACCGACTGCTCTTCTTCTGTGAACGTCAACGTCAATGATGCGGAACTGAACCGTCTGCTTGAGAAGATCCTCAAGTGCATCGTTTTTATGTGCAGTAGCAAGTGAAGCGGGAATGAAAACTCTTGCTCCGCCGGATACTACGAGAACGCCGCCCTTGATAACTTCCGTTACGACACCTTCAAGAACGCTGCCGTCTTCCTTAGCGTCAACGATTGCGGTCCATGACTTGTCTGCGTCAAGAAGCTTCTTGGAAAGCTGAACTGTACCTTCACTGTCGTTACCCTTAAGAATCTTAAGAGTGATTTCGTCGCCGATATTAAGTTCCTTTGAAGGATCGGCATTGGGATCACTGCTGTAATTTTCAGCAGTAACGATACCTGCATAGCCGCCGAGTCTGTGATTGCCGGGTAAAGAAACATAAATTTCAGAACCTGAAATTGATTCAACAATACACTTAACGATGCTGTCATCATTAAGCTCAGCAATCATCGATGCGAAATCAGAAGGCACCTCCTCTACCTGGATATTTGCGTTTTCTTTGATGTTTTCGGACATTGCTAAAAGTACCTCCTTAATTATTGCGGACGGAGTGGATGCTCCGGCCGTAACGCCAACCTCGGCGTACGTGGAAAAATCTATATTTTTGAGCTCATCGGCTCTTTCCACCAGAAATGTATCACAGTTACCGCTGCAGACCTCTTTTAATTTGGCTGTATTGGAACTGTGGCGGCCTCCGATGACCACCAGCGCATCGCATTTGAGTGAAAGCTCTGCCGCTTCCTCCTGCCTCTTTCGCGTAGCAATGCATATTGTATCAAATATTTTACAATTTGTACAGTAAAATTTAATAATTTTTTTACTTTTTTTCCAATCTTCTTCGGAAAATGTGGTCTGAGAAACAACTACAAGGTCATTATTCTGTAATTTTTTGTTGTTTTTCAGTATTTTTTCCACTTCGTCAGCTGAAGAAAAGACAAAGCTTTCGCCCCTGCAGCAGCCCCTGATACCCACCACCTCGGGATGTTCGGGATTACCGGCAATGAGCACCGGAATATTCTCTGCGGAATTCTGAGATACTATATCATGAATTTTCTGAACGAATGGGCAGGTCGCATCACAGATATCCGCACCCGTTTTTCTGATTGCCGTAAGAACGTCGGGTGCAATTCCGTGAGCTCTGATTATTACGGTTTCACCTGCTCTGATTTCATCGGGAGAATCGACTATCCTTATACCTTTTGATGCAAGGTCATCGGTAACATCGGTATTGTGAATGACGGGACCGAGAGAACAGCAGGGAGCTTTATTCTCCGCCGTTTTGTACGCCATGCTCACAGCTCTGTCAACACCGAAGCAGAAGCCGGCCGTTTTTGCAAGAGTTATTCGCTGCAATGTCCTTCCTCCCAAAGAGAAGTGATATGCTCCATAATCTTATCGGCTGCTTCAACCTGTTCTTCTCTGGTAGCTTCTTCAGAGAAGCCGAATTCCTCGTAAGGAATCGTCTTACCGTATCTAACGGTATATCTAGAATGCTTTTTGAGACTTTCGTTATTGATTACGGCAACGGGAACTACTCCGCATTTTGCATTGGCCGCAACGGAAGCAACGCCCCTCTTGGCTTTGCCGGGAGCGGCGTTAAGTACCTTTGATCTTGTACCCTCAGGGAATATACCGAGAACGTAACCCTCTGCCGGGATTCTGTCAGCATAACCGAGGGCTGCTCTGTCAGCAGAACCTCTTGCTACGGGGAATCCGCCAACAGCGGAAAGACCGAATGCAACAATCGGGTTTTCCCAAAGTTCCTTTTTACCCATAAAATGCATCTGTCTCTTTTTCATACCCATGGCAATAATAAGAGGATCAAGTGCATGAATATGATTGGATGCAAGAATGAATCCGCCGCTTTCGGGCAAATTTTCAACACCTATATACTCTACTTTAAAAAACAATTTGCAAATCAGTCTGCCGAGAGGTCTGAGAATATCATACAACTTTTTTTCCTTGACCTTGGAATAGTCAAATTTTACTTTTTTAGCCATCAGGTTTTATCCCTCACAGTTTCAATAATTTTATCAATGGATTCTTCAAGAGTCAATCCGCTTGTATCAACCGTAACGCCGTCCTCTGCCGGCTTGAGAGGTGCAACTTCGCGGTGAGAGTCATTATAGTCCCTTTTTATTAAATCCGCAAGTACATCTTCATATTTCACATCGGAGCCCTTTTCAATAAGCTCGTCGTATCTTCTCTTGGCTCTGATTTCGGGAGAAGCGGTAAGGAAAATTTTAACCTGTGCATCGGGAAGAACTACCGTACCGATATCTCTGCCGTCCATAAGACAGTTATTCTTTTTTGCAATATCTCTCTGAAGGTCAAAAAGGAATGCTCTTACGGCGGGAATGGCGGAAACGTTTGACGCGGCCATAGATGCATCGGGTGTTCTGATTTCCGAGGAAACGTTTTCACCGTTGAGAAGCACCTGCTGTTCACCGTCAATAAATTTCAATTCAACGCTGATTGTTTTGAGTGATTCTTCAATTTTTACGGTATCGGTGGTATCAATACCGAGTCTGAGCGCGTTAAGACCTACTGCTCTGTAAAGAGCACCCGTATCAACGTAAATGTATCCGAGTTCCTTTGCGGCTGCTCTCGCAACCGTACTTTTACCTGCACCTGCAGGGCCGTCAATTGCTACATTGATTATCATAATCATTCTCCTTCCATAACGCTTTGAGCTGCAAGATGACCTGTTGAAAATGCTATCTGAAGATTGAAGCCGCCGGTATAGGCATCAACGTCAATCACTTCACCGGCAAAGTACAGTCCTTTCACAAGCTTCGATTCCATTGTGGAAGGGTTTATCTCTTTGATCGATATGCCTCCGCTCGTGATTATCGCTTCCTCTATCGGTCTGAATCCGGTGACCGTAACGGTAAAATTCTTCAACAAACCGACAAGCTGTGCCCTCTGTTCACGCGTAATCTGATTCACCTTCAGCGACATGGGGATCCTGCTCAGTTTAACAACTACCGGGACAAGCTTTTTCGGCAGGAGTGCATCAAGGGCATTGATAAAATTCTTATTTGTATTTTCCGAGAAATCTCTGAGAATTCTGGCATCAAGCTGTTCCTCGCTGAGAGCCGGCTTAAGGTCAACGGATATCTTATATCTGTTTCTTTCCATATCCCTGATGTGTGCGGATGCACTTAAAATCACGGGACCGGAAACACCGAAATGTGTAAAGAGCATTTCTCCGAAATCGGAATAAATCTCCTTATTACCCTTTTTTGTATCAATAACCTTTACCGATATATTGCGCAGAGAAAGACCCATCAGTTCGGAGCAGAAGCCCTCGTGAATTTCAAGCGGAACAAGGGAAGGAACGGGCTCGTTAACGGTATGACCCGCCTGCTTTGCAAGTAAGTATCCGTCACCTGTGGAGCCGGTCTGCGGGTAGGAAACACCTCCAGTGGCAACAATGACCTTTGAAGCATTTATAACAACGCCGTCATAGGTGATTACGCCCTTTATCTCTCCGTTTTTTACTATGAGTTCTTTTGCTCTGCCTTGAATGACCGTACTGTATTTTTCGGCATAAGCACGAAGACAATCCACAATATCAGCGGCTTTGTCGGAGCAGGGAAAGATTCTGTTTCCTCTTTCAACCTTAAGGGTCACTCCCCTGCTTTCAAAGAATTCGACGGTATCCGAAGGCATATACTTGGTAAATGCGCTGAAAAGAAATCTGCCGTTGCCGGGAACATTTGATACAAGCTGTTGAACCGAATTGCAGTTATTGGAAACATTGCATCTGCCTTTTCCGGTAATCATCAGCTTTCTGCCCGGTTTTTCATTTCTCTCAAGCAGAATGGTATCAACGCCCGCTTCACCTGCAGTACCTGCTGCCATCATGCCTGCGGCTCCCGCACCGATTACAAGCAATGAGGTATTCATTATTTATCCTCCCCGCTTGTACGGTAAACGTGGTATTCATCCCATATCTTTTCAAGTTCTTCAAGATTCGTATGAAGTTCCTGCTGTCTTTCTCCCGAGCAGGCAGCAATCAAAGCGGTAACCAGACTGAGAGGTGCAACAAGAGAATCAACAAACGAAACCATATTGCTCTGTGCAACGAGAAGATAAGTGGCATAGCTTGCTATCGGAGACATTTCTCCGTCTGTGATTGAAATTATTTCTGCTCCTCTTGAACGGGCAAATTTCAATGCTTTAATCGTACGGCTGGAATATCTCGGGAAGCTGATTGCAATGCACACGTCGTCCTTCCCGATACGAAGCATCTGCTCAAACATTTCGCTGGTGGCTGAAGTGTCAATCATTACGACGTCATAAAGGAAACTCATATACAGAGCTGCAAACGATGCGATTGAAGCGGATGAACGCACACCGAGAATATAAATCTTTTTTGCTTTGTTTATGGCTTTTACCGCGCCCATAAAAGTATCTCTGTCAATACTGTCACGGGTTTTCTTTATCATATCAATGTCTGCGGAAAGTGCTTTTGCAACAAAGTCACCGCCCTCATATCTTCCCGCTGCCTCAACTCTCTGAACGGAAGTCAGACGGCTCTTTACGGTTTCCTGAAGATTTTTCTGCAGCTCGGGATAACCGTCAAATCCGATATGAGAAGCAAATCTTACAACCGTAGACTCACTTGTACCTACCGCTTTACCCAAAGCGGCAGCGGTCATAAAGGAAGCCCTTTCGTAATTTTCTCTGATATAGTCAGCTATCTTTTTGTGGCCTTTTGAAAGACCGGAATAATATAAATCAATTTTTTCCTGAATATCAGTGGACATAATTATTCCTCCGTGTTGATTTCGGATTTAAGTATATTACAACAAAATGCAGGAAAATGCAAGAACTAAAGTGAAAAATGCAAGATTTCTTTCATCAAATACCAATTGACTAAACAAATTCTCAAATGTATAATTATTGTGCAATTCAAATCGGAGGGGTAATAATGAAAAACAATAATGTTCTATATTACATTGCTCCAGCAAAATCATGGAATCAGGCGTTGCCCATCGGCAACGGTACTCTGGGTGCCATGATATGGGGCGGCATCAAAGAAGAAAAGATTTCTCTCAACCACGATGAATTATGGACCGGATTTCCCAAGGAAACAACAAAAGAAGGTGCTCCGGAATCCTTTGAAAAGGCAAGGAAGTTGGCTCTTGATAAAAAATTTCATGAGGTTGACAAAGAAATCCGCGAAAATTTTCTCAGCACATGGAGTCAGGCGTATGAGCCCTTCGGCAACCTGAACATCAAATATGATATCAAGGGCAGAGTCAGCGGCTACAAACGGACGCTTTCCCTTGACAATGCAATTTCGGAAGTATCCTTTATCTGCGGAAATATTGAGTTCAGGCGTGAATACTTTGCGTCATATCCGGCAGGTGTGATTGCAGCAAAATTAACCTCATCCAAACCCGTCAACATTGAGTTCTCATTTGATTCACCGCTTCGCGCCTCTGCAATAAACAGAGACGGACTGCTTCTTATGGACGGTGAATGTCACGGTGAAAACGTAATGGACAACGTCTGCCCGAAAAAGACTTACTTTGACGAGCCCGAAAAGAAAGGCATTCATTTCAGAGGCGGAATCAAGGTTATCACAGACGGCGAAAAGAAACCCGTTGAAAACAGACTGTTAATCAAGAATTCCACCGAGGCTGTTATATTCTTCACTGCGGTCACAAGTTTTAACGGATCAGATAAGCATCCTTTCCTTGAGGGTAAGGAATATAAAAACACCTGCGTTGAGAAACTGAGCCGGTATGAAGATTATGACAAAATCAAAGCAGAGGCAGTTGCAGATTACAAAGCGATATATGACCGAGTTTGCCTTGATGTCAAAGGTATCGGTAAAGATTTACCGACAGATAAAAGACTCGTTGCCTTCAAGAAGGACAAGAGCGATATCGGTTTAATTGAGCTTGTCTATAACTACGGCAGATATCTTTCAATTTCATCATCACGTCCCGGATCGCAGCCCTCGAATCTTCAGGGAATATGGAGCGACAGATATGACGCACCCTGGAACGCAAACTATACGATAAACATCAATACTGAAATGAACTATTGGCCCGTATTGAACACCAATATGGCCGAGCTGAATGAGCCCCTTGTACGTCTTGTAAAGGAACTCAGCGTCACCGGTGCAAAAGCGGCTGAAAAGCAATACGGTGCAAAGGGATGGGTTTCGCATCATAACGCGGATATATGGCGTCTTGCCACCCCCGTCGGCGGATGCTTGAAATGGGCATTCTGGCACGGTTCATCCGGATGGCTTTGCAGACATCTCTTTGACCAGTACGAATACACAAACGACATTGATTTCTTAAGAGATACGGCATATCCGCTTATGAAGGGTGCTGCAGAGTTTTATATGTCCGTAATGACCGAGGAAGACGGAAAAGTATTTCTCTGCCCCGGTACCTCTCCCGAAAACGACTTTGAATGGGAAGGCAAGGATTGCGACGTAGGCAAATACTCAACAATGTCATCCTCCATTGCATACGAGCTTTTCACAAATATAATCAAAGCAACGGAAATACTGGGCATTGATAAGGAATTTGCCCAAAAAGTCAAAGAAATCAGAGATAAGCTTGTCGGCTTCAAAATCGGAAGTGACGGTCAGCTTCTCGAATATGACGACGATTATCCCGAAACGGAAATGCACCACAGACATTGCTCACATCTTTATGCTCTGCATCCTGCAAACATCATCACTCCCGACGGTACCCCCGAACTTGCAAAAGCATGTATAAGAACACTTGAAAGACGCGGAGACAACGGCACCGGCTGGTCACTCGGCTGGAAAATTAACTTCTGGGCACGTTTGTTTGACGGTGACCACGCATTAAAACTCATTGAGATGCAGCTTCGTCCCGTAAAGAGTGTGGGATTCAACTACACGAACGGCGGCGGAACCTACGAAAATCTCTTTGACGCTCATCCGCCCTTCCAGATTGACGGCAATTTCGGATTTGTAAGCGGTATTACGGAAATGCTTCTTCAGAGCAGAGACGGCAGAATATATCTGCTTCCCGCCCTTCCCTCAAAATGGAAAGACGGCTCCGTAAAGGGGCTTAAAGCCAAAGGTAACGTCACGGTAGATATTACGTGGAAAAACGGAAAGGTTACAAATTACAAGCTTGACGGCAAGGGAACCTACACCGTTATTGTAAACGGAAAAGAAAAGATTGAAATCATCGGATAAACAGACATCCCCGACAGCATATACCGTCGGGGATGATATTTTTTTCACAGACACTTGATTTTTGAGAAAAGCTGTGATAATATATGCGTGTCTTCGGGGGCGTAGCTCAGCTGGGAGAGCGCTTGAATGGCATTCAAGAGGTCAACGGTTCGATCCCGTCCGTCTCCACCAGAGTCCGTAAAATCATTGATTTTGCGGGCTTTTTCTTATTTAAATTTACTTGTAAAAAAGGACTGCTATATGGCAGTCCTTTTTTGCATCTATTATCCGGTTATTTTATATATCCCGCTTTTCTGCGGTTCGCTTTGGCTTCCTCTTCAAGACGCTGTCTTTCCGCTTCTTTTTCAAGCCGATCGGAAGCGTTGGGATAATCCTCCATAAAAGAATCAAGATTATCGTAGCCCTCAGCAAGAGTTACGGTACGCTCCGCAAACAGATAGGGCTTCATTACCCTTCCGTAAACCTTACGTTCCGATTTTACCCTTCTGATTTCAGCCCGCTTGAATTCACGCTGTTCCTTGGTATCCTCAGGCAATTCAAATACAGCTTCAAAATCGGCAGAGCTGAATTCTTTCAGACCGTCCGGATAATGCTTTAATATATCCTGCTTGACTTTTCTTACATATTTTGCCGCTCTTACAGCATCGGAGCGGCTTGTACGCTCTTCCTTGGTTTTACCTTGAGGAAGCATAAATGCCGCAGAAAGGATTTCCTCGTAATGATTGAAGAAATCATCCTTTCCAAACGAATGAATATTCTCACAGAAAGTTCTGAATTCCTTGCCGAATTCTGTACCGAAACGGCAAATCTCGTTATTGACAAATCCGGCGATTTCAATCTCTTCGTTATAGGATTTTATGCTCTTGATTTCTACTTTTGAAGCGGATCTTCTGTCCGGAACAACCGATTTTTCTTTATCTGAGTATTCACGTGAAGCGATGACTGCCTCGCATGCCTCACAGTACAGTTCATCCGTCAGCACGCCTGCCTTCTTATCCTCAATCGCGCTGCGGATTCTGACAGCCCTGATAACCGACTTCTGATCGGTATCGCTGAGATCGTAGAATATCCACGGAATAACGTCAACCACCGCACCGATGAGTGAAACAATCATCAATTTGTCAAGAAGCGAATACAGGACGCAGTTCGGATTTTTCATCTGCTGAGAAATCGGCTTCTTATCGTCATAATTTATGTACGCATCAAGTACGGAATAATCCGTACCGTCAAAACCGTTTTTCTTGTAGACCCACGGGACAAAAAGATTCGTTACTGCACCTATTGCACCGCCCACGTAGGTTTCGACTACGCCGAATGCACCGTCGATTCTTTCACCGCTGATATATTGCTGATAGTCGCGGATATCCGATTCAATGGAGCGGTCAACGACCTCAGTCGTCTCCCAGAATCTGTTGAGGAAATAAAATATTCCAATAAGCCATATACTCTTCTTATACGTAAGTGCAAGACCTATCGTAATGAATATCTGAGATATATTTTTGACAAGCTTGAAACCGCGCTTGCCGAATTTTTCAAGCATCCACGGAGCGAAAAGCATCGCCCACATAGACGAATTATATGAAACCGTATCAATAATACCGTAAAGCGTCATTGAGCCCACTTTACCGTAATAGAATACCCATTGCAGAAGAATATTCTTGCTTTCTTCCATAAAGTTATTCCAGCTGTCACTGCACTTGATCCAGAAAAGCTTATTATGTGAAACTGCTCTGAGCGCGTCAATAAGCCCTACACCGGCAACCTGTGAACGGGGCTGAACGATACGTTCTTCAACGCCGAAATACGCGGTCATACTCATTACCACACCGACGATGATAATAGCCGGATAAACCATTCTGTAGGTTTTAACGTTGTAAAGGTCGCCGCCTGCAAAAACGTCACTGAGAACGGGTATAAGAAGTCCGGTAAGAGTGGGAGCAAAATTATGTACGAGACTTGATACCATCATAACCTTGACTCGTTCCTGAGAATTGGGCGAAATAACGTAAACAAGGTTGCTGACACCGGTATCGTACCATTGCTTCACATAGCCCTGTATCTGTCCTATTACAAACAAAGATATGACCATTGGCCAATAGCTCAGCTTCTCATAAGGGTAAAACAAAGCAAAAAGCGAAAGTATGCCTGCAGGGACACCGAGGCGTATATATACCTTGTATTTACCTATGCGGCTGCGCAGATTATCAATTATGTAAGCGTTGAGCGGAGCAAGAGCATACCCGATTGCCGTACAGATATAGCTGAAAAGAAGCAAATCCTTATGGGTCATATTCAGCGTCATAGCCGTAAACGGATCGTTAACGCTGAAGCTAATGCCGAACACGGTGGCAAATCTCATACCCAGCCAGCCCACCGAAAGCATCATATATTCTTTGTAAGCAACATAGTCGCCCTTTGCCGGGGTATGCCAGTATGAACGTATTTCATTAATGAAATATTTTACTTTATCAACAAGTACCACTTTACCCCTCCTCCGAGAAAAATGACTGCACATTTCATTTTTCCTGACTTACAGACTTTCAGCACAACCGGACTGCAGGATAAGTATCAGTCCTCTACAATGAAAAACGGCTGCACAGGGCAACCGTTTTTTGTACTGCATTTACAAAATCACATCATTTTTACAATGGCATTAAAAAAGGGATATACAAGGTACTGAACAAATACTTCGCGTATCTTCACGATAATATCCCAGAAAAATGATAATACCGTCATAATGATGCCCTTTGACTCTGTTTCTTCTGCATCGTCATCAGCAGCGTCAGTCAATGAGAATGCATCGCTTTTTGAAGCTTCAGCTGCAAAAGCAGTCAGAGCAAAACAAGAGAAAATTACTATTGCTGCCAAAAGAACGGCTAAAATCTTCTTCATCGTTATCATCTCCTTTGTGATTTACTTATACCACAATAAGTGCAATAAATCAAACATTATTTGCAATTTCCGTTAAATTTTTATTCCTGCAATTTTTATCCGTCAATTTCATAGACAACCGCTTCATAAGGCCGGAAGGATCTGTCAGCAAAAACAGTATGGTCGTTATAGTTCGTAATCAGGACTTTTGCCTTTTTATTTCTGAATTCTTCGGGAATCCTGAAATCCGAATTTTTATCGGTATAGCTTGCAACGACAAGATAAGTTCTGCCGTTAAAAGTTCTTGAATACGACCAGATGTTTTTATCCTTGGGATAATACAGCTTATAACCACCGTTTCTTATTATTTCGTTTCCTGTACGAAGAGCGTTGATTTTCTGGTAGAAATACCAGATGCTGTCCTTATCTTCCAAAGCTTTTTTAACGTTGATTTCCGTATAATTGGGATTGACGTACATCCAGGGCTTTCCTGTTGAGAAGCCGGCATTTTCCGTATCGTCCCACTGCATGGGTGAGCGGGCATTATCTCTTGCCTTTTTTCCGAGTCCCCATTTTGCAACCGGCATGGCGAAAGGAATATATTTCTTGACTATGCCGAAAACCTGCTGTGAAACAACGTCCTTATATTCCTCGGTCGGCAGGTCTTCATAGTTTGTCATACCGATTTCCTGACCTTGATAAATATAGGGAGTACCCTTAAGGAAATTGATGCTTATCGCCAGCATTTTGGCGACCTTTTCACGGTATTCGAGTTTACCGTATCTTGGAAGAGAACGGGAATAATCGTGATTCTCTATATAGAGTGAATTCCAGCAGGTATCCGGAAGATTCTGCCAATTTGAAAAGATTTCCTTCCATTTAGGTAAACTGAATGGCTTGGGAACGGTGGTAAGGAAGGAATCAACGCTCGTCTGATGCTCAAAAGTAAAAACGCAGTCAAGCTCGTTTCTGCTTTCGTCAACACATTCGGCGGCATTATCAACGGTAATACCCTGAGCTTCGCCTACTATCATCGTATCGTAAAGCGACCAGGATTTACGGTTGATTTCATTGATATATTCATGATATCTGGGACCGATTACAAAATGCTCATCACCGCAGGTAATCGGATTGAATTTACCGTCTTTAAACGCCTGATCCTTGCTGATATAAGTGATAACGTCGCATCTGAAGCCGTCAACGCCCTTTTCAAACCAGTAGTTGCAGATATCAACTACCTCCTGCCTTACCTTGGGATTCTCCCAGTTAAGGTCGGGCTGCTTCTTATGGAAAAGGTGAAGATAAAATTCACCCGTTGTTTCATCATATTCCCATGCAGAGCCGGTAAATCTTGAAGTCCAGTTATTGGGAGGCGTTTTACCGTCCTTTCCCTTACCCTTTCTCCAGATGTAATAATCTCTGTAAGGATTATCCACGGAGGAACGGGACTGTCTGAACCATTCGTGTTCATCGGAGGTATGATTGACAACGAGGTCCATTACAAGACGGATTCCTCTTTCGTGCATTCCGTCTATCATTCTCTGCCAGTCGTCAAGAGTACCGAAATCATCCATGATATCTCTGTAATCGCTGATATCGTATCCGTTGTCGGCATTGGGGCTCTTATAGCAGGGACTCAACCATACGCAGGTAACACCCAGTTCTTTAAGATAATCCAATTTTGAAATGATACCGGGAATATCGCCTATACCGTCGCCGTTTGAATCGCAAAAGCTGCGGGGATAAATCTGATATATTACGGCATCCTTATACCATCTTGTTTTTTCTTTTATAATTTCCATATTGATCTCCTGACAGGGTTACAGTTTATAAATTCCGGTGATTCTGCAAAATCCGAAGAATGCCTGAACTATGGCATCACCGACTTTGACAAGTGCATAGAACAACTTTGATCTGCCGCCCTCACATTCGGAAATTTTTGAATCCTTTTTCAAGGCAAGATTATAGAGGGTAATAAGTTTATAATCATAATTCTCGGGGTTATTTTCATCCAGAGTGATAAGCCCGACACCTCTGGTGACATACTTTGAATATGAATTGCATCCTACCGTAGGTACGTTGATAATATCAACGCCCTCAATATTCACGTTATAGGAATTATTATGATCGTGACCGTGAAATGCGGCAACAACGTCGCCCGTTTCAAGCCATGCATCAAGCTGACCGTCATATATTTTGGGAGGACAGCATTCCTCAAGCCAGTATCCGTTAAGACGGCTGAAAACGGGTATTTTGAAATAGCTGTTTCCGCAGTAATCGTAAGTCAAATTGCCTGCTTTTGAAGCTTTGATATGAATTTTATCATAAATTTCGGGAATAACAATATGCTGGAAATTCATAGCGGGAACTACCTCGCCGCCGTTGTCTTCCTTAAGCCGAGCCGCGGTATTTTTGTACCACTGAAGCTGGTCCTCTCTTACCCAGTCGTAACCCCATGAACCGTCCTCGTAAAGCTCCCCGCTGCTGCCGGAATCAATAAGCCAGAGATTGAACGCCGTCTTTGTACCGTCGGAAGAGAGAATCGGAAGATTACAGTTTCCGCAGCCGTAAAGCTCCGAATCGGCGTCATAGGTAAGACAGCCGAGTGACTGATATATTTCAAGAAGCTCTTCTTTTGTTACAAAAAATTCCTGGTCGTGATTACCGAAAACAATGGCAAACGGAGTATTCGTTTCCCTTGCGGGAAGTGTAACCGCTTCAATGGCCTTTTTCTGTTTATCATACCCTCTTGCCACCGTATTATCGCCAAGATAAATGATAAGATCGGGCGAATAAGCGGCAATTGCCTCACGCATAAGCTGAGTGGTAGTTTCCTCAAGATTTTCATCGTCCTGAGAATCCGCAAACATCATTATTTTGAATTTACCGTCCTCATTAAAGCGAAGAGCGTTACCGGCATCTTCGGCACCTGCGGTAAAAACAAATAAGCTGCAAATCATCAAAACAGAAATAATAAGTGATAATATCCTTTTCATTATTATGACCCCCTGAGAATAATTATCGCCTATATAATATAACACGGACAGAGATAAAAGGCAAGCACGGAGAAAGCATTATTCTCAAACAAAGACACAAACGGCAAGAAAACTCGCCGAGCATATCCGTAAGATAGCGAATACAATTGAGAGATTCATCAAGACTCTCAATGATAAAAATTACGCTGAATTTGACAAGCTCAACACAGAAGCGGATAAAATGAATGAGATTGCGGATAGCTTC
>JAZLLW010000029.1:0-27400 GCA_045598305.1 Acutalibacteraceae bacterium
TTGATGGCTTTCTTCGCCTCCTCAACAAGCTGTTTTACTTCGTCGGTAGCATCTTCGCCTGCAAGGGCTTCAATTGCCTCTATGGCTGCTTCCTTTGCATCTGCAAGCTCTTTGTCGGCGGCTTCTGCTGCTTCTTCTGCGGCTGCTTTCTTATCTGCAACAGCGGTGAGGCTTGTGGCATTGTCCATATCCTTTATTGCTGCTTCAAGAGCGGCTTTTGCATCGTCAGCAGTTGCATTTTCCTTTTCTTCTGCAAGAGCTTCTTTTGCTTCTTCGATTGCCTGTGCAAGAGCTTCGTCTGCATCGGCGGCGTTCTCAAGGCCGTCTGCCTTTGCGTTTGCTGTGTCGGTGAGGTTGGTTGCGTTTTCAACATCGGCAATAGCCTCGTCAATGGCGGCCTTTGCTTCGTCGGAAACGGCTTCGGTCTTTGCGGCTTCAAGAGCTTCCTTGGCTTCTGCTTTTGCGTCCGCAAGAGCCTTGTCGGCATCGGCGGCATCTTCGAGAGCCTCTGCCTTTTCGGTGGCAACAGATTCGGGGTTTGTTGCTTCGTCTATTGCCTTAATGGCATCGTCAAGTGCTGCCTTGGCTTCATCGGAAACAGCATTTTCTTTTGCTTCTTCAAGAACGGTCTTTGCTTCTTCCTTTGCATCGTCAAGAGCTTCGTCAGCATTGCCCGCGTTCTCGGTTGCGCTTTCAACAATATTGTTTACAGCGTTAATGCTTTCTGCATCGGCAAGAGCGGCAATAGCCTTGTCGATGGCTGCCTTTGCCTCGTCGGAGGTCGCTTCTTCCTTCGCCTGTCCGAGAACTGTCTCGGCGTTGTCTTTGGCATCAGAAAGAGCCTGAGCGTATTTCTCTTCGATCGTGTCCTTCGCGATACTTGCCGCGTCGTTTACGGCTGAGATGCTGTCGATGTTTTCAAGGCCTGCGATCGCGCTGTCGGCGAATTCGATAATGCTTGCGGGAGCATCCTCGGGAAGAGCGTTTTCGATTTCCAACCTGGCTTCGTCCTTTGCCTCGGAGAGAGCCAGAGCGTATTTCTCCGCGATTGCTTTCTTCGCGTTTTCAACTACCTCGTTTACTTTGGCGACGCTGCCGAGGTCTTCAAGCTCATTAATGGCTTCTTTGGCAATCAACTCTACGCGCGTGGGAGCATCGCCGGGAAGGGCGGCTATAACTTCTTCCTTGGCGGATTTCTTTGCCTCGTCAAGAATATCGTCTGCTATGTTGGCGGATTCGATTGCACTGTAAACTATGCTGTTTACTTCATAAAAGCTTTCCGCCTGTTCAATGTCTGAGATAGCCTCTTCAATGGCGGTCAATGCATCGTCGGAAACATAGCTTTCCTTCAACGCCGAAAGCTCGTTTATAGCATCTGCCTTTGCGGCGGCGAGAGCCTCGGCATCGATGTAACCGCACTCGTCACAAATGTTGTCGTCCATTCCGACATGGTTGTCGGGATCAGTTCCGGTTTCTTCACCGCGAATGACGATCTCCTCGCAGGCGGTGCAGACGGTATCACCGGTGTAACCGGAAGTTCTGCAGGTGGCGACTACAATGGTAGACTCGTCAAGCACCGCTTCACCGGCGTGGTTGTTGGGGTCAGCATCGGTGGCTTCGCCGAAAATGATGATTTCTCCGCAGGCGGTGCAGACGGTGTCACCGGTATAGCCGGCGGAAATGCAGGTGGCAGCCACAACGGTAGACTCGTCAAACACCGCTTCACCGGCGTGATTGTCCGGGTCAAGGTCGGTGGCTTCACCGTCCGCAAGAACAGCTCTGCATTCGCTGCAGATGGTGTCACCGGTGTATCCGGCGGAAACGCAAGTGGCGGCTATGACGGTAGCCTCGTCAAGCACTGCTTCACCGGCGTGATTGTCGGGGTCAAGCCCGGTTGCCGTGCCTTCTTCAATAACTGTTTCGCAGTCAAGGCAATAGGTATCACCCGTGTAGCCTCCGGAACAGCAGTTCGCCTCAACAGCGTTAATGATTTCGGTGTTTTCGTGGGTGCATTCGGTTTCTTCGCCGGAAGCTGCAATGATGTATTTATCTGTTACGCCCTCAATACGGGTCAGACTGTAACCTTCACCGGCAGCTATTGTTGCATTGTTGGTGAATTCGCCCTTATCAACGGTAAAGGTTACTGTTCTATCTACGGTAATGGTTTCTTCTTCGGTATCTGCCAGAAGGGTGATTGTTCCGTTATTTTTAACTGCAAGAACGGCATCGGCAAGGTTTGCGTAATTGTGGCCGTTTGTCTCTGCACCTGCTTCAACTAAGTTCATTCCCGAAAAGTATTCATCACTATACCATGTGAATGCACCGTTCCAATACGGGGTTTTGTCGGCAAAGATATACTTCTGGTCGCCTTCTTTTCCTCCTTTAACCTGATTTCCTGAAATACCGACTTCCATACCGTCCTTGGGAGCATCGGCACCGTCGAGAATATTTATGCTTCCGCCGTAGTCACTTCTGGCTGCATTGGATTCCATCGGGTCTTCTTCTTCCGGCAATGCCAGATTATCTTTGATTACTGCAGTACCGCCGACATATGCTTTAACATCCGTACCTGCGTATATGCCGCCACCGTTTATGCCGGTTGAATTGTTAATAATTAAGCCGCCGGTCATAAGGAACGGTGTATCTGTTTTGTTATAGTCTTCAATACAAACACCGCCGCCATAGGAAGAATAGTTGCCGGCTATACAGCCACCCCTCATAATAAATGTGCTGTGACGGTTTACGAAAACTCCGCCGCCATAAGCACTGTTTACATTGCCTATGATTCCGCCGCCGTACATCACAAAGTTAGAGCCGGTAGAACCATCCCAGTGACCGAGAGAAATTGCACCGCTGCCGCCGTTGGTTATAACGCCGCAGTTATATTCATACTCACCGTTATTGTCAAGAGTCTGGGCAGCGCCTTTTTCCGCTTTTTTGAATTTGTGTGTTTGGTTGGTGCTGTTGCAGTCATAAAGAGTAAAGCTGCCGTCTTCAAGATTGAATACTTTACCGTTAAGGTCAATTACATATCCGTTCAGGCAAAGGGCAACATCTTTATTGCTTGATATGACCGTGTCGGAAACGATAATATCGCTTGCAAGGTAACCCTTGCCGCCGTTTGCAAACAGGGCGGCGAGCTTGTCGGCGCTGTCAATAGCAGTCCAGCCTATGTGATCCGTATTGTGTTCACCGCAGGAGCAAATGCCGTTTTCGTAATTGTGGGTGTGGGTGTCTTCGGGAGCTGTAAGATTAAGAGTATAGGTATTTTCTTTGCCTGAAACCGCCTCTGCACCGTAAACCTTTGAAAGGTCAAGGTAAAGTGCGGCACGCACGCCGTATTTGGAATGCACTGAATCGCCGAGAGGGCTGATACCTCTATCTGAGTAGGCACGGGCAGCATACCGCTCAGAATCTCCGGGTGAGCACAGCCAGTAGTCAGTGCTCGCTGCGCTTAATCCGGCATTACTGAGAGCGTTAGCATCCTTTGATGTCGGAGCCCAGACCTTGGCGGTTACATCTGCACCTGCTACACCGTCGCAGGCCTGGCCGTATGTCTGATTGCCGGCGAGAGTTCTTGACTGAATTGCCGCCTGCTCATCATCGGTGAATGTTACGGCACTCTCAACAACGCTTCTGAGGTTACTGGATGCATATACATTTGATACCCCATTTGTGTCGAAAGCAACATTGCTTGCAACAAGACCGCTTGAAACAAGGGCAATGCAGCCTTCGGGAACGGATATACCGTCTGTGCCATCGCCGCCGATCACCCATTCAACGGGAGTGTCGTTCTGTGTGCCGAGCTGAATTTTTGTGCCCGTTTCGAGCATGGAAAGGTCAACGGAGGGTTCTTCAACGTCGGTGGTATAGCCGTCGGTTGCAGTGCCGTCTTTGTTCAGATAAATCTCATAAGATTCGTTGTAAGTGGCACCGTTCGAAGTAAAGGACAGAGCAACGGGAACGGGAGAATCCGATTCTTTAGTAAGCGGGATTTTAACGGCGTTGCCGCTCACCACGGCATTTGCGGTAACATTGCCGCCGTCAACTGCTGCGGAATTAACCGCTGATATGCTGCCTAACTCAGGGTAGGTTATGGTGAGAACACCATCGGAATAATCAAGCTGATAGTATAAATCAATTTTATAGCAATTTGTGCCGTCATATCTGAATTTGATTATATATTTCACGGACTTACCGATAACTCCGTTCACAGCAGTGCCTTGAAAATAAAAATAGTAGGCACCCGGAACCTTATTAAGCAATTCAAAGCAGTACATATTTTGGTAGCCTGCCTGATCAACGGTATGTTCCAGATCGACCTCACCACTGGAATTCGCACCGTAGAATGCCATTTGGGGATCAACAGGACCGTAATAGGGATATAATTCCGTTTTACCGTCGACCTTCATAAATCCGCCGAACAGAACAATCATTCTGTCGTCGACCCAAGCTACGCTATTGGACGTTTCGGCGGCAGAGGCCGGAATCGCTGCAAGGGGCAGAGCCGCCATCAGCATAAGCAGTGACAGCAGAATCGCCAGGGCTTTTTTGAGCTTTGTCATTTTTCGCATTCTCCTTTGATAAAAATTTATCCATTTCAGCGCATACACAAGTTGTTTAAGAAATACGTCGCAAATGAGCCAAAATAGATTTATTTACTATTATAGAAACTTTATTATCTGATTTCAATATAAATCCTATTTTTTTGTGTGAAAAATATCACTTTTTTGGAGAAATATTGTAATTTTGGCAGTCGTCGTTACACTTGTATCCGTAGTACCAACGGCTGTAGACTGTAGGGCGGGGTGAGTCACCCCGCCCTACTATCATAGCTGAATATCAATGGAGGGTTGTCCGAGGCCGCAACGAGCGATGCGGGTTTGTTTGCAAATACCTTTTTATGTGTGTTTTCTTAATTTTTCGCAAAATAAAATGAACTTGAGTCCTTGACAGCATCTCAAAAACACTGTATATTTTCTGCGACCGTAATTGTTTCCACCCAACGGCAATTGGAGCCTATTCAGGGTAAGTCAGTTATCGGTTACTTTTTTTCGGGTATATATTTAATACCAAACTACCTTTATCGGTTTGATTACGGTATATGTAAAAGCATTTTGACAATGAAAATCGCGTTTGTAAAACGGGTTTGATAGACTTTTCGTTGATATTTTCGTATCCTTGAGATGTTCCCGGCCGGAGCGAAAAATCATTTACAAACATTTTGAGGTGACAAGATTATGGAGATAGGAACAATTATCCGAAATGCAAGAAATGAATCGGGTCTTTCTCAGGAACAAGCCGCCGAGGCGCTTGGCGTAAGCCGACAGACCGTTTCAAACTGGGAGACCGGAAAATCATACCCTGATATCATCAGTGTTATTCGGATGAGCGATTTATACTCCGTAAGTCTGGACCACCTTCTCAAGGAGGAATCATCTGTGAAACAGACTTATAAGGAGTATTTGGAAGACAGCACGAATGTAGTAAAAAGTAATGAACGTAAATCAAAGCTGATTCTTGTTTTGACCGTTCTCGGAATATGGGCTCTTTCTCTCATCGCGTTTTTACTCGTGCATAAGGGTGTAGACAGCAACGGCTACGGTATTGCGGTCACGTGGGCTGTTTTGCCGGTCACGTTTTTTGTTGCATCCTATATTGTGGGAAAACGTGATTGGTTCGGCAAACTGAAATTGCTGGCGGCTCCGATATTCAGTATCATGTATTCATTGTCCGGCTACGTTACTTCCGTTACTGCGGATAATATGGAAATAAAGAACGTAGTCTGGCCCGATTTTGCCAAGCTGCCGATCGGACTGGTTATTTCACTTGCGGGACTTATTATCGGGATTCTGATTCGGAATAAACAAAACAAGAGCAACTGATTTGCGTTATCGGTTTTCTTTATTCTTTTAACGGCTGACTGCATTTATCTTTCCATCAAAACGGTTGTATTATTTTTTGATTTTGCTATAATGATATCATCAGATTTTCGGCAGGAGGTCAAAGATGAAAAAGCTTGTTTCTATCGGTAAGGAATTCGGTGCGGGAATCGGCGGCAGGAAGCTTTCGCTCTATTCGGCGGCAAGCACTTATAATATTTTTATTTCCATCGTGCCGGTCATTATGCTTATGGTCAGTCTTATCAGTTTTTTGCCGGTTTCTCAGGAATACGTAATATCCCGCCTCGGCGAAATGGTGCCCGAGCAGGTGATGACGGTACTTGAACGGATTATTTCGGGAATATATCGTAGCGGAAAAGCGGCGTTTACCGTTTCGATTATTCTGACCGTTTATTCTGCCAGCGCATCAATGCGTGAACTTATGAAGGGACTTGATGCGGCATACGATGCAAAAAAATCCGGCAATCTGGTTAAATATTACGCCGGCTCGATTCTTTATACGGTCGTTTTTGTGACGGCTTTGCTTTTGAGCTTTGTTGCAATGGCATACGGCGGTAAAATAATGAATATCGTTTCGGCTCGTTTCCCCGATACGGCGATACTCAGACCGCTGTTCTCCGTTCTGAAATATGCGAGATACCTGTTGATAATGGCTTTCCTGCTCGTTGTTTTCCTCGTTATGTATACCTTTGTACCCTCGGGGAAGCGAAAATTCCGTGACCAGCTCCCCGGAGCGCTCTTTGCATCGGCGGCATGGGTCATTTTCTCGGTAGTATTTTCGTTTTATATTTCATTTTCCGACAAATTCGGTGCATACGGCGTTATCGGAACGGTAATGGTAGCCATGATGTGGCTCTATTACAGCATTTTCTTCCTGCTTATCGGCGGATGGCTCAACTGCTTTGTTACCGATAAAAAATCTGCCCCTGCAGATGCCTGAACACAGTAAAAATCAACCCTGCTTCTTCCCGGAAGCAGGGTTTTTCTATATTATAGTGATGTATAATCTTGTTGATTCATGAAATTTCAACAGTAGAAATTATAAGGGGTTATTATTCACCCATAAATTACCTCCCAAAAAAATATCTACAACAGTAGAAATTATAAGGGGTTATTATTCATAGGAGAGTAACCAATGAGATACGTATCTACAACAGTAGAAATTATAAGGGGTTATTATTCTAACATTGGGACATAAAATACAAAGCCATCTACAACAGTAGAAATTATAAGGGGTTATTATTCTTTCGGGTGTAGTATCGCCTTTCCAGTATCTACAACAGTAGAAATTATAAGGGGTTATTATTCTTATGGACTCATGCAGATTAATCAGGATCTACAACAGTAGAAATTATAAGGGGTTATTATTCTACAAGTATTATCACAAATCCACCTTGTAATCTACAACAGTAGAAATTATAAGGGGTTATTATTCTTAATCCGCAGATTTCACACCATTCCTATCTACAACAGTAGAAATTATAAGGGGTTATTATTCAAAGTCGCTATTGACGGGGCGAGCGGGATCTACAACAGTAGAAATTATAAGGGGTTATTATTCCAAGAATAAAGTAAAGGAGCATAATCATAACTTCAACAGTAGAAATTATAAGGGGTTATTATTCATTGTTGAGGTTATCGGCAAAAACGATATCTACAACAGTAGAAATTATAAGGGGTTATTATTCATCACTCAAGTTGTCATATTCACGGCTATCTACAACAGTAGAAATTATAAGGGGTTATTATTCAGCATTGATGTTTTTAATTCTGCAACCATCTACAACAGTAGAAAATATAAGGGGTTATTATTCTTATGTTGATTTTTCCGTTGATTATTCTATCTACAACAGTAGAAATTATAAGGGGTTATTATTCGACCTATGAACTTTAGTCCAAGAAGAAATCTACAACAGTAGAAATTATAAGGGGTTATTATTCCGCCCTTACAATCACCAAATTGCACTAATCTACAACAGTAGAAATTATAAGGGGTTATTATTCCCTTGCGTTGATATTATGCATAAACAATATGTAACTTATTTATGAATATGTGACAAATTTCGGGTGCCTTCACTGAATAATAAACCCCCTTCGTCTATATAATACTACATTAGGACTGAGGTTTGCAACTTTATTTTACAATCAGTAAATTTGAGTCGTCATTTTTTGCATATCCGAATTTTTGTATTTTACATGATGAACTCATTTGAAATATGTAAACGCTGTCCATTTGGTCAAATTGTTTTAACCATTTGTTATTTATGTCTGCAGCAATGTTATTTAATATTTTTTCGCTGTTGTCAATTTCATAAACGGAATATTGAAGCATATGCCCGAATTTACGAATGTACTTATTGAATTTTGCTCTTTTTTTGTCATTTGAAATATCATAGCTTATGATAATTATGATTATTCACCGCCAATCTTATAAATCGGGAAATCGCTTACCGGCAATTCCTTCATAAATGCCCTGTAATAATCCTGAATGTAAAGAAAAATGAAATCTTTTTCATCAACAAGGGGAGTCATTAGTATTTTTACATATTTTGACGATTCTTGCCATTTTAACCTGTATTGATTGTTGATTACAGAGAAGTCATCCTGCTTTATCTGACCTAAATTGATTGCCTTTTTTACGGCGTGGTCTATCAATGGCCTGAACGGCTCTACGATATCACATACAAGTGATTTCCGCATATAAAATTGGCGGTGCATTACTCCGCAATAGGTGTCAAATCCGTAAGAGCAGAGTAAAGCATCAATAAACGTAAAGAGCAGAGTATAGCCAACGTCAAGGGCTGAATTAACATAGTCTTTTTTTATTCTCGGCTGCCTTCCGTTCCATTGAACGTTATCAAAATGATTTTTGAAATATAATTTTGACGTTAATCCCTCAAAAGCCATAAGCTCGTTTAAACTTTTTACATCGGGTATTTTGTTTATATATCCGCCTATTGTGCTGATTGCTTCCTTTATTAGGTCATTTTTGTTTCTGACTATCTTTAGTTCATAAAGTTGATTTGACATTTTGTTTTCTGTAATGTGTTTTGCAATCTCTAATCCGTTGTAGGAATATTGCTTTTTTCTTAACAGAAAATTACCTTCTTTTTCTGCACCTACAATCTGATAAAGACGGAAACCGGGGGTCATTAGAGCAATGAAAAATCCGAAACGTTTTGCGTCCTGAATTATAGCAGAAGTTATACTGCAATGCCCTACGGCAAAGACAAGGAAAAGTCTGTAGCACGATATCTGAAATTTAATCTTGCCCTCACTATCTCTGACGACAAGATTGCTGTTACTCATCGCCATTTTTTCGCCTTCGTTGAAAAGAACAAAAACAATTTGCTTCTTATTGAAATCCGGAGCAGTTATCAAAGTGTTTCCTCCTTAACTGCTGAATAGGAGCAAAGCGGTTCATAAATACAGTGTTCGCACTTTAGCTTATTATCTTGCCTGAAGTTTTCAAAAGAAAAACTGTTTATATCATCGATAACCTTTTGAAATTTTGAGAACATTTCCTTATCATTTTCCGGCAATGGAATAGGATAGACTTTGTTATCATCCATACTATATAAACGTATTTTCTTGACTTCGTAGTCCATCTCTTTTAGTGCAAAGTATTGAGCATAAAGCTGAAAAATATAGCCGTCATAAATTGTTTTTATTTTCTTTTTTCTTTCAGTTAATATTCCTCTGTCATTATCAAAAACATCAATTTTTCCGCATAGATTATACTCAGAACTGTATATAGAAATCGCCTGCAGCATATTCTTTTTTGTGGAATATTCTCCGCTGTCCGATTTGCTGTGGGCAGCGGAGCCGTCGAGCTGAACGGTATCCTGATAAAGATATACGTCTGTTTCCTCATCAAGCCCGTGAAAAAATATAGACACCGGGCAAAATATGAAATCGTTCAGATTGGATATTGAAATAGGATTTTCGCTCATTTTTGTGCATATTCAAGCCACTTTGCATTGGTTATTGAAAGATCGGCTTTATCAAGTCCGTCGTCGGGAGTGTTCTTCAATACTT
The DNA here is from genome assembly GCA_045598305.1 of Acutalibacteraceae bacterium. Lineage (GTDB taxonomy): Bacteria > Bacillota > Clostridia > Oscillospirales > Acutalibacteraceae > CAG-177. The sequence goes on from JAZLLW010000029.1 coordinate 9,942, forward strand.
CAATTGCCCAGAGCCCTTTCCTCGCTATGTTAAATGCACCGTTTGCATCGGCATCCGTAGGTAATGAGGCGTTACTGCCCTGATATTCACGGCTGTCATAGAATCCGCCCGATGCATTTCTGACGGGAGAGATAAGATAATCATCTTCGGGATTTGTGCTTCCGGTTATGCTGTTTCTCATCTGGAGAGTAAGCTGAATAAGACCGATTAAACGATAGCAGAAATCCTTGTTGCTTATGCGAAGAACAGCTGCCTTGATATCGCCGGAATAATCTATTCCGTATTCATCAAAGAGTTTCTTGAATTCGGCGGTCAGGCAAACGGTTTTGTTGTCCCATTCGCTGTTCTTTTTAGGATTGCGGAAGGTTTTTATTCTGTTGCCGTTGGTGCAGACAGTCCATTTCTTCCTGAAATCGGCGTTGCAGCGGGGGAATTTATCATAATCAATGTCGAATTCAAACATATCAGAGGATTCGTTATAGTTGATTGAATCGATTTTTTCAAAGAAATCATGAGCCGCTTCAACGCTTGTGTATTTCGGCTTGAGTAGGTCTGCAAATCCCGTGATTGGATCGATCTTACTTGTGAGCCATGCGGAAACGTAGAATATGATGCCGTTTTGCTTGCCTTTATTTGTACCGTCATACTTATTTGTGAGCTGATATGCGTTGAGTATGCCGCCCTCCGAATCGGGTTCCGCCTTCTTATCGGCAAGATAATTCAGCTTTGAAATGAGCATATTTTCAAATTTCTGATAAACCTGCTTTTCAACCTTAATTCTGCTGTTTTTGAAGCCGGAATTAAGGTCTTCCATTGCGATGATCGCATCATATTTTACAACAAGCTCGCAGATCTTATGAACTACCTGGCTCAGATAACCCTCTTTGAGTTCCTTGATATTTTCAACCGAGCCCCAACTCTTTCTTGCTTCGTCGTGCTCTTTTTCCTTGCGGTCAAGCAGATTCTGATAATTGACCTTATAACCGTTATCGCTGATGATTTCGTTGAGAGATGTCTGCTCAACGATTTCGCCGTTTCCGTTGATAACGCTGATATAGATGAGATTCCTTTCACCGCGGTCAATTCCGATAACGTAGCCGGAATCGGAATTTTTAACAGCAAGACGGACTTTCGGATTTATGAATTCTCTGCCCTCTGCCTTAAAATTGAGTGTTATGGGAATATGGATAGAGAATTGGCGTTTTGTAAATCGCTTATCTTTGATAAGGTCATAATTGAATATGCTTTCCGATTTTTCGCTTTCGGGATTTTTGTTTTTTACGGGCTGATTTGCGGGATGAACGATTCTTTCGCTGTCTTTAATACTTGCCTCGCGGTAAAACATTTCGGCTTCTCCGTTAAGCTTGAAAACAACATCCTTGAGGTTGCGCTCATCAAAAAGCATTTTGAAATACAGAGTGTGCATATTTGGCGTGCCATGGCTGTATTCCGAGAAATCCTTGTTATAAATTTGGAAAAGGTAAAGCTGACCGTTTTCAACGAACTGCTCAATGTACGAAACGGGAATATTACGGAATTTTACCATATATCCCTGTTCTTTTATCTCGTTGTAGAATTCGCTGATGTCACTGTATGATTTTGTGTCAGAGAACTTAAAGCCGAATTTTGACCAGTCGTCATGTTTGTTTATAGAATCTTTGAAGAAATCAATAAACTTTCGGCAATCATCTACATTGAAATTCTGCCCTTTTTTGAATGATTCGGAACTTCTGATTTTAAGTATTTCATCAGAGGGCTGAAACAGGGAAGCGTTTGATGCTGCAAAGAATACCTTCGGAAGCATTTTGTTCGGACCGGGCAGAAGCTTATAATCCATTTTTTCATAGCAGTCACCCGAGGCGCTTTCGGGGAAGCTTTCAAAGATTTTGTTATTTGATTTGTCCATTATCGCAAGATAATACAAACCGTTTCTGCGCATCAAAACAGTTCTGTAATCTTTTTCTTTGTTTCTGTCCCATCCTCCGAGCAATTGCGGATTATCAAAATTCAGTTTGATTTTATCTGTTGAATACGGCTTTTGGGTCATATAGTTTCTGACCTTATCATAGAGGCGGTCAACCGATGATAAGGCATCATAAAGAGGAATAAATTCACCGTAAAACAGCTCATCCTTATTTTCCTCTTTGCCCGTGCCGATAAGGGGCTTAATGGTTTTTTCAAGGTCTTTGACGGCATCAAGAAGCTCCTTAATAAGAGCAATTGCCGTTTCGTTTTTCATCAGCTTCTTATCATATTTTTCCGAATAAACCGATGTGAGAAGCCCTTCTGCTTTTTTGTATGCTTCATAAACCGTTTCGGTCTTTTCTGAAACAGTCGTTACATAATAATCCGAAACAGAACCAACGGAATTCTCTGACTTGTTGACTGAACCGAGACGCTGGAAATCCGCTACGCTGAAACTCTTGGCTTTCTTGAATTCCGCCTTCATTTCCTCTTCATATTTTTCCGGATTTTTACCTTTTTTGAGCGGCTTCAGTTTCATGTATTCATCATTCCATGCCGAAGTGAATGCACTCCAACTGCCAAATGCGGCATTTGATAAATCGGTTACGGGAATACCCGATGAAATGAATATACCGTTATGATTATACGTGCCGAATTTATCAAATAGTGCTTTGATGTCAGGCAACGTCTTTTCGACTGTTTCTCTGTAAAATGCGAGAACAGAGAAAATGACCGCATCATCATTTTTATATTTTTCGGGAATAAAAGAAACAGATTCCTTATCGCTGAGTATCTGTTTGTAGAGGGGCTTGATTGACGGAAGCTTCTTGGATTTATCGCCCTTTGCAACCTGCTGATTATAAAGATTGATTATTTCGTTAATGCCTTGTACTTTGGTGGTGTCTTCACAGGTATACCCGCCTATAATACTGTTGTATAAATCAATACCTCTTTGTGAAAGCACGTACGGAAAAAAGTCAACAGAAAAAGCATCTGTCATATATTTACCCAAAAAGCCAAGTGTAAGCTCATTCAGTTCCTCAATTTTTTCGGGTGACAGAGAAGCTTTTATTTTTTCAAAGCTTCTGCAGTTATCAAGAAATCTCGGTAAATTATCATTTATGCAGCGATAAGAAACGGCTGTCGATTGAGCTTTATCGGAATACATATTTTCTCTGTTGGTGAAAAATCCCGAAAAATAGGTTGAGAAATTGTGAAACCGGGAAACGATTTCTTTTTCTTCTGCATCAACAAATTCGGGAAGCAAGCTTTCAATCATAGTCTTGGCAGAAGAAAGGTCTTTGTACCTTTTATCTGATGTAAGCTTTTTGGCAATAAATTTGCGCATTGATGCCTCAAGTTCTTCCATCTTTTCGATTTCATTATCGTCTTTGCCGTTCTTATAGTAGAGCGAAGCATATTCATCCACGCCCTCTATAAAATTGATAGAAGACAAAACGCTTTCAATATATGTCTTGTGATAGCGGTCAATAATTTTCTTGACTTTTGAGTAATCTTCTGCCCTCTGTTTGTCGGTTTCAAGAAGCATTTTATTGTTGAAATTTTCTTCGGTTTTACCTACGGGTATAAGTGAAAATCTGAGAGTCTTTGAAATCGGATACATATTTGTAAACTGTTCTTTCATTTTCATACCTCCAAATTTAATTACCATAATTTTATCATACTTGAATACTATGTTCAATATTACATCTGATATATTTCTCCTTTCTGTAACTCTTACTGTATACAATGATTATATCGGATGCTCAGTCCCAAAAAACGGACTGAAAATAAAAATCGCAGCCCCGCTCGGGACTGCGATTTATTTCAGCTCAGACTTCCTACAAGAATACTGCCGTTGCTTACGGTTACCCAGTATTCGATTATTTCACCGTTTTCATTTGTGAAGGTGACTATCGCGTTGCCTTTTTTCTTTGCCTTGAATGATACGTCGTTGCCGTCTGTTATGCTTATATCCGCGATGTTTGAATCGTCAACAACGTAAGTCCAGCTTCCTTTATCAAGAGAAATGTCCTTTGTTGAAATGGGCTTCGTGAAATAAAGCGTTCCGGCTATTACTACTACCATTACCGCCATTACGGCAAGACGCTGAGAATTCTTGTCAAGCAGGGCAAGTACAAAGAATATCGCAAGCAGTACGCAGAATATCAGACTTACCAGGTGATGGGGAAAATCGGATTTTACGTTCCAGAAGTAGGTTGCCGCCGCGTATCCGAGATATCCGACAGCTACCGAAAGCACCGCCGCGCTGAGCCAGTTCTTTTTCTTAACGAGGAATGCGACCGCCGCGCCGGGCAAGGTAAGTATCGTGATTACAAACCAATATTTATAGTATTTGAAAAGCTCGAATCCCATGCTTGAGAAGGGTACCTGAATGAGATAAATGAGGGGCTGGCTTATCAGGAAGAATACGAACGTCTTGAGGGATGCTTCCCACCATTTATCGCAGTTTACTATGATGAATAAGGCAAATAAAAACCAGCAATCGGGGTTAACGGCAATATCCTGGAATGATGTTCCTTCAAGGGCGGGGATGATTTTAAGCACCGCCGTGATTACTGCCGAAGCCACTGCCAGAATTATGACCTTGAGCCAGGGCATTTTTTGATTTGAGAAAAATCTGAATTTGCTCATCTTAAACTGCTTCTTTCTTACCTAAATATATTTTCCTTATCGGTATATTTGAAATCATAACAGTTTATGTGTGAAAATACAACTGTTATTTTTCAAAGATGTATGCATTTCCGGCTTTGCCGCTGAATGTTTTTCCGTTATATTCAAAGCTTCCGCTCTTGTAGAATACGGACGCTACTCTTCCGTCGGGCAATTCAATTGCCTGAATTGAATCCGTGTTGCATATTATTTTTACGCTTTCATCGGTGTTTTCACTCATGACTGAATATGCGTAAGAGCCGCTGTTCTCAAATGAAAGCGTAAAAATATCTCCTTCAACCGGCTCAGGACCGAAAGTCAGATTGTTTCTTTGCCAGTTTCCCGTTCTGTGTTCGGATTTCGGTGTCAGTTCGCCGCCCTCAAGCAATGAGTATCTGATACCGTTATGAATGACTGTGTTGCCGTTTTGCTTTATTTCACCCTCAAGAAACGACTGATTGATTGTTGTGATAAGCTTTCTTCCCCGCGAATCCGAAAATCCCGTTCCGAGCAAATATGCTCCCTTATCCGTTGCAAAGCAGGCGACCGTCATCTTTATGCCTTCGTGTTCTGTTTTTGCAAACGAAACGGCGGCACCGTCTGCCTGTGCATCTCCGTAAACGCCGGGCAGGATTCTGTAAGAGAAATCGCTGTGTGCTCTTAACTGCTCATCGGTTTCCGGAACGGCAGTCGTGCCGGGAACTGATGAAAAATCGTATACGGGGCTTATGTTGTTATATTCATTTCCCGAATGCATAATGGTTGTTACTCCCGGGAAAGATGAATTGTAGCCCAGTATGTTTTCATCGTTTATGATTTCGGCATAGAGCATACCGCTGTCTCCGCCTCTGAAGCTGAAATAAAAGTCGGAGTTGTTTATTACGATGAATTTCGCTTCCTCAAAATAGTGCAGTCCGGTGTCCGATTTGATATTGCCCTCAATACTGTTTACGTAGTCCAGTATTTCCTGCTTTCTCGGCATTTCGCTTATGTTTGCAAGTGCCCTGAGAGATCTTGTTATGGAGGGAAGCGGCTGAGCGTTATATCTTGAAACCGACCTGCCCATAGTCGAGGGGTCAAGTATGCTGCCGAAGCTCATCGTCTTTAATCCGTCTGTGATAAAGCCCGCAAGCTTTGAAAGCTGCTCGGATGAGAAAATGTATTCCGTTCCCGAGAGCATACGTATGATATTTGCCATTCCGTTAATGAATGTAACACCGTATCCTCCCATGTATAACCTGTTTCCGTGCTGGAAAAACGTACCGTCTGCGTGAAGTCCCTCACCTTTGGAGTATTTCAGTTCTTTTTCCACCAGGTTTACGGCTGTCTTTACGGATATACCGCTGTTCATCAATGCTCCGAATTTAATGGAAGACATGGCAAGGTCAATGACATTTGCTCCCGTGTATGCCCATATAGTGGGGTTGACCGAGAAGCATCCTCTGCCCACAAGTTCACCTAACTGAAGGAGCTGCTTCTTTGAAAGGTCATCCTTCATCAGCAGACCGATTTCACCGAGAATGTTGGGATTTGAAAGCTTGTTGTGCCACCAGTTGCTGTTCTGATAATCGTTTTTTATCCAATGGTCGAGAAGTCTGAGAACGTATTCTCTGTATTCGTCTTTTTTCTCTTCATCTGTTTCTCTGCGATACAGAATTGCAAGCTGCTCTGTTCTTGTAATATGTCTTGCCGTCAGCCAGCTTGCTCTGTCTGTATCCTTATAGTCAACGTCTGTGAAGCGGTAATTTCCGTCTTTATCTGCTTCAATTCTTGAAATAATCGTTTCTCCGTCAAAAATATCGGAAGAGGCGAATGGAGAAAAACTGTCCGAAATTAATCCGTCGGCAATATTGCTTTCGATGGTATTCAGGTCATTGCTCTCTGCTCCTTTTGTAATAAATGAGCCGAAAACAAGGCACAAAACCATAAAGTAATCCAGGATTTTTTCAAAGATGGTTACCATAATTTCAACTTCCTTTCGAAACCTTTACGGTTTCATGATATATCACAGTTGCCGTTTATACAATAATCAACACAGACGATTTGTATGAATTTATCGGTGCAGAGTCATTCCGAAATACCGGGGACAGATTTCGCTGAGCTCCGTCTCGGTCATTTCTTTTTCAAAAGTGATTTCACCGTTACGGCGTATTCTGAATGTGTTTCCGTCTACCGTCACTCTGCCGTCGGGTGTTTTCAGTGAAAGCATATTGACGTGAAAAATAGACGAAGGATGATTTTCACAGTAATAGGAGAGCGGGACGTAATCCTTGTTGATCTGCCTGCATTCCGTGAAAGAAAAGAAAGGACTCCATTTACCGCCGACGTATTCCTCCAGCACCGTACCCAGCAAATCGTCATTGACAAAGCGGTAGCCGTCCTGTTCTTTGCCGGTTACGATTTCAAGCGTATGGTAAGGAGCTTCACTGCCGATACCTACTTCGCAGAGTATCTTTTTTCCCTCTGTCATGACCGCAAGTACTCTGTGCCGGGGCATGGGGATTTCTGTTTCTCCGCGAAGGAATCTGCCCATATATTCCTCAACCTCGTAACCCATTGAACGCAGAGCGCATCCCAGCAGACCGTTCAACTCAAAGCAATAGCCGCCGCGATGCTCCGTGACAATCTTCTGAAACAGATCATCTTCCTCAAGACTCAAAGGATGCCCGTCAACTATTTCCGTATTTTCATACGGAACGTGAGTAATGTGTGCATACTGTATTTTGTTCAGCTGATTTATGCCGTGCGGCTCGTTTTTGTCATATTTAAGCCCGATTCTTTCAAAGTATGATTTAATTTGTTCTTCAGTCATAAATTTTCCCCTTAATTTGTTGTGTGAGTATTATACCACGCATAAAGATAAAAATAAATGGTTTTATGTATTGAAACGGATATTTTGAAGTGGTACAATGCGTTTATAATGTGAGACGGCGGCGATGATATGGACAGAATTTTTCTCTGCAATAATGAAAGCGATGTCAAGAGGGTTTATGACGACAGAGTTCTCGAAAAAATGAATATGCAGATGGAGATATATACTTTGCATGACCTCAAAAAGGATCGTAAGAAATTTGAGGAAGTCAGATACATTTTTTCTACCTGGGGTATGGTTAAACTTTCCGAATCGGAAATAAAGGAATATCTTCCCGGCCTTGAAGCCGTATTTTATGCCGCAGGCACGGTCGGCTATTTTGCGGAGCCCTTTCTTAATTGCGGCGTAAGGGTTTTCTCTGCCGCTTATGCTAACGGAATTCCCGTGGCAGAGTATACCGTTTCACAGATTATTCTCGCCGCAAAGGGCTATTTTCAGGCAGAGAAATATTATCATACCAATCTTGCTCTTTCTAAGCTGAGAGCGGCAAATGTTCAGGGAAATTATTATGCGACTGTGGGACTTATCGGGCTCGGCGTAATCGGCTCAATGGTGGCTGAAAAGCTGAAATCCTTTGACGTAAACGTGCTTGTATACGATCCGTTTGCTTCGCAGAAAAAAGCGAAGTCTCTCGGTGTCGTTCTCTGCGATTTACCCGAAATATTTGAAAAGTGTGACGTTATCTCAAATCACCTTGCAAATAAAAAAGAACTCAACGATATTCTGAATTACTCGTTGTTTTCTCTTATGAAAGACAATGCTACCTTTATCAATACCGGCAGGGGAGCGCAGGTCAACGAGGATGATCTTGCAAGAGCCCTGAAGGAAAAGAAGACAAGGACCGCCCTGCTTGACGTTCAGAAAAATGAACTTATACCCGCTGCCGGGCCTCTTTTCAAGTGCAAAAATGCAATTATGACGCCCCATATAGCCGGCAGCACGGGATATGAGGTGACCCGTATGGCCGATTATATAATTGACGAATTCAACCGTTATCTTGCGGGAAAGGAATGTGTCAGCGAGGTAACACTTGAAAAACTTAAAACCATGGCCTAAGGTGATTGTATGAAAGTCGGATTTACAAGCACATCTCTTCGTGATTATTCAATTGAGGACGTTGTTGATACCGCTGTAAAATGCGGTGCCGAAGCGATAGAATGGGGTACGGATTACCATATTCTCACGGAGGATGATGCCTGCCTTGCAAAAAAGCTTTGTGACGAAAACGGTATAGTTATCCGTTCACTCGGTACTTACTACAGAATAGGCAGCAGCGATGTGACGGGATGGGAATGTCTTTGCAGATTTGCTTCTATTACCGGTGCCGGGTATATGCGTACCTGGCTCGGAACAAAATCCTCTTCAAAAACAGACAAAAATGAATATGACGGTCTGATATCCGAATCCCTCGCTCTTGCCGATATTGCGGACAGATACGGCACCGTGATTTCCAACGAATGTCACCACGGTACATTTAATGACGAAACGGCTTCATCTCTCCGCTATCTCAAAGATACAGAAGGCCGGATAAAGACTTACTATCAATCCTGGTACAGGGACCGGAAAGGGGATTTTGATAAGCTGAGTAAGCTGATTCCTTTTGTTTCCGATGTACATATTTCATTTTCCGAATTGAAAAAATTTCAAAGACTGCACAAAAAGGATGAAAGCTTTATTCCGGATATAATCAATGCACTGAAGTCGGAATCGTTTGACGGATACGTTTTTATTGAATTTACTGCCGATAACTCTCCCGATAACCTTATCGATGATGTGTTGAAACTGAAAAAACTTGTAGATCAATAGGAATTTCGTCGTGCTTATTGATATTACGGTTTGTTCAAAATATATTGGAAATATTTTATTTTGCGGGAGAATGAAAATGAAAACGAAAAAGATTATTTCAATTGTGCTTTGTCTCATTATGGCGATGTCAACACTTTATGCTTATGCAGAGGAGGAAAAAGACTTGGTCATAGATAATACCTGGTGTATCTGCAGTAAGGATGAAAATCTCAGATCGGCATCGGATACTTTAGCCGACTATATTAACAGCATCTGTTCGGTTCAGCTTCCTGTTTTGAGCGAGGAGCAAGATAGCCATAATATAGTGGTATCAATTGACAGCTCGGTTGAGAACGGCTGTGTTATTTCTTCCGATGATGCCAACGTGTATATCACCGGCTCCACCCTTCAGCAGACCGTAAGAGGAATCTATGCTTTCCTTGAAAAATTTGCAGGGGTAAGAAGCTATACGAGTGAAAAAATAACCTATACGAAAGATACCGTTTCCGTTCCGGTCAATACCAATATTGAATATACTCCTCCGTTTGAATTTACGGATACGGATTGGCTCAGCCCAAAAGATGTTCAGTATTCGCTTTTTAACGGTCTAAACAGCGCGGAATACAGAGATATTCCGGAAGAGCTCGGCGGATGTGTTGATTACATTCCCACCCTTGCCCATACGCTTTCAACAAAATTCTGTTCAGCCGAGAAATACTATGACGAGCATCCCGAATATTTTGCATCTTACAGAGGGTTCAGGACTAAGAATCAGCTTTGCCTTTCCAATCCCGACGTGCTCAGAATAGTAACAGACGAGGTTCTTGAGCTTCTTGCAAAGGAACACGACGAAAAGGCAGACCTTCAGATAGTAACGCTTACTCAGAATGATAATATTACTTTCTGTACCTGTCAGAAGTGCAGAAAAACCGATAATAAATACGGCTCTCATGCAGGCACGATGCTTGAATTCTGCAATGCCGTTGCAAAAGAAGTAAAGAATGCGGGTTATGATAACGTAGCCATTGATACCTTCGCTTACCGCTATACAAGAAAACCGCCCAAAGGAATAGTACCGGACGATAATGTGATTATTCGTCTTTGCTCAATAGAGTGCTGCTTCTCCCACGCCTTTGATGATGATTCCTGCAAGACGAATAAGGCATTTATGGACGATTTGCGTGGCTGGTCTGAAATCTGCGACAGAATTTATATATGGGATTACTGTACCAATTACTGTAACTGGACGGGACTTTTCCCCGATTTCGGTGTTCTGCAGAGAAATATGCAGGTTTTCAAGGAGAATAACGTTAAGGGTATTTACGAGGAAGGCAATTATTCCATGAAGGCCGAAGCCGAATTCGGCGAGCTTCGTGCGTGGCTGATAGGTCAGCTTTTCAAGGATCCTTATCTTGATTACGATGCCGCCGTTTCCGAATTCAGCAATGCCTACTACGGTGAAGGCGGAAAGTATGTAAAAGAATTCCTTGACGTTATTACCGAAAACGAGAGCAAAATGCATCTGGGTATTTACCAGTCAATGAAGGATACCCTTAATCTTTCATCGGAGCAGATCAGATACTGTGATTCTCTCTGGTCAAAAGCAAAAGAAGCATCCTCGGGTGAAGAGCTTGATCACGTACTCGGCTCGGAAATTTCCTGGAGATGGTGGAAGATGAAAAACCGTGTTTCCGAGTTTAAGAAGCTTTCCTCTTTCGGCACTCTGAAAGATGAACTGATGAAGGATATTTCAGACAGAGGAATAGAAAAAACGGCTGAAATGGACAGCACTCATGTATTCTTCAATCAGTTGCTTCAGGGGCTCTACTATAAGGTTTATTCTCTTGTTAATTTCGTACTGAAAATACTTTACGCATAACAAATTTAGGACAGTAACATCACGGTAACGCGGTGTTGCTGTCTTACCTATTTTCTTATTGTGCAAAATAAACAAAATAAAGTCTCTGGTAGTTTTAATTTATGTAATGTTACAAAAATGGTTTCAATTTGCCTTTTTATATTGACTTATAATAGTTATCGGTTATAATCCTCTTGAAAAATCATAAGAAACACCTTTAGTGGGGGTGACATTATGGATAAAATAATTACAAACCGACCGTTCCCGAAGCAGTTTGAGGGGCAATATAAAACTGCTTTCGGGGAAGATGAACATCTGTTTTCCGTTGTGGGTGATCTGAATTTTGACCGTAATTACGGCGAAAGTGCAATGTGCTTCGGCAAGAAGCAGCTTTTTGTCTTCAACGAAAACGAAGAATTGAGAAAGTATGACTATGACGATATTGAAGAAGCCGACGTCAAAAGAATGTACGGCAGTGCTTATTTCAGCGTCAGACTCAATTCCGGAAAAAACGTAAAGCTTATCCGTTTCACGTACTCAACCACCTCTGTTGCCGATGCGGCAAAGGATTTTGTGAATAACGTTGTGGAGCACGGATACACGGACGAGGCACTTTACGGTATGGAAAATACCGTTTCTCATCTTCGTTCTTTTTGTCCGAAATGCGGACGCAAGCTTTCTTCTCCTGACGCCGATTGTCTTAACTGCAAGGGCAAGGGCAAGATGATTTCCAAGTTTGCGGGATATGCAACTCCTTATAAAAAGGGGCTTTTCGTGTGTATGCTTCTTTCGGTATTCACAACGGCTATGTCCCTTGTTCCTCCGTATATTACCGGTAAAATGGTGGACGTTGTGCTTCCCGCAAGAGATGCAAAAGGGTTGCTGATTGTTATAGGCATCCTTTTGGGTGTATATATTCTACAGTTCAGCGTTTCCGGTGTAAGAAGTTATCTTCTGAGAATTACCGGTGACAAGATTGTTGTGGGGCTTAAAAAGGATATTTACGAAAAAGCACAGTATCTTCCGCTGAATTTTTACGACAAGACCTCTACCGGCTCTGTTATCAACAGAATCAATTCCGATACCTCCGCCATTCAGAATTTCGTTATGAAAATCACTCAGGAAGCGGTCGTACAGTTCTTTACTCTTATCGGTATTCTCGTGATAATGACCGTGCTGAATTGGAAGTTAACTCTTTTCTCGCTTGTTCCGATTCCTCTTGTTGTGCTTATAGGCAGGGTTTTCGGCAGAAAAATCGGCCCTCATTACAGCAGAATCTGGCGTAGAAGCTCCGCTATTTCGGGACTTCTTACCGACACTATCCCCGGTATCAGAATCATCAAGGCGTTTACAAGTGAAAAAAGCGCTGTTAAAAAGTTTGATGCCTACTGTGATGAATGGCTTCGTGAAGATGACAAGGTATCAAGAATCGCAAGCTTCTTCCCCAGTTTTATGACCTTCCTCGTAACCTGCGGCTCGCTGATTATCTGGTTTTCCGGCGGTCAGCTTGTCATCAACGGCAATGACAACGGCGTTACCGTGGGTTTGCTCGTTTCATTCGTTTCTTATGCGTCAATGTTCTACAACCCGGTAAACTTCTTTGCCAACTTCAGTGATACTTATAAGAATACTCTTGCTTCCGCAGAGAAAATCCTTGATATACTTGATGCCGAGCCAGAGCATAATTTCGGCAAATCAAATATTCCCGACAGAATTGAAGGCAGAATAGAATTCAAAAACGTCAATTTCTCCTTTGACCGTTCAAAGAAAGTCCTCAGCGATATCAACGTGGTAATCGAACCCGGCGACGTTGTGGGTATAGTCGGTACGACCGGCTCAGGTAAATCCACGCTCATAAACCTCATAATGCGGTACTACGATGATTATGACGGTGAGATTTTCATTGACAATATGAATCTTAAGGATATTGATATGGAATATTACAGGAGTCAGATCGGCTTCGTTCAGCAGGAGCCGTTGATGTTCAAGGATTCTATATACAATAACATTTCCTATGGCTCGCCCGATGCTCATGTTGAGCAGGTACTCAGAGCGGCGGATATAGCTAATGCGCACGGATTTATTTCACGTCTTCCCGACGGATACGATACTGTCCTCGGTGAAAGGGGAACGGGCGTTTCCGGCGGAGAAAAGCAGAGAATTTCCATTGCGAGAGCCGTCATGAAAAATCCGTCCATTCTCATCCTTGATGAGGCGACCGCGGCGGTTGACTCCGAAACGGAGCATCTTATCCAGGAAGCCATTGAACGTCTTATCAGAGGCAGGACGACGATTATGATTGCTCACCGTCTTTCCACACTTCGCAAAGCCAATAAGATTATAGTTGTGGATAAGGGCGAAATCATAGAGTACGGCACTCCTCAGGAGCTCCTTGCCATGAAGGGCAAATATTACAAGCTTGTTGAGATTCAGTCTATGGGTGAGCAGCTCAGCAAAATGAAAGAAACCGAAAACTTTGAATAAGGAGGTGTACCCATGATTCATTATATTGACGGACCTGAAGTTAAAATAACCGAAAACGACGGTATATTCGTTGACGTTGAATTTTTCGGAAGTGATGAAAAATGGACAAATCTTGAGGTACACCGTCTTTTCCCGAAATCCGGCGGTGACAAATATCTTGTACTGCTTGACGAAGAAGGGGAGCAGAAAGCTGTTATCCGCGACGCGGCAAACCTTATGGAGGAATCAAGGAAAGTCATTCTCAGTGCTCTTGACGAATATTACCTGATTCCCAAAATTACGAGATTTATCTCGATGACGGAAAAATTCAAGGTCTGGATGTGGACAGCGGAGACGGACCATGGTATAATCAAATTTGAGATAAGAAATCATATTGCATCAGTCAAACCTCTCTATGACGGCAGAGTTCTGATAAAGGATGCAAACGATAACAGATACGAAATTGAGGATTATCGTAAGCTTGATAAACGCTCAAGAATAATGCTTGAGCCGAAGCTTTAAGAGAAAAAGGGAGTATCAATATGAAACTTATTATTGCCATTGTTAATAATGAAGACAGTGCAGTTGTTGCGGCTGCTCTTACAAAAGAAAATTTCTCGGTAACCAAGCTTTCAACCACCGGTGGATTCCTTATGGTGGGAAACACTACCTTCCTCATCGGTACCGAGGATGAAAGAGTATCCTTTGCAAAGGAAATCATTAAGAAGTTTTCACAGAAGCGTACTCATACCGCACCCACAAATGCTTCCTTCGGAAAGGGCTTTGCTGAGGGCGCTCTTGCCGATAACGTTACCGTAGGCGGTGCAACGATATTTGTCCTTGACGTTACGGAAACGGAAAAATACTGATTGCAGAAAAATTTTAATCTTTTTTGTAGCCTTTTTTATTTTACCGTCGTATAAACAGATGAAACGACACAGAACGATACTGATTGCGGAATCGTCAGGTGTTTCAGTAAACCGATATAAAATAAGGAGAACAGATTATGAAAAAGTTTCTTGTTGTAATTGCAATTCTTTCGGCTTTATGCCTCGTCTTTTGCGCTTGCAGAAAGACTGATGAATCAAAAGATAACACAACCGCCGATACTTCCGTAAGTGAAGAAAATACCGAGGCCTCTGCTCCCGAAGACGGTGCCATCGGGCTTGCCAACCCCGTTGTTGAGTATGATTCACTTGAGAAAATCAATGAGAAGGTTGGCGTAAACCTTGTTCATCCCGCAGCAATGGGCGTTTCCGATGAATCCTTCAGCGTTATCAGCGGCGATATAGCTCAGTATAAATTCACAATTGCAGGCCGTGAATATACCTTCAGAGCTGCTGACGAGGATAAGAAGGGTGATATCTCCGGTATTTACATTGACGGCAGTCCCGCATTTGAGAACGAAACCGCAGATTATTCAATCAAATCCGATGCCGAATATTATGCAGGCAGATTCATCGTTGATGACGTTCAGTACGTTATCTGTGTTGCCGATGACGGTTCGTTTACCGAAACCGACTTTGATTCAATCCTTCTTGAAAACCGAAATTTGATCATCAGTCAGGTTTCCGATGAGGATTACACTTCGGTTCTCGGTTCATATCAGGATAAAACCTCAATGAGAGCTACCGCAGAAGTTAAACCCTCAGACAAGAACGAGGTTTCCATTGACATCAGCTGGAGCAATTCCGCCGATTCAACCGACAGATGGTTTATCCTTGCAGAGAAGGAAGGCAACAAGCTTACCTATGATGCAGATGAAATTTATCACTATCAGACAAAAGACGGCACAGATTCCGTCCTTGTAAATGACAGCACGGCAGGATATTTTGAATTTGTTAATTCCGAGCTTCGCTGGACCGGCTCAAATTCAGATGCTACAAACGGCTGCGTATTCGTAATGGCATAAAATCAGGTACAGATATTTCAAGCCCACCTATGCGGTGGGCTTTTGCTATGGTACAAAGGTCTTTAACAACGGATGCAATGTCATTCTGATTGAGTTTGCGTGCGGGAAATTCGGTAAGATTATTCAGTTCGTTTGCATTTGCTTCAGCAATACGCTTTTGCTCAAGCAATTCGTCTGACATTGAAACAAATTCGGAAAGTTCGTATGCGGAAAGATTGGATTGCTCACGCTTTTCAGAAAAGTCTTGACTTTCGGGGAAAACTATGGTAGCATTGTCACGAGCAATGTGGATGACAGGTAGACTGTTCCCATTGCTACGAGCAGTGTGGATGACAGGTAGACTGTTCCCACTGCTCTTTTTATTTGCGTCCGCATCAACAATTGATATATCATACAAAACGTTTTCACCGTTCTGAGAGTTTGCAAAATGCAAGATTGCTTTCTTGACGGTGTTATTTTTGTCTTGTACGACAGTTTCAAGATAATTCCAATTGTTTTTACCAAAATTATCTACCCAATCATGCGAATGGGTTGCCGGTACAGAAGCTACCATTTTTGCCGTACTTAATAACTCTTCAAATAACCCTATGCTTTGCTGCTTGTGTTCCGATTTAGAAAAGTTGGTTTTTAAGTCTCTGTTTACTGATACGTTTTTCTTGCCGTTGAAGAATTTTTCGCTGCTTTGCTTAATGGTAAATTTGAATTTCTTGCCGTTTGACAGAGTGATTACGTATTTGCTGCCGACCATATTTTCAACGAAATCACGTAACAGGTTTACTTTTTCTTTTTCATCCAATTCCTCATAAAAATTTGAATCAAGATAAACGCCTTTTCCGTAATGATTACCGTTGTCGTCAATAATATCTCTGCGAATAGAATACCTTATATCATCGTTCTGCTCGTTAAACCTCTCGGAAAGCGGTATGATATTGCCGTTGTTGTCGTAGGTTACGGGGTCTGCGGATTTGATTTGAGAGGAATTGAATACTACCATTTCCGGCTCTGTGCTGTAATCCCATATTACCGCATCATAACCTAAATCTTTAAGCTTCTGAATATCCTTTGAAGTTATGATAAGGTTTTCAAATGACTGCTTTGATATACGGTTGTTGTATATTCTGTCGCTTCCGTATATTGTGTTCAGAATTTCTTTCGCAGGATGTTCTGTTGTAACGGTAAGAGGATTATTTGCTTTAACATAAAGGTCATATATCTTACCGTTACCTTCTCCCATAGCGTTAGCGTATCTGTTTGCTAATGAACGGTTTTTGGCAAGGTAAATTCCTGCTCCCAAATATCCTGCTCTGCCTTTTTTGAATTTTGTAATATCACCGTAATATGTTGTTCCGTGATATACTTCTTTGTTATATCCTGCTTTCTCTGCCGCTTGCTTGACCATCTCGTTAAGCTTTGTCTCGTTCTTCACGGGGTCTTTGGCAAGTTCAAGGTATTCGGCTTCTCGGGATGTGGAGTAATTTATGTCCGGGTTAACTGTCGGGTTTTTGTTGTCAGTACGCTTTATTTGTTCGGGTCTGAATGCAATATATTCATCGTATTCATTATCAACACCATCATATCCGAGACTTTCAAGGTAATCTCTTGCCTTCGCTCCTGCGTCGTTTTGGCCTTGAAATCTTCTTAAAGCTTTATATGCCGTACTTTCATCGGCAGGATTTGTTATGTTGAGATAATAAGCTCCGACATTATCTCCGTAGCCGCTTGCTTCTATTTCCCACGGGCTGAAAAACATCCCTTGTATATCTGCCGTGCTTCTTCCTTTTGTTCTGTCAAATACAGCAAAGTTTTCTGACGTTCCGTGATATACTACAAGCAATTTGCCGTCTTCGTCTCTGACCTTTGAATCAGCAAAATACTCCTGCTGCTGTTCGGAAAGAACATTGCCGTTACTGTCGGTAGCGCTTCGTTTTGCG